>CASFDA010000001.1 GCA_949293335.1 uncultured Spirochaetales bacterium
CTGGAACCGCCTCCTGGAATATTCTTCCAAGTCTTATGAGAGGAGGAAGGAGAGCCATACTGCATTCGACCTCAACAATTTCATAGCCCATACCCTCAAGCCTGCCTTCCCCTGGCTCTCAGATGCTCCTGCCCAGACACTGCAATGCGTGTCATCTGACCTCTCATCTGCATTCAGGGCGTTCTTCAGAGGGAATGCGAAGTATCCCAGGTTCAAGACGAAGCACCGGTCGAGGAAGAGCTTCAGGATCCCGCAGAAGGCGAAGGTCGATGTGGACGACCGTGCGGCAACGCACCTAAGAAGCATGGCATCAGTGAACGAGGAAAAAGCCCATGAATACTCCATGGAAGCCCCTAAGCTTGCTTAGATGGTACTGTCACAGTTTTCTATACGCTGAGAATTTTCTTGTAAACCTTTTGTAAAGGCTTGGAATAAAGAATGGAATGAGATGCCTCTTTAGGCTAAAGTTTGGGCATGAAGAAAATAAGAGTGATATTCACCATTTTATTGTGCCTCATCGTTCTTTCTGCCTGCACAAGAGGAAGTGAGAAAAATAATATAGTCTCTGCTCCTACTCAGGAAGAGAGGAGCAGGGTTCGTATGGCTGTCACAGTAGATCCTGACGGCCTAGACCCCCATATGAGTGCAAGTGCAAGCACTTTTCAGGTGACAAGCAGTATCTACGAGACACTTGTGACTGTGGACAGGAATGGAAATATAGTTCCTCAGCTTGCCGAGAGCTGGGAAATTGCCCCTGATGGCCTTTCTATCACATTTAGTCTCCGTCCGGATACGCTCTTCTCAAATGGCAATCCGTGTGATGCTGAAGCTGTCAAGAGTTCATTTGATCGCTTTCTTTCAAATGGGGTGAGGCGAGGCGATTATTCCACCATCGAGTCGGTAGAAGTCGCAGATGAAGATACAGTAGTATTTCATTTCAATTCCCTGAATGTAGTTGCGCTTTCTCTGTTTTCATATCCTTGGTCTGCAATTGTGGATACAAGTGAGGAGAAACTTCGCTCAAATCCTGTCGGGTCCGGCCCATATGTTCTGCAGAGTTGGGTTCCGCAGCAGAGTCTTGTCCTTGAGAGGAATGAAAATTACAGAGGTGAGTGCAACATAGACGAAGTCGCGTTCCTGATGATGCCTGATTTCACAAGTCAGGTAACTGCGCTCAAGAACGGACAGGTTGATCTGATCCTGATTACAGGCGATCTTGTATCCCAGTTTGAAGGCGATGGGAATTTCACAATCCATGCAGAAGCGGGAAATGGTCTGCAATTGATGGCGATGAACAACGCCTCGACGGCACTTTCTGATCTTCGTGTTCGCCAGGCAATAAACTATGCAGTAGATAAGGATGCCATAATTGATGCTGTGTGGTGGGGCTATGGTGAGAAGATAGGTTCTCACTTTCCTGTAGTCCTTTCCGAATACGTGGATATGAATGACATTTACCCGTATGACGTTGAAAAGGCACGCACGCTTCTGAGTGAAGCTGGCTATGGTGAAGGAGAGCTTACGCTGGATATGTTCCTTCCGAGAAGTTATCAGGAGTATGTGAATGCCGGACAGATAATCGCTCAGGCTCTCGAGAATGTAGGTATAAATGTGAACATACAGATCGTTGAGTGGGCAAATTGGCTCAGTGATGTCTACAATGGCAGGAATTACGATCTGACTGTAGTTGGACACACAGGCCGTCTTGACGCATCCTCCCTTCTTGCGCGTTACAGGAGCACTTCACAGGAAAACTATTTCAATTACAGCAACAAAGAGTTTGATATGCTCATCGATGCGTATAACAGTGAGCTTGACGAGAACAAGAGGAAAGAGATTGCAGGAGAGATGCAGCGTCTTCTTGCGCATGAAGTGCCTGCATTATATCTTCAGGATCCGATACAGATATATGTAAGCACCTCAAGGTTAGAAGGGTTCGAGACATATCCGATCAATATCTTCAAGTTCAATACGATGCATTTTTCTGATAGACTGTAAAAAATGGTAAAGTATGCATTAAAACGCATCTTCTCGGCATTCGCGGTCATGATCATAGTCAGTCTCCTGACTTTTCTTGCCCTCGATCTGATTCCAGGCAATGCCGCCATAGTGGCTTTGGGAGTAGAAGGTGATGCCGCTGCTCTTGAGCGTCTTGAAATGGAACTTGGACTGGACAGACCTCTATATGTCAGGCTCTTGGATTACTACAGGAGCCTGATTACTTTAGATTTCGGAACTTCCAGTTATTTCGGGCAGAGTGTCTGGCTCCTTATCTCCCAGCGACTTGGAATTACCTTTTCCCTTGCGTTCTTTTCAATAGCAATCTCGTTTGCCTTCTCTCTTTTTATCGGATCTGCATCAAGTCTGAAAAGAGGGACATGGGTAGATGGGAGCGCGCGCACTATTGTGCAGCTTTTTTCGAGCATCCCGTCTTTCTGGCTCTCTCTTCTCCTGTTGATACTCTTTTCTTCTGTCCTCGGAGTTCGCGGAATAGGGGAATACGTATCTCCTTTTCAAAGCTTCAGAGGCTATATGACGGCAACATTCCTTCCTGTAATAGTCTTGGCTGTCGGGGAGATAGGTCCGATGCTTCGCCTTGTGAGGGCAAGCATGAACAATGCACTTTCAGAAGATTGGTACAAAAGCGCTGTTATAAAGGGTCTTTCGAGGAAGAGAGCCGTGATTTTCTATGCAATGCGCTACGCGCTTACAGGCCCGATCACACTTGCAACTACCCAGCTTGCGAAACTCTTGGGTGGAACTGCGATCGTCGAGTCAGTTTTCTCACTACCCGGTCTTGGCAGACTATTTCTCACCGCAGTAGAGATGCGTGATCTTTCTCTGGTACAGGGAATTGTCGTATTTGTCTCTTTCTTTGTCGTCATAATGAACCTCCTAGGTGATCTTGTCGTCCATGCGGTGAATCCTAGCATAAGAAGCACAGAGGAGGGGGAAAGATGAAAAGGATGAATGCATCTTTTTTAGCAGGAATAGTACTTGTCCTGTTTGTCGTTGTTCCCGCACTCCTCTCATTCTTCTATACGCCTTATGACCCCGCAGCAATGGACCTCCCTTCAAGATTCTCAGCCCCGTCGATGCGTCACCTCCTCGGCTGTGACCAATTTGGCCGGGATATTTTGTCCCGGCTTATGGCTGCGTCCAGAATTGCAATCACATCAGGTCTTTTTTCAGTGATCGTAGGGTCTTTCTCCGGCATTGTCCTCGGTATAATAGCCGCACTTGGCCCGAAGTTCTTGCGCCGTTTCCTTATGCGTTTTGTCGATGCCTTGATGGCTTTTCCGACTATACTTGTGGCTCTTACTTTGTCAGCAGTTTTGGGTAAGGGTATCATTCCTTCGATCGCCGCCATCTCTATCTCGATGGTTCCGTCCTTTTCCCGCCTCACATGCAACATGGTGCTGGAGAATAGGGAAAGTCTTTATGTCAAAGCAGCAGAGTCCTATGGAGCAGGGAAAGTACGTATCGCCATGCTCCATATACTTCCTTCTATCCTGACACGTCTCATAACTCAATTCACAAGCTCGCTTGGTAGTGCGATTCTCCTCGAATCCTCGCTTTCTTTTCTCGGACTAGGAATCCAACCTCCGCTTTCGAGCCTTGGCATGATGCTCTCTGAGGCTCGCAGTTATGTATTGATACATCCTTATCAGGCAGTACCGGCGGGTGTTGTCCTTCTGATATTAGTTCTGGGGTTCAATCTTCTGGGAGATGGACTTAATGACATCATTTTCGACAGAAGGAGGAAGGTGCATGGATAATGTCCTCTCATTTGAGAATCTGTCTGCAGAAGATGAAAGGCATATAATCCTCTCATCCCTTTCCCTGAATGTTAAAAGAGGTGAGAAAGTTGCTCTTGTCGGAGAATCCGGATCGGGGAAGACTATGAGTATAAGATGCCTCTTATCTATCCTCCCTGATGATGTGAAGATTACAGAAGGGGATGTGAAGTTTTCTGGCAAAAGTGTACTTTCATATTCTCCTGACGAACTTCGTGAAAACCTTTACAGGCATATAGGATTCGTTGCCCAGAATACGAGCGAGAGTCTCCATCCTCTGATAAAGATCTCTTCCCAGATGACTGACTTCTATCTTGAACGGCATAAGGATGTGAAGAAGAAGGAGGCGCTGGAAAGGGCAAGGGAGATATTGCTTTCTCTCGGTCTTGAGGATGTGGATCGGGTCCTTTCATCACGTCCTGGGCAGCTGTCAGGGGGGATGAAGCAGAGGATCAACATCGCGATCGCGCTGATGGATGATATAAAATTGTTGATCGCAGATGAGCCGACAAGTGCGCTCGATGCACATATAAGGCGACAAATAGAGGGCCTTTACATCTCACTTCTTGAGAAAAAAGAGCTCGCTATGCTCATAATCAGCCATGACCTCAAGTTTGTCAGGCGCTTTGCAGACCGGGTTTATGTGATGTACGGTGGAAAGATCGTGGAAGAAGGACTTAATGAAGAGATATTCTCACATCCTGTACATCCATATACGAAAGCTCTCATCAGCCTCAATGAAGTGAGCAAGAAAGACAAAAGCGAGTATCTTGCAGAGCTTGGCGGATATGCTCCCCTGTTTTCACGGGCAAGTTCTTCCTGCGCGTTCGCATCACTATGCAGATATGAAAAGGAGAAATGCCTTGAAGCTGTTGGATACAAAGCTCTGAGCGATACACATTACGTGAGGTGCATCAGATGAAAATCATCGAAGGTGTCCGGATTTCAAAAATCTTTCCTGAAACAGGATATGAGGCGCTTCATGACATCTCTCTGTATCTGGACAAAGGAGAGAGCGTTGGAATAGTGGGTGAGTCAGGAAGTGGAAAAAGCACTCTCAGCTGGATCCTTGGCGATCTGATGGAACCTACAAGTGGCAGTGTTTTCTTTTACGGGAAAGATATAAGAGGGATGACTGGGGATGAAAAGAAAGCTTTCAGGACAGCTGTTCAGTACATTTTCCAAGACCCCAAAGGGGCGATGAATCCTTTCTTCTCGCTTAGGAACGTTCTTGAAGAGCCACTTAAGATAAACAGGAAAGATCTTAGTGCAGATGAAAGGAGGGAGATGGTTGAAAGTATGACGAGATCTGTCGGCCTTGATGTCGACATCCTTTCAAAGCACAGGGATGAGATATCAGGGGGACAGGCCCAGAGAATCGTGATCGCGCGGTCCCTCCTATTAAATCCTGATGTCATAATCGCAGATGAGTGTGTCTCTGCACTCGATTTGTCAGTACAGGCACAGATCATCAATCTGCTCAGGAGGATAAGGGAAAAGAGGAATACTTCGTTCATCTTCATCTCCCACGATATAGACCTTGTGAGGTATTTCTGCGACAGGGTCTATGTCATGTTGCACGGGCGCATAGTAGAAGTGCTGGATGCAGAAAGAATCGAAGAGGAAGCAAAAAGCGATTATACGAGGATGCTTTTGGGGGATAGTCGTGAGTAGGATTAAACTGACAGTGATCGGAGAGTGTAGCGGAACACCTATATCACGCCATGCGACAAGCTGTTATCTGGTCGAGTATGATGACTTTCCGATCCTTATGGACATCGGGAGCGGGGCTCTCAGTATTCTTGGGGAAGTGATTTCCTTTGACAGGATTTCCCATGTGATCATCTCTCATAGCCATGCGGATCATATTGCCGACGCTGGTGTTGCGATCTATTCGCGTCTCATTTCGATGCAGCTTGGAAAATCATGCGATCCACTTTTCTTCCACGCGGAGGAAGATCATGGCTATACATACGAAAATGTATCATCTGTTGTGCACATCGATGAGAATGTGAAAGAGGAGATCGGCCCTTTTAATGTCAGCTACTGTAGGACAAAGCACCCGGTTGCCACTCTTGCCATGAAATTGGAAGCAGGCGGGAAGAGCATAGTGTACACGGCAGACGGAACCATTACTGATGCCCTTTGCGCGTTTTCAAAGAATTCTGATCTGCTCATCTCAGAGTGTTCTTTCTATCCGGGAAAAGGGAATGATGATCAGAACCACATGAATCCGGAAAAGGTTGTGAAGCTAGCTACTACAGCAAAACCTGAAAAGCTTCTGGTTTCCCATCTCCCCGTTTATGGCGAAAGGAAAGAGATTCTCACTTTCATAGAAGAACATTATGATGGTCCCGCAATGCTTGCGTACCCTAAAAAGGAGATCATACTTTGAAAAAGTTCACACTTACTCTGGTGCGGCATGGTGAGAGCACTGCAAACGTCAGTCACCGCCTTTCCGGAAATCTTGATGTCTCTCTGACAGAAAAGGGAAAGAGGGAACTTGAGGAGATGAAAGAGAAGGTCGATTATCCTGATGCTGATATCTGCTTTTCTTCTCCTCTTTCCAGATGCGTGGATACATTCCGCATCCTTTTCGGTGATAGGGATGTGATCATATCAGATAAGTTCAGGGAGATAGATTTCCGTTCGTATGAAGGTCACATACTGAAATCAAAAGATGAAATAGACCAATATTTCTATTCATGGGTCCATGACAGGCCAGTGATGGATGAAGAGACGTTCAGTGATGTTTCCAGGAGAATTCTTCCTGCAGTTTTGGATACAGTTTCAGATTGTGAGGACAAGGGATACTCTTCTGCCCTTGTCCTGATGCACTCCGGGGTGATGCGAGTTGCCCTTATTTCCCTCTTTGGCATGGACAAGGAGAAGTTTCTCGAGATGGTGGTTCCGAACGGACTTGGATATGTAATCACATTCTCTTCGTTACTTCCTGTTGAATACAGGGAACTTGAGAAGAGAAATTGAGGCCATTTTTGTGTTAGTCTTTTCCCAACTGGAGATCAGAGATGAAGATAAAGCCTTTTGCAGTCGAAGAGTGGATGAATAAATATGAAAATGGGGCAAAGTACAATATAGCGGAGACCTGCGTTGATTCAATTTCCCTTGATGAGCTTTTTGCTTTCACAAAAGAGGACAAGGAAAAAGTACTGAATGACTTTGCCTCCAAGCGTCTTACTTATGGAGATATTACAGGAAGCAGCACTCTTCTGGAGGGGATTTCAAAACTCTATCGTACTATAGGAAAGGATGAGATCGTACTTACGCACGGAGCCGCAGGGGCAAACCATCATGTCTTCGTTTCCCTCGTTTCTCCTTCTGACCATGTGATAAGCATCATGCCGACATATCAGCAGCTGTATTCTATTCCAGAATCGATCGGGGCCGATCTGGATGTCATGAAGCTGAAGGAGGAAAATGGATATCTTCCTGATCTGGAGGAACTTGAAAGGCTTCTCAGGAAAGATACAAAACTCATAGTCCTCAACAATCCCAATAATCCGACAGGGGCACTGATGCCGCAATCGATGCTTCATGAAATAGTCAGTATGGCAAAAAGCGTGGATGCGTATCTCTTTGTAGATGAAGTTTATCGTCATCTCACACAGGAGGATATCTGGTCAGAGTCAGTTGCAGATATATATTCAAAGGGAATATCTACAAGCAGTATGTCGAAAGTGTTCTCGCTTGCGGGAATCCGCATGGGCTGGATTGCAACGCATGACAAGACAGCACTTGATGCATTCTTCTCGCACCGTGATTATGATCTCATAAGCTGTGGCATGTTTGATGATATGGTTGCATCAATCTGTCTCAGACATAGTGATGTCATATTGAATAGAAACAAGAATATCGTAAGGGAGAACCTTGCCATCCTCGATAAGTGGATAGAAGAGAATCCTCATTTCAGATACATAAAGCCAGATGCTGGTACAACAGCTCTGATACGCTATGATTTCTCTATTCCTTCATTTGAATTTGCCAAAACTCTCTATGACAAGACAGGTGCTTTTGTAACTCCTGGATCCTGCTTCGGAGAAGAAAGATGTTTCAGGATTGGATATGGCTGCGATCGCGAGGTCCTGATCAAAGGTCTTGATGCTCTCAGCAAGTTTGCAGATTCACTATCATGAAAGGAGGTCCTATGACAGCAGAAGAAAAGGCAAAGCAGGCTGCAGATGCTTATCTTCGTGGTTGTACTTGTTCCCAGGCGGTGATGCTTCCATACGCAGGGGAACTTGGAATCGATGAAGTCACAGTCTATAAAATCATGGAAGGGTTCGGAGGCGGGTTTGGCGCAATGCAGGAAGTCTGTGGTGCTTTTTCAGCTGTCACTGCAGTCATCAGCTATAAGCTCAGCAGCGGATCGATGGACGGAAAAAGCAAGATGGATACATATAAGGCCATCAGAAGGGCTGCAGAGATATATAAGGATGAGTATGGTTCGATCAGGTGCTACGATATTCTTCGCGGCAATTCCCCAAAGGGGCACAAGTGTTCTCAGAAAGTCATTGATGCCGTCATGACTATCGAGAAGACTCTGAATGAGTTCAAAAAGAATGATGCCTGAAACATACGTATCATCTTCACAAGCTTTTCCATTCACTAGAAAGTCCTTTTCTGATTGAAGTTCTTGTTCTCTCGATCAAAAGGTTTTCTGTGTCCATGGGAATAGGAAGGTTCACACAAAGAGAATTCACCTTGACGCCATTGAATGAACTATCCCCTAGAAGGTAGACACATTTAGACCTTCATTTAAGCTATATTACAAGCTTTGCAACTTCAAGTTCCTTTAGCTTGAGATTCCTGAATTCAATAGGGGACATATATCCCAGTTTC
>CASFDA010000002.1 GCA_949293335.1 uncultured Spirochaetales bacterium
ACATCACCCGGGTCGAGCAATCCGGGCAGGCTGCAGTCAATCAGCCGTATGGATGGAGTGCCACAGGCAAACCGGCAACGGAGCCTGTGGGCAAAACGCTCACGTCCAAGCCTTCAGGCTTGTCCTGAAGGTCGTTGACAAGTTCCTGTTCCGCCACCAGTTATGCCACTTTTCCCATTGCTTCATTGCTTCAAATGCTTTTTGATCGCGTTTTTCTTCTGGATAATGAGTTCTCCTTTTCTTCCAACAGATCCCTGCTTATGGCGCTGAGATCCTTCTCGAAAGATACGAAATCCGGCTTGTCTATCCATCGGATGGCATCGAAATCCTTTTCCGATATGCTTGTGAGAATTGCAGATATCATCAGGCTGTCGATGCAGGCTTCTTTGTTTAAGGCCTTGTTAATCGCATCTTTCCACTTGAACGGCATTCCCTTACATATGCGCCAAAGGTCGGCAATGTCTTTCATCTCTGTCCTGCCGATCAGTGCTGAAATTTTGTTTGTGAGTATATTCTCAAGAGAGTCCAAATTTCCTAACTTTCCATGCACACTTGGCTTTCCGTTTCTGTAGGGGATGTCATTCACGAAATCAATTTTCAGCATGGTGCCGTCATCAGACTTGATCATCATTCCGATGAATGTATCGGACACTATCGTGAAGGATGGTACCAGCGATATGCCAGGAAGCTCTCTTATAGCCTTGATTGCTTCCGCGGAAAGATCCTTAAAATCATCGATGCCATTCGCAAAGAAATCCAGATCATCTGAATACCTGTGGTGGAAGTATCCTCGGCTAAGCGCCGTACCACCTGTTAGATAGAAAGGGCTTGAGAGCTTGTTTACGGTTTTCAATATCTTGTCTTGTAACGGATAAAGATTCTCCTCGTAATATTGCGCATACTGAGTCATATCTTTCACATGCCTCCTTTCTCAATCCTCTGCGTGTTTCTTCCGTCAGGAGCTTCTTGACTGTTTCGATGCCGAAAATCCCGAGAAGGTCATGCCATCGCAGGTGTTCGAATGCCTTGATGAAAAAACGTTGCAGGTCTTTCTTATCAGCCTTGTCGGGATGCTCTGCCATCCATAGGTAGGTTTCAGGGTTGATTTCGTAGTCCCAAAAAAGCCCTTTGATGATGTCAGTTTTCTCTTTTTTCTTCATTATCGCACCTAATATATTAAATATAGCGTGGATTACCATGAAATCAACGGATGACATCTTGTCAACTTTTTCCATACAGGTGATTCCCCTTTGTCCCTTTTGTTAAAATGGATTGTGACCCGCTCAATTGGTACATAGTATCTTGTGTGCGATTCGGACGATTTGGAAATTGTCACATTTTTAATCATCATAATTTCTGGAAAAGCACGTGAGGCAAAAATTTCTAGTATAAAGCAACTTTTGGAACACGTATATGCGTTTCTTCATTTGCCAATGGCCCTGACTTTTTTCCACACCTTTCCCTTCTCAGGGATTCTGAAGGCATTCCCCGCTTCTTTTCCTTTGTTGAATGAATAGCTTTCGAAGACTGAACTTCTGCTTCTCCTTGTCGTTATCCTCAGCCTGCTGAGCTCTTTCAGCTTTCTCATATTCTCGTCTGCAGAGAGCATGAGCATTTTGGTGATTTTCTCTTCTCCTTTCACCCTTTCATAGAGTTTGAGGACCAGTCCTGACAAGAAGTTCCTCCTGTCCAGGTCAGGATCTTCTTTTCTTCTTTTTTCAAATTCTTCATCGAGGCCTGAGTAAAGGTAGTTCCAGAGATATAGCGCACACTCTGTCTGTTCGAAATTGCCATAGAATGTGATGTTGTTTTTCTTCTCTCTGTGCTTTTCGATGAGGAAGAATGTTCCTGTTAGCAACTTGACAAGTGAAGCCAGGTATTTCTCGTATATCTGAAATCTGTTTTTGGAGAGAACCGTGACGTAGAAGATCTCATCATCAGGTTCGGTATTTTCTCTTTTCCTGAGTCCATACTCGGCTATGATCTTCCTTGCTTTCTTCAACGCTTCTTCCGCCTCTGCGCTATAAGGGCTAGAGGAGAGTGCGATGAGTTTCTGCACTTTTCTCTCCGCGTTTCTGTTTTTCTCCAGATTCAGTCTGATTCTGGCCTTGTCGAAATCATCCTTTACGCCCAGCAGGTGACAGCAGGTCCGGAATGTACTGTCATGTTCAAGTGATGAGTACTTCTTGTATGCCATCGCATGTGCAAGTTCGTGTAGGAATACATTTTCGATTACTTCATCATTTCCACTATCCATAAGTGCGCTTGAAATGACTATGAGGTTATCCTCAGGGATGAAATAACCGAGTCTGGAGTCTGATGTCGCGGGGGAAAAGAGGATCTCTATCTCTTCAATTCCGCTGATTTCCGCTTTGTCTCTCAACAGAGCAAAGAGTTCTGATCGCCGTTTTATTATCTCCTGACTGAGCTTTCCGATTTCCATACCGCTATCTTACAGGCCAGCTTCTTTTTCAAGAAGGGGCGACTCTGGTCAGTTTTCCATCCTCCAGGAGATATATCTTATCCGCTATCCTCTCCACGAGCTTATAATTGTGGGAGACGAATACCAGAGCGAAGTTATATTCTTCGCTTTTTGCAAAAAGTTCGTTTATCAGGTTCTCGGAGCTCTCTTCATCAAGGGATGCCAGAGCCTCGTCCAAAAGGAGTAGCCTTGGTTCTACCATCAGGGCACTCATCAGATATACTTTCTCCCTCTCTCCACCCGAGAGGTATTTGATTTTCCTTTCAAAGAGAGATTCATCTATGCCGAATGAATTGAGAGAGGAATGTGTGATCTCATCCATCTCTTTTTTCCTCATCTTCTTCATCCATCCTCTCTTCTGGTATATCTCCATAGGTTCTCTCAGAACATCCTTCACTCTCATCTTCGGATCGAGGGAAGAGAATGGATCCTGAAAAAGGAGGACTGTTCCCTTTTCATTCCTGATTACATTTCCACTGTCAGGGGGATAGAGCGATGCGATCAGGCCAAGCAGGGTGCTCTTTCCTGATCCTGTCCTGCCTGTGATTCCGATCCTTTCACCTTTCTTCACTTCAAGGGAAACGTTATCAAGTACCTTCTTCTCGCCAAAACTCTTTGTCAGGGACTTGATGGAGAGTACGACTTCATCCTCTGCCTTTCTTTTTACTATTGCCTTCGAGCTTGGTTTCTTGTTTTGTCCCTTGAAGAAGATCGTATCATCGCTCATCCTCATTTCCACATCTTTCTCGTGTGTGATCAGCAGATAGGATGTATTATTTTCCCTCTGTATCCTTTCCAGGAGGGAGAGGACTTCTTCCTTGCTTTTTCTGTCAAGCGATCTGGTGACTTCATCGAGAATGAGTACAGCTGGGTTTCCTGAGAGGCTCAGCGCAAGGTTTGCCTTTATCCTCATTCCTCCAGAAAGCTCATCCGGGTATGAGAACAGGTATCTCTCATCAAGTGAGAGGAGGGAAAAATATTTTCTCCCTATTCTTATTATCTCATTCTTGTTTTTCCCTACATGGAGTTCTTCAAACGCCCTTATGATTTTCGAGAACGGGGAGAATGCCATCATCGGGTTCTGGAATACATAGCCGATTTTCTTCCTGTATTCTCTCTTCTCTCGTTCTTTCAGAGAAAAGATATCCCTTCCGTTGAATGTCACATGGCCGCTGAGATGGATGCTCTCATCAGAAAGCAGGGAGATGATGAGTGCGATGGTGCTTTTCCCGCACCCGGATGGACCAAACAGTGTGGTTGTCTTTCCCTCATATAGAGAAAAAGAGATAGGGGAGAATATGTTCTTTTTACCAAAGCTGGCTTCAAGTGACTGCACTCTTAGAATCTCTTTGTCCATCTCATCAAGAACTTAAGAGATTTTTCCCCCTTCTTGCAAGAGAAGTGGAAAGAAAGAAGGGAATGGAGCAAAAAGTTCAAAACTCGTATGATTCCTTATTATGGCAGGAACAAAATACAAGAAGATTTACCTTGAAAGCCTTGGCTGCGCAAAGAACCAGGTCGATTCTGAAATTCTCCTCTCATATGCAATTGAAAGGGGATACGAGGTTGTCTCTGATCCAGAGAAGGCCTCTGTCATTGTTGTCAATTCATGTGGTTTCATTGAAGATGCGAAGAAAGAGTCGATAGATACTGTGCTGTCATTGAGGAAACTCTATCCGCATGCATATATTGTTCTTGCCGGATGTCTTTCAGAGCGTTATATGGACGACATGGACTTCCCGGAAGCAGATGCCTTTTTCGGCAATCATGACCTTTCTCAGTTTTCTCAAATCCTTGAAAAGGCAGAAGAAGGGGAAAAGACATTCCTCCACCCGGCATATCCTTTGTCGAAGTATGCTGAACGCGATGACAGGAAGGTACTCCTTTCATATAAAGGAAGTGCATACCTCAAGATCTCAGAGGGGTGCAATCACCGATGTGCGTACTGTGCAATACCGATTATAAGAGGAGAACTTCGCTCTAGGCCGGAGGAGCTTGTAATCAGGGAAGCAAAGAGACTTGTAGATAGCGGCATATACGAGATAAACATCGTCGCGCAGGACCTTGCCGCATATATGAGCGACGAGAAGAAGACGGGAGCTTTCGTATCCCTGATGGACAAACTGTCATCCATTGATGGTGATTTTGTACTGAGGATGCTCTACATCCATCCAGACATGTTTCCCCATGACCTCCTTCCTCTGATGAAGGAAAGGAAGAAGATCCTTCCTTATTTTGATATCCCGTTCCAGCATGTCGATCCGAAGGTGCTCCGCCCGATGGGAAGAGTGGGAAATGAGGAAGTGTACCTTGCCCTCATAGAGAAAATCAGGAAGGAACTGCCTGAAAGTGTCATCAGGTCAACGCTGATGCTCGGCTTTCCGGGAGAAGATGAGGAATCGTTCGAAATGCTCGAGGACTTCGTCAAGAGGGCTGAACTGGACTGGATGGGTTCATTCCTCTATTCGAGGGAAGAGGATACGCCAGCCTTCTCGATGAGGGGAAAGAGGGAACACGACAAGGCACATAAGAGGGCAAAAGAATATCAGGAACGGATCTCAAGACTTCAGGATGAAATCAGTGCCAGAAGGGTCAGGAACTTTGTCGGCAAGGAGTACAGGGCCCTTGTCGAAGAGAAGATAGAAGGTGATGAGAAACTCTATTTTGGACGCATATATTCAGAAGCGCCCGAAGTCGATGGCGTTACTGTGATAGTTGGCGGCGATCTTGAAGCAGGAGATGTCGTGACTGTCAGGATAACGAAGGCCATGGGCTTTGATCTCGAGGGAGTCGTGGTTTGAATCAGTTCCTTTCACTTCTCAATGAGGAGCAGAGGGAGGCTGTGACCGACAGGGAGCACAACCTCCTCATCCTTGCCTCTGCCGGATCTGGAAAGACCCGTGTAATTACAAACAAAATTGCCTATTACCTTTCTGAAGGTATCCTCAAGCCATATCAGATACTTGCCGTGACATTCACGAACAAGGCTGCAAAGGAGATGCAGGACAGGGTGGAGAAGATGCTTCCTGGTTCTGATATCTCGCAGATGCTCATAAAGACATTCCACTCATTCGGCCTTTACATACTCCTTCGCGAGAGGGAGATGTTCCCGCGCCTCAGCCCGATGTTCAGCATATATGACGATGATGACTCACTTTCCCTCCTTGCAAATTCATATCCCGGACTGGATAAAAAGGAGATAAGGGAGATATACAGAGAGATTGCAAGGGCAAAGGAGCAGGGACTGAAGCCTGATGACGATGAAGTTTCGAGATTCGGACATGAGATCCCAGGATTCAGGAATTACTTCGCAAGATATGAGCACGAACTGGAGAAATCGGGAAACGTCGACTTTTCCGATCTGATTTCCCTCCCCGTATCACTTTTGGGCAGCAATAAGGAAATAAGGGAGAAGTACCAGAGGAGGTTCAAGCTCATCCTCGTCGATGAGTATCAGGACTCGAACAAGATGCAGTTCCGCCTCCTGAACCTCCTCTCATCTCCTAGCGTGCAGCTATGTGTGGTAGGTGATGATGACCAGTCGATCTACCGTTTCCGGGGTGCGGAGATCAAGAACATCCTCTCTTTCACTTCTCAGTTCCCGAATGTCCGGGAGATAAAGCTCGAGAAGAACTACAGGTCCACCAGTGAGATATTGAGTATTGCGGATAAGCTGATTGCCAATAATGTGGCAAGGCATAAGAAGAGCATCATAAGCGCGAACGACCGTCATGGAGCAAAACCAGAACTTCTCCTTTCTGAAAGTGGCAGCTTTGAGGCAGAGCGGGTTGCTGAGATAATAGAAAGGGATGGGGAATTCGACTCCACAGCCGTGATATACAGGACCAACGCCCAGTCGATGGAGTTCGAACGGGTATTCCAGAGAAGGGGAATACCTCATAAAGTAGTCGGTGCCCTCAGATTCTATGAGCGCGAAGAGATAAAGGATGCGCTGGCACTTCTTTCACTTGCAATCAATCCATATGACAGTGTTTCCTTCTCCCGCATTGTCAACAAGCCTGCACGGGGAATAGGGAAGAAGGCATTTTCTGAAATCACAGCCCTTTCTGATAATTTCCTCGATTCCCTCCAGCTCTATCTTGAGAGCGGAAAGAAGAAAATGGATGGCGTTTCTTCTCTTATCTCCGCGTTTGAAGAGCTTGGTAAGGATCTGGATGAAGAGAGACCTCTCGGTGATGCACTTTATAGAGTGCTTGATCACCTTGGTTTCATGTCCTACTGGGCAAAAGAGAGTGATTCTCAGATAAGGAAGTCGAGAGAAGAGAATATCAGCACTCTGATCGGAGACCTCAACAACTACGGTCAGGGACGGCAGGCACTTTCGATGTACCTGCAGAACATCACACTCGATTCGACTACGCTCAATGGAGATGGAAAAGACGACAGGAAAGGCGTGACATTGATCACGATGCACAACACGAAAGGACTTGAGTTCAAGCGTGTGTTCGTAGTCGGACTTGAAGATGAGATCATCCCGGGCTTCCTTTCAAAGGATGAGGATGACATTGAAGAAGAGAGGAGAATACTATATGTTGCTATCACAAGGGCTATGGATATACTCTATCTCTCGTATGCAGCATCAAGATTCAGATGGGGATCACATAGCGCAGAGCACCCGTCGAGATTCCTCCTGGAAATCCCCGCAAACCTCTACTCTGGCCATTTAAGGGGAAATACGTTCTCTTCATCCCCTTCAAGCCATATCTGGGAAAGCGTTACTCCCAGATGGGGAAAGAAGATAGAGAACAGACCTACATGGGCAAGTGGAATAGATCTCGTGAAGGCAAAATGCAAGTACAAGTCAGGAGATATTGTCTATAGTGCAACCTATGGGGAAGGAAAGGTTGTTGAGAGCAATATCAACAAATACGGGGAAGAGATGGTGAAGATCGCATTCAGGAATGAGACAATAGTGCTCAATTCGAAGTTTGCAAGCCTCTCATCGGAACCGATTGCAAAACCACTTGCCGGCACAGAGGATTTCGAAATAGGGGACAAGGTGAAATCCCCAGCTCTAGGAATTGGAAGAATAAGGGAAGTAGTGAAGGACGATGTGAATACAATACTTGTTATAGAGTTTGACAGGGGAACTGTCCGCCTGAATAAGGCGTATGCAAAGAATCTTGTCAAAATCCTATGATCAGGTTAATTGAAAAAGTAAATGCAGGACAAAAGGGGTAAATGCAGATTTGAAAAGGTAAAAGCAGGAAATATTGGAAAACAGCCAGAAGGGAAAAGCAAGAAAGGCTAAAATAAAGAGTTAAGTGTGTTATTATGTAAGAAA
>CASFDA010000003.1 GCA_949293335.1 uncultured Spirochaetales bacterium
TACCCTCATCCAGCAGGTTCTTGCAACTGTTCTTGTCCCTGTCGTGATGTGTGCCACATGACTGGCATGTCCATTCACGGTCAGAAAGCTTCAGGTCGTGATTGACCTCATGGCACACTGAGCATCGCTTGCTCGAAGGGAAGAACCTGTCGACCTTCACAAGTATCTTCCCCTGCGCATTAAGCTTATAGGCAAGCATTCCTCTCAGCATCCCGTAGCCGTTGTCATAGACACTCTTGCCGAAGTTCAGGGACTGCGACATGTGCCGGAGGTTCATCTCCTCCACTATGACGGCATCAAAGGCAGCGGCAACATCATGAGAGAGCTTATGCAAAAAGTCCTTCCTCCTGTTCCTTGCCTTCTCATGGAGCTTTCCGATCTTGTGTTTCTGCTGCCAGTAGTTCGCAGACCCATGCAGCATCCTTGAGAGCTTTCCCTGCTCCTTGGCAATCTTCTCCTCGAGATTGCGGTACCAGCGGATGTCATCAGATGAGATGTCGTTCTCTCCGGATGCGGAGATGACAAGAGAAGGCATGGAATAATCGAAGGCTTCCACCTTCTCGAATTCCTTCTTCATCTCTATTGGTTCCTTCTCCACATCAAAAGTGAGCGATATGAAGAACTTCCCGCTTGCAATCTCCTTGACCGTCGCATGCTTCATCCTCCAGCCAGCCGGTATGTCCCGGTGGAGTATGATGCGCACAAACCCGAGCTTGGGCAACTTGATATAGTTCTCCATATCTCTCTTGTGGATTATCTCGATGTTGTTGTTTATCCAGTTGGTAGTATATGAACGCTTGTCTTTTCCCTTTGCCCTGAATTTGGGAGCCTTCCCTTTTGGAAAGAGCTTCCTGCATGCCTGATTCAGATTCAGCTGCGTGTTTATCAGGGCCATCGAATCGACTTCGGAAAGGAATGGGTTGTCCTTCTTCAGATGTGCAGGAGTCGTGTTGAGCAGCTTCCCTTTATTCATCTTCTCATAGCCAATGCGCTCATCAAGAAGATGGTTCCAGACGAAGCGGCAGCAGCCGAAGGTCTTCCAGATAAGGATCTTCTGTTCATCATCTGGCTTGATCCTGAACTCCATGCACTTGGAAATGACGATGGCCTCACCCTTTTCTTCCATCATGACCCTCTCCCTGAGTGCGGATGTATTCCTTCAGGATCTCAAGCGGCGCCCCGCCTGCTGTTATCAGGCAATAGCTCCTTGACCAGAAATATTCCTTCCAGAGCTTGTTCCTTATTTCCGGGAAATCCTTCTTCACGAGCCTCGATGAAGCTGCCTTGTATGCGTTTATGAACTTCGATATCCCACTGTCAGGCTCTGCCTTGAACAGGATATGCACATGGCCCTTGTCATGGTTCCATTCCGAGAGCGTGATCTTGTACTTCGGCGCTATGTAGCAGAACATGTGCTTAAGATACTCCGATATGACATCGGTAATGACTTCTCTCCTGTATTTGACGATGAGGATGAGATGGTAGTTCAGGCTGAATACCGAATGGTTGTTACCGTCAAGCTGTGTCATTATGTAGCTTTTCTTTCTGCCCATCTTGAAATCAGTATAGCTCGGATTTGAGATTATCAATACTATTCCTTTAATATAATCAAATTATTTTCATACCGCTGATTACTGGAATGCCTCGGATATGAACGGATTCTTCCCGGAAAGCCTCTTTGCTGCCAGCCGGAACATGACACAGCCGTCAGGGCATACGATATCCTTTGAATACATGCCGGATCCGCCAACGTTCCTCAGGTCGCCTCCGCTCCTCACCGCCTCCATGAGGGGATGAAGCACCAGCATCACCTTTGGGCAGATTCCATATCCATCCTGATTCACTGGACATCCATAGGTGCATGAATACTTATCGCCATATTCTTCATCCAGCCATTTCTTCATATTGCAATTTTTCACATCTGCTGATCTTTCCTCCATTCCTCTCCACCTTTCGCTCTGCTTTTAAGGTGGAGACTCCTGGAGATTAAGGTTGAAAATTATCTGACATTTGCCAAGGTAAGGGCCAAAAAAAGTGACAACAGGCTCAGCTATAGTAGCTGGCAGGACATATACATCAGGCCAACAATAGAAGGTGATAAAATATCTTGCCCAATAGTTCTTCTTACGAACAAGGCTTCTGGTTCATGCTCTGAATTATCTACTCTCTTCTTTCACACACTGATAGAAAAAGACAACATCAACGTCACACAGGTCGGAGGAATAACCATAGGTGCAACAGGTCCTATCTACAGCGATGATGGTTTCTTCGATGCTGGGTATTTCGAAATTACGATGCAGGACGGAATGATCAGTGTGATGACCCCTCTTGCGGAAACAAGGAAATATGATGGAACATCATACGAAGGAATCGGCATAGAACCTGATGTGTACGTTTCATTTGACTACAGTGCTTTCAACAGTGGGAAAGACGCTAGGTTGGATGAAGCTATTGCTATTATCAGGGCAGAGTGAAATGCTCATTGGAGAAAGGCTATTCGCCATATATAATTTGATTGAGGAGTAACGATGATTGACCCAATTCTCCTGAAAGGTTTCAGGGACAGCCTTCCGAAAGAAGAGAAGGCAAAGAAAAAAATTGAAAGGAAGCTTGAGGATACATTCTCGCTTTATGGCTTCCAGCCTATAGACACGCCAGTACTGGAATACGAGAGCGTCCTTCTTGGAAAAGGTGGCGGGGAGACAGACAAGCAGATCTTCCATTTTGAGGACAACGGAGGAAGAAAGGTTGCAATGCGTTTCGATCTCACCGTTCCATTCGCAAGGTTTCTTGCCCTCCACTACTCGGAACTCTCTTTTCCATTCAAGCGCTACCACATCGCGAAGGCCTGGAGGGGGGAAAACCCGCAGAAGGGAAGATACAGAGAGTTCATACAGTGCGATTTTGACATAGTCGGAGTCGATTCAGCAGAAGCCGATGTAGAGATCCTTTCACTCATGAACGCTTCTTTCAAAACACTTGGAATCGACGATGTTGTATTCCATATTGCGCATAGGGGTCTTTTCAATGATTTTCTTGAAAAAGAAGGAATCAGGGAAAGGTCTGTTGAAATCCTCCGCATCGTTGATAAGCTGAGGAAAATCGGGAAAGAGGGTGTCATAGAGCAGCTTCTGCCTCTACTTCCGTCAGCAGAAAGCGCAGACAGGATCATTTCATATATCACGCTCGGAGATGGAAAGAATATAGACGACGCATATTCATCCATTGTCTCCCTGCTTGGCGAAGAGACAGAGAACGCTCTGAGGATGAAGAGGATAATCGAGCTTCTCGGTGCCTTGGGGATCAAGGACAAATTCGTGCTCGACACATCCATAACACGGGGCCTCGATTACTACACAGGCATTGTCTACGAGACATTCCTGTCATCCATGGAAGCTATCGGGTCTGTATGTTCTGGCGGTCGGTACAATAACCTTGCATCCCTCTACACAAAAGAAAATCTTCCAGGTGTTGGGGCTTCAATCGGCCTTGACAGGCTCATGGCAGCCCTTGAAGAGCTCAAGAGTCCCCTTGTTTCTGAAAGCCCGACAAGCAAAGTGGTCATCTATTTCAGAAAGGACGAGGGAAACAAGGCTCTATTGGCAGCGTCAGGTCTGAGAAAAGAAGGGATCAGCACCGATGTCTACCTCTTCGAAGGAAAGAAGATGAAGACACTATTCGACTATGCAGGTAAGAACGGCAACAAGTTCCTCATCACTTTTCAGGATGACGGGAAGATGCAGGTCAAGAACCTTGAGACAAGAGAATTCACCATTTGTGACAAAATGGAGGAGGTCATTGCAATTTGCCAGTAGATTTCCAGAGCCTGCCTGTATATAAGCACAAGGACAAAATCCTCTCGGTACTCGAGAACAATCAAGTAGTAATAATTGAAAGTCCGACCGGATCGGGAAAGACTACTCAGTTACCTCTCATCTTGAGAGAGGCAGGGTATGACAAGAAGGGAATCATAGGCATAACACAGCCGCGTCGTATCGCCACAATGAGCATCTGCAGCTTCATAAAAAAGCAGATCGGATGCATCAACAATTACTGTGCGTACACAATGCGCTTCAACGATACAAGTGACGACGAGACTAGGATAAAAGTAATGACAGACGGGATATTGCTCCAGGAATTGAAGCAGAATCCCGATCTGTCAAACTATTCTGTCATCATGGTCGATGAGGCACATGAAAGAAGCCTCAACATAGACTTCATCCTCGGTCTGTTGAAAGAGATCACAGAGCGGCGCAGTGATCTGAAGGTAGTGGTCTCGAGCGCAACTATCAACACCAGGATTTTCAGCGAGTTCTTCAACGACGCTCCGATAATAAGCATCAAGGCACGTACATTTCCGGTAGATGTGCGCTATAAGCCGATGAAGATAGAACGCGATTTCGAGGATATTTATTACGAGAAGATCGAGAATCTCATTCTGGATGACAAGAAGGAAAATCCGGGAGATGTTCTTGTATTCCTACCTGGAGAAGCAGATATAAAAGGGCTAGTGGAATCACTATCCAGATCTCCTGAACGTGACAAGTTCCAGATATATCCGCTTTATGGCAGATTGAGCAAGGAAGATCAGGAAAAGGTGTTTACTCCGACAAAGAAAGGAAAGATCAAGATTGTGGTCGCCACGAACATTGCAGAGACAAGCATCACGATTGATGGAATAACGACTGTAATAGATTCGGGCCTTGCGAAGATCAATTTCTACAATCAGAGAAATTTCACAAACACCCTATCCCCTATGCCGATCTCACGCTCCTCAGCAGATCAGAGGAAAGGAAGGGCGGGAAGGACTCAAAGCGGAGTTTGCTACAGACTCTACAGCGAAAAGGACTACCAGATGAGGCCAGAGTATTCTGAAGAAGAGATATTGCATTCAGATCTGGCTGAGGTAATGCTCAGGATGAGTGAGCTGGGAATCTACAACTACACTTCATTTCCTTTCATCACAAAACCTAAAGCGAGTGCATTCGCAAGTGCTGAAGAGACGCTCATGATAATTGGGGCAATTGAAAAGGATCACCGGCTGACAACAATCGGAGCCATGATGATCAAATACCCTATCCTACCACGCCTCGAGAGGATTGTAGTCGAATCGATAATGAATTACCCGGATGTGCTTGATGAAGTACTTATCGCAGTCGCATTCCTTTCTACCAGACAGCCATACATTCTCCCGATCGGCAAGGAGATGGAAGCAAGAGCCGCACACAAGACCTTCCAATCGAGAAAATGGGGTGACTTTATTGCGATGCTCACCCTCTATCGCACATACGAGAAAGTCGAGGGAAAGAAGGAAAAGGAGAATTTCTGCAAGAAGTATTTCCTGGATATCCAGACACTTGATGAAATTGTGAACATACATAACCAGCTCGCAGAGCAGATCTCAAGAGAAGGGATACCTGTCCTTTCAGGAGGAAATCAGGACAATTATCTCAGAGCCCTCATATCAGGCTTGAGACAATATGCGATGAAGAGGGTCGATTACAGGACTTACAGGACAATAAACGCGGACAACATATACATACACCCTGGTTCTGCCTGGTTCTCGGATCTGCCAGAGTACATGATAGCAGGAGAGATCGTGAAGACGAGCAAGATGTATGCCCGTACAGTCTCCCCGATCACGCTACGCATGATAAGCGATGTCGATCCGGCAATCGCGAAGAGGCTTTCCGGAAAGATTGAGAAAATAAGGCTCAAGGATGTTCCTGAAAAAAAGAAAAAGAAGAAAGAGAAGATCCTCTCAGCCAGGGAAATCATCGAGTCGTTCCCCCTTTGGCAGGAAAAAGGAAAGAAAGGAAAGAATATCCGCATAATATCCCTTCCAGAGCTGAAGGCCATAGGGAATCTGAACAAGGATCAGAAGTTCAAGATCAGAGTCGGAAAATACCTTTCAAAGGCACCTGTCATGATGGAGGACATAGATCACGATCTGAAACTCATGAAAGATCAGGCTGTTTTGAAAGAAAAACTTCCATCCTCGCTGGATGCGCATGAAGACATTGAAGTAATCATATCCCTTTTCAAATACCTTTTCGCCCCTTATGCAATGGGCAAGGATACCTTCGGTTACCTAGGCCTTTCCAAAACGCACGACAGGTACACGATCCGGCCTTTCACATATATTTCTGATGCAATCGAGAACACGCTCGATTCACTCTTCTCAATCGCAGAGGGAATTGACAAGAAAGACGAGAGAAGAAAACGCATCGCAGAAGAAATAATAAAGATCGAGAATGTGAACTGAAGGGGAGCCTGAGCTCCCCAAAAATTTTACTGGAGGTGTTCAATTATTAAAGAGCGCCACAATATCATTTTGCCTACTCCTGAATCACCTTTATCAGAAGACTTTCATCCGGCACAGTGAGGACATAATCACCATAAGTACGCATGAGCACGAAATTGACCCCATTCTTTCCCCTCTTCTTGTCCTTCTCCTTGTAAGAAAGAAAAAGAGGAATCTCCTCTTTCCTTATTCGCAGAGAAGTATCATATCCATACAGGGAAAGAAGGAAATCGATATCATCTTTCAAGTTCTTGTCGGTAATGCCCATCATCACTCCAAGTTCTGCAGCTCTCGAAAGGCCCCAACTTACTGCATAGCCATGCGGGATTTTATAGTTCGTTATGGACTCTAGCGCATGTGCAAATGTATGTCCGAGATTGAGCGCACTCCTTATTCCCCTCTTCTCTTCCGGATCTCTTTCAATGAAGTCCTTCTTCACTAACAAGGAGAGATACACCATTTCTCCAAGAGTATTCTCATCCCTGGAAATGATCCTCTCCTTTTCATGGACAAGGAAATCAAACAGCGTTTTGTCACTTGCGAGAAAGGCATGCTTTATCACCTCCCCAAGCCCAGAGAAGAACTGATGGTCGTCCAATGTTTTCAGAAGATGCGGCGCGATAACCACTTCTTCCGCGGGATAGAATGTCCCTATAAGGTTCTTCACATTGTCAAAATCGATCGCACTCTTTCCCCCAAGGGAAGCATCCACCATCGAAAGAAGAGTAGATGGAAGAAGGACAAGGCCAGCTCCCCGCATATAGACAGAAGCTGCAAATGCTGTCATATCCGAAACCACCCCGCCTCCGACAGAAATGAACGTTGACGAACGGGAAAGAGAGATAGAAAGGGCTTTCCTGATGATTGTAAAGAGACTCTCCTGATTTTTCATCTCCTCTCCTGACTTCAGGACAAGCACATTCATTCTTTCCCCTGGTACTGCGTAAGATGCATTTTCATCAGCAACTATCAGAGAAGAAGGAAAGGAAAAGAGATATTCTGCCATCTCTTTCTCCGAGACGAACTTCACAAAAGTTTCCTTCCCGTCTTTAAGAACACATGAGAAATTTTCCATTATTTCCTTATACATCAAAGCCACTCTGATATACCACTTGAAAATTAAGCCCTGAACCTATTTAATTTCCTCGTGAACCTATATTTTGACTATGCAGCAACAACTCCAATGAAGAAAGAAGTGCTCGATGAGTACGTTTCTTCTGCCATATCTTATCCATTCAATCCTTCTGCTGTGCATGAAGGTGGAAAGATGGCAAAAGAAAAACTTGAAGAAGAAAGGACGAGTATAGCCGGGCTTCTGGATGTGGATGATGATGAAATTATCTTCACTAGCGGAGGAAGTGAAGCTCTGAGCATAGTTTTTGACAGCCTCATCTGGCAGAAAAGGCCGGGAGCTGTAGTTATAGGCCGCCTGGAGCATGAAGCTGTCTCCTCATATCAGAGTCTGTTGAAAGAACTCGGCTGGGAAATAAGGTACATAAAAGCAGAAAGGGACGGCCATTACGATATCGACAAACTTTCTGCAATTATCGATAAATCCGTACGTCTTGTGGCAATACAGAGTGTGAATAACGTCCTTGGACTGATAAGCAACACCAGAGAAATAGCCGAACTTATCCGGAAGAAAGAGGAGGAAGGGAAAAGGAAGATCATATTCCTTTCAGATAGCGTACAGGCGATTGGAAAACTATCGTTTCCCCTACATTCATCAGGCATCGACGCTGCATCCTTTTCTGCGCACAAGATAGGAGGACCGAGAGGGACAGGTTTCCTATACTTGAAGAAAGGAGTTTCCATAAGAGCGTTGGCAGGACAAGGGGGGCAAGAAATAAACCTCCGTGGTGGAACGGAGAACCTGATGGCGATCTCCGCAATGCGCAAAGCACTCGAAATCTCCCTTTCTGACCGTACAGGGAAGGAAGAAAAAGTAAAAAAACTCAACATGAGGCTCAGAGATGGCCTTGCCAGACTCGGCTTGAAATTACTTTCACCTGAAAATGCAAGCCCCTTCATCCTCTCCTTTTCTTCCCCTCTGCCATCTGAAGTAACTGTACGGATCCTGTCAGGAAAGGGAATTTATGTCTCTGCGGGGTCTGCATGCTCAAACAACAAAAAGGGAGAAGCTGTCGAAATTCTCCGCAGCTATGGAGTCAAGGAAAACGATGCGATAAAAGCTATCCGGGTATCACTCTCGGAAGAACATGATGCCGAGGATATTGATATACTCTTGAAAGAAATTGGTGACATACGATGAAACTATATTTGCTCAAACTAGGAGAAATCTCCCTCAAGGGAGGCAACAGACATACATTCGAGAAGATCCTGAGGGACAATATCAGGGAAAAGCTCAGAGAATACGAGACGAGGATAGATTATCAGAAAGGAAGATTCTTCCTTCATGTAAGCGATGACGCGGATGAGGGAAAGATCATAAAGGCTCTGGAAACGACATTCGGACTTGTCGGATTCGCACGTGCATACGAATGTGATAAAGAAGAGGAAAAACTCTGGGCCCTGATCGATGAAATGCTGGAAAAGACCGAGTTCGAAAACAAGGGAACTTTCAAGATTGACGCGAGGAGAGAGGACAAGTCATTCCCGCTCAGAAGCTATGACATTGCAGTGAAGGCAGCGGAGATTGTCGCACGTCATTTTCCATCCATCTCAGTAGATCTGAAAAACCCAGACTACACTCTTCACATTGAAGTAAGGCAGAAGATCTATGTGTATAGTGAAGGGTACAAGGCACCAGGCGGTCTTCCTGTTGGAAGTGCAGGAAAAGGCCTTCTGCTCCTTTCCGGAGGTATAGATAGTCCAGTTGCCGCATACCTTGCTGCAAAAAGAGGGCTCAGGCTCGATTTCCTTTATTTCCATGCCTACCCGTATACAAGTGACGAAGCACTTGAGAAAGTAAAGAAGCTTGCGTCTCTGGTCGCTCCATACACAGGGCATGCCAGACTATTTGTTGTCCCATTTACAGACGGGCAACTGAGAATAAAAGAAAAAGCATATGAAGATGAGACAACTCTCATGTTCAGGGCGAGCATGATGATCCTGGCAAACAAAATCGCAAAAAAGACAGGTGCCAAAGCACTGGTAACAGGCGAATCCCTCTCCCAGGTCGCTTCTCAGACATTATCGGCAATGGCGTTTACAGACAGCATGAGCGAAATGCTTGTAATCAGACCTCTTGTCACTTATGACAAGGAAGAGATCATTTCTCTTGCACGGAAAATAGGAACGTATGAGACATCGATCCTTCCATATGAAGACTGCTGCGTAATCTTTTCACCAAAGCATCCTCTGACGAATCCGGAAAAGGACGTGATGGAAGAACATTTCAACAAGCTTGAAATGGAAGAAGAAATAGATAAGGCAATTGGAAACATCAGGAGTTTCCGGTATGGACCTAATGGAGAAGAAACAAGCGACTGACAAGGGGAAAACGCATGGAAAGAATGCAGGACAATATACTTCTAAAAGGATATATCTTTTCATAGTACCTGTTAAAACTCTTTTCAATTTTACCTAGTTTCAGTATCTTTAAATGTGGGGTCAGATTCGGAACGCGAAGAAGCGCGTTGGGGAAATGTAATTGCTTCTGCAATCAAACCCGACTGTACTTGGATGCATTTGGATGCTTTATGGGCCCTATCATAACCGATGTGTAGTCAGGCGATTGAGGATTACAGGGATTATTAGTAGATTAAATATTGATTTATGTTAAAGATAGGTATCGATGTCGGTTCGACAACAATGAAGATTGTCGCTCTGGACGAAGATAACAAACCGGTATATTCAGCATACGAGAGACATTTTTCTGAGATCTCAAAGCGCTCAGTACTTATGCTTTCAGCACTCGAAAAGGAAATCGGTGATCAGAAAGTGACTGTTTCAATTTCGGGCTCTGCAGGAATGGGACTTGCCGAAGAGGCGAATTTTCCTTTTGTTCAGGAAGTATACGCAACAAGAAGTGCGGCGCTTACATATCTGAAAGATGTTGACGTGATCATAGAGCTCGGTGGAGAAGATGCGAAGATCTTGTTCCTGACTAATGGGCTTGAAGTAAGAATGAACGGAAGCTGTGCTGGCGGGACCGGTGCATTCATTGACCAGATGGCAACATTGCTGGGAATCTCGCGTGACGATATTGACCAGCTGAGTTCAAAAGCAACTGAAATATACACGATCGCATCACGTTGCGGAGTCTTTGCCAAAAGTGATATCCAGCCACTTATCAACCAAGGGGCGAAGACAGAAGATATTGCGGCAAGCATACTTGTCGCAGTTGTCAACCAGACGATAGCTGGTCTGGCACAAGGAAGGAAAATAAAGGGTCATGTCGTTTACCTCGGCGGTCCGCTGACGTTCATAAAAAGTCTAAGGAAGTATTTTGATGAGGCTCTGGGTCTTACTGGAATATGCCCTGAAAACTCACTTTATTATGTGGCAATGGGAACAGCCCTCGCCCCAGGCGGGAAAGAGACGACGATTTCCTCTCTGATTGAGACTATCGGGAACCTGAAAAGCGAAGGAAGTTATGTAAAGCTTCCCCCACTCTTTTCAGATGCAGATGATTACAGGAAATTCGTAAAGAGGCACAAGAAAGCGAGCGTTCCAGTCAGGGATGTTCATCAGTATTCTGGAAATGCATACATTGGAATAGACTCAGGATCCACGACAATAAAGTGTGCGCTCATAAGCGATGATGGAGAACTTCTTCTCACACGCTACAGCCCGAACAACGGGAATCCTGTACAAGCTGTAATATCTTTCCTCGGAATGATATACGAAGATTTTCCGAATGTCAGGATCAAAGGTTCTGCCTCCACTGGGTATGGTGAGGATCTGATGAGGACAGCATTCAATCTGGACGGAAGCCTTGTCGAGACTGTCGCGCATTTCCTTGGCGCTAAGCATTTTCTGCCTGATGTTGATTTCATAATTGACATAGGAGGACAGGATATAAAGTGCTTCAAGATCCGGAATGGTGCTATAGATGACATCTTCCTGAACGAGGCCTGTTCCTCTGGATGCGGATCATTTCTCCAGACATTTGCAAATGCAATTGGAAAAAGCAGTGCTGAGTTCGCCGCTCTTGCGATAGATGCAAAGAATCCGGTGGATCTTGGTTCAAGATGCACCGTCTTCATGAACTCATCTGTAAAGCAGGCACAGAAAGACGGGGCAAGCATAAATGATATATCTGCTGGTCTTGCAATCTCTGTTGTCAGGAACGCGCTCTACAAAGTCATCAGGACCACCAGCAAGGAAACACTGGGAAAGAACATAGTCGTACAAGGCGGCACGTTCCTCAATGATGCGGTTCTGCGAGCATTTGAGAAAGAGCTGGGCTTTGATGTTATACGTCCTGAGATTGCGGGTCTCATGGGTGCATACGGGGCAGCACTTTATGCCATGAAGCTCAAGAAGGATGATGAGAAAAACAGCAGCATCATATCAAAAGAAGAACTGAGGGAGCTCAATCCAAAACTAAGGAGCATCCGTTGTCAGGGATGTACTAACCATTGCCTGCTTACAATCAATGACTTCGGAGGAAAGCGAAGGCTGATCAGCGGAAACAAATGTGAAAAACCCATCACTGGCGTGAAAAGAGAGGCCGACTCTTCTTACAACATCTATCAGTACAAGCAAGAACTATTAGCTGAGTACATGAATGAAGATGGCAATGGACAGAGAGGAACTCTCGGACTTCCGCTTGCACTCGGACTATATGAACTCCTTCCTTTCTACAAGACACTATTTGTCCATCTTGGCTTCAGGGTGATAGTCAGCCCATTCTCCTCACGGGATCTGTATATCAACGGTCAGTCATCGATCCCTTCCGACACAGTATGCTTTCCTGCGAAACTCATGCACGGACATGTCGAATACCTCAAGAACAAAAAGGTGGACACGATCTTCATTCCCGCATCCAGTTACAACGTTGATGAGGAAAAAGGAACAAATCATTACAACTGCCCTGTTGTCGCATACTATGGAGAGGTCATAAAAGGCAATCAGGATCTTGGAGATACAAAACTGATCTTAGGCTACCTTTCACCAGACAATGAAAAACATTTCACGCTCCGGATATCAGAGCTATTTGGCATTCCGAAACGCGAAGTGAAGAAAGCCGTGAAATCGGCATATGAAGAAATCAAGTTCTACCACGAGAGAATAAATGAGAAGGCAGATGAGATAATTTACAAGGCAAGAAGGGAGAACCGGAGGATCATAGTACTCTCCGGAAGACCATATCATGTCGATCCTGAGATCAATCATGGAATTGATCGTCTAATCGTCTCCCTTGGGGCATCTGTAGTTTCAGAAGACTCAATTGCATCCAAGACAAAACGAAATGGAGTGACAGTCCTCAATCAGTGGACATACCATGCACGCTTATATGACGCAGCGAAATATGTCCTTGACCAGAAGGATATGGATCTTGTCCAGCTTATATCCTTCGGATGCGGACTGGATGCAGTCACGAGCGATGAAGTACGGGACATTCTCGAGAGTGGAGACAAGATACCTACACAGATAAAGATAGACGAGATAACGAATCTCGGGGCTGTGAAGATAAGGCTAAGGAGCCTCTTTGCCGCCTTGGATATGAAGGACAATGAGACAATTCACTAAAGAGATGAAAGAAGAGGGATGGACATTAGTCATCCCTAATATGTCAGAGATACATTTCAATGTCATGAAGAGGATCTTTGACAATCACGGTTATAAAGTACACTTACTGGAGAATTACGATCAGTCACTGATCGGCGAAGGGCTGAAGTACGTCCATAATGATATGTGTTACCCTTGCCTCCTGGTTATCGGGCAAATGCTGGATGCAATCAAGAGAGGCATCGTCGACAAGGATCATTCTGCCCTTGTCATCTCACAAACAGGTGGAGGATGCAGGGCAAGCAATTACTACTTTCTGCTCCTGAAAGCACTCAAGAGGGCAAATCTCGAGAATATTCCAGTTATATCGATGAACTTGCAGGGCATGAACAGCAATCCCGGATTGAAGATAACAAAGCTGATGCTTCTCCAGGCTTTCACTGGCCTTTTGTACGGTGATTTGCTGATGATGCTTTACAATCAGACAAAGCCATATGAGGTAAACAAGGGAGATTCTGACAAAGTTGTTGATTACTGGACAGATTACCTGGGGTCATGTTTTGCAAAAAACAGAGGATATTTCTTTTCAAACTTCAGGAAGAACATGCATAAAATCGCGACAGACTTCCATAACGTAAAATGTGACAGGTCACAGAAAAGGGTCAAGGTAGGAGTCGTCGGCGAGATCTACATGAAGTACTCGAAACTTGGAAACAGCAATCTCAAGGAGTTCCTCGAAAGCGAAGGGTGCGAAGTCATGCTTCCTCCGATGATGGGGTTCATACTCTACTCTTTCAAGAATGGGGTATATGACGATGAGTACTATGGCGGAAGAGGGAAATACAAGCTGGCGATGAAACTCATATTTCCATTCCTCCTGAAGCTTGAGAAAGTAATGACGGATGAGATGTCATATTATCCTGAATATCACAGGAGTGCGACATTCGAGGAACTTGAACATTACAGAGAAGGACTGATTGACAAAGGCTGCAAGATGGGAGAAGGATGGCTTCTGACTGCTGAGATGGCTGAACTCATCGAGAAAGGGTATTCGAACATCGTATGCACCCAGCCTTTCGGGTGCCTTCCAAACCATATCTGTGGCAAGGGAATGATAAGACCGCTCAAGGAAAAATACCCGAATTCGAACATAGTTCCGATTGATTACGATCCATCTGCAACGAAAGTGAATCAGGAGAACAGGATCAAGCTGATGCTCTCAATTGCAAGAGAGAATCTCTTGAAAGAAGAGAATGCCTGAGACAGTTTCCCTTTCATATGTGAAGGAGGGAAGTGGAAGAGCTCTTCTGATGCTCCATGGAAATGGAGAGGACAAGAGCATCTTCTACTCTGCTCTTCCAATCCTTGCAAAAAGTTTCACAGTCTATCTTATTGACTCACGCTCTCATGGAGACAGTCCGAAAGGCAAATTGAGCTATTCCATCATGGCGGAAGATATAAAGTCATTCATAGATGAACATAAATTGATAGACCCCATCATCTACGGTTTTTCAGATGGGGCAATCATTACGCTCTTGCTGCTCTCAAAGTATCCATGAAATATCATCAGAAGCGATAATCAGCGGAGCGAATACAAAACCTCATGGCCTAAAAGAAAAAGTACTGAAAGAGATAAGAAACGAATTCAAGAAAACGAATAATCCTCTCTTGCGTCTGATGCTCCGGGAACCTGATATCAAAAGAAAAGATCTGGCCAAGATAAAGGCTGATGTGACCATATTCATGGGCGAACATGACATGATCAAGATCTCAGATGCCAGAAAAATCAGAAACAATATAAAGTCATCCCACTTGGTGATCCTTGAAAAGGAAGATCATGGAAGCTATATAGTCGGTAGCAGCAAGATCGCCTATCTGATTGAGGAATATATAAAATGAAGTGTTAACTTGTTATCCGGATGACTATCTAGAAAAAAAACCGTAATCCCCTAGTCTTTTGTGATTATTACGGCAGAAAATGTTACGAAAAGGCTAACGCGTTTATCGGATACAGGCATTGCAACAACAGCAATTATACTAACAAATGTATCAGGCAATTAATTTTCTTTCTGACCCAATGGGAATAGAAGATGTAATTTATTGCATAGTAATTAAATAAAAATTTTGGTTAATTGAAAAAGTAAATGCAGGACAAAAGGGGTAAATGCAGATTTGAAAAGGTAAAAGCAGGAAATATTGGAAAACAGCCAGAAGGGAAAAGCAAGAAAGGCTAAAATAAAGAGTTAAGTGTGTTATTATGTAAGAAA
>CASFDA010000004.1 GCA_949293335.1 uncultured Spirochaetales bacterium
AAAGTGGTCAAAAGCTGAAAAACTGATTTCAGCCTGCCTTGGAAGCCTAGCAGCACATGATTATTAACGTTCAAAGGAGTTGTGGAAGATTCTGAAAATTGGATTTAGTATTTGACAGAAGTCACATCATATGAAACATTTAATTACAGAAACTACGACAAAAGTAATAGAGATGTCTGTGGCTGAAAAACAAAGTGCTGGATATCAGGATTGATGCAGATATACTTGTTCCCATCAGGGTATAGTGGTAATGGATAGTAGACTTGAGTCAAGGACCATTTAAGGCAGGGAGTGGTGAGCGGACAGCTTTGAAAAGGTTACAAGGGTGTTTGGTTCCCGCCCCGTGTTACAGAGGAGCGATGAGGCGTTATTTTTCAATATGACTTAAGCTTTCAGAACCTATGTTTGTTCACCGCAGATTGGAATTAAATGCCAAACAGGCTAAGATAATTGACCATGGAAAACTATCAGGATATCAACGCAAGAGTGATTGCATCGTGGATAAAAGACGGCTGGAAGTGGGGCCAGCCAATTGACCATGGAACATACCTGAATGCAGAGAAAGGCTGCTGGGATGTACTTCTCACTCCAACAAAACCTGTACCGCATAGCTGGTTTCCATCCCCAGAGGGGAAAAGCCTGTTGGGCCTTGCTTGCGGAGGCGGCCAGCAGATACCCATATTCACGGCCATAGGCTTCCATTGCACTGTCCTTGATTACTGCGACGCGCAGCTTGAGAGCGAAAGGCTTGTTTCCAGACGCGAGGGCTATGATGTGAACATAGTGAAGGCAGATATGACAGAGCCTCTTCCTTTCGACGAAGAATCGTTTGATGTCGTCTTCAATCCTGTCTCGCTCTGCTATGTTGAGTCGGTTGAACCTATCCTGAAAGAATGCTTCAGAGTGTTGAAAAAGAACGGCATTCTCCTTATCGCCTTTGATAATGGGCTGAATTTCATTACAGATGAAGGAGATGAGGAGCGTATCGTGAGAGGGCTGCCATTCAATCCGCTGAAAGACCCTGCACTCTACAAAGAAGAAGACGGCATGCAGTTTTCCCACTCCTTTTCTGAACAGATCGGTGGACTGCTGAGAGCAGGATTTACGATCACTGATGTGTACGACGACACTAACGGTTACGGTCGCCTGCATGAGCTGGATATCCCTTCTTTTTGGGCTGTCAGAGCTGTCAAAACATCAAATTTGCAGTGACAACTCTCATGCCTGAAGGCATTGAGGAAGGTGGCATCATCTGGTAAGGCATGCTTCTCCAATTTCTATATCCATATGAATTGATCTTGACTGATTCGAATCACTTAGTGCGAAAGATCATATGAGTCAATCATACGTCTGTAAACTGGATAAATGATTGGATTGTAAAAAGATGTTAAATTTGCAGTTTTGCATCAGCATTGTCTTTCTGTATGTTTTTTCAATACCTAGGATTCAAGATGGGGAAACTAAGGAAAAGTAAAACTTGACAAAAATAAACCGGGGGGGGGTAGCCTATTATCAGCAGTAATAGGAGGAAACAGAGAAAATGAAAAAACTACTGATTTTGTTTCTTGCTCTCGTTGCAGTCTTCGGATTTGTTGCATGTGACAATAACCCAAATGATGAAGGTTCGGATGTTCCAATGGACACATTGAAGACCATATTCAAGGAAGCTGTTGGTAATTCTGATTTTGATACAGGATATTTAGTAGATCAGCCATTTGATTCTACTACAGGATATCATGTCATATTTGATATGAACGCAACAAAAGATGGAGAATCAATAACTTCCTGGACGATCGATATCAATTCTGCCACAAAGGAAGGTGCTGATACTATTTCTTTCGTAATCAGCTCTACTGATCTTGGCAAAAACATAGAAGTAACGATTGGTGAAGAAAAATATAACGTTGCTGCAAACGACATCAAGGGTGACACGACCATACCGGGATTTGTCGGAGATGACGACGAAGAAGAACAGGTTCCTCTTCAGACAAACTGAGTTGTGTAGGCTCGAGTAAACCGTGGGGGAGTGTCATGCTCCCCTTTCTTTGTAATTCATGATTTTCCCCTAGTGCGAACTTCAGGTGTTTAGTCTACATCTTTCTCGAGTTTACATCAGAGATCAAAAGGAGGAGGGTAGTCATGGAAAAAGGTAATTGTAAAGTTTCAAATCATCCTCGCATTCCACATGAGATCAGAAAGCAATGCCTTGAGTCGTTCATGCAAGGTAACGGATACAAGAAGACTGCAACTCTTACCGGCATGGCTCAAAGTGCAGTCAGGGAATACAACCGAAGATTCAAGGCAGGGGATATCAGCTGGGTGGATAGGGGTCCGAAGAGTAAATGATCTTGCAAATGGAGGTTGTGTCTTGCGAAAGGCATTGATTGTTTTGGCTTCTTTTGTAATTGTATTTTCCTTTCTGTCTTGTGCCGAAGAGGTATTGGTTGATAAGGATTTAAATGTAACAGGGGCAAAAGCTGATGTTCAGTTCAGGATAGGCGATCGTTATGGGATCGTATTCAATGATACGGATATAGTCATAGAGGACAATGTAGTTATCGATGGCGTTTGTTCCAACAACCATGTTGAATATGGAATTGACGGATTTGCAGGACTCGATAACGCGAAAGGTTACTTCCTTCCTCTGGAGATTTTAGACAAGCATGTGGATGATACATACAAGATAGAATCCTACCTGATGGGAAAGGAAGTTCTTGCAGACATACTTTATTCTGGAGGGAAGTACTATGCGGTAATAAGGCTGCAGGAAGGTGGAGGAGGTTTTGATTTTAACCATGGAAAGCTTGAAATCATAATCGAAAACAGATTCAAGCGCTTTATTGGCACGCTTGAGTTGTTGCAGAGAAGTGATACATCGTCTGCCCCTGGCCTGTTATTGAAGCCAGCTATCGCTTCTGTCTAGCAATTCCGTGGCTCTGCATGTGCGGAGCCATTTGCATCTTGAATTCTATTTATGGATTGTGAAAAAATTCAAAATTTTTAGCTAATTTGTTTTGTTCTAACAAAATAATATTTTAGTCCTTTTGTGTCTTGTTCTAAGAAGATCTTATGATTATTAAGATATAATTCAGGAAACAATACTCCAGTTTGACATCATATACGACATCATAATATATTCTGATATGGAGGCACGATGTCTAAATGGGAAAAGCTGATGGCAAAGCTTAAAGCCCTTTCCCCTGATCTGAGGTTTGAAGAACTGGAGAAGATACTACTGAGCCATGGGTACGAGGAGAGGCAGCCCAAAAGCGGAAGCAGCCATTATGTGTTCAGCAAAGGAAGCAAGAGAATCGTCATTCCACGTCATAAGCCGATACTGAAGGTATATATAGAGCTTGTCAGGGATGCGGTTGAAGAGGAGGAGCTATGATCAAGGACCTTGAATATTACATGTCCCTTCCCTATAGGATTGAGATAATCAAGGACACAGATGAGGAAGGTTATGCAGTCTTCATACCTGAGTTGAAGGGGTGCATCACGACTGGTACGTCCATTCCTGATGCGCTTGAGAGCCTAGAGGACGCAAAAAAGACATGGTTTTCCTCTGCAATAGAGGATGGCGTTCCGATTCCTAAGCCGGATAGTCTGAAGGACTACAGCGGCGAGTTCAAGCTCCGCATGCCGAAATCCCTGCATCGTCGCCTGATGGAGCGTTCACGGGAGGAAGGTGTCAGCATGAACCAATACTGCGTCATGCTCCTCAGCCAGGGAACGGCCTATGATGATGTTAAGAGAAGCAGTCATCGTAATTACCACCGCACATGAAGTGAATTTTTCAAAGGCTATTTCAGGATCTGGATATCCCTTCTTTTTGGGCTGTCAGAGCTGTCAAAACATCAAATTTGCAGTGACAACTCTCACGCCAGAAGGCAAGTAGTGTCCATTCTTAGGCCCCTAATTTAGACTACTTCATCACAGCAATTGCTTCTATTTCGCAGAGCACTCCTTTTGGAAGGGTCTTTACCGCAACACAACTGCGTGCTGGTTTGCTGGTGAAGTACTTTGAGTAAACTTCATTGAACGCGGCAAAATCTGCCATATCTGCAAGAAAACATGTTGTTTTGATCACGTCATCATATGTTGCGCCTGCAGCCTTGAGCACTTCTCCGACATTCTTTGCTGCCATATTAGCCTGATACTCGATCGTATCTTCCTCGACGAGGCCATTTTCCGGGTTGACCGGAAGCTGTCCAGATGTGAAGATAAACTGGCCAGAAACATAACCCTGAGAATAAGGTCCGATCGCCTCTGGTGCATTCTTTGTCTCGATTTTCTTCATTTCTTTTTCTCCTTTTCTTCTGCAAGTATTACTGCGGTTGCAGCTATCGCTTTTCCGTCTCCGATTGCGCCAAGGCCTTCCATCGTCTTTGCCTTGATTGATATTGATTCTTTCGGCATTGAGAGCAGTACAGATAGGTTATCCCTTATTTTCTCTCTGTAGGGGGCAAGTTTTGGGCGTTCAAGAAAGATATTGCAGTCCAAATTTATGATTCTGACATGACATTCTTCAATTGCTTTTCCCAAAAGATCAGCGGAAGATGCGCCGAGATACTCCTCTCCCTCAGGAAAGTGTGTCCCGATATCTCCGGATGCGACAGCTCCGAACATGGCATCTATTATGGCATGGAGGAGTACATCTCCATCGCTGATGGCCTCTTCTCCGACATCAGATGGCAGCTCTATTCCGCCGAGAATCAATTTCCTTCCCTTGACGAGGCGGTGGATGTCAAACCCTTCACCGACTCTCATCTTCACCATCTCCCTGATAAAGAAGTTCTCTCATCCTTCTTGATGCTTTTCCCTTCTTCCGGCCTTCTTCCCTTTCCCTGATATACTCCTCGATCTGGGTTTCTGCCTCCGGTATGTCCTTTATGTAGGTGATTTTCCTGTTCTCTTCACTGCCTTGCACGACAGCACATCTGAAACCTGCCTTTGTGTATACTTCGACATCATCATCTGCACTCTCATCAGGAAAGGACCTGTGCGCTTCAAGAATATCCTTGAATCTGAATACCTGTGGCGTCTGTACCCTGATCAGTCCTGTGCGGTCCACGTTCTCGCTTATGAAAGCATCTTCTCCCAGACGCTTTATGCTGTCTGTGATCCTGATTGCCGGTACTGAGGAACCTGTCACTGTCGCAGTGGCAAGAGTCTGGATGATCAGATCCGGATGCACGAAGGGCCTTGCTCCGTCATGTATCGCCACATACTCGATGTTGAGAGCAAGGGATGCCAGCTGTTCGAGCGCTATCCTGACACTTTCTTTGCGTGTCTTTCCTCCCTGGATGATCAGGAAGGGGATCGAATTCACGTTTACAAGGTCTTCAAGAGCGACTATTGTCTCGTCTTCTGCATTTTCTGCTGTAGTTACTATGACTGCAGAAAGTCCTGGAATTTCAAAAAAAGGTTCACCTGCGCGATAAAGCACAGTGTGTCCGTCTATTTTGAGGAATTCTTTCTTCACGCTCTCTTTCTGGGAGCGATTGAACCTGTCCGAGCTGCCTGCGGCAAGGAGCACAAGGGCAAATGATGGGAAATGTGTCGGCATCATAACTTCTCCAGACGTGCAAATATAGTTCTTTTAGCGTCTTCGGCAGATATTGACATAACAAGCGATGTTTCGTCGATCAGTTGGGCAAGTGCGTTTTCAAATATCCTTCTCTCCATCACTGGAAGATCCTTTACTTTCTGCCTGTGGTACAGAATGTTCACGACCGATGCGATGTTTCTTATGTCTCCTGTCTTCATCAGCGTAACCTGTGCATTCTGCCGGGCCTTCCAGTCCGTATATGGCAGGCTTTCTTTCTCTTTCAGCGAGGAAAGGGCTTTCTTGATCTCCTCTTTTGTCGAAAGATGCCTGAGCCCAAGTTCCCTCGCATTATCTACAGGCAAAAGGATATCCATATCCAGAGATGGAATGAAAACTTGATAGTATTCCCTCTCTGTTCCCATGATCTCCTGAGTCCTGACGCCTTTGATTACGCCAACGCCATGGTTCGGATAAACTACATTTTCTCCAATCTGATAATCCCATTTGCCTTTAGCGCTCATGATGACATTATAGCATATCCTTTGCCCTATGAATGGAAAACGCTTTAACCAGTATTGCACTTGGTTTATAATTTTGATTATGAAAAAAGAGAGGCTTGCTGGCATACTTTGCCATCCGACTTCATTTCCTTCTGCGTTTGGAATCGGTGATATAGGAGACGTTGCATTCGATTTTCTTTCAGTGCTGGCTGAAAACCATATAAGGCTATGGCAGATATTGCCATTAGGACCTACCGGCTATGGAGATAGTCCGTATGCTTCGCGAAGTACATTTGCAGGAAATGAACTGCTGATAAGCATCAAGAGCCTGTATTTGTCCGGATATCTGGAACTTGAAGATATATTGTCTGTAGGGGAGGATAACAGCGAAAGGGTTGACTACGGGAAGGCTAAGGAGATGAAGATGCCTCTGCTCAGGAGAGCGGCAGTCAACTTCCTCAAGTCAGATGGAGAGAACAAGGATTACAGGAAATTCCTAGAGAAGAATAGCTGGTGGCTCGATGATTATGCCCTTTTTCAGGTCCTCTCTGACAAGTTCAATGATACCCGATGGTTCCTGAAGTGGCCTGAAGCTCTCAAGAGGAGAGAGGAATCTGCTCTCAGGAAAGCTTTTGAGGAGAACGCGAAGGAAGTCGAGATCTGGAAGGTTATGCAGTATTTCTTCTTCTCACAGTGGGCAAAACTCAGAAGCCATGCAAACAGTCTGGGCATCAGCATCATAGGGGATATCCCAATCTTTGTAGCTGCAGATAGCGCGGATGCATGGACAAACACACGTCTTCTGATGTTCTCTCCTGATCTGAAACAGGAGAAATCCTCGGGTGTCCCACCTGATGCTTTCAGTCCGACCGGACAGCTTTGGGGAAATCCTACATACAGATGGAAGGAACACGAGAAGGACAGGTATTCCTGGTGGATAAAGAGGCTGTCTCAGGCATTCCTGCTCACGGATATTGTCAGGATAGATCATTTCCGTGGTTTTGATGCAGCCTGGGAAGTCCCGTTCGGAGAGGAGACAGCTGAAAACGGAAAGTGGGTGAAAGGCCCGGGAGATAAGCTTTTCAGAAGATTCAGGGAAGTGTTCGGCGAAGATCTGGACATCATCGCAGAGGACCTCGGAGTAATCACTCCATCGGTGGAGAAGCTGAGAGATGAAAACGGATTCCCTGGCATGAAGATCCTCGAATTCTCTTTCTCGTTCAAGGAAGATGGGTCGTTTGATGCGTCGAATGCATACCTCCCGCACAATGTTGACTACAATTCGGTGATCTATACAGGAACTCATGACAACGATACGCTCTGCGGCTGGTATGATTCTCTTGATGATGGATACAAGGATATCGTCAGGAGATATTTCGAAGCGCCAGATGATCAGATTCCTTGGAAGATGATCCGTTCTGCGCTCCTTTCCAGAGCCAAGTATGCCATATTTCCGATGCAGGATATCCTGATGCTCCCTTCCAGTGCAAGGATGAATATTCCTGCCACTTGTGGCACTTCCAACTGGTCGTGGAAAATGAAGAAGGAGGATATCCACAGCAGGAACTTCCTTCATCTCTCATATCTGATGAAGCTTTCAGGGCGGTACTGATGAACATCATATTGTTTGATTCCCTCCCATCCTTTCTGAAAAGAGGGGATGAGCGGGCAGAGCATATCCTCAATGTCCTCCATCTGAGAAAGGGGGATCACTTCAGGGGCGGAATAATAAATGGATGTGCTTTGGATGTGACGATTGATGAAATCAGAGAAGAGGGTATATATCTTTCTGCAGAAGAGGGAGAAGATCTCTCTGGTCTGACAGGGCTTGAAGTTATACTTGCTGAGGTCCGGCCCATTTCAATGCGCAGGATCCTGAGGGAACTTGCCAGCCTCGGGGTGAGCAAACTCTATCTAGTGATATCCGACTTCGGAGAAAAGAGCTACCGGGATGCGTCCCTCTATAAAGATGGGGAGTGGCGGAAGATCGTTCTTGATGGCGCTATGCAAGCTGGCATGACAGGTGTCATGGACGTGGAGCTTCATTTGGCCCTTCCTGACCTCCTTTCATCTCTTCATCATCGGGATCGTCTGATTTTTGATAACGTAATTGGAAAAAAGGGGCTTGGAGAGATCCCCTCTCTTTCCGATAATGTCGTAATAGCGATAGGCCCCGAACGAGGCTGGAGCGCGCGCGAGAGAAACTCATTTCTTGAAAATGGTTTTTCTCCTATTCTCCTTGGAAAGAGGATATTGCGCACTGAGACAGCAGCTGTTGCCGCGACCAGCAATACACTGATGAAGATGGGCCTCATATAAGGAGAGACGCATGCATACATATGTGAAAGAGGCAGAAGAGATCCTCGACAAGGAATTTCCAGTGCTTGATCATGGTTTTGTCCGTCTTGTCGACTACCTCGGGTCTGACCAGAGGATAGTTCAGAGTGCTCGTGTCAGTTACGGCGAGGGGACAAAGACTTACAGGCAGGACAAAGGGTTGATCAACTATCTGATGAGGAATGATCATACATCTCCGTTCGAGCAAGTGGTTTTCACTTTCCATCTCAAGATGCCTATTTTCGTGGCCAGACAGTGGGTTAGGCACAGAACAGGAAGGATGAATGAGATTTCAGGCAGGTATTCTGTCATGAAGGATGAATGCTATGTTCCTTCTCCGTCCGTAATAGCCTACCAGAGTGATAACAATAAGCAGGGAAGGATGGATGAGCCTGTTCCTGAAGAGGTGGCAAAGAAGGTCACGGAAATGATGAAGGAGGATCAGGAAAGGATCTTCTCTTCTTATCATGAACTGCTTGATATGAATATCGCGAGGGAGCTTAGCCGCATAAATCTCCCGCTTTCTCTCTACACGGAGTTCTACTGGCAGATGGACCTCCACAATCTCCTTCACTTTCTCGAACTCAGGTTGCACTCCCATGCCCAATATGAGATCAGGGAGTATGCGAAGGTCATATTGGAGATCGTGAAGAAAGTGGCTCCTCTCGCTTCAGAGGCTTTCGAGAACAACAGAATGCACTCTGTGAGAATCTCAAGGGAAGAGAAAGAGGCCATTCGCGCTGTCCTTGATGGGAAGGAGATGCCTCTTGAGGGTAGAGCCCTTGAGATACTTAAAGAAAAGCTCAAGTGATCTTTGACATATAGTGCCTTTTCATATCTAGCTCGAAATCGCTGTCCGAACTGTACTCCTTGTGGAGTGCAGATAGCCAGAGCGAGGGATCCTCAAGACAGAGATATGTAAAGGCCTTTTCTTTGTATTCTTCAGGAAAATATGCAAAGAGGGTATCGTACATCCTCTTCCTCACTTCCAGCGGATATGTGTATTTCCCGGCGCTCTTCGTGAGTTCCATCTGGCTTGTACGAGTCATCTTGCCCTCTGTGCGCATAGTCTTTATCACCTCTTTGGTGAATACCAGTGTTCCGGCACTGATTACTGTTATCTCATCCGGAGCGAACGCTGATGTTATTTTCCCGACAACCTCTCTGTATCCATCCTCCCATCCCTTGAAGTAGACCATCGGATGGATGTGGAAGCCGATCAGCGCTCCTTTGTCCCTTGCTTTCCTTGCTGCACTGATCCTCTCGTCAAGAGTTGCTGTCAGATGTTCTTCCTTCTCGATTATCACACTTGCATTCAGCGACCAGGTGAAAAGCATGTTTCTTGGCCAGACTCTGTCAAAAATATCTTTTCTCCCTGACTTGCTCTTGTGTTCAATCACGACATCAGGGTGCTTTCTTGCAAATGCAGATAGGGCAGAGAGCGTTGAGTAATCATCTCCGAGCATCAGTGAATCAGATGCCTGTCCTGTTCCGATATGCCAGTACTTGTTCTCGTCAAAAGACATTGCAAGGAGTTTTTCCTCAAGGTCTTTGGGGATGATTATCTTCTCATCGTCATAAAATGAACGTACCGCGCAGTATGAGCATGAGAATGCGCATTGCATTATCACATCGAGCGTGGTGAGCTTGCAGCATCTTGTCTTTTCGCCGTCGACAGGGCAAGGGCACTTTCCGAACACAACTTCGTGTTCTGCTATCTCTATGGTCTTTTTCCTGGAGGGGTACTCCGGAGTGAATGAGGAGTAGTCAACGGGCCCTTTCCTGAGGAGAGAAATGCTATTTCTCACCATCTTCAGGACCTCGTCCTTCCTCTGTCCCTTGTCCATCTTGCCGAGTTTTTCCCTGTCTATGAATTTCTCTATGCTTCCTTCTTTCCAGAGAGCAAGATCGAGTTCATCTTTCAGAAGTTCCAGAAAGGTACTCTCCGAAAGGGAGAATTCATCTTTCAATGAGAATAGGTACTCCCTTCTGTCTTCTGAAAGGGCATTGATAAGCTGAGCTGTTCCTTTGATCATACAGAAAGCTTCTGTATATTTCCCTTTGTTGTCAAATGCCAGATTATCGTAATATCTTTCTGATTATGGACAGTGCAAGGGAAGAGGTGAAGAAATTTCCGGAGATGCCGGGGTGCTATCTTATGAAAGATAGCAATGACACTGTAATTTATGTAGGAAAGGCCAAGAACCTCAGGCGCCGTGTATCTTCGTATTTTCTGCCGAACAGGGATATGAAGACTACATGCCTCGTGGAGAAGATAGATCATATCGAGTATATAATCACTGGAAACGACTATGAGGCACTGGTTCTTGAGAATAACCTCATAAAGAAATATACACCGCACTATAACATCCTGCTGAAAGACGGGAAGAGCTATCCGATGATCAGGATCACGAATGAAGAGTTTCCTCGCGTATTCTCGACCAGGAGGATAATCAGGGACGGATCGAGATATTACGGCCCTTATCCCAGTGTGAAGAGCCTGAATGACTATCTCGACCTTGTCAGGAAGAGTTTTCCGCTTCGTTTCTGCTCTGGTCCCCTTTCAAAGCGGAAGGATGCCTGCCTTTATTATCATATGAAACGCTGTTCAGCTCCCTGCATCGGGAAGGTGAGCAAGGAAGAGTACGGGAAATATATTTCCAAAGTCGAGGACTTCCTCTCCGGCGATGATACATCAGTGATCAAGGAACTTGAGAAAGCGATGATGAAGGCAGCATCTGCCTATGACTATGAGACGGCAGCCGAGAAGAGGGATCTCCTGAGATCTCTCAGTGACCTTCAGAAGAACCAGATGGTGGAAGACCATGAGAGTGAGGAGAGCAGGGATTACGTGGCAATCGAGATGCGCAGTTACCTTTCTACAGTCTCGATCATGCAGTTCCGTTCAGGCTGTCTTATCGGAAAGGCGTTATATCGCTCTGAAACGTTCGGCGATGAGGATGAGACGCTCCTTTCTTTTCTTGTCCAGTACTATGCCGATGGAGATAACCTCCCGAAAGAGATCTATGTTTCCCATCAGATCGATTCGGAGCTCATCAGGAAATATTTCTCCTCTGAGTTCGGAGGAGCTGTCACTATAGCTGTCCCGCGTGACGGGAAGCACTACAGGATTCTCAGGCTTGCCAGGGAGAATGCCGTGAGGGATGTAGAGAAGAGGCTGAAGGAGAGTGACAACACTGCCTCTCTGGAACGACTGAAGGAGATCCTTTCACTTGATAAGCTCCCGCGTCATATCGAAGGCTTCGATATTGCGCAACTCAGTGGAAAGTACACAGTCAGTTCTCTCATCGTATTCCGTGACGGAAATCCCTCTGTGAAGGAATACAGGCATTTCTCGATAAAGACTCTGGATGGAAAGATCGATGACTTTGAATCAATGAGGGAAGCGAGCATGAGAAGGTATTCCCGCCTTCTGAGCGAGAATGCCCCCCTTCCTGATCTTGTGATGATCGATGGCGGAAAAGGGCAGGTGAATGCCGTTCTTGGAGTTTTCCGGGCCTTGGGAATAGACAAGAAGATCGCGCTTGTCGGCCTGAGCAAGGGAAGGGAGGAGATTGTCCTCCCGGAGGATGGAGAGAGCATACTCCTTCCTCACTCAGATGAAGGACTCCGGACTCTGATCGCAGTCAGGGATGAGTGTCACAGATTCGCCACTTCATTCAATCAGAGGATGAGGAGCAAGGAAGCTTCTTTCTCTCTTCTCGAATCAATCGAGGGGATGGGCAAAAAGAGAAGCGAGAAGGTCATGAAGAAGTATGGCTCTGTTGATGCTATCCTCTCTCTGAGTGCTGAAGAACTCAGCAAGGGGGCGGGAATCCCGCTTCCAGTAGCAGAGAGGATACTACATAAGTTCAACTTCTAGCGAGTCAGGGTAAAGTGTGAGTGAAGTCTCCCTTCCTCCCTTTTTTATGATCCTCCATACTATTTCTTCCATCACGGTTTTCATATCCTGCGCTGTCTTGATCACGTTATCGTTCTTCTCAAGCAGCAGTATGATGTTGCTCACATCCTCTTTCGTGTAGTTTCTCAAAGCAGATCGGAATGAATCCTGCGCGGGAAATCTTATTCCTTTCACCGGATAGGTGACACTAAGTCCCTCTGCAAGTTTGAATGCCTCTTTTTCACTGTTTCCTTCTTCTATCTTAAGACGGAGATCCTCAAGCAGCCTGAACTGGTTCAAAAGGATTGCATTTGCTCCTATCAGGCCACGTGAATCCCTCAGATCGATTGCTCCGACAGCCAGGAGAGCTTCTTCGAGATCCTTTTTTGCGATCTTTCCGAACAGCGTGTATCCGTTTTCCCCTTTTTCTCTGGAAAGCACACTGCTGATGTCATTTCCCGAAATCTCTTTCCTGTCCATGTAGTAGCTTGAGATCATATCGATCGCATTGCCCATCTCTGCTTTGTTGTTCTCAAGTGATGAGAGTATCTCGTCGATCGCATCGTCTGTGACTCTCTTCCCGTTCTTCTGGAATCTGTTCCGTATCCAGAGTCTCTTGTCCCTGTCGAATTCCTCCCAGAAGATCTTTTTCTCGATGGCGGCATCTGCTTTCTTGGAAAAAGGATTCTGTGTGCCGGACGAGAGTATGATCAGATCAAGATCAGGATCTGGAGAGAGGGCATATTCGGAAAGCCTTTTCTTCAGTGTCTCTGTTGCGTTCTCGAAGTACTTTATTGTGATGATCCTGTGATCTGCAAATAATGAAGGCTGTCTGAGTGATGATATGATCAGATCATCCTTGTCATCTGATGTGTAGAATGAGGTTTCTTCAGCACCTTCATGCTTCGAGAGTATCTCGTTTCTTATCCTCTTCCTCTCTTCCTCTTTCTCTCCCTCTTCAGGTCCCATCAACAGATATATTCCCATCAGACGTACCTCCTCTGGATGAGTATGAGCTTGCCAAGGATCTCGAGAGCTCCTGTAGTCTTCTTTCCCATCATGTAATTCTCCGGAATGAGCTCGATAAGCCCATCTTTGCGGAAATAGATGTGTCTGAGCGAAAGTCTGTCATCGCTCTCAAACAGGATGATATCCCCATTTTCTATCTTCCCTCCATATTCGATGAAGGCGATGTCAGATGGCAATATCCCTCCGTCTGTCATATCCTCTGTATGCACTTCCACAGCAAAATATGTGCAGTTCTTCTTCATCAGTGCCCTGGAAATGAATACGGATGATGTTTCCTTCTTCTCCCGCAGTTCTTCTCTTGACGAGTACAGGCTGATCTTTTCATTCAATCTCCCGTATGATGCATTATCGCTTATCCTCAGCCTTCCTTTGGGATCCAGCAATCCTTTTTTCCTTATAAGGGAGATATGGTCATACGCGCTTCCGCGAGAAATTGATAATCCTTCTGCCAGCTCAGAGAGAGTAGGGGTCCTTCCGTTCTCGATGGAGAAAGTACGAATGTATTCAAGTATTTCATTCTGCCTTTGAGTCAGTTTGTCCTTCACTCTCTGAACCTGTTCTTGAAGAGTCCCTCTATGGTATTGGCAGCTTCACTTTCATCGGGTCCTGATGCATATAGCTTCAGCTTCGTCCCGTATGTTGCGCCGAGGGTAATGACTCCCATGATCGATTTTGCATTTATCTTCATTGTTCCCTTTTCGATTGTGATGTCTGAAAGGAATTTGGAAGCTACGGAGGATATCATGGAAGCAGGGCGTGCGTGGATGCCTGCCCTGTTGAGGACTTCAAGCGTCTTCTCAACCATCGATCTCCTCCTCTGTGTCTGTATTGTAGTAAAGCCGTCTGGCGGCTTCGCTCTCAAGCCATTTGAGGACAGACTGGTCGAATTCCTTTGCTGAATAATATCCCAGTTTCTTGAGCCTCTCGTTCCTTGCTGCGGTCTCGATGAGGGATGGAAGATTCCTCCACATCGTTACAGGAAACACTACTTCCGGTATCTCGATGCCCAGAAAAGTCGCTGTAGTCTGATCTCCGATCCTGTCAAAGTCGTACTTCTTTCCCTCTTCCCATTTCTCCAGCCTTACAGATAGTTGCACCTGCTTCTTTTCCCTGATTGCGCCCACTCCGAACAAAGTCTGAAGATTGATTATTCCGAGTCCTCTTATCTCCATGTGGTGCGCGAGCATCGGATTCTCTCCGCTTCCTATCAGGAAGTTATCGCTCAGCCTCTTGAGCTTCACAGTGTCATCGCTGATGAGCCTGTGACCTCTTTCTATCAACTCGAGCGCTGTCTCGCTCTTTCCAACTCCGCTGTCTCCAGTGATGAGTATGCCGATTCCATATACTTCAACCAGAACGCCATGTATTGTCTCTGTTTTGGCAAACACCTCGTCAAGCATTCCGTATGCGCGGCGTGAGAAGACTGCCGTATCAAGAGGTGTTGAGAGTATCGCAGTCGCCGTACGCTCTGCAAGATCGATGAAGTGTTCACTGGGCTTTCCTCCTCCGACAAATACTATGCAGGGAAGGCCATAGCTGAACATCTTCTCAATGTTCGTCCAGTCATTGTTCTTCTCAAGCATCTGCAGGTAAGACTGTTCTCCGCGTCCGAAAAGCTGGATGCTGTCAGATGCAAACTCAGGAAAGTATCCCGCGAGGGCAAGCCCGGGGCGGCTGATCTTGTCTGTTGTGATCACACGCGACAGTCCGCTTCTTCCTGCAATGCAGGTAAGCTGGAGATGATTGTGTTCCTTCAAATCAAGATCGAGCAGATCAAGGACCGTGAATTCACTCATGCGAAAATTATAATTAAGGGATATGAAATTTTAAAGATGGGAAAATGACGTGTTGCGTCGTCTGTATTCCATTGCCTACAGTAGGTTTCCAGTTTCAAGACAAACCCCTCCAAGTTGGTTTCACCAGCCTGAAGGGGTCCATTACAGGGATCCTATATTGTTGCCATATTGCATGGCAACTTCTTTCAGCACTTTATCAGAGTCCCATGACCTTTTCTTTCTCTTTCTTGGCCTGAGCCTGGATTTTGTCTGCTATCAGTTCTATTCCCTCGTACAGCTGGTAGCAATCCTGGCTGACGACCTTCTCCTTCTTCCAGGCAAAATGCATCCTCGCATCGATATGATATCCGATGCCTTTCGATTCCCTGGTGATTGCAAGCTCAAGATCGTGAAGATAATCATCCGCAAACGAGAGTTTCTTCAACTTCTTGTCAATGAAGTCCCTGGTCTCATCACTGGGCTGATAATTGACCCCTCTGATTGTTAGATTCATCTGAGCCTCCTTCTTTGTTTGTTGTTAAATTATACCATGGGAAAAGAGGAAAATAGGAAAAACTTAAGTATTTCTTGTGTAAGATGACTCAAGTTTCAGTTCAGAGCGGTATTTTGCAACTGTCCTTCTTGCGCATTTGATTCCTTCGCTGTTGAGGATATCTGTGATCTTCTGATCAGAAAGGGCTTTCTGTCCGCTGTTCTCTCCTATGATCTGCCGGATCCTCTCTTTGATCGCGTTCTTGCTTTTTGCATTCTCATCGTCTTTGCTGAAACCGGAAGAGGAGGAGAAGAAATAACTGAATGGGAAGATCCCGTAGTCCGTGTCTATGAACTTGTCTGAACAGATTCTGGAGACTGTGGAGATGCTGAGTCCCATCGCGTCTGCCGCCTGCTGCTGTGTGTCAGGCACAAGATACAACGGGCCTTTGTCGAAGAATGCCCTCTGCTTGGAGATGAGGTAGTAGCTTATGCGTTCAAGGGAATCTTTCCTGAGGGTTATCGCATGGATCAGATTTTCAGCCCTTTCCTTGTTTTCCTTCAGGTACTCGAGCGCGGCCCTGTCCTTTTCCTTCTTGCTCTTGAGCTCCTTTTCAAAGTCCATGTACTCAGCGTTCAGGCTCACAGCTGGAAGCTGGTCGCTGTGGTCGTGGATTATAAGTTCCCCTTCGTCATTCTTTTTTATGGATATTTCAGGATAGACATATTCCTCGAAAGTGTACTCATACTCCCTTCCAGGGTAGGGGTTGAGAGTCTTTAGTGTCTTGATAAGTTCATTTGCCTCTTCTCTCGTGATGCTGAGGCGCTTTTCAATGAGATCTGTCTTCCCGTTCTTGAGCAGTTCCAGATTGTTTATGACGTACAGAAGCTTCTTCTCTTCTTCCTCAGGAAGGGAAAGTGCTTTCGCCTGCAGGGAAAGACTCTCCTTCACATCCCTTGCACCCAATCCAACAGGATCAAGATTCTGCAGGATTTTTAATGCTCCATCTGCCAGTTCCTTATGCTCTTTAAGCACATCCTCTGCTTCGAACTTCAGAAAGCCGTCCCTGTCCAGCGCTGTAGAGAGCATTATGACGGCATTCTTCATATCATCGCTTATATCAAGAAAAGAGACTTCCTTCACTATATGCTCGCTCAGGGTTTCCGGAACTGCCAGTGTACGCTCGAACCAATGGTCATGCTCCTCAGACTCATCATTGCTGTCGAGTTCATCCTTGAGAGACTGCCCGTAGTCGAATGTCCTTTCCTTGTGTTCACCTTTTTCCCCGTCAAGGGAGATGATGGGGTTACGGACTTCGAGGAACGGATTCTTCTCTGCTTCTTTCTGTATCTTCTCAGAGAGAGCCTCGGCAGAGAGGCCGAGCATCTCGAGCCTCTGTATCTGGACCTGCGAAAGACGTAGCTGCTGTTCTGTTGTCAGTATGAGAGAACTTTCAGGCATCACGTCCTCCCGAAATCTTCCCCGAAGTAGATTTCCCGGGCCATTTCATTGTTCAATAGTTCTTCTCTGGTGCCAGATACTATTATGTTCCCTTCGCTTATGATGTGGGCATTCGATGTTATTTCCAGTGTGTCTCTGACATTGTGGTCAGTAAGGAGTATGCCGATGCCGTCTGCTGCGAGTTGCCGGATTATCATCTTGATCTCGAATACGGCCTTAGGATCAATGCCGGCAAAAGGTTCGTCGAGCAGAAGGAATCTCGGGCTTGTCGCGATGGCTCGTGCTATCTCTGTTCTTCTCCTCTCTCCGCCAGAGAGCGTATAGCCATATTGTTTTCTTACTCTGGCTATGCCAAAACGTTCCAGAAGTTCTTCAAGCCTTTCTTCCCTTTCTTTTTTCTTCAGTCCGCGCGCTTCAAGGATTACCCTGATATTATCCTCTACAGAGAGCTTGCGGAAAATTGAAGGCTCCTGAGGCAGATATGCCAGACCCATCTTTGATCTTTCGTGCATGGGCTTGTCATTTATCTCCACATCATTGAGATAAATGTGTCCGCCACTTGGTTTTATGAAACCTACGATCATGTAGAACGATGTGGTCTTTCCAGCTCCATTTGGTCCGAGCAGCCCGGTCACACCTCCGCTTTCCATCTCGAAAGAGACGTCTTTGACCACTTTTTTCTTGCCGTAGATCTTCTCAAGGTGCTCTGTTCTCAGTACATCAGCCATTTATCGTCCCCTGTATGCGCGTATCGAGCACAATCGAATCATTTTTCAGATCGAGGCTGATGACTTCTGCGGAGTACTGGTCATCCTTCCACGTGACAGAAGCGCTTCCCAGGAGTTCCATCCTGTCGCTCGTCCTGTCATATCTGACAGATTCCGCCCTTGTCGATACAAGATCCCCGTTATTCATCTTCCTGAGCCGCACTCGCCCTGAGAGCATGAGGTTCTCGTTTGCCATATCGTACTCGAGTAGGGAAGCGGATGCACTCATCTCATTTGCCCTGTCATCGAGCTCGAAGTATGTTCCGATGAGCAGACGTTCATCGACTCTGTCATACCAGAGTGATGATGTCATGATGCTCAGATCTCTCTCTTCGTCGACTACCTTCACATTCCCGGTCACGCTGACGTAACGCCAGTTGCTGCCAGAGAGAGTTATACTGTCTGCGTTTATCCTGAGCCCATTGCAGAACACTTCTGCTCCTCTTGTCAGCTCGACGTTCTCCTTTCCTTCCCTCAGCACGATCCTGCTTTCATTTCCTGAAAATGAAATATCGTCAGCGAACGCAAGGATGGAAAATATGGAAAACAGCAGAAGCAGCAAGAATCTTTTCATATAGTAAATGTTCCTTCGTCCAGTTTCCTGAAGCTGTACTCCGCCAGCTTCAGATTTGCGTAGAATCCCTCTCCTCGGAATATACCATCTTCAGATTCTACCACTACTGAGCCGTCGGCTGTAACCTCTTCTGTACTACTGTTATATACAAGACCTTCTCCTGTATTTATGCTCAGCTTCTCGCTCTTCTCATCAAGGGTGACATTTCCAGACAGAGAGAGGATATTTCCGTTTGTATTGAGTTCTCCGCGGTCAGCAGAACCTTCAAGACGTACATTTCCTTCCTCGTCCCTCTGTATGAAGTGCACACTTTCCATTACAGCGAGTTCATCATCGGGGTAATATGAAATGCTTGCGGCCGAGAATTCGATCGGCGTCTCTCCCCGCTGATTCAGGCGCATTGTGCTCTGGTGCATTATCATATCAGGGAGGTGTTTCCTCTCATAAGTGTCGCTCTGGTCTGTCGTGCCGCCCTGACATGAGAGAATAGAGAGTATTAGAAGCAGAAGGGGAAGAGCGCGCATTTTTCAGGGAAGTACCTTTGGCTCGAACTTTCCCTTCTTGATATGAAAGAAGATTCCGGAGATGATGAACCCGGCAGCTACTGCAATGATTCCCCCGAGGAAAGCTGAAAGCTCTGTGCCCTTTATTGCACTTCCAATGAAATATCCAGGTATGAACATCAGCATCGGGAAGCCAAGGGCCATGAAACATGTGAATATCGTCTTGCTGCTCTCAAGTTCGACTGTGACTTCCTCTCCGCTCTTGACGTCGAGATCCTTTGGCTTTGCAACATCAAAGACCGTAGTCTTGGATGAGCAGAATAAATTTGCCTTGCATCCCTCGCAGGCGTTCTTGTCACATCCGAGAGTAAGCTTGTCTTCGCTTACTTTCAGGACGCTCATCTTCTTTTTCAATTCCTGGCCTCCTGAGGTTTCTCAATCTCAACTCTCTCCATGATGCTTTCAATGGCCACACTTTTCATCTTGTCTTCATCGATTGTCACGACAACACCTTCGATGATCCCGTCATCCCAGCACTCCTTACTCCTGAGAGGAAGGGCTGTAAGGAACTTCCTGATCTCTGTCTCGCACTCGAATCCTCCGACAGACATGAATGAGCCGACCCGTCCGTTGTCACTTATGTAGGCAGTTCCTTTATCGCTTACCCTCCCATCTGCGCTGATTACCTTCGTATGCGTTCCGATGACTGCAAGGGCCTTCCCGTCAAGAAGGTGGAACATGGTGTTCTTCTCCGCAGTAGTGGAGGCATGGAACTGTACTATCAGCGGAAGGTTCTCTTCCTCGGCCTTCCTCATGAGTGATTCTGCGCTGATGAATGCATTCTGTATGGATGCTTTCATATCTGCATTTCCCACAAGATTTGCAATGAGGTATTTTTTGTCATTCAGCGTGACAATCCTGTATCCTCTTCCCGGACACTTCTGAGGATAGTTGTATCCTCTCAGAATGAACTGTGCCTTAGGAAGGTATTCGACCATATCTATCTTGTAAAAGAGCTTCTCTCCACCGGTCGAGAGATTGATCCCGAGTTTCTCAAGCTGGGCAGAGTGGGCCCTTCCGATGCCAAAACCGTTAGTAACGCCTTCCACATTAGCGATCGTGAAGTCGACTTCATATTTTTTCTTTATCGCATCAAGCCCGTTCTTCAGAGCGGCAAGCCCGGGCCGTCCAACAATTTCACCCAAGAAGAGTATTTTCAGCATGCTGCTTAACCTTTCTCCTATTTTTGAAACAATATCGCATTTCTTAACAAGTGGACAAGAATGCCTAATGATGCTAAATTGTCAATTGCGCCCAGATGGTGGAATGGTAGACACGCTAGTTTCAGGTACTAGTGGGAGCAATCCTATGCAAGTTCGAGTCTTGTTCTGGGCATTGAAATATGGCCTGTTCCTCAAGTGGAGCAGGCCAGTTTTTTTCCAAATGATTCCTGATGCGTTGCATTTCCATCAGATAAGGCCCAGCATCCTGAAGATTGGCTCTGTCCCTGTTTCCTTAATGAGGCTCAGCTTTATCTCATTGAACATAGTCAGGAGGGTGTACCACACATCTTCAAGAGGATTTCCTGTATCGCTGACATAAAGCCTCTCACTGCTGTTCCCTTCGTCAGAAGAGGGCAGGTAGATGCGGAAAGTCCAGTCGCTTGTGTCCTCTTTCCTCTCGACATTCTCCTCGATCGTATCCTCAAGAAGAGGGAAGAAATCTATGCCAGTTATCTTTTCGACTTCATCCACGCTGAGGGCAAAGCTCTCGATGTCCCTGTCTGAGTTCTCATTTTCGAGTACGAATCCTATTGCCTTGCTGTTGTCCCCATCGTATTTGAGGACGACTTTGTAGAAGTTCTTCGGAACGCTTACTTTGTTTTCTCCAATCGTCTTGTAGGGACCATCTGTCAGCACAGGTCCGGTGACAACATATATTGTTCCCTCGTCATATGCCATATTCCTCACGACAGCTTCCAGATCTGCCCAGATCCCTCTGTTGAATGATGGATCCTGGGGAGCCATGTTGGACATGTAGAAAGTATCTTCCATTGCTTTTTCAGACCATTTGAAGTCTGCAGCTGGAGCCATGTGCCCTCTGTCGTATCCGGAGCCCCTGTAATCTTCAAGTGTCGCAGAACCTGTCCTCACGTACGGGTCTTCCCTGAAACTGTCGTTTCTCTCCACAGGGCCGAGGACTTCGTCTTTCGTCAGTTCGTATGCCACGTAGGATGGAAGTTCGTTCTCCTCATTGTACGAGAGTGTATATCCTGTGTGCTTTATTATCTCCTCGCCGGCAATCGGTGATGGCAACTCGAGGTTCTCAATTCTGGTACTTTCTCCAGTCGTATTTTCTGTGCCTCTCTCCATGTCCTTGGTGAGGATGCACATGATGATGAACATGAGTATGAATATGACTAGGAGAGCAATGAGCTTCTTCAGTATGCTACCTTTCTTTTTCCTTCTCTTTCCCATTTTCTCTTTTTCTCCAAAGTGCGAGGTTTAGAAATGCTATAGCGAAAATGCCTGATAAAATCAAAAGGCTTCTGGCTATGTCAAGGTTACTCTGATTCAGAAATATAGCCTCAGTCGGAATGGAAGCTCCATCTCCTTTCTGATTTTCAATACCGAGTGCAAATATATTGTTCGCATAATGGAAGGCAATCGGTGCTTCAAATCCATTGGAGATGAGGGCAAGAGCCATGAGGAAGAGTCCTGAGAGAAAGTAGTAAATGAGCATCAGCCACTTCTGGTCAGAAGATGTGAATTCATTGTTTCCAAGGTGCATCAGCATGAAGAATAGAGAACTCAGGACGACTGCAAACCTCTTGCTGCCAACTGCCCTGTAGATGAGTATGCGGTACATAAGCTCCTCTGAGACGGCCTGGAAGAAGACCAGAAAGAGCGTGACGAGGAAATATGCGAGGATCAGTGATGGCCTTTCATCATTTACCATCAAGCCATCCTCAGCTATCAGGGAAATGGATGAGAAAAGAAGGAATATGATGAATGTCGAGAAGAACGGATATAGGGAAAATCCACTTCCTTCTATCTTGAACAGCCCCTTCCCATCTTCAGGGGTGAGTCGGTAGAAGAGAGGGAAAAAGATCAGAAGTGAAATTGGAAAAGGAAGCAATATTGCGATGTAGGTGGAAAGCGCATTGCCATCTTTCATGATGGAAAGTGAGACGAGAGGGGAGAAGATATACATGAGAAAGAAAAGGAATACCAGATAAAATATGTAATAGCCCCGTTTTTCTTTGAACATTCTTTTCCTCAATATGCTATACAGAATCATATGCAAGAGATTTTCAAAAAGCTATATGCAAGGATGAATGAGGGGAAAATCATAGTGATGCCAAGCGAAGATGCGCGTCGCCGACTTCTCCTTTCTTATGCGCAATACGAAAAGAAGACCATTTCGAGTCAGTCGGCCATAGCATCGGATACGTTCATCTCATATTTCTTTCCGGAAAATGAAAAGCTCTTGAAAGCAGATCTCTCTTCCCGCCTTGTGTTCGCTTCATACATTGTGAGCAAGAAGAGGAAATATCTTCCTTATCTGATTCCCGATAATGTGTCATCGATGCTTGACAGCAGGCTTATCCATTCAATCGCCTCACTGCTTCCCCACCTTGAGGAGGAAGGTGCCCTTCCTTTCAGAAAGGCGGAGGCTGACCTGAATTTCCTCAGGAAAGAGTATGGTGAGTACCTTTCCAGATCGGGACTCTATGAACCATCCTTCATTTCCAATGCAAAACCCTTTGATGGCTCTTATGTCCTTTTCTGTCCGGAGTGTGACATGGCGCTCTCAGAGTTCCTTTCAAGGGCCGGAAGGCGATCTCTGGTTGGAAAGGGGATAGAGATGGTCTCCTCTGAATGTGAGGTATCCCGGCCTTTATATGTATACAGGAATGAACGGGAAGAGATCCGGGATACGTTTGCTTTTGTCAGGGCCCTTCTTGACCATGGGGAGGATCAGGATGAAATTGCGATAACTTGCTCGAATGCAGAAGGACTCAGGAAACATATCGAGAGGGAGGCGAGGCTCTTTTCTGTCCCGATCTTGTTCCAGAGGGGAAGAAAAGTGCTTGAGTACCCTGTTGGATCGATATTGAAGAGTGTCAGGGAGATTGCGGAAAATTCTTTTGATATAGACAGCCTCAAGGGTTTCTTTTTAAATCCTTCCCTTCCTTTCAAAGACAGGAAAAGCGTAAGGACTTTCATCAAGAAGGCGATTTCCGGCTCTGTCACGAGAAGAAAGGAGAGCAATGACAGATACCTTTCCTTCGATGAGAACGGGGTGTACCGTACACTTCTGCACTATGTCCAGCTGATCACAGGGGCAAAGGACAGCGATGATCTCTCTGATGGAATAATGGGAATGATGGAACGCTTCTTCGGGCGCAACGCATTTGAAGATAGTGTGGAAGACGGTCCTGTCATGTCGTTTATTATCTCTCAACTGGGACAACTCCGTGAGGCGATGAAGAAGGCAGAGATCCTTGGATATGGAACGGACGCGAACGTCTTTTCTCTATTCCTCTCTGTCCTTGAAAGTGCAGTATATGTTCCACAGAAGAGGGAAAAGGGAGTACGCATCCTCTCTCTTGGCGATGCCATCGGTTTTCCTCTTTCCTATCATTTTGTCATTGATCTCAACGAGAAGGAAGGAGTTTACAGTGCGAGGCCGCTTTCATACTTTTCAGACTTTGAACTGGCCGGGAAGAGAAAAGAGCGCGACATGCTTCTTCCCCTCTTGTCTTCATATGAGAAATCTGCGGACAATCTCATAATCTCTGCTTCCGTTGAGACTTACCGGGGCAACATGCTTCCATCGATGAAGATCGGAAAGAAGATCTATGTGGGAAAAGGCAGAGGTGATGATCCATTTCTGATAGTTGGGAGAATGAAGAGGGGAGAGGATGTATCCCTCTTTCTCGACGAATATACTCTGGAGCGAAAGATCAACAGAAGAGAATATAGAGGAAGGATATCCTATCCGCTGCAGAGGAAGAGCTTTTCATATGCACTTTCCTCTGCCCTCGATACAGAGAAACTACGTTTTTGCAACTCGATCGTATGGGACAGGCACTTTCCGATTGACATCAGGTTCGAGAAGTATTCGTTCTCGCAGGTCGACAGGTTCTTCCAGTGCCATTATCAGTATCTTCTCGTCTACTATATGGGCCTTGATAAGGTCTGCAGGTACAGAAGCGATGACTTTCCTCATCTTGAGATCGGAACCAGACTCCACAACATCATCGAGCGGTATTTCTCTTCAGACTCAAGGTGTGTGGATGATCTTGATGACCTCTTTTCTCTCGAGATGGATCTCTGGGAAAAGAGGCTCGTTTTTGACAAGAGGACGGGGAAGAACGAGAACCTTCCCGTCAATGTGCAGGATCTCACGCCGCTTTTGAGGAAATACATAGAAAACAAGTTCCTCGGCAACATGAAAACTGTCTTGCTTTCTCTGGAAGAGGTTGTCGGAAATGGGTATATCCCGTCTGTTGAGCGCAATGTTGTCCAGAACATTGCCGGAAGAAAGTTCAACGCTTATATAGACCTCATGCTTGAAAACGATGATGATGATGTCATCCTCATTGATTTCAAGAAAGGTTCTCTCGCGCCGAGGAACAAGCTCCAGTTCGATATCTATTCATCTCTTGTCGAGAAAGATTCGGGAAAGAGGGTTTTGGCGACTGAGTATGCGATGCTTGGAAGCGGAAAGATAGAGACACACAAACTACTGCCGAAAGAGGAACTTGAAGAGAAGATCAGCACATTCTTCTCAAAACTCGAGGAAGGTGATTTCCATGCAAGCAAAGATGCCAGGAACTGCGCGTCATGTCCTTTCCGCGGAATATGCAGAAGGAGGTTCTTCATCCAATGATGAGATTCGAGGATTTTCTTGCATTCAAGGGCTTTTCCCCTGATGAGGAACAGAAAGAAGTAATATATTCAGACGTTGCCACTGTAGTATCCGCAGGGGCGGGAAGCGGAAAGACGACAGTCCTTTCATACAGATTCCTGCGCCTGCTGATGGAGAGTAAGGCTCACTCGGATGAAATACTGACACTCACTTTCACGAACAAGGCTGCAAATGAGATGTATGAGAGGATCTACAATCTTCTCTCTGAGGCTGCTTTGTTTGATCCTATGCTTTCTGAGGAGCTGATAAGATTCAGTGACTCGACGATCTCTACTCTGGATTCGTTCTCATCCCAGATTGCACGCACTTCATCCCTCTCATATGGGGTAGTCAAAGAGTTTGACATCATCTCCGATGAAGATCTCAGGAAAATGGGGAAGGAGGTGCTTGAAAACCTTTTTGACGAGAGGGAGGAGCTTTTTTCCTCGCTGATATCATACTTCTCTCCAAACGCCCTCTATGACAATGTGTTCCTTCCCCTCATGACAAAATACAGTTTGTTCACAGCTCCAGATTTCTGCACGAAGGGAAAGTCTTACGAGTGTATAAGGGAGCGGATCTACAGGGACCTGAAGAATTTGGCGTACACTCTGATCAGCGATCTGGAGAAGTTCCAGAAGACAGAAGGAAATGGGATCGGGAATCCGTTGTTCATGCCAGGGGATTCTAACCTGTCTGTATTTGTGGAAAAGCTTGATAGCGATAATTACGAGAACCTTCCGAAGATAGACCTGAGAAAGGGAAAAGGGATAAAGAACATCAAGGACAAGCTGGAGAACCTGAGATCCCTCATGACATATATCGGTGCATTCTCAGCCAGAAGTGGCATAGACGACGATACGCTTGAACTGTTTTCTCTGTTCTTCTCCCTCCTTGGGGAGAGGAAGAGAAGTATGGGAAGTTTCACATATAGTGACATAGCGGATCTTGCCCTCCTGATCCTTTCTGAGAACAGCGATGTCAGGACATTCTACAAGAAGAAGTTCAGATACATCATGATCGATGAGTTCCAGGACAACAGTCCGAAGCAGAGGGATCTGCTCTTCATCCTCTCGGAAGATGAGAAGATAGGCGGGAAGGGGATTCCTCCTCTTGAAAATCTTGACAGGACAAAGCTCTTCTTCGTCGGAGATGACAAGCAGTCGATCTATGCATTCAGGGGCGCTGATGTGTCTGTATTCAATGCGCTCAAGGACGATATGGAGAGAATCGGGGGAAGGCACATCAGGATGAGGAAGAACTACCGTTCTGAAAAAGCCCTGATCGATCACTTCAATTGTGTGTTCTCTCATGTTTTCTCAGATTCGGGAAAGTCAGATTATGAAATGAGACTATCTGAAGAGGAGATAGGAAGCCTCAAGGAAGAGAAGGGCGGGGATTATCATACGAAGTATGAGCCTGCGCTCTCCCGCGAGAAGGGGGATATCGAGCCTCACATTGTCCTATGCTATCAGGAAAAGCCAGACGCTTCTGAAGGAGATGAGGAGAGGGAGGCCATAAGGGAGAATGAGAGTGAGGCAGAGTTCATTTCCTCTCTCATCCAGAATGAAATAGTCGGGAAGCTCATGGTCAGGAGAAAAGGGGAGAAGAACCCCTCGCCCGCGACATATGATGACGTAGCTATTCTCTTCTCGACAGGAAACATACAGATCCCTCTTGAAAAGGTGTTCAGGCGCGATGGAATCCCTTACTTTGTTTCGCAGAACAAGTCGGTGACAAGTGAGGCGATGACAAATGATTTTCTCTCCCTTTTCCGCCTGGCACTGTTCCCGGGAGACAAGATCAGTTTCCTTTCAGTTCTCAGGAGCCCGTTCGTTCGTCTTTCAGATGAGGACTTCCTTCTCTATTCGGAGTACAGGGAACTTTACGAGTACAGTGAGGACGATTTCTTCATTCCTGATTCCATGAGCGATGAAGGGAAGGCAAAGATAGAGAGGTTCAGTGCTTTCTTTTCCACATTTCTTTCCATGATGGGCCGTAGAGAGATCACTGAGCTTGTCGATTACATCTATTACGACGGGGGGTATTCTGCATATCTTGCCCAGGACGACTCTCTTTCTTCGTACACAGAGCATTATGAGTGCCTGTGGGCAATCGCAGAACGTTCAAAGTCACTTATTTCCTTCATAAACTATCTCGAAGAGAACCTTGGAAGCGGCAGGGGGGATGATGGGAGCGTCATCCTGCGAATGGAGGAAAGCGGGGTAGAGATGATGACGATCCACAAGTCAAAAGGGCTTGAATTCCCAATCGTGATCCTTGCGGGCGCATCTTCCACCGGGAAACCTTCTGATGTGCGGATTTCAATCTCCCCTGATCTGGATTTCATGTACCTTGGAGACAGAATGGTCGACAGATTCTTGTCTTTTCCTGAAAAACTGAGACTTCTGGAGGAGAAGAAGAGGCTTTTGTATGTCGCCCTCACCCGTGCGATCGATCATCTCTTCATTGTCGGCACGGCATCCCGCAAGCGCGATAAGAAGGATGAGTGTTATGGAGAAATGAACAAGCTTTTCAGGAATGGCTCTCTCGCGATGACATACCTGGATGCTCTTTCTTCCGCTGGTCTCCCTTCTGATGTGACATTCATGCAGTTTCCATACCTTGAAGAGCGTTCTGATAGTGACTTCGTGCATATCGGGAAGCTCTCGTCTTCCTTCTATGAAAGCGGAAGGGATGAAATAAAGCCGAAAGAGGGTATAAAAGGACTCAAGGAAAGAGGGCATGAGGAAGGTCTCGTGTTCAATAAAGATGCGATGCCCCTCCCCCTGCTTGCGGAAGATGCTGATGATATAATCTCACGCCATGATGCTGCATCGGATGCCGGAACTTATTTCCATTCCATTTTCGAATCGTTCTTCACGGGTAAGAACATTTCGGAGAGCAGCTTGCAGTTCCTCTCTGCAAGTGAGCTGGCACAGCTGAGGAAAGCGGGAAAGAGGATCATCGGGGATTTTGAATCTTCATCTCTTTACAACAAGTACATAAAAGGGAAGGATGTGCGGACGGAAGAGCTTCTCTATGTATTTTCAGATGATGAAGCGTTTCCTGCCGTTGTTGACCTTCTGGTGTTTTCAGATGATTTCAATCTTGTAGTCGATTACAAGAGCGACAAGATGCTCTCCCCCGAGATTCACAAGAATCAGGTGGTCGGATATGTGAGGGCCCTTGAGGATGTGTACAGGAAAAAGTGTTACGGCACCCTCTACTACATGAGAGACAAAGATGCCGTCACACCATTCTGGGATAAAGACGGGAACACAGTCAGTCCAGAGCCCTGATTGCTCTCTTCATCCTCTCCAGGGCACCGAGTACCCTCTCGCTGCTTGTGCCGTAATTGAAGCGGACGAACATCGGATACTCTTTGCCGAACCATGTGCCGTCGTTCATGGCGACAAGGGCATCGTGTCCGAAGAAGCGTGAGAGCACTCCGCCATCAGCAGCCTCCGGGTACTCTCCTGAGGAGAGGACCTTCTCCTTCACTTTCTCGTATATGCTGCTGCAGTCGATGAACGTTACGAAAGACGCGTCGCCGTTTGTCAGCTTGAGGCAGGGAAGTTCGTTCTCAAAGTAGGACCTGATCAGATCTGCATTCTTCTTCAGGTAGCTGCACAGTGCCAGATTGTATTCATAGCCGTTTCTGTATACCTCTTCGAAGAGCTCTCCGATCAGATAGCCGGGAGAGGAGAGTGAGAGTGCATCAGTTGTGTGCTGGAACTTCTCCTTCATGCTCTTGTCAGAGAAGATTGTTATGGCGCTGTGTTCTCCTGCGATGTTGAATGTCTTCGAAGGGGCCATGAACGTAATGCACTTTGCTCCTATGCCTTCGTTCGCCATTCCCATAGGGTAATGTCGGATCCCGGGGTGGACCAGATCTGCGTGTATCTCGTCGGAAAGGACAGGAATATCCAGTTCTTTTGCCTTCCTGAGGATCTTCTCGAGGTCTTCCCTTTCAAATACAAGACCGGATGGGTTGTGAGGGGAGCAGAAGAGGACCATGTCCACGCCTTCCATGGCTTTTGTGAATTTCTCTGCACAAAGCGAGAATTTCCCGTCATGATAGAAAAGCGGATAGTCGATCATGATGCGGTTGTTCAGTGCTGTAAGTGTCCTGAATGGCTTGTAAGTCGGAGAAGGGATAAGTATTTTGTCTCCTTCTTTTGAAAAGAGATTTATTGAAAGCGCGATAGCATGGAGAAGGCCGTTCGAGAATACTATATCATCAGTATCGACCGTCCAGCTGTGCCTTTTTTTGAGCCAGTATGCTCCAGTTTCTTTCAGATCCGGAAATGAAGGATATCCGAATATGCCGCACTCTGCGATCTCTTTTGCCCTGTCAATGGCACCCTGAAAACATCCGAACTCCATGTCTGCGACCCAGAATGGCTCTGCTTCCGCGCATCCTGCAATCGATGCGATGGCATCTTTGTTCCACTTGATGCTGTTCGTACATTTCCTGTTCCTGATAATATCGAAGTTGTATTCCATCAGTTCCCCCGCTTTTGGATCAGTTCATCCTCTGAAAGTATATGATAACGTCCTTTTGCCCCTTTGTAGGAAATTGCATCGACAGGGCATACATGATAACAGGCATAGCACGATACGCAGTTTCCCCCGATCTTCGCAGTCGCACCTTCGAAGTGGATGTTCTTTGTCGGACATATCTTCCTGCACTTCCCGCACCCGATGCATTTTTCGCTTACTTTCAGTTTGTCATTTTCTGCCGGTGGGAAGAACGTGTTGGTAAAGTGCCCGATGAGACGGTAGGAAATACCGTTTCCCGGCAGGTGGATTTCCTCGTTCCTGACTTCTTCTCTGTAACGCGATGCCTTCTCCTCCGCCTTCCTGACTATCTCATCCCTCTTTTCGTCGCTGCACGCTTTCTTTTTGAGCGGAAGGTAACCAGTCGGCATCCTGAGGGTCCTGACGTAGGAAAGGGCAATACCAATATTCCCTAGCTCTCTTTCCAGATGATCCTGGACCCAGAGCGGAAGGCCGGCAGATGTTATGATCGCAAAGACATATCTGATGTTGTCCTTGTTGCATTTTGCGATCTTGTTCCTGATGAACATCCTCACGGGGTAGGGAATGGAGAATGCATATACCGGGAAAATGAGGCCGATGCTCTCTGTCTCATCACTTATTTCGGTATTCTCGTCAATTAGCGTCACATCGTCGGAGAACATCTTCGCGATGTGATAACTGTTTCCGGTTGCGCTGTAGCAGAAAACCTTGTTCTTGCCCATATCCGCTCCTTTTTACCTGATTGAGGAAAGAATCTCGAAGAATGTCGGAAAAGTGACAGAGGCTTTGCTTGCATCATCCAGCTCTATGTCCTTTCCTGAGAGCTTTTTGAGGACAGAGAGGGCCATGATGACCCTGTGATCAGCATGTCCGGAGAGCTTTGATGCATGGATGGACGATGGGTGGATCACAAGACCGTCTGGCATCTCTTCTATTCTCGCTCCCGCTTTCTCAAGCTCATCGTGCATCACCTTGATCCTGTCCGTCTCCTTTATCCTTGCCTGACTCACGTTGCATAGTGTGACTGTGTTCTCTGCAAAGAGGGAAAGGACTGCAAGGGCAGGAAGTGCATCCGGAATGTCATTGATGTCGTAAGTACCACCCCTGATCTTGCCTGTTCCCTCTATTATCACATCCTCTCCTTCCCATCGGATGGAAGCACCCATCTCCTCCAAAAGAGAGAGCACCCGCTTGTCTCCCTGCGAGTCATTCCTGTCGAGTCCCTTTATTCTTATCCTTCTTCTGGATGCCGCTGCGAGCACAAAGAAGAATGTGGCAGAGGAGTAATCTCCTTTTATGCTCACGTCAAGAGGAGCGTACTTTCCTCTGCCTTTTACAAAAGCGTCCTGATAATCATCGCTTATGCGGTATTCGATGTTCTCCATGTCGAGCCAGGAGAGTGTCATTGTCACATATGGTTTCTCATATAAAAGCGGAGTCTTGATCCAGACATCGCCCTGGGAGAGTACTGAACCCATCAGAAGGCTGGAGAGGAATTGGCTTGTCCTTGCCTCAATGCTGACTTTTCCTCCCTTGAGTGGCCCCTTGATTGAAAATGGAGGATATCCGCCAGATGACGAGCACTTGGCTCCCAGTTCTTCATACGCAGACAGCAGGGGACCTACAGGACGGGAAGAGAGTGACTCGTCTCCCTTTATCTTCACTTCTATTCCAAGAGATGCGGCAAGTCCTGTGATCAGGTATGTCGTTGTTCCGCTGTTCAGCATGTCAAGTTCAACGCTTTCCATGCCCTCCCCGAGCTTTCTTGAGTCTATGATCACGAGGTGCCCGTCTTCAAGGACCTCAACTTTCGCACCAAGTTTTTCGGCTGCGTTGAAAGCCGCTTTTGTGTCTTCTGAGAAGAGGGGATTCCTTATTTTTGAAACTCCGCGGGAAAATGCCGCGATCAGTATTGCCCTGATCGTGTGGCTCTTTGAACCCGGTATCCAGATAGTACTTTCTGTGTCCATAAGTGCATATTACAAGAGAAAGCTTTCTCTAGCCAGTTCAAAAGCGTCTCCGTTTTTCCTGTGTCCGGCATTCCTGAAATGATTTTCCTGTTCCCGGAGGTATATCTGGAGTACGATGACAGAAGGAGGTTCTGTATGGTCATCATGCTCGACAGCGCATCGCTTGCTGCAATTGAGAACGCGATCGATTACTATCCGATCGAGGGCGTCACAACTAATCCTAGCATCCTTGAAAAGGAGGGCGATGTCCCTTTCTGGGAACATCTGGAGAGTATCAGGGAAGTTCTTGGAAGATGGAGAAGTCTTCATGTGCAGGTCGTCTCAACATCGTACGAGGAAATAGTGAAAGAGGCAGAGCTCATCAGAAGGAGGCTGGGGGAAGAGACATATGTGAAGATTCCAGTGACGAAAGATGGGATAAAGGCAATCAAGCATCTTTCCCATGAAAGCTTCCATATAACGGCGACTGCTATCTACAACGAATTCCAGGCTCTGATGGCCCTTCTTTCCGGCGCAGAGTATCTTGCCCTCTATTTCAACCGGATGGAGAACAACTCTGTAGATCCCTGTGCTGTCATTTCTTCTTTAAGGAAATACACCGATGAATACGGTAAGGGAAAGATCCTTGGTGCTTCTTTCAAGAATGTCGCGCAGGTTCTTTCTGCTCTCCGCTCTGGCGCCCACGCTGTCACGATAGCACCAGAGATCATATCTAGCGGTCTTTCTTCAAGTCTTGTGGAGAATGCTGTTCTTGATTTCAGAAAAAGTTGGGAAAACGTTCACAAAGAAAAGGGATTGCTTGATCTCTGATATGCCTTTAGTAGCTTTTCCTTGACTGTTGCAATATAGGATTTTACGATTTGATAAAACTATCGTGTCATTTTGAGAAAACGTTTGCTCAAGCTTAAAATGAAGATAGGAAAAGGAGGAAACATGAAGAAGATAATCAACACGCCTGAGGGATATACAGACGACATGCTTCGAGGGATCTACGAGGCGCATAAGGGGAAGGTGAAGTACGTTTCTGGGGACCTGAGGTGCTACTGCACGTGCGAGAGGAAGGAAGGCAAGGTCGCGATAGTGACAGGGGGAGGGACGGGGCACCTGCCGCTCTTCCTGGGCTATGTCGGGAAGAACATGCTGGACGGCTGCGGAGTCGGGAGCGTGTTCCAGTCGCCGTCGGCGGAGGAGATATACAACATCACGAAGGAAGTCGAGGCTGGGAGCGGGGTGTTGTACCTGTACGGCAACTACACAGGGGACATAATGAACTTCGACATGGCGGCCGAGCTATGCGCGATGGAGGGGATAGAGACGAAGTCGATCGTGGGTGCGGACGACGTGAACTCGAGCCGGGACGAGGGGAAGCGGCGAGGGGTGGCCGGGATATTCTTCATGTACAAGGCAGCGGGCGCGAGGGCGTCGTGGATGGGGAGTCTTGAGGAGGTGTACGCGTCAGCCGAGCGTGCGAAGAGGAACACCCGGACAGTCGGCTTCGCGCTCACGCCGTGCGTGATCCCGGAGGTTGGGCACCCGAACTTCACGCTGGAAGAGGACGAGATGGCGATGGGCATGGGGATCCACGGGGAGCCTGGGATTTGGAACGGGAAGCTGAAGAGCGCGGACGAGATAGCGGAGGAGTCGCTGGGGACTATCCTTTCAGACATTGAGATAGGCAGTGGGGAGGAGGTCGCGCTGCTGGTGAACGGGCTCGGGGGGACGAGCATAGAGGAGCTGTACATCCTAGCCGGATCGGTGATGAGGATCCTCTCGGGAAAGGGAATAGGTGTGTACCGGACGTTCGTCGGCGAGTACGCGACCAGCATGGAGATGGCGGGAGCCTCGATATCGCTGATGAGGATCGAGTGCGAGGAGATGAAGAGGGAGCTGGACCTTCCGGTCAGCACGCCGTTCTACTGCCAGGCATGAGGAGGAGCGAGATGGAAAGGATCGGGACAGGGGACCTGGTTGGGCTCTTCGGGAAGGTGGGCGAGGAGTTCGCGAAGGAGAAGGAAGAGCTCTGCCGGATGGATGCGGAGATGGGGGACGGGGATCTCGGGCTGACGATGGCCAAGGGGTTCGGCGCGCTTCCGGACCTCCTTGAGGGTAACATGGTGGAAGGCGACATCGGAGGGACTCTGGTGAAGGGGGGCATGAAGATGGCCTCTGTGGTGCCGTCGACGATGGGTACGCTGATGTCCTCCGGGCTGATGTCGGCGGGCATGGCTCTCAAGGGCAAGGCCAGCCTGGATGGAGGGGACCTTGTGACGTTCGTCTCGGCATTCGCGTCCGGGATAGGGAGGCGAGGCAAGGCGAAGGCAGGGGAGAGGACGATCCTCGATGCGGTCATAGCATCAGAGGAGAGGGGGCGCCAGGCGCTTGGAGAGGATGGCAGCCTCGCTTCGGTGATGGAGGCCCTTTATGAGGGAAGCCTTGAGGGTGTTGAGAGGACGAAGGACATGGTGCCTGTCTACGGGAAGGCCGCGGTCTTTGCCGACAAGGCGAAGGGAAAGCCCGATCAGGGTGCCTATGCCTTCTCTGTCATGATGAGGGGAATGAGAAATTATATTCTTGGCTGAAGCCTCTTTAATTTTTCGTGATGGAGTATGCTAGACTGTCTTATGATATTTCCAGCGCTTTTGCTGGATGTGTGGAGGTCTATGAAATGAGCGGAATGAAAGAAGTGAAGAGGAGTGTCGCCCTTTTCATGAAGAGGACATATGACAGAGGGCTTACGACAGCAACAGGCGGGAACATCAGTGTACGTTTTAATGACGTGATGCTCATAACTCCTTCGGGAAAGGATAAGGGATATCTCACTGAAGAGGATATTGCGGAGGTCGATATCCAGACAGGAAAGAACCTTACCCCCGATCTGAAGATCAGTATCGAGACAGAGATGCATCGCCTGATCTATCTGGAAAGGCCTGATGTGAATGCAGTTGTTCACACACATCCTACATTCTCCTGCCTTTTTTCCGCTTCTGATGAGAAGATAGACACATCTATCATAGCGGAGAGTTATTTTCTCCTGGATGAAGTGAAGAAAGTTCCTTACCACCTGATGGGAAGTCTCCCTCTTGCGAAAGAAGTTGCTTCCTATGCAAAGGAGAGCGATGTTTTGCTTATGGAGAATCATGGGGCAATTGCGGTGGGAAAGACATTGCTTTCTGCCTTTGATCGTCTGGAATGTCTTGAACAGTCTGCGAAGCTGACTTTTCTCTCCCGCCTTGTCAAAGTCAACGATCTTGACGCCGAGAGGAAGAAAGATATCGCGGCAATGAGAAAATGATTTTTTCTCTTCTAGAGAGAATAAGCAGGAGTTGCTTCAAAAGCCTAAACTTTTGCAACAACTCCTGCTTTTTTTGTCACGTTGACCAAAGATTTTAGCCGCGCATGCTCCCGTCTTCTATAAGCGGGAGTGAGCGGTTTCTAATTCCATCATCTTCAGATATCTGATATAATTATTCTATGGAATCGGAACGCTCAGAAACCACAAGGAACCGGATACGCGAAAGCCTGAAGGCCACCCGCGAAAAGCGGAAGCATCAGGAGAAACGCGTCGTCCTTCTCAAGATCAATAAGTCCTCGCTTCCAAAGAATGATTCCTCTCGTCTTGGCCGCATCTTCGCCGAGGCGAAATGGGTACGGAACAGTATCGTTGCACTCGATGAGGCACATTCCTACAAATACTCAGAGCATAAGGCGGTAATCCATTACGACAAGGATAAGAATCCTGTAACTGATGATATAACGATGCCTTCTGTCTACCACAGAGGCGTTGTAGACGCAGTCTCCCGTGATATCTCGAACCTTGCCAAAGCCAAGGCAAAGGGCATAGAGGTCGGGAAGCTCCATTTCGTGAAGAGCGTCGATTCCATAGACATCAAGACAGGATTCATCAAGGTCAAAGGGCCGGAGACCGTATCCATACCTGGCTTTCCCAAGCTCAGGGTTTATGGCCTGAATCAGCTGAAGCAGTACGGTGGCTTATATGAGATAGCGGACGGAAAGCTGCTGCGGAAAGCCTCTGGCTATTATGTAACGATTACCATCTGTATAGATAAGGATAAGATGCCGAAGCGGGAGAAGACGGGAAAGGCCGTCGGACTCGATTTCGGACCTTCTAAGATAACCACGTCCGATGGCGAGGTGTTCGCTTATTACGAGGAAGAAACGGAGCGTCTCAGATTCCTGGAGCGGAAGCTTGCAAGGAAGAAGAAAGGCTCGACCCGCTATAAGCGGTGCTTGAAGCAGATCAGGGTGGAAAGGGAGAAGGCATACAACAGGAAGATGGATGCGGCAAAGAAGGTTATTGCAGACCTGATAAAGAGATACGACACTGTATATTTCCAGGATGAGATGATAGCCTCATGGCATGCGTCGCATTCCTATTCCAGCCGCGTACAGCACTCATTCGTCGGTGCGGTGAAAGCATTGCTGATGAACATATTCAGCGAAACGAATGGGAGGCGCGCATTCTGCATACAGCGCGGATTCCCGACTACGAAGTTATGCTGCACATGCGGCGAGGTAAACAGCATCGGACGGTTTCAGAAGGAATTCCTCTGCTCCTACTGCGAGAGCGAGGAAGAAAACAGGGATGTCCATGCTGCGGAAACGATAAAGAAGCTTGGCTCGGCTATAAGAGCCCAGTGGCTGGACGAGCCCTGCGTGGAGGGTGATTCCTCTATTCTTTGCGGAGTGCTGAAGCGCTACCGCAAAGGACAAGATCGCCTAATGAAACGGAGATTATCAGAAACCGTCGCTTCTTAAGCGGGGGTAGTTCATTGATCAATATACGTAGGATATTCCCACAAAAGGTGAGATGAAGAACCCTGACATGTTGGTCGACTGACTCGTTGTCTGACCCGCAGATTCTTCGAATACGGCTGTGTATACAGGTCCTCCCATTGCAAATCCGACGTTAACGCGAAGCGCTTCGATGAATGTGAGGTCAACAGCCACGCGGCCATATATTCCGAGGTCTAGTTCTGCCGCATAGTTTACGTCGAAGCTGCCAAAGTCATATGAGGCGCCACCCCCGAATGTTCCGTTCATGCCAAGACCTACTACCATGCCGATGAGATTGTTGAATTCATGCCTGTAGCCGAGGCCGACACGGAATGCAAACGCAGTGCCTTCTCCATTGAGATTTATGGTCGTATCTCCTATCCACATGTTAAGAGGGAATACCGCTCCGAGGCCATACTCGATGCCAAAGCCTCCGTTCCTGCCAAAATAGTTGGCTCCATCTGCTGTAAGGTAGAATCTGGTAGTTCCCACATTTTCGTAACTTGTACCGTCTACTTTCGAGATCCACATCCATTCTGGAGCGATTGAAATTCCGAGCTGACTGTCTGCTGATACTGGAATGACCAGGAAAACAGCAAGAACAAGTAGAATAAGTACTTTCTTCATAAATAGACTCCTGCAGTCGTTCCATCACCCCCAAATTGATGTTTCTTTCTTCACTCAGAGGTTTGTTTTCTGGGTGATGTTCTCTGAACGATTTGCTAGAGAAATCGTAACCTCTAGACCTCTATTTTGGCAATGAAAAAGGAAAATGATGAATTCTCTTGCATGAACTACATTAGGGGGGTACAGTATAAATATGGAAGAAAACAAGAAACTAGCACACGAGAGCACAACTCGTGATGATGAACTGAAAAAGGATCTGATAACCAGAATCAATAAGATCGAGGGACAGGTGAGGGGCATAAAGCAGATGATCGAGAACGACAGGTACTGTGTAGATATCCTGATGCAGTCGGCCGCTGTTTCCGCAGCCATCTCGTCTTTCAACAGGAGAATGCTGGATAGCCATATCCGCACCTGTGTGAAGAACGACATCCTAAATGGTGATGAGTCCAGTATCGATGAGTTGCTGAAGGTTCTGGAGAAGTTCATGAAAGGTAGTCTCTGATGGCTGAATACAATGTGACAGGAATGAGCTGTGCAGCTTGTTCCAGGGCCGTTGAGAAAGCTGTCTCGAAAGTGGATGGGGTAAGCTCGTGTTCTGTGAGCCTGCTCACAAACTCAATGACAGTGGAGGGAAGTGCCAGCGAAAGCGATGTGATATCTGCAGTAGAGAAGGCTGGGTACGGAGCAAGCATGAAGGGAAAGGGGACTGGGAAAACCTCTTCTTCTGTATCCGATTCCCTGACTGACAAGGAAAGCCCGAAACTCAAAAAGAGGCTGATCTGGTCCATTGGGTTCCTGCTTATTCTCATGTATTTCTCGATGGGGCACATGATAGGCCTTCCGCTTCCAGCTTTCCTCTCTGGTGAGAGTGGTGCGCTTGGACTCATTGAACTGCTCCTTTCTGCAGCTGTGCTGGTGATAAACCAGAAGTTCTTCATAAGCGGGTTCAAGGCCCTGGCACATAGAAGCCCCAACATGGATACTCTGGTCGCACTCGGATCGGGGGCATCTTTTGTCTACAGCATCGCACTCCTTTTTGCGGTGATCCTCGGGTACGTTGATAACGCGCACTATTATTTTGAGTCAGCTGCGATGATCCTGACTCTGATAACAGTTGGCAAGATGCTTGAGGCAAAGAGCAAGGGAAGGACCACAGACGCACTCAAGGCGTTATTGGAGATGGCTCCTGAAGAGGCTCACGTCGAGAGGAATGGATCTGAAATAAGACTCGGCATAGATGATGTTGTCGTCGGAGATATCCTCATCATACGTGATGGAGAGAAGATTGCGTGTGATGGAATCGTACTCGAAGGAGAAAGCTCTGTCGATGAGTCAATGCTCACAGGGGAAAGTCTTCCTGTCGAGAAGAAGGAAGGAGAGAGTGTCCACGCTGCGACAATAGCCCTTTCTGGATTCATGAAAGTCAGGGTAACCCGGACTGGAAGCGATACATCTTTTTCCAAGATAGTGAAGCTTGTGGAGGAGGCATCCTCTTCGAAGGCGCCGATTGCTAAGATAGCAGATAAGGTCTCAGGCATATTCGTTCCTGCTGTCATCCTGATTTCTCTCATCACATTTGCAGTATGGATGCTTTTGGGAAGTGAATTCTCGTTTGCCCTTTCCAGAGCTATTTCTGTACTTGTCATAAGCTGTCCGTGTGCCCTTGGCCTAGCAACTCCGGTTGCTATTATGGTCGCATCGGGAATCGGGGCAAAGAACGGAATCCTCTTCAAGAGTGCTGAGGCGATGGAGGAGACAGGGCGAGTCTCCATTGTAGTGCTCGACAAGACAGGAACGATTACAAAGGGGAAGCCTGAAGTAACTGATGTATATATTGCTGACGGGACTGAGGAAGAGCTATTTTCTGAGGCCCTTACACTTGAAGAGAGGAGCAGCCATCCGCTGGCAAAAGCGATCGTTAGGAAAGCAGAGGAGATGAATGCTTCTTCTTTCTCCCTCGATTCGTTCACTACGCTTACGGGAAACGGTGTGATGGGGAAGAAGGATGGCAGGACTTACTATGCATCTAGCGCATCATTCATGTCCGGCAAGGTGAAGCTTGATGACAGAGTCCTCTCCATCATTGATTCTGTATCGCTTGAAGGAAAGACCCCGATACTCTTCTCTTCGGATGAGAGGCTCCTTGGTCTGATGGCCATCTCTGATGTGGTCAAGGAAGATAGCGCAGAGGCTATAAAGGAACTCAGGGATATGGGCCTTGAAGTCGTGATGCTCACAGGGGACAACGAGAGGACAGCAGAGGCGATCGGAAAGAAGGTCGGAGTGGACCGGATTGTCGCGTCGGTATTGCCTGACGGGAAGGAGAAGGTAGTCTCTTCCCTTCTGAAGGAGGGAAACGTCGCGATGGTCGGAGATGGGATAAATGATTCCCCGGCCCTTGCAAGGGCTTCTGTCGGAATTGCTATCGGGAACGGGACAGATGTCGCGATAGAAGCGGCCGATGTAGTGCTGATGAAAAGCAGTCTTTCTGACGTTGCTGGTGCAATAAGGCTCTCGAGAAGAGCGCTTAGGAACATACATCAGAATCTGTTCTGGGCGTTCATATATAACGCTATCGGGATTCCTCTGGCCGCAGGTGTCTGGATTCCTATATTCGGATGGACACTATCTCCGATGTTCGGTTCCCTTGCAATGAGCCTTTCAAGCTTTTCGGTCGTTTCGAATGCCCTGAGGCTGAATCTGATAGATGTGCACAGCACGAAATACGATATCAAGACAAAAAAGAAAAAAGTGAAGGAGATGAAGACTATGGAAAAGACAATGATCATCGAGGGCATGATGTGCTCTCACTGCGAGAACAGAGTGAAGAAGACTCTTGAGGCAATTGATGGTGTGGAGAGCGCGCTCGTGAGCCATGAAAGCGGCTCTGCTGTGGTTACTCTGAAAAAGGATGTTCCTGACGGAACTTTGAAAAGCGCTGTCGAAGGCGAAGGATATACTGTTAAGGAAATCAGATAATTCAGGGAAGCGTCGCAACTTTTGAGAATCGGATCAACACAGAGCAGGACTTTTGTCCTGCTTTGTGTATTAAAACAAATGGATGAAGGCAGTATGGTCGTCCCTAAGATTCAGGATATTATCATTCGTGGCCGTATAGCTTAAGCAAACTCCTCCCAGTTTTTTCTTTGTGGTATCTGAAATTATAACAGAAATGGCTTTCAAACTGGTCATACTCCGATCTTGAGTACAAGCTGATCTACAAGTGCCAGAGGAACGGCATAAGGGTGGAGTTCGTCGATGCGCGATACACGAGCCAGAAGTGCTCGGTGTGCAAGACGATAGACAAGGCTTCGAGGAAAGGGAACAGATACGTATGCAGGCATTGCGGCAGCAATATGCACGCTGATACGAATGCCGCCATCAACATCCGCGACAACTACATCACCCGGGTCGAGCAATCCGGGCAGGCTGCAGTCAATCAGCCGTATGGATGGAGTGCCACAGGCAAACCGGCAACGGAGCCTGTGGGCAAAACGCTCACGTCCAAGCC
>CASFDA010000005.1 GCA_949293335.1 uncultured Spirochaetales bacterium
CGGATACAACGCAATAGATCTTAATCAGTATGGGAACACCCACTGGATCTGCTACAGGGATGAGGGCAACAGGAATGGGAAGTACAGGAATACAGTCCACATAGCAGGTATCAAAAGACCCATAAGGGTGTTCGGGATGGAACAGATACCGGAGGATGCAGAGCTTGCCAATGCAAAACTCATCAAGAAGCCGTCAGGGATATATCTCATGCTCACATGCTATATCCCGAAGCCTGAGGGAAGAGCGAAGACAGGGAACAAGCCAGACATCGGCATAGACTTCGGCATCAGGACGACGATAACGACCTCGGAAGGAGAGAAGTACGACATATCGGTCCGAGAACCGGAACGCCTCAAGGGATTAGAAGAAGCTTGCAAGACAGGAGAAGGGTTCCAGGGGCTGGCATGCCACGAGGCATCTCATTCAGAGGGAATACGAGAAGCTTGCCAACAAACGCAGGGCAAAGGCCAATCAGGTATATCATGATATCGTCACTGGAAGGAAGCTCATCGTCATCCAGGATGAGAACATCAGGGGATGGCACAAGGGACTGTTCGGTAGAGAGGTGCAGAACAGTGCACTGGGGACACTGAAGAGGAAGCTGATGCTGAATCCCGATGTCATTGTCGTGGACAGGTTCTTCCCGTCGACAAAGATGTGTCCACGATGCGGGATCATCAATGAGGATATCACGCTATCTGACAGGATATTCACATGCGGGTGCGGATATTCTGAAGACCGCGATGTGAAAAGTGCAAAGACACTGCTACTTGCAGGAAGGCATATGATGTCCTGCACCCATGCGGAACACATGGGTCCTCCGGAGGAGCGGAAGTCAGTCTTCCATACCTCGTATGAGATATGGGAGCGTTCTGCGAGACGCCCTGGGAAGGGAAAGAGACCGGAAGCTCCATCCTCTAAGCATCAGCGAAGGATGGAATAGTTCACAAACTGAATCTCATCAAGAAATACATAGAATCTCCTGCTCTTATCAGATACCTTGGTTCGTATGTATGCATCAAGTTCAAGAGGATTGCGGTATCTTGTGTTTGCAGCTTCATCCAATGCAAGCTCAATAATGTTCTCATCTGCAATTCCAATTAAGTTTAGATATGAATGATACAGATTAAAAAGCAGGAAAGACTTGCCTCACCTTCTAATGCCAGTAATCACTTTGACCATTCCGTTATCTTTCTTTGAAATAAGCTTATCAAGATAATTCTGCGTTCAATAATCATTTTGCACCCTCTATAAGCAACGCATTTTTGCATCAATCCGCAATTTTAGTTCGGGTTAGTTTTAGCAGATCATTCTAGAAATACAAGATTGCAAAAATTTTTTTGCATATCCGCATTTTTAATTCAATTTCACCTAGCGAATAAACATTGAGACTGATTGAAATCAGAGATTAGACAATTTTTCCGTTCCCTGACTGCTCCCACAGGCAAACCTGTGGGGTTCTGGTGGATAGGCTTGCACCATGTCCGTACACCATTCTCAGGCTTTAGGGCCAATGCTGCCACCCAGAGCACCAGAACTGCCTTTCTTTTCTTCTTCTTTGTATACGGAGGGATAGAGAACCCGATCATAGTCTCATAAAGAATGCCATACCATTCAGTTATAGAGTCCCTACTCATCATCACATCGCTTGCAATATTGGAGTAGTTAATTTCCTCAGCATTGGTAAGGACAGCAACTTCAAGGAAACGCTCGAATTTCAGAAGCTGTCTCACAAAACCTTCTCCAGCAATTTCTTCCTGAAGATAGACGTTGATATAATCATCAAGAACATCATCAGGACTATTTGACAGAAATACAGAAGGAAGCAATCCATACTTCAGGATTCTGTCTAGCATAGGATTGAACTCTCTGATCTCAGGCCATACAAATGGATGGAGGTTCATCTTTCCTGCCCGTCCACCAAGGAGATTCACTCCCTGTTCCTTGAGCCTTCTAGCACTTAAACCGGTGAGGAGGAATCTGATGTCTGTTTCCTCAATCATCAGATGAATCTCATCCAGAAGCTCAGGTACTTTCTGGATCTCATCGATGATCACAAGACAATCATGGATTCCTCTTGTCTCAATCTCATCACGAAGAACACCAGGATCTGTCTGACATCTCCTCCTTATCCTGGCATTGAGAAGTGACCCTGAAAATTTCACCTCATCCTGAATCTGGTTGCTTATCAAAGAGCTTTTCCCTGTCTGACTTGGACCGAAAAGGGAAAGAGTCTTGCTCTTGAGCTTAGGCTGGATATCAATGATACGCTTTACGTACCTATCCATATGCCATCTTTACTGACATTAAATTATCACTTTCGATATTACTACTATCGATTTTTCTAAAAATTCGTCAATAAAGTTTATTGGCTCTTCACGTTTTCTTGAGGGATTGAGATCTGACAGAAAAACGTGAAGAAACAAAAAAAACAGGACCGAAGTCCTGCAAAACTCACTCTTCTACTTTCGTAAACTCTTCCGGGCCAGCGCCACAGAGAGGGCATACGTAATCGTCTGGAAGGGTATCACCTTCATACTCATATCCACAAAGATTGCAAACCCATTTCATAAAAAGTCCTCCTCAGATCTTTTTTCTTGCAATGATTCTAGCACAAGAAGAGAAGAAAAGGAATGAGAGACATCAGATGAAATCCTGCATTGCGCGATAGAGGTGATCTGTTGCCTTCAGAAAGGCCTCCCTCTCTTCCTTGCTTATCTTCATTGAAAGGTCTTCTTCCAGATCCTCGAGCTCTCTGAATGACTTATATGCAACTTTCCTGCCCTTCTCTGTCAGATAGACATCTTTCTGCCGCCTGTCTCCCGGGCTTTCCTTGCGCTTTATAAGCCCCTGATTCTCCAGACGCTCCAGAGAGACAGATATGGTTGCCCTCGAGACGGAGAAGACCTTCTCGATCCCATTCTGCCTAACCGGCCCATCCGAGTAGAACAATAGACCCAGAAGCCTTATCTGCGGGCCCTGAAGCCCCAGACGCTCCTCTATTATCTTTGACCACATCAGAGAAAGCTTTCCCAGCCGATAACCGATGTGGGATATATCCAGAACCATTGCCATAACCGTAGATGAATATATGTGTTTGTCCTTTTATGAAACATATAGTTTTTGTGTAGATAATCTGTAGTTTCCCCTATTTTCTCTTTTTCCGGAAAAATGAGAAAAGAGAAAAGAGGATATACATTAGAAGATCTATCAGGACTACAGTTGCCCCTACTGGAGTTCCGAGATAAAACGAGAGGACAAGCCCTGACACGAAAGAGATTATGGAAATTAGCGCAGAGGATATAAGCATCGACCTGAAATTCCTGACGACAAGAAGGGATGTCAGTGCCGGGAATACCAGAATTGCGCTTATAAGCAGAGAGCCCATCATCCTCATTCCAAGAGTGATCGTGACAGATGTCAGGAGCGCGAGTATTGTCATGTACAGTCCATAATCAATGCCGATGGATTTCGAGAATTCAGGATCGAATGTCACGGAGAATATACGTGGAAGAAGGACAATGAAGAATACAAGTACCACAGAGGAGAGCACTATCGCCAGGTATGCATCGCTCTTTGTGATGGCAAGCACAGAACCGAAGAGGAAATTGCTTATATCGCTATTGCTTCCGCGGACATAACTGACCAGGAATGTACCGAAAGCCAGAGACGAGGATGAGATGATCGCAATCATCCCGTCAGATGATGATCTCTTGTTCCAGTCAAGGCGGAGTAGGATCACTGAGCAGAGGGCGACTACAGGAATAGTGAAATATAGCGGAGGAAGGAACAAGACGGAACTTACTGCAAGGGAGGCAAAACCGACATGCGAAAGACCATCTCCTATCATCGAATAGCGCCTGAGGACAAGAGGAATCCCCAATAATGATGACGAAAGCGATATGAGAAGGCCCACGACAAATGCCCGCAGTATGAACGGATATGTGAAGATCTCTATCATCTGTGTCCCCCTTCCTTCAGAACTTCCTTGCCCTTCTCGCTTCTGAAGAACTCGTCCTTCGGCAGGAAGAGGACTTCCTTTCCAACGTACAGCACGTGGCTTGCATCATTGAGCGCAGGATGTATATCGTGTGTCACCATAATTATGCTGAGCCCCTCCTTTTTGAGATCCTCAAGCGTCTGGTATAAAAGCGCCCTGGTCTTCACATCCAGAGAGTTCATAGGCTCATCGAGAACCAGAAGGTCATCGCCGGCAAGGAGAGCACGGGAAATGAGCACACGTTGCTTTTCGCCACCAGAAAGGGATGAAAATGGCTCATCCATCTTATCCTCCAGATTGAAACGTGCGAGTATCTCACGTGCCTCTCTCTTCATTTTCCCTGTGTAGAAGAGCTTCTTTCCAAGCTCCCTTATCTTCCCTGAAAGGACAACCTCCATCACAGATGCGGGAAATGACAAAAGGACATCAGAACGCTGGGGCAGATAACCGATCTTCACTCCGCTTTTATCAAGAACCCCGCTCAGAGGTGGAAGAAGTCCCAGGATGGCCTTCAAGAGCGTGCTCTTGCCAGCTCCGTTATCTCCAAGCACCACTAGATAATCTCCACGCGAAAGGAAGAATGTGACATTCTCCAGAACAACGCCATCCTCATATCCAAGGACAAGATCCTTGCATTCTATAAGATGATTCAAAATAGCGCCTCCCTGAGGCTTTCTATATTCCTCTCCATCAGATCTATATATGTAACTCCATCATCAAAATCCCGCTTCGAGACAGTATGCATCGCATACAGCACACCTACATCCGTTCCCGTCTCCTCGGCAATCATATCGGCCAGCATCGAAGATGACATGTCCAGATGGAAGACAACGGGAATGTCATCAGATATGACTGTATCTATAAGCTCGCTTACCTTCTTCATCGAAGGTTCGCTTTCTTCACTGCAGGAAGGAAACGCGGATGAATAGGAAAGTCCGAACTCAGAGGAAAAATAAAGGAGAGGGAAACGGTCAGCCACAACAATCTCCTTCCTCACTGCCTCATCGACAAGGCTCTCTATCTCTTTCCTGACCTGGACAAGCTCCCCTATCCTCCTGTCGCGGTTCTCCTCATACTTGTTCTTCTTTTCCTCATCGACAGACGAAAGAAGAGAGGCAAACTTCCCAGTAAGTGCCATCTCATTCTCGATACTCATCCAGACGTGTTCATCAACTGCATGGTGATGGTCGTCCATCAGGTCCTCGGTCTCCTCCTCAAGCTTGACAGGGCTTTCAGAAAGGAGCGAGAAAACCCTTATATCATCCAGCTGGGAGAGAAATGATGTGACCCAGTGATCGCTTTCTCCCCCTGTATAGATGAATATATCTGCGTTTTCCATATCCACAATATCGCTTGGAGAGAGATCATAACCATGGATTTCCATCCCCGGATAAAGGAGCATCTCCAGACTCCCCTCCTCTCCCATGCATGAACGGGCAAGATCATATGAGGGATAATCAAGGGCAACAACATATGGAAATGTCCTCTCTTCCGCGCTATTCCTGCATGAGGAGAAAAGAATTGGAAGAAGGAGAAATAGCAAAATTCCCTTTTTCGCTTTCATTACAAAGAATAAGAAAATTAAAATCCAGTGATTTGTCAACTCGTCAGATGATCTGAGTTTCATCTGGGAGAGGAACTGAATACTTCATCCAGCTCGGGTCGATCGTGAATACAATATCTATATCGCTCCAGCGGAATGAATTCTTGATGCACATCATCATTTCCTTCCGGACAGAGTCAAGGAAGCTCACTCGCATGTCCCTAGCAAGAACGATATGCACAGTAAGCGTTATGGTGCGACCCCGTTTTGCAGAATAGATGAAATAATCTGAAAACGAATATTTCTCAACAAATGAAGAGACTATCCCGTCAAGCTCATCGGTGATCTCAAGCGGAGGAGCTTTGTCCAACATATCGGAGAGGGCTCTGAAGAGTTCACGGAGAATCGAGGGGAGCATCGCCATGACGAATAGTATCGTCAGAAGGGGATCGATATACAGAGAGATAGAGTGAAGACCGAAGTGATTCAGCACTGCCATCAGGGAAAAGGAAACAAGGACAGCAAGACTGATGATAAGGTCGTTCAGCCAGCTCTTCGCCTCTGTCCTCAGCAATGGTGAGGAAAGGACATTCCCTTCCCTTTTAAGAAACAGTTCGAATGAGGCATAACCGAACTGGTAGTTCTCATCATCCTTCTTCTCGATGATCCTGACTATGAACGATGAAAGGAAAATGAAGATGCTCTGGATGAGCGAATAAAGGCCATCAAATAGCATCGATACAGATCCTGAAAGACGAGCAAGGATTACTCCGAGCAGACCGAAAAACAAGCATATCAGGGTAACGATCCTGATATAAAGCACTTCCTTATTCTGATTTGACATAATTGAACCAGGGAAGACATCCGGAGCGAATCCCCAGTCTGTTCTTTCCGACCTCTTTTCCATACCTCCAACGGAGGGATCTGGCTGGATATAGTTTATCATATTTTCAACAAATGTGTGAAGACAGGGCACATAATTACCATTATGGCAAATGATTAGCAGAAAAATGCAAAAATTAATGAAATCATTCTTTTCTTCTTGAAATGACTTTGATATATGCGTTCTTTATCGAGGAGAAGAGCCTTTCGCGAAACTCATCCTTGTCTTCGATGCATGAAGAATCTATCGTACTATCCATGCGTCTGAGACACTCATACGCAACATCCTCAGAAACAAGAAGAGCCTTCTCCTTTTCCAGCTTTTCCAGATATTCAGCATAAGCAGAACGGCAGAGATCATAAACTCCTTCGACGATGGCCTTCTTCGCCATTCCGTCAGTCAGGTCATTTACCCTGATAGCACCCAAGTTCGCAGGTAGATCAGGAGGAGATGCCAGATCGATGAGCAAGATGCCTTCAAATAATTTCTCATCTTCATCACCAAAGACATGACACAGTCCTCCTGTCGCAGTGATAATGGCATCCTTACCTGAAATATGTTCATATCTCTCGTCATAGGAGACAGGCTTTGCTCCAGGGGGAACCAGTTCAACTTTCTCCTTGTCCCTCAGCGTGATCGTCACACTCTTTCCTTCGTTCAGCAGGAGAGCAGACACTGTCCTAGCAAGAAAACCGGAACCGATGACAAGTATCTTCTCCTTGTCTTTCAGGAGTGAGAGGACATTGCGTTCAAGCACCTGATCACGGAACTGGAACGAGAATGTCTGATGGACATGTCTGGAAAATGGCGTAACTAGAGAAAAGAGCTTATTCAGTCTGGATGACAGATGGCCAAGCTTTCTCGAGCGGTTCAATGCAGACCTGATCTGGAACGGGATCGTGTCGTCCCCGAAAAGAGGGGAAATCACTCCACTCGAGAACTCGAGAAGATGGAGAGCTGCCTCCTCTCCCTCCATTTTCTCTTCTTCCATCTCCTTCCTTGTAAGTGGAAGTGAAAACATCCTCTTCAGGCACTCGGATGAGAATTCACGACTGCTTTCATAGTAAATCTCTATCCTCATGCACGTGACGATGAGGACCATGGGAGATGAATGGAAAACAGCAAAAAGCTTCCTTTCTGCTCTCTCCACCTCCTCCTCGCTCATCTGGTATGCCTTTTCAAAAAGTTTTCCGTCTTCTTCTGTATAGAGCGCCAGTAGTCTCAGCATCCTCATAATAGTATCCCTTTTCCTCTTCCAATGATAGAATTCAGTGATGTATGAAAATATTAGTCGTAGAAGATGATCAGGACATATCAACCCTGATTTCATTCCATCTCAAGAGTGCTGGACACTCTGTCTTTGTCGCATCAGACGGCAAGAAGGCACTTGAAGGACTGAAAAAGGAAGATTTCGATCTTGCCCTATTGGATATACTCCTGCCTGAAGTAAGCGGAATAGAGATACTGAAGTTCATCCGGAAAGAAAAGGATGAGAAGATGATGGTGATCATGCTCAGTGCCCTTGAGGACGATTCTGTTGTCATATCAGCCCTCGAGAACGGGGCCGACGATTATATCACAAAGCCGTTCAGTCCACGTGTGCTGCTGGCCAAGATCAATACGATAAGGAGGCTTAAAAGGGACGAGAAGGAGAAGGATATCGTCTCAAGCCCCACCGGCATAAAGATGGACAAGAAAAAAAGGAAATGCGTCCTCGATGGAAAGGATCTAAAGCTCAAGGAAACAGAGTTCGATATCCTGTTCATCCTCCTCTCTTATCCGGAGAAAGTCTTCAGCAGGAAAGAGCTGATAGAGAAACTCAGGGGAGATGATTACTTTGTTGTGGAACGCAGTGTGGATGTTCAGATGACAGGGTTAAGGAAGAAGCTTGGATCTCTTGAAAGGAACATCAATACAGTCTGGGGGATTGGATACAGATGGACGGAAAACCCATAGAGAAGAAGAGGCTCTTACAGATTCTGAATGTGCTTGATGACCCTATCATACTCCTTGGCAAAGACTTTACGGTGATTTATTCAAACGAGATGGCGAACAGCCTCTTCAAGGATGGCCTTGGCGGGAAGAAGATCACAGAGATCTTTCCATCAGAGAGATTTGTCACATTCCTGAAAAGCAAGAAGAACACAGAGGGCGGAGACTACCGCACATACATCTACAAAAGCCACATCGGACATGATGCGATAGTGAAAGGAAAAGGACGCGAACATGTCTACAGGATCAACGTAAAGAAGATAGCAGAGAACACACTGCTCATTTTGAAGAACATCACGAAGGAAGAGAAGCTCCTGATGGTCAGGCAGGACTTCATTGCAAATGCATCGCACGAGCTCAAGACCCCGCTGACTGCGATCGCAGGTTTTGCGGAGACCCTGGGAGACGAGAACCTCTCGAAAGAGGAAGTGAAGTACTTCTCATCGATAATCTACAAGAACAGTACGAGGATGGAGAGCATCCTATCCGATTTGCTGCTCCTCACAAGCTTGGAGAGAAGTGATATCGCGCCAACGTTCGAGCAGATAGATGCACTGGATATCATCAACGAAGCAGTAGGCTTTTCAGATTTCAAGGCGGAAGAGCGGAAGATAAAGCTGATAATCGAAAAGAGCGAGGGCAAACTCAGGGGAAACAAGTCACTTCTGGTGCAGGCCCTGATCAATCTCATCACAAATGCAATCACCTACTCGGATGAAAAGAGCAAGGTATTCATCTCAAGCAGTCAGAATCAGATGTTCATTGACATCTCTGTCCGCGATCTGGGTGTAGGAATCAGCAAAGAGGACCAGGAGAGGATATTCGAGCGTTTCTACCGCGTTGACAAAGCAAGGAGCAGGAATTCCGGAGGAACAGGTCTCGGACTCTCAATCGTGCGGCACATCGCACTCCTTCACGGCGGAACAGTCCAGCTTGAAAGCGAACTCGGGAAAGGCTCGACGTTCACTCTCCATATTCCACGTGAGTAATCAGCGCAGGAGCGAGAAAGAGAAAGATGGAGCAAAGCGTGAGAACGAAGATGTGTCTACATTGAACCCGAGGCGAAGGGAATAGAACCTGTCGAGGAATTCGATTGCGAACATCATCGTTCCCCTATCTTCATTGAAACGGAAGAAGCTATGGTCATACTCCATATACCCGGCTGCAACGCTCAGAGACATTGTAGGAAGAAGCTGAAATTCCAGTGCCCCTACTATATACATCTCATAAGCTCCTGCAGGATTTCCATAGATCGTATATGATGCACGCGGACGGAGGAAATTCAGTTCTCCGCGCGAATTGAATTTCGGGTAAGTGAGCGCAAACGAGATTTCCATACTGTCAAGTACTGCATCGGAGCCGACATATATGCTCGGGCTTGACATGTTGTCCGGGAAACGGAGAGTCACTATATCCTCTATGGCAAATGATGCGGAGAAGAATGAGTATTCGAAAGACAAATATCCACCAAGTGAGAAGAACTCAGAGTGAGGCATCACCTCAAAAGGTGAAAAGTACGCATTTCCGACAGCCTGGAAGAAATCATCCAGTCTCCTGTCTTCCCTGATGAGCCGGTTGCCCCCTTTTATCCTCACCCCGATAGACACATATGGAAACGAATATGATGCATCGAGCTGGAGCATCAGCGTATTGAAGATATCTGATTCCAGATAATCTCCCCTCATCTCCCTGTTCCTGAAATATGTGTTGGTGAGGATCGTCGCACTGAAATACTTGCTGATGAAAGAGAATGTCATCTCACTCTTGAAGTTCTGGATGTATGGAAGCTTTTCACCAGAGGAGAATACATCCCGTGAAAGAAGATCGGAAAAAGTGGTCGTGAAATAGAATATTCCACTGTCACTTCTCTTCGAGAGGTTTGCGGGGTTGAGTATTGAATCGATGAAACGCCCGGAGTATGAAGGGCTGTAAAGCGGAGATGCCAGAAGATCCTCGAAGCCGAAGGAGAGAGATGACATACCATCATCCTCCCTTGAAAAGAGAGGAGAAAGTGTCAGCAATACCATTAAAAAGATTACCAGCTTCCTGATCATATGTTCTCTCTTGCATTTTTGCACGTTTGTTTTTCTGAGGCAACAAGACCTTTTGTGCTACTCTTAGTTCATGAGCTGTGTCTTTTTCCATATCGACCTTGATGCCTTCTTTGCCTCAGTAGAGATCCTCGATCATCCTGAGTGGAGAAACCTTCCACTCATAATAGGGTCAAAAGAAAAAAGAAGCGTGTGTTCCACCTGCTCATACGAGGCGAGGAAATACGGGGTGCACTCTGCAATGCCGATGGCGACAGCTCTGCGCCTGTGCCCTGATGCGCTTGTAGTAAAGCCAAGAATGTCCCGCTATGTGGAAAAGAGCAGAGAGGTGATGGATATCATAAAAAGCTATGCACCTTCGTTTTTGCAGGTATCTGTTGACGAGGCTTTCCTCGATATGAGCGGCATGGAGAAAATCCACGGACTTCCGGGAAAGGCTGCAAAAAAGCTCAAGGAGGAAATAAGGCAAAAAACAGGGCTCACGGCATCGCTGGGTGTCGCATCATCGAGGTACATCGCAAAGCTTGCCTCCGATTATCACAAACCTGATGGAATGACGATCGTACCTCCGGGAAAAGAGATGGAATTTGTCGACAGAGTGGGACTGGAAAAACTCTGGGGAATCGGCTCAAAGACACTGGAAGCGTTGAAAGAAAAAGGAATAAGGAATGTACGGGATATAAGGGAGAAAGATATCGCTTATCTGGAGAGGAACTTCGGGAAAGCGAGCGCGTCATTCCTCTACAGCGCATCGCACGGAATTGATCCCGGAATATACAAAGATGAAGCAAAGTCACATTCCATCTCGACAGAAAGCACCTACTGGCCTGACATTGTTGGCAAGGAGAATCTGAAGCCTTTCCTGCTGCGCATGTCAGAAGAGCTTATGATGAGAGCTATCGATGAAGGCGTTGTTCCCCGTCAGGTAGGTCTGAAGATCAGGTATTCCGATTTCTCCACCTACTCCATACAGGAAACTCCAGAGGAAGGAATATACTCCTCTGGCGATGTCTATAAAATCGCGCTCAAGCTTCTGGACAGAAAGCTAGAAAACCGTGGAGTTCGCCTGATCGGGCTGCAGCTGAAGGAACTCTACAAGGCCAAGGATCCGGAGCAGCTCGAACTTTTCAAGGACAAGAGCGAGAAAGAGAGGAAACTCGAGAAGACAATACTTGATCTGTCAAAGAAAGGTCTTGATGTAAAGAGGCTTTCCAGCATAGACGATAAGAAAATGCCAGAAGAGAATTGAAAAATACTTATCCTCCAAATAATTAATACCCAACATCCGCATGATTACCTGTGCTTCTCTAAAGGAGATTCCCCTGTTGGCTTTCTCATCCGATTAAAGTAAAATCATCACATGCTCAATATAGTGCTCTTCGAACCGGAAATACCTCAGAACACAGGGAATATCGCGAGGACCGCAGCCTGTACAGGTTCCCGCCTGATCCTAGTTCATCCCCTGGGTTTTGACATTTCAGAAAAGAGCGTGAGGCATGCTGGCCTTGATTACTGGAAGGATGTGGATATCATCGAGTACGAGAATAAGGAAAAATTCCTTTCTGACCACAGAAACGACGAGCTTTATTTCTTCTCCGTAAGGGGAAAGAGATGTTTTTCATCTGTAAGTTATGGAAAAGATGTATACCTTATCTTCGGAAAAGAAAGCACGGGACTTGGATGTGAAATCCTCTCGGAATATGCTGATCGCTCACTCTACATCCCTATGCGCAGTTCTGTCAGAAGCCTCAATCTGTCGAACTCAGTCGCAATTGCGGCATATGAGGTACTCAGGTGTTGGGACTATCCTTTTCTCGGAGGAAAATGATATGGGAAAAACAGTCGGAGTCATCGGGCTCGGGAACATGGGGAGCGCAATCCTTTCTGCCCTCATGGATGAAAAGGAATATACCCTTGCCGCATATGACATGGACGAAGAAAAGAGGAAGGCCTTCTCTTCTGTTTCGACATCTTCTCTGGAGAATCTCGTATCCTCTTCAGACTTGATCATCATTGCTGTAAAGCCGAACGTTATCGACAGCGCTTTCCTTGCAAGCATAAAGAAAGAGAACGCTCAATACATATCGATTGCGGCAGGCGTTGACCTGGCAAAGCTTGAGAAGGGACTTGGAAGCAGGAATATAGCTCGGTACATGCCGAACATTGCGGCAAAGAAGAAAAAGGCGGTTACCGCTATCTGCTTTTCCGCATCTGCCGATGATGAATTCAAGAAAGACGCGAAGAAGATCGGCAAGAGTTTCGGCTCGGTATACGAACTGAAAGAACGTGACATGAACGCATTTACAGCCATATCCGGGTCCTTCATCGCATATGCGCTTGCATTCTTTGACAGTGCAGCCTATGGAGGGACATATGTAGGAATACCCTACCCTGTGTCACTTGAAATAGCGAAGAAGACAACAGAGAGTGCAATTGCTCTTCTGGAGGACGGAGAAGCTCCGGGCGCACTCATTCCTTCTGTGTGTTCAGCAGGAGGGACTACGATAGAAGGCATGAAAACCCTCTTTGACACTGGTTTTCAGAGTGCACTGATCAATGCGATAATCGCCACATGCCAGAAGGCTGAAGATATGGGAAAGAAGGAGAAATGACAAAATGATAGACATAAAGGAACTCAAGGAAAGGGAAAGCGAGATCAGGGAGAATATAAAGAACAGGTACATGGATGTCGATCTGGACAAGATACTCGCGCTTTCAGAGAAAAGATATGGCTTATTGCAGAAGACAGAGGATCTCAGGGCAAAGAGGAACCTGACTGCAGAGAAGATGAAGAAGAAGCTTTCACCAGAAGAAAGGAGTATCTTCATCGAAGAAGGAAAGAAGATAAAGGAAGAACTTGCCGAAGTTGAAGCAGAATTCAATGCAGTCGACGAGGAGTTTCAGAAAGAAGCGAGGAGAATTCCGAACTACGCATCTCCAGAGGCTCCGGTCGGCAAGGAGGACAAAGATAATCTCGCAATCAAATTCGTGGGAGAACCGAGGAAATTCAGCTTCAAGGCAAAAGATCATGTTGAGCTCGGCGAGAGTCTGGACATACTGGATTTCGAGAGCGGTGCAAAGGTCTCAGGCCAGAAGTTCTACTACATAAAGAACAAGGGAGTCATCCTCCAGATGGCACTTGAACGCTTTGCCATGGACATCGTACTCAAGCATGGCTTCACTCCATTCATCACCCCGGACGTAGCCAAGGAAGAGATACTCTCCGGAATAGGGTTCAATCCCCGCGGAGAAGAATCGAACATATATACGCTGGAGGGAACAGGTACATGTCTTGTCGGAACAGCAGAGATCACACTTGGTGGCTATTACTCCAACATGATCATCGACAAGAAGAGCCTTCCTGTTAAGATGACAGGACTTTCACACTGCTTCAGGAGGGAAGCGGGAGGAGCTGGACAGTACTCGAAGGGACTTTATAGAGTCCATCAGTTCTCGAAGCTTGAGATGTTCATATACTGTCTTCCTGAGGAGAGCGAGAAGTACCATCAGGAGATCCTTTCAATAGAAGAAGAGATATTCTCCAAACTTGGCCTGCCATACCGTATCGTCGATACTGCAACAGGAGATCTCGGTGCCCCTGCGTATAGGAAATTCGACATCGAGGCATGGATGCCGGGAAGGGGGGAGAATGGGGAGTACGGAGAAGTCACCAGTACCTCCAACTGCACGGATTATCAGGCAAGGAGCCTGAACATCAGATACAAGGACGATGATGGGAAAAGCAAGTTTGTCCACATGCTCAATGGAACTGCTGTCGCTCTCTCGAGAGCAATAGTCGCGATCATGGAAAATTACCAGAACGAGGATGGTTCGATCTCAATTCCAGAAAATCTCATCCCATATACAGGATTTGATAAGATAGAAAAAATATGAAAAGTGCACTGATTACCGACTTTTATGAACTGACAATGGCCGAGGGATATTTTCTCAAAGGACATAATCCCCGCGTTGTCTTCGACATGTTCTACAGAACAAACCCATTCAAAGGCGGTTATATTCTATTTGTAGGACTTGAAGATCTTCTCCAGAAACTGGAGGAATTCTCTTTCAGTGAAGATGACATCAGCTACCTGAGAAGTCTCGGCATTTTTGAGGAAAGCTTCCTCACCTACCTTTCCACATATCACTTCCATGGTGATATCTGGGCATTTGAAGAGGGCTGTCCGGCTTTCCCCGGAGAACCGCTTATAAGAGTTGAGACCGATCTCATTGATGCACAGATAATCGAGTCCTTCCTGCTGAACACCATAAACTTCCAGTCCCTCATTGCCACAAAGGCATCGCGCATGGTACATGCGACAAGGGGAAAAGGAAGCATAATGGAATTCGGCCTGAGAAGGGCACAGGGAGAAGATGGCGCCCTTGCTGCAGCCAGAGCATCTTTCATTGGCGGCACAAAGGTTACAAGCAACACATACGCTGCAAAGATCTATTCGATTCCTCCTGCAGGAACAATGGCACATTCATGGGTCATGAGCTTTGATAGCGAGGAGGAGGCCTTCAGGACCTATGCATCTCTCTATCCAGACAATTCCGTATTCCTGATCGATACTTATGACACGCTGGGAAGCGGGATTGAATCTGCAATCAAAGTAGGACTTGAAATGAAGAAGAAGGGAAAGAGAATCGGAGTCAGGATAGACTCAGGAGACCTCTCCTACCTTCCGAAAGTCATCAGGAGGAGGCTTGACGAGAGCGGACTAGAAGATGCGACCATCTGTGTATCGAATGACCTTACTGAAGAGATCATATCCACTCTCATCAGCGACAAGAGTCCCATAGACAGCTGGGGAATCGGAACACACCTTGTAACAGGAGGAAGCCAGGCATCGCTCAATGGAGTCTACAAGCTCGCAGCAAAAGAAGAGAACGGCATATTCGTTCCTACTCTGAAAGTCTCGAACAGTTATGAGAAGACAACAAATCCAGGAATCAAGCAGGTCTGGAGGTTCTTCGATGGATACAGGAACGCGCTTGCAGACCTGATCACCCTCTCAGATGAGGAAATACCTCTTGGTGAGGACATTGTATTCTATCATCCGAGTACTGATGATTCTTTTGTAATGAAGAAGAAGCTCTACAAGGAAGTGAAGCCTATGCTCACAAAACAGATGGAAAAAGGAAAGATGATCAATGAGAAGAGAAGTCTGAGAAAGCTCCAGGACAGAGCAGAAGAACTTCTTTCGCTCTTTGATGAGTCCTACAAGAGGCAGATCAACCCTCATATATACAAAGTCTCGCTTTCAAAGAAGCTGAAAGATCTCAAGAGTTCCCTGATCAACGAATATAAAGAAAAGATAATGTAACCTTTCAGTGGATAGAAGCATTTATTAGTTGTCTTTAAGACGAATATCACACACACCCGCCCTCTTTTATAGAGGGCTTTTTTCGTCAACAGTCTTCAGGATATGCCTGTCAGATTTTCTCGCTGCAATATTCATAAAAAACCCTCATGAGGATTCATGAGGGATCAAAGTTTATCGCAGTACCCATATTGAGCTCCATCGAAAAATTTATTCCGTTCTCACTTGCACTCTTTTCCCCGCCACTTGATGCACAGGAAAAGAGAAAAAGCAGGAGCACAAAAATCAGGATAGTGCGGAACATGTCAGATGATCTCAATAAGAAGACCTGTCGGGATCACAACCCAGTTCTTACCCTTCTCCATCGAGTGGGATCCTTTCTCATATGCCTTCTCGATAGCTTCTTCAACATTATCAACCTTCAGGCAGATGTGATCCATCCCCACAAACGGTTTGTCTTCTCCCTTGATGAGCTGGATCATCTCATCAAGCCATAGCTGTGTCTTGTCATCGTTCCACTTTGACACTTTCAGACCGAACACGTAATCGAAGAAATCGATATACCAGTCCACGTCCTTTGCATATATTGCTACGTGATCAAGCTTTGTCCCCATTTCTCTTGTTCCTCCCATGAAAAAGGGAGAAAGTCTCCTTCCTCCCCCAGTTATGATGTAAAAATCGTCAGATGTACTTTGCTCTCAGGAACTCAACTGCCCTCTTTGCAGCTGTATCCGGATCAGGATAAGGCAGGCACTCTACTGTGCACCAGCCATCATACTTGATCTTTCCAAGTGCGCTGAAGACATCGTCAAAATCCAGATGTCCGTCTCCAGGAGCATGACGCTGTGAAGATGCAAGATGGATGTACTTCACATACTTCTGGTTCCTGATGAGAGCCTCTCCGATATGTGCATCCTCAATGTTCATATGGAACACATCAGGCATCATCATGAAATTCTTCCTGTTGATCTTGTCCAGAAGCTCAGTACACTGGTCAAGGTTATTGATGTAATCGATCTCATACCTGTTCACAGGTTCGAGAATAAGGGTCACACCCTTTGTCTCTGCATAATCAGCCACTCTGTTTGCCATATCGAGGAAAAGGGTTTCACAAAGATTCTTGTCCCTTCCAGCGATCTGTCCGCGTACCCGTCCGATGTTAACAAGTCCGCCAAACTCAGATGCGAGATCAATAAAGCCCTGGAATGCCTTGTAAACCTCTTCTCGCCTCTCTTTGTCCTCATCTGTAAACATGAGGCCACGGGCAGCATATACCTGACCTGAAGAGATGGCACTGACTTCCATGTGATTGTCTTTCAGCAGTCTTCCAAGTTCCTGATGTGTGATCTCTCCTGGATCCTTGAGAGCAAGCTCAACACCATCGTATCCATACTCGTGGGCTTTCTTTATAGACTTCTCAAGCCCTCTCATCACGACGAATGCTGAAGGAAGAGCATTGTCTGATGCGATTGCAACACCAAGTTTCATAATGAATCACTCCTTTTGACTGCGAGGTATCTCGTAAGGACCCTCTGCTATATAGATGATTGACATATCCTCAATCTTCTTTCCACTCTTTTTCGAAATATCTTCAAGCGCCTTGTCGATAGCCACCTGATAGATTCCCTTGTCACTCTCATCTGTTCCCTTGTCAAAGAGGGATCTGATCTCAACTCCAGGCTGGAGCTGATAATATCCATGAGTGATCTGCGGAGCATATTCGTAATAGTGGTCCTGCGGAATGCGGTCAAACACCTTCGCCCACTGCTGGACCTGCCACTGCTCAGGAAGGAACACCCAGTCTGGAGAGACAAGGAGCTTCACAAAATCCTTGCTTCCAAGAAGATGAAGGAGCGCAAGGGTCACTCTGTAGTTGGCACTTCCAATAACATGTCCCTTGTCGGTCGCATTTCCGATAGCGACAAGATATCCATCCTTCTTGAGTGCACCGAGGGAAGCAACACCGCATTTTGCAAACTGATAATGGTTGATTCCAACAAAGCCTGCATTGGTAAGGACAATATCAGCTTTTTCTGGAACCGGCACTTCAACAACATCCCTAATCTTCTCTACAGCTGCAAGATGTGCCTTCTCCAGATCTCCGGAGAATACGCCAGTGACTTCAAACGAATGATTGAGAGTAACGTTCACAATAAAGTCAACTCCTGCAAGCTTCGCGACAGCAAGGGACTCCTCGTGAACAGGATTGTTTTCTAGATTCAGATCTCTGGCGTTCTCATCTGCCATCAGTGCCGGACCATGAAATACGTAGGTAGATTCCTCTCCGATCAGACCGGGACAGATTGTCTTCCTTCCGCCAGAAACACCTGCCATGAAATGGCTTTCAACCAAGCCTGTTGCGATCTTCAAATCCGCATTCATATACAGCGTGTCGATCATGGCCTTCGTGCCACGCTTTGTAGTTCCTACGAAAGTAAGCCTTGACTCGTCCTTTGGAAGATGGTTCTTGATCTGTACTCCGAGAGCAAATACCCTCTCGTCGATCATGTTCCTGAGCTCTTCCTCTTTCATCTCGCGATGCATTCCTGTCGCGACGAGAACAAGGATATCCTCGGCGCGGTAGCCCGCGTCGAGGAGTGTCTCAATGACAGGTAAAAGAATGCCAGAATCCCCTTTGTAAGGAACAGGTCTCGTGTTGTCACTGACAGCTATGCAAGCTGTCGGATGTTCCTTGGAACCTTTCTTCTCTAGTGCTACTTCCTTCAGACTCTTTGAGCCGATCGGATGTACAAGAGAATCACTTATCGCCTTCTTCGGATCACTGAGCACTTCCGGGTTCTTCATATGTGCCACGAAAGTATGCTCAGGAAGTACGAGATCTGAAAACTCCTTTCCTAGTGGGTTTGGAACTCTAAGCATTTCTTTTCACCTACCTAATAATTACATTTCCTTGATGATGGAAAGATCACCTGTAGCAGCTGCCTTGAGAATTGGGAGCATGTACTCATCAACGTCATCAGCTGTCATTGGAACTGGCATGTTCTGAAGCTTCATCTTCAGATCAGGATCCTTTGCTGCTGCAATAGCTCTTGTGATATGAACCTCTTCCTTGAAGCCCTTGAGATCAGAAAGCTTTGTAGGAGCTCCGATGCTCTTGGAGAAGTTGATCATAGCTTCTGCTACTGCCATTGCAAGATCTCTGCCCTCAAGCTTGTCCATATCCTTGTCAGAATATCCATGAGCCTTGAAAATGTTGCCTACAACGTGGAGCTGAGGCTGAATTGCCTTGCTGTAGAATACAGCATAGTACGGATTCATAAGACCGCAAGCAGTTCCGTGGCTTACAATGTCAACGAGGCTGAAGGATGTGAGGTGTGCACCACTTGTTCCTCCGACCATGATTGCATAGCCGCCAAGGTCTGTTGCAAGACCGATAGCCTCTCTTGCCTTCTCGTCCTTAGGATTCTTCACAACGTCCTTAGCATATGTTGTAACAAGACCGATTGCGCACTCAGCAAGCTCTTTTGCCTCATCATATGCCTCACCCTTAGCGCCACAGAATACCTCGAAAGTATGTGCAATTGCGTCAAGAGCTCCATCAAGTGTTACACTCAGTGGCATTGTGCAAGTTACCTTGTAATCGAAGATAGCATGTGCAGGTGTGATCGCAGGATCAACAATAAGCTTCTTCTGTCCAGCAACTGGGTCAGTGATGTTTGAATACTTTGTCAGGTGTGCGCCTGAAGATGCAGATGTCTCAACAGCAACAACTGGAGTCATCTTAGCTCCTGTCTCCTTGAGGAATGCTGTGACCTTTCCTGTTCCGAAGTACTCATCGATCTCTGGAGTTACCTTCTCGCCAAGTGCAGCGAGCATGCTAGCTGCCTTACAAGCATCGATTGTTGAACCACCGCCAACAGCAACGATGCAGTCTGGCTTGTACTGAAGAACATATGTTGTGAGGCGATATACGTCCTCTCTTGGTGCGTTTGGCTTTACATCTGGAGCAATATTACCACCAGCAAGCTCAACACCTGCCTTCTCGAGATAACCCTTGATCTCGTCAGCAACTGGCTTCATATAAGTATAGTTGGAGACAAGGAGAGCCTTCTTTCCATATGATGCAGCAACAGGGCCAACTTCCTTGAGGCAGCCGAGTCCGAAAGTGTAGGCATCGCCCTTCCACTTCTTAAGAAGGTCATATGACCTCTTCATGTAGTCCATTTTGTACTCCTTTCCAGGCCAGAAAGGCCTGGATAAAATCAAAAATCTAACAACCTGAATATAGTCAGGGCTACCTTATTTGGCAAGGAGCTCCTTGACTGTCTTCACGATGTTATCTGCAGAAAGACCATACTTTGCAAGAAGATCTGTGTAAGGTCCTGTCTCGCCGAACTTGTCGTTGATAGCGATGTTGCTTACCTTGCACTTGATCTGCTCCGGGAATGCCTTTTCTGCAATAGCGGATGCAAAACCACCAGCAAGGAGATGCTCCTCAACTGTAACAAGAGCACCTGTCTTCTTCACAGAAGCAAAGAGGGAATCTGTATCAAGTGGCTTGACGAACGGTACGCTGAATACCTCTGCGCTGATTCCTTCCTTCTTCAGAAGTGCCTCAGCCTCAACTGCCATGCTGGCTGTAATTCCATTAGCAGCGATAGTGACATCAGTTCCTTCTGTGATCTTGATAGCCTTGCAAGCCTTGAAATCCTCTTCCTTTGTCTCGATGTCAGGCATAGCATTCCTGTTGAGTCTGATATATACAGGCTTCTTTACAGAAAGAGCATACTCGAGAGCAAGTTCTGCCTGATGGGAATCGGAAGGTACGATGACTTCCATGTTCGGAAGAGCACGGAAGATAGCAATATCTTCGATTGCCTGATGGCTTGCGCCGTCGAATGAGTCTGAAAGTCCGCCATAAGCACCTGCGATGATTACAGGAAGCTTGTTGTAGCACATATCATTCCTGATCTGATCAAGGCTCTTGAGGGAAAGGAAGATTGCGAATGCGTTGATAACCGGATGATAACCGCATGTAGCAAGACCTGCGGCCATGCCAGCGAGGTTACCCTCTGCAACGCCAACGTTATAGAATCTCTCAGGGAACTCCTTGCCGAAGAGGGCACTCTTCGTGGAGGATGAGACATCTGCATCAAGAACAACGAGTTCAGGATGCTTCTTACCCATTTCTACAAGATGCTTTCCAAAAGCATCACGCATTGCCAAACTCATAGAAGCGCCTCCTTCTTGTCAGCATCAGCATTGAGCTGCTTGATACCAATCTCATAGTGCTCATCGTCGATAGCTGCTCCATGCCATGTGTTCTTGCCTTCGGAGAAGTCTACGCGTGCACCCTTGATTGTGTCGTAGATACATGCCTTCGGCCAGATGTCATCACTGTCCATCCATTCGAAGGACTTGAGGATATCCTCAGTGTTGTTTCCGTCATACTTTTCTTCGTTGACGTGCCAGCCAAATGCCTTGAGCTTGTCTCTCAGTGGCTCGAGGTCGAGGATCTGTGATTCTGTACCATCAAGCTGTACCTTGTTGTAGTCAATCATGAGGATAAGTCCCTGTGGCTTGTACTTTGCAGCTGCAAGGAAGGCTTCCCAAGTTGATCCCTCATCAAGGCATCCCTCACCTGTCATGACATATGTCTTGTAGTTCTTTCCGCTGAGACGGGCTGCCTCTGCCATGCCAAGAGCTACGGAAACACCATGTCCGAGAGCACCTGTGCTCATGTCAACTCCAGGAATCTTGAGCATTGCAGGATGTCCCTGAAGATAGCTGCCGAGCTTTCTGAAAGAGTGCACATCCTCAAGAGGGAAATAGCCCCTTGCACCAAGAACTGTGTAATAGTTTACACTTGCATGTCCCTTGGAAAGGATGAAGCGGTCACGATCTTCCCAGCTTGGATTCTTCGGATCGATGTTAAGCCTGTTGAAGTAAAGGCTTGTCGTAAGCTCAATAGCACTAGATGAACCACCCCAGTGTCCTGTCTGTCTCTCATGAAGTACAGTGAACATGATTTCCCTGAAACATGCCGCTAGATACGCAAGTTCTTTTGCGTTCATCTTGCGGGAAGGATCAGAGAGCAATTCCATCAACTTTTCCCTCATTTTTCTTCTCCTTGTGCAAAAGATGATTTTTGCTTTTGTATACAATATACATATCATGGAAAAATTCAGATGTCAAACTCTTTTTTGCCATCTCAACTTATTAAATTATATAATATTGAATTTTGTATACGATACACCAAATTTATTTGACTACCACCCTTTTCTCCTTTAATATCGAAAACATAGGTGGAATAGATGAAAATCGTACGTGAAAGCCTGGCGGATCAGGTTTACAAATCCGTGAAGGATGAAATACTCAATGGCAATCTGAAGTTCGGAGACAAGATAAGCGAGGACAGTCTCGCAATCCAATTCGGAGTCTCAAGGACACCTATCCGGGAAGCATTGAGAATGCTTTCTGAGTATGGCCTTATAGAGCTCTCCCCTCGCTCACACGCATCGATCGCATTCATCTCTGACGAGGATGCAAGGGATATAGCGGACCTGAGGATTGATCTTGAGCTTTTTGCGCTCGACCATATCAAGGAAAGCGTCTTCTTGAAAATGCTTCCTGAAATTTCACGTTATGCAGCCGACTGCCAGTATGCGTCTTCTGTCGGAGATAGGGCAAAGTCATTCGAGCAGGACAGTCTATTTCATCTCGCCATCGTCAAAAGCACTGGGAACAAGGCCCTTATAAACGCCTATGAGAAGCTTGACGCGAAGATCCAGATGCTCAGAGTTGAGCAGAATCTTCCCGAAGGAAGGCTCAATGACTATCTGATGCAGCACCTGAAGCTTATCGAATTGCTGAAAAACGGCAGGATCGATGATGCGAAAACGCTGACGGCAGATCATATCAAACACGAAAGCGGAAGAGCTTTCCAAGAAAAATAATAGGGCCTTAAGAAAGACCCTATTGAACTTGCCGAATCTTAATTCTTTTATTTTTCAAGCTCGTGAAGCTTGTCAACGACCTCGGCAATACATGTTTCCGGACTTGTGAGCACGGTCTTTGCAGTTGCCTCTTCGCAAAGCTTCTTAGCAGTTGCCATTGAAGCCTGTGCGAGCACGATGACGTCGGCATCCTTGCAAGTCCTGCTCAGATCTGCAAGTCTTGCGTCATGCCCCTTCACGTCCCCTGCATTCAGAAGAGTCATGGCTTCTGTGTCAAGATAACTTTTTACAACTACTTTCTTCTTCGCTTTCTCCGCCTCTCCCAATATTTTGGAGACTGTCGGATCTACAGTAGTAGGTGCGGTTGCGAGAACAGCAATATTGCTCCCTCTCACCACGGCCTCCCTGCACATTGCATCATCAATAGAGACAATCGGCATCGGGAATGAAGCGAGGATCTCCTTCACAAAAGGAGTGAGGGAAGAACAGGTAACGCAGATAAGATCTGGATTCTCGAGAGAAGCGGAAAGAAGATCAAGATAGAGCTTCTGTCTGTTCTCTGGCGGAAAATACCCTTTCTTCTTTGCGTTAGTGACAAGGAATTCGTCAAGAAGACTTGTCACCTCAAGTTCTTTTCCATAAGCCCCGATAAGCTGTGAAGGAAAAGATTCATATACGCTTTTGACGGTGTGTAACAATGTTACCTTCATGATTCCACTCCAAAAAGGAGGGGGACTTTGAAATCCCCCTCATTGCTTTTTCAAGCTTTATGCTTACTTGTCCTTACCAATCTGCTGCAGGTAATCTACCTGGAACTCAGTCATGTATTCTTTTGCTGCATGCCTGTCAAGATACATTGGAACAAGACCATTCTTAGTGATGTATGCTTCCCATTCCGGAGTCTGAGCAACCTGAGCAAAGATACCTGACCAGTAGTCAGCAGCGGCTTCTGACATTCCACCAGGTCCGACAATTCCTCTCCAGTTAGGAACATCACATGCCTCGTAACCGAACTCTACGATTGTAGGCATATCCTTGAGAAGCTCTGTCTCGAAGCGATTCTCTGAAAGTCCCACGATCGGTGTCATGCGGCCTGCGAGAATGTACTGCTCACAAGATGCTGGCTTACCAAGAACGAGATCAACGTGTCCTCCGAGGAGAGCAGTGATTGCAGAAGAAGTACTGTCGTTCGTGATATATGCGAGCTTTGTCTCGTCTACACCAAGAGACCTGAGCATAGCATTGTATGTCTCAATGTCGTCGCCCTTGCTTCCTGCGATGACAACTCTTTCACCAGCTGCGAGAGCGTCAAGTACATCCTGGAAAGTCTTGTACTTTGAAAGCTCTCCTGTGAGGATGAGGTGATTGTCAACAGCCATGAGAGCAAGCGGTGTGAAGTTCTCAATACGGTTATTTGTATTCAGACACATCGGCATGAGGTCTCCAGAGTTGAAGGTGAGGATGTTGTGGTTGGCCCTTGGTCCTGTAAGACGGGAAACGTTGAGCCTTCCTACCTCTCCACCACCATCTGTCTGATAGTCGATAACGATGTTCGCATCAGAGAAATGATTGGTTGTGATGGAGTTCTTGATCTCCTGTGTGAAGATGTCAGATCCACCTCCTGGGCTGGATGTGCATGTCCATGTAACAGTCTGTGACGGTGTGAATGAGTCACCACTTCCCCCGTCGCTTGCGCCGCCGGCAAATGCCATTGAGCAAACAAGGAGCAGCGAGAAGGCAAGTACTAATACCTTTTTCATTTTATATCCTCCTATTGTTTGGATTAGCCATTTTTCTTCTTCGTTACACCAGCTTTGCGAAGGATGAACTTCACAACTGGGAATGCGCAGAATCCGATGAGAATAATCGTCAGTACAGTAGCGATACCACTTGCGAAGAAGACTTCGCTGATATCTCCAGCTGTAGAGATGAATGCCTTTCTGATGTTGTCCTCAAGAAGCGGAGCGAGTACGAATGCAAGAAGCATAGGTGCTGTCGCATAGCCGTTCTTCTCGAAAATATATCCGCATACACCAGCGATGAGCATGATCATAACTCCGAAGAGTGAGTATGTGGATGCATATGCTCCTACGAAACAGACAATCATGACGATAGGAATCATGAGCTTGATAGGAACCTGCAGGATCTTCAGAAGAGCAGGAATAACACCAAGGGAGATTGCAAGCGCTATGATGTTTGAAATGAAGAGCGATGCAATGAGGCCCCAAGCGAAGTCCGGATCGTTCTGGAAGAGAAGTGGTCCAGGGTTCAAGCCCCACATCATGAGTCCGCCAAGGAGAACTGCGCCTGTACCTGATCCCGGGATACCGAGGGCAAGCAGAGGAGCAAAGCTTCCGGCAGCTGCTGCGTTGTTTGCAGACTCACTTGCTGCAATACCTTCAATAGCACCTGTTCCAAGCGGCTCTTCGCTCTTGAAACCTTTCTGCATAGCGTATCCAAGGAATGCTGCGGATGTAGCACCTGCTCCAGGAAGAACACCAACGAAAGTTCCGATAAATCCAGCTCTCAGTGATGGTCCGAGGAGTCTCTTGTAGTCATGCGCTGTAAGCATGGAGCCACGAATTGTGAGCTTCATATCTACAGTCTTTACCTTGATATCCTTCTCGTCCATAAGCTTCATCAGCTGTGCAAAACCTACAGTTCCGATAACGAATGGGATGAACTCTACTCCACCGAGGAGGTAGATATTTCCGAAATCGTAACGTGGAGCACCTGTCTGTACATCCATACCGATCGATGCAACGAGGATACCGATGAGCGAAAGGAGAATACCTGTTGTCGGGTTATCACCAACGAGCCATCCGATACTTGTCATTGCGACAAGAAGAAGGATAGTCATCTCCGCCGGTCCGAAAAGAAGACCGAGCTCAGCAAGTGCTGGTCCCAGGAAGGTGAGGATGATCATGCCGACAATACCACCGATACACGATGAGGCATTAGCGGTCATGAGCGCCTGTCCAGGACGTTTCTTTACCGTTGCCATCGGATAACCGTCAACGGCTGTCATAACTGCAGGTGAGTCACCAGGGATGTTCAGAAGAATAGCTGAGAACGCACCGCCGTACATGTTCGAATAGTAAAGCGCACCAAGCATGATGATGGCTGTTGTAGGATCGAACTTATATGTCAGAGGCAGAAGAAGTGCAACTCCAGCAAGCGATCCGATACCAGGCATAGCTCCTACGATAAGGCCGAGAATAGAGCCGAAGAGACATGCAAAAATATTATCAAATGTGAAGACGATTCCAAAACCATGGAACAGCCACATTAAGTTTTCCATACTCTGTTTCCTCCTTCCTTATCAATATCCGCGGATCAGCTCAACGATCATACCGGCAGGGAAACTGACGCCAAGCCACATCGTGAAGATAGGAATGACGATTATGAGACAGAAGATAACGCAGATAATTGTTGTCTTCCAGCTCATCTTCTCATACCACTTCACCCAAAGAATTTCGAAAAGAATTACAGCAGGAACAGTTCCGATGACCATGAGCGCAACGATGAAAAGCGCAAAGCCAAATGGAACATACCAGTTCCTCAGATGGTACTCAACACTCTTAGCCTTGAGACTCTGCAAGAATGCCAGAACGCTGAATATGCAGAGCAAGACCGCAACGATTACCGGGAAGAACCCAGCCGTAGGTGTGTTTGTTGTGGAGTTCCAGAATCCGTAATTCTTCAGTCCCACTGAAAGGAATACTACCCCGACAATCAATCCCACTACAGGAATCAACTGCAGAGAAGGAACCTTAAAAGTCTTATCTCCTTTCATTTTCCCTCCATTTTCTCTCTTTAGAAATTATCCAATCCGGGATGAGTGTAATCATCCCGGAAATGAAACCTGAATAAATGTGTGAACTAGAAACTGGCTGATCAGCCGTTTACCTCATGAAGGTGTGTTGCCATCTTTGTGCACATCTTTACCGCATTTTCAAATGCGCTTGTCTTTACGATGCCCTTTCCTGCAATGTCATATGCAGTTCCATGTGCACATGTGACGATTGGGCACGGAAGACCTCCGGCAATTGTGATTCCCTGATCAAAGCCCTTGAGCTTGAGCGCAATCTGTCCCTGATCGTGATACATTGTCACGACACCATCGAACTCACCGCGGAATGCTCTAATGAAGAGGATATCTGACGGGAATGGTCCCTGAGCATCAATGCCCTGGCTCTGTGCCTTTTCAATTGCTGGCTTGATGACATCAATCTCCTCTGTTCCGCAAAGTCCGTTCTCACCTGCATGAGGATTGAGAGCTGCGATTGCAAGACGTGGCTTTGCAAGTCCGCTGTTCTTCAGCGATACGTTCGCAAGGGTTATTGCCCTCATGATCGAATCGACTGTTAGGTGACTGCTGACTTCTTTGATAGGAATATGGCTTGTTGTTCTTGTTGTCCAGAGATCTGCACAGACATTGATCTCTCCGAACGGTGCTGTGTGATTGAATTCATGAGCAAGAAGGTGATGCTCGCTTTCAAATGGACATCCAGCTTCCTTCATTCCAGCCTTGTTAAGCGGTGCGAAGCAGAAGCCTTCGATCTTCTTTTCCTTATACAGCTTGACTGCATATGTGAGCATGTCAAGGTTTGCCTTTCCACAAGCGACTGTAAGCTTTCCGATAGGAGCATCATTTGGATCAAGGTTGTTCCTGTTGAGCATATTGTATGCCTCACCGTCCCAGTTAGCTTCACTTGGATCGGAAATTTCTTTGATCTCTGCTTTACCCCCAATCATCGAAAGAGCTCTCTCGATAATTCTTCTGTCTCCGATGAGAATTGGCCTGCAATGCTCATTCAGGAATCCGGAAACCATACACTTTGCAACGATCTCAGGGCCTACTCCTGCGCCATCGCCAAGAAGGATGCCCAATACTGGCTTATAACCCATTTTTCAAACCTCCAAATTGATTAAGGTACACTTGTGAATTATACCTGACCAACTATCTCAATTAAAGCACCATTTATGCCAACTGGAAGATAAAATTTTCTTAACTATTGTTTTACATCGAGTTTTTCTTTTGCTTCTCTGAAATTACAAAAAAAATGTTTTTATAAATTGTATGTTTTTCCCCAGAAGTTGTTATATTCAAATTGTTTCATATATGTTTCATTTTGCGTTACATCACGTTTCATTTTTATTTAATGAAACAAAAAGGCCCAATCGTAACGAAAGGGCCTAAGTGAAATATTCGTATGCCTAGAGAAGAACTTTCTTTCCTCTGTGCATTACAAAATGTGGATCAGCAAGGGCAGAAAAATCCTCAATCGGATTTCCCTTTACTGCTATGATGTCTGCAATCCTTCCCTCTTCAAGAGACCCTGCATTAACACCCATCAGCTCGGCAGGATTGACCGTAACACCCTTAAGTGCATCACGTGAACTCATGCCAAGTTCTTTCATGAACACCAGATCATGCCACAGAAGTCCATGATAGGCATCGCTTCCGATGACATACTTTGGTCCTGCGCTGACAAGTTTTGAAAGCCGTCTTACAACCTCGTCCCTTGTCTTGAGAACTTTCTCTCCATGTTCTTTCGGACACATCGGCAGGCGTTCATCGTCCATGAATACGCCAGGAGTGAAACAGACGGTGGTCCCATGCTTCATTATCAGGTCAATATCCTCATCGCTTGCCCAATAGCAGTGGTCGAGGACATCAATTCCTTCCTCCGCACAGTACCTCAGCCCCTCACCTCCGATACAGTGGCAACTGGTCTTCACGCCGATAGCCTTTGCCTCATCAACTACTGTCCTCACCTCCTCTCGCGAGATGAAGTAAGGAACATGATCAGAGCCTACAGGAGGCTGACCTGCAGTAATGAAGATCTTGAGCCAGTCAGTATGATGAAACAGATTCTCCCTGGCCTGTCTCCTGAACTCCTCTTTCCCGGAAAAGCCTTTCCCGACATATCCGTGGCCATGAAGTCCCTTCATCCCGATTCCCGCGACCTGCATCCATGGAAGAAGCAGATTTCCCTTCTTCTCCTCATCGCGAAGCTCGACATCAAGATAGTATCTATCACCAAGACATCTCAGTCCGGTAATTCCCTTCTTCAGGTCATCAGAGGCTGCCTTCAGAGCTCTAAGAGTCTGTTTTGTCTCACTGTCGTCCATCATCAGAAGATGTCCGGGAATCCTCGCATCGAGTGCAAGGTGAGCATGAGCGTCAATGAGGCCGGGAAGAACGAAACTGTCCTTCAGATCCTCAAAAACATCATCTGCATACTTTCCACTCTCAAACGGCTTTCCAACAGAGATCTCCCCTATCTTGCCATTGTCATCAACGTGTATGTATACATCGCTCTTCTTTTCTAGTTCTCGCCCCAGAAGTGCATGTTTTGCAAATATGGTGGTACTCATACCCCCTCCCTCTTCGCACTCCGTTTCTTCATCTGCTTTCTGATGACTGGCCAGCCAAGGGAAACAAAGATAAAGAGTGTGAACACGACAGTAAGAGGACGTGTGAAGATCATCAGGAAGTTGCTTCCGTACATCGTTGCGGTAAGCCCGATAGCCTCTTCAAGCATCGGTCCGAGAAGGAGTGCCAATGCGACAGGCGAAAGAGGATATCCGTAACGGTCAAGGAAGTATCCGATGACACCGGCTGCGTACATAACAATCACATCCATCATGTTCTGCTGGATAGAGAATGCACCAACAGAAGAGAGACAGACGATCAGTACAGCAAGAATCGGCTTCGGAATGACGAGGATTTTGCCCGCGAACTTGCAGCACAGCCAGCCAAAGAAGAACAGCAGGATGTTTATGACAGCAAATCCGATGAGAAGCGTATAGATAGTCTCAGCGTTCTGTGTGAAGAGAAGCGGACCGGGTCTCAGACCATGGATGATCATCGCACCAAGGAAGATGGCAGCAGGGGCAGAGCCTGGGATTCCCAGCGTGAGCAGAGGAATCAGAGAACCTCCTGTGACACCGTTGTTTGCAGCCTCACTTGCGATGATGCCATCAATAGAGCCATGACCGTATTCCTCTTTGTGCTTGCTTGCCTTCCTTGCCTCGTTGTAAGAAAGGAACGACGCGATATCTGGCCCGGCAGCAGGGATGATGCCGATCACGATTCCGATGATCGTCGAACGGATATAGTTTCCGATATGCCCTGTGAAATCAGAGAGGCTCATGGTCATCTTTGAGACTTTCGAGACCTCCTGTCCCTCTTCTTCCTTCTGCACAAGCATCTTGAACACTTCAGGAAGTGAGAAAAGGCCGATGAGGACAGATACTGTCTCGAATCCACCGGTAAGCATGAAGTTGCCGAATGTAAAGCGCGGGAAGCCAAGGACCGGATCCTGTCCGACTGTTGCGAGAAGAAGCGAGACGACTCCGACAAAAAGTCCCTTGAGCATGTTTCCCTCGCTGAGCATACAGACGACAGTAAGGCCGAAGATAGCGATCATCATCTGCTCTGGAGGACCTACTCTCATCGCGATTATCGCAAGAAGCGGTGCGAAGAAGAGAAGTGCAATGGATGACATGAAGCCACCGAATGCAGATGCGAACGTGACGATAGCAAGCGCGTGTCCGCTCTCTCCCTTTGCAACAAGTGCCCTTCCTTCAAGTGCCGTAGGAACGGAAGCTGGCGTTCCAGGAATTCCAATAAGGACCGCAGGAATCGATCCGCCGTACACACCGCCACAGTAAATGCCTGAGAGAAGCAGGAGGGCAGGACCGGGATCGAGGACATATGAGAAAGGTACGAATACAGCGACACCCATCGTTGCAGAGAACCCAGGGAGAGCACCGAAGATGATTCCGATGACGACCCCGAGGATCATGAAAAAGAAATTGGTTACAGTGAATGTTCCTGTAATACCAAGCAATAGATTCTCTAACATCTCATCTCCCCCTTAGAAATTGATTCCAATCCAAGTTCCCATTGGAAGGATGACAGACAGCACTCTTGTGAAAAGCAGGTACAGAACAAGAGTGAGGATCGGAGGGAACAGGAAGAAGACAGCACTCTTCTTCAGTCCCAGCATCCACTGCCCTATGTATAGGAACAAAAGAGTGCTGAGAATATATCCGATTTTCGACATCAGCATCAGGTAGATGAAGATGACGATAGCAAACTCAAGTATTTTCATTATTGAGGACTTATCAAGGGCCTCCACTTCAGGCTGCTTTTTCCTGAAAATGAGGACTAGTGCCATGATTATTCCAGTTATTATGAATACCAGAGGATAGTTCTTTGCCTCTGCAGGGATTTCTCCGACCTGAGTGAAAAAAGCAATCAGGACAAGAAGAAGGCAGAAGATGAATATCCTGTGGCTGGTCAAGAATTTATTCATACTTTAACAAACTCCCTTCGGATATTAACAAATATCCCCCTGAGAAAAGACTCTCAGGGAGATTGGATCATTGATTATTTCAGAGCCCTTCCTGCTCGATCAGTCCCTGATAAATTTCATGATTTTCAAGGTAGAACTGCTCGAATTCATCGTGACCCATGTACTGGCTGAATGTGCCAGCTTCAAGGTTAGCCTGAAGATATTCCGGATTTTCAAAAACTTGCTTTACTGCGTTGTCGATTGCTGTAACAACCTCATCCGGCAGTCCTGCAGGTCCTACGAAACCTCTCCACATGGTGTGAACAAAATCAAGACCACTTTCCTTGCATGTCGGAACGTCTGGAAGAAGCTCGAATCTCTCTTCACTTGTGATTGCGATAGGAATGACATTTCCAGCCTGAATCTGTGCAAGAGCTTCAGAGACGAAAGGAACTGCCACCATGCAGTTTCCGCCAGCAACTGCCGTGACAGCAGCTGTTCCGCCCTGGAATACCATCCTCTTGAACTTGACTCCTGTCATTTCTTCAAGCGAGATGCGAAGGAAGTCGTGGCTTGTCCATGCTCCGCCAAGACCGAATGTGATCTCTTCAGGATTTTCAGCGGCAGCCTGAATCAGACCGTTGATGTCTGTGATTCCGCTGTCCTTGCTGACGACGATGACGTGCGGGTCATTTGAATACATACAGATCGGCGTAAAGCTGTCTACTCCATATGTAACACCCTGGAAAAGCCTTGCATCGTTTGAGTTTGTCGAAGCGAAATATCCGAGAGTATATCCATCTGGAGCAGCTGAAGCGATCTGTGAGAAACCGATTGTTCCGCTACCACCAGAAACATTCTGGATCACGATTCTCTGTCCGAGGATATCTTCCATATAGTTGGTAAGAAGACGTACAGAGATGTCCGCGCCACCGCCAGCACCAAAAGGAACGATCATCTGGATGATCTTATTCGGATAAGCAGCGTTTGCATCTGAGCCACCGCCGGCATAGACAGAACCGAAGGCGCATACGAGAACAAGCAGAAGAACTATTACCTTCTTCATGTTGTATCCTCCCTTTTTCTCTTTTTTCCCTGACAAGAAGCCAGGGCTGATTCCTTATCATCAATGTTTCAGCATTTTGGAGATTCGGCGGCAAAATAGCAGAAACAAGCGCAGAAAAAAGGGAGAAAAACACCAAGAAAAGCAGATAACTTATAACTAATACAGAACAAACTCCACGAAAAAAATAAATGGTCCAATGGCAATAAAGACCATTTAATCCAGCGGCCTTCCTTCTGTTGTTTACTCCCTTTGTTCTTCAGATATTTTAGCATGCAACCTTGGCAATATAAAGGGAAAATATGACTTGAAGCATATATTTTGTTTAAGTAAAAGAAATCAACTTGTTATTTCAAAAAGGGAAAGTAGGAATTATTGATTTTGCAGAATTGAAGAAAATAAACTCTTGAAATTCGGGAAAAAATAAGGGACGGGGGGAAACCCGTCCCGAAGAGAAAATGGAATTCCTTTACTCGCTGCGGAGCATATCGAGGAATGTTGAACCATAGTCCTGCTCGAAGAGAGCATAAGATGCGGACATCTTCTCGCGGAAAGCGTCTGCGTCAACATCTGTTGTGAGCTCGAGATTGCCACTTGAGACCATCTCGTCAAGGAGGCTCTGCTCTTCTGCATCGTTGATGCTGTAGACTTCAGCCTGAGCGTCCTTTGCCGCGCGGAGGATGATATCCTGCTGCTCAGGAGTAAGCTGTGCCCAGCGCATTGCAGACATTGAAAGGAGCATAGGAGTATATACATGGTTTGTCATGGAGATATACTTCTGAACCTCATAGAACCTGTTAGCATAAATCTCGCTGATCGGGTTCTCCTGTCCGTCAACAACACCCTGCTGGAGTGATGAATAGAGCTCGGATACGTCCATCGGAACAGGGATTGCACCTGCAGCTTCCCATGCCCTTACCTGATAAGTAGCTGGGAGACAGCGGAGCTTGATTCCCTTGAGGTCGTCTGGAGTAGAAACAGGACGAGTGTTGTTTGTCAGCTGCCTGAATCCGATTTCCCAGAAAGCAAGGCCCTGAATGCCCTTTGTTGAAAGCTGATCAAGGATGTACTGTCCTGGCTCACCGTTTACAGCTGCACGTGCAGCTTCCTTGTCGCTGAACATGAACGGAAGCTCGAAGCCCTGGATTTCAGGAACAAGACCTGAGTAGTAGCTGTCGCCGCAGATACCGATATCAACTGTTCCCTGGATCATGCCAGAAACAACAGCAGTAGAGTTACCGAGCGTTGTATCATAGAAAACCTGAACGGTTATGTCACCATTTGAATACTCGTTAACAAGCTCTGCAAACTTTGCAAGTCCTCGTCCGGCTGCACTGGAAGCGCTCATTCCGCCTGTGCTTGCAGCAAGCTCGAGCTTGCCTCCGTTATCGGATGCGCCACCAGCATAGACTGTGCTGAATGCGCATACTAGAACTAAAAGGATAACCAATAGTTTCTTCATCTCAAAAACTCCTTAAGTTTTTACTCAGGCCGCTGCACTCGCATTTGGAAGGAATGTAACGATTCCTGGTACATAGATCATTATAACAACACAAATCACCATTGCAATTACGAAAGGCCATATCTTCTTTGCAACAGACATGACTGGACGTTCGCCGATGCCAGCTGCTACGAAGAGTGTCATTCCTACAGGAGGAGTGATGAGGCCGATACAGAATGTAATGACCATGAGTGTTCCGAAGTGGATTGGATCCAGTCCGATACTTAATGCAACCGGTGTGAGGATCGGCGCAAAGATAAGGACCGCAGGAACTGGGTCGAGGAAGCATCCTACAACAAGGAGGACTGCCATTGAGAGGATCAGGAACAAAGACGGTGTGTCACTGAATGAAGCACATGCTGCTGCGATTGCCTGTGGAAGACCTGCACGAGTGAGGATCCAGCTGAAGAGCTGAGTTGTAGCAACAATACCGAGAATCTGTCCGATGAGGCCAACAGAGTTATAAAGGCTCTTGATAAGTGCCTTGACTGTGAGCTCACGATAGACAAAGAAACCGACGATGATTGCATAGAGACAGCTGACAGCAGATGCTTCTGTCGGTGTAAAGAGGCCACTGTAGATACCGCCAAGGATGATCATTGGCGTAAGAAGTGCCCAGACTGAGTCCTTGAGTGTTACAAAAACATTCTTGAGACTGAACTTGCTTGTCCCGACATATCCCCTCTTCTTGGAAATCACGAGAGTTACGATTGCAAGGGCAAGAGCGATAAAGAGACCAGGGATTACTCCAGCAAGAAGCATGTCTCCCACGCTGTTTGATGTACAGCAGCTGTAGAGAACCATGAGGATGCTTGGAGGAATGATCGGGCCAAGTGAACCACCTGCTGCCTGAAGAGCACAAGCGAAGTCCTTGTCATATCCATTGTCGACCATTGCAGGAATCATCATACCGCCGATAGCTGCGACACAAGCCGCACCTGAACCTGTCATTGCCGCAAAGAATGCAGATGCAACAACAACAGCAAGTCCGAATCCGCCAGGGAAGTGACCTACTAGAGAGTTAGCAAATGCAACGATTCTCTTTGAAATACCACCATTCTCCATGAGCGCACCAGCAATAATGAAGAAAGGGATAGCCATAAGAGGAATCGAGTTGACACCTGCATAAAGCTGAGAAGCGACAATATTCAGAGGAATATTCATGAACAAGACAATGTATGCGATTGCCCCAAGACCCATTGCACCAAGAACAGGTACTCCAGTGAAAAGGAGAATCAGAAAGAAAACAAGCATCAATGCACTACTCATGCCTCAACCTCCGGATTCTTTAATTTCTTACAGAGCTGAACCAGCTTATAGATTGTAGCGACGATCCATGCCGCTGATCCGACGGACATAGCGACAGTCGTGTACCAGACAGGCAATCTCAGGATCGGTGTCGTCTGATTGATTGCTGCCTGCATCTTGCAGATCTGGATACTGGTAACAAGCAAAACAGTGATGAAGACAAGCATGAGAAGATTCTGGATGATCTGAAGTACAGTCTTGGACTTTCCATGCAGAGCATCAGTGAGGATCGTGATCTCGATGTGCTTGTTCGTCACACAGGCAATCGCACAGCCGATGAAAATCAGCCATATGAATGTGGTTGTGAAGACTTCATCAGACCAAGCATACGACCGTTGCAGGATAAAACGTGCGAAAACGATGAAGTTCTCAAGGATGATCCAGCAAAAGACGATCGCAGCAAGAACAAGTCTGCCGACAGTCAATGCTTTGTCGAAAAAAGGACTTTTCACATTTCCCTCCTAAAGTTTTTCATACCTTTGCAACGAACCTGACGGGACAACCGTCAATGTGTTCAAGTCTCAGAGGCATACAAATAATTTCACAGGTATCTTGTCCAATCTGATCGAAGTTCCATACATACTCGATCAGAAGGGTACCTTTACGTAGTAGGGCAACGTGTGTCCTTTGCTCTTCCGGACTTACCGGATGATCGAAGATCGGTCTGATTGCATAGTCCTGCGGGAAGTCAAATGCAATCGCATTGAGGCCGAGTGTTGCAAGATAATCGATCGCATCATCTGACAGATATGGCGCATCGAGCCAGAACTCTCTCGTCATATGGGACTGTTCTTTGTCCCAGTCACTTCTGAGCAACCAGATTTTCTCCATCTTGCGGCCTTCTGTCGCTTTGATGATCTCGTCTTTTGTGAATGCATGGTTCTTAAGTGAAGATCCTGTCCTCAGATCAACTACGGACGCCATGCCGTTGTAATGTTCCAGAGGAAAACAGTTGCTGTCCTCAAGCCCCTTTCCTGAGTGCAGAGGAAAGTCCATGTGTGAAAACCAGTGTGATCCAAGTGTGAATTTTGTGATCTGCCAGAGTTTCCCGTCATCGAAAGATGAAAATAAGCTTCTCTCAAAGAGTGGATAACGCCAATGCTCTTCAATAGGCCATGTGAGGTCTATATACTTTGCCATGCTATGAGTCTCTCCTTTTTCAAACCTGTCAGATATCTTACCATAACATGTACAGAAAGTTAAGATTTTATATGGGTTCTGATAATTTTTTACTCAAATTCAGTACTGTAAGAAAATTATCCTACTCCGAAGCGAGATTTTTGAGCTTTCTCCATAGCGTAGTACGCGAAATTCCCTTCATCTTCGCAAATTCTGAAAGTGTTAGTCCGCTTTCGTTAAATTCATTGAAGAGCTCAGCCGGAGATTCCTTCTTTCCATGACTTTCTACTGTATTTTCTGTTTGTACATCTTCGATCGTCTCGCTCTCAGGAATATCGATTGAGAGTATCGTCTCATCGGTAATCGGCAGACTTCCATTGAGGACGATTATGCGCTCTGCAACATTCCTAAGCTCCCTGATGTTGCCATCCCACTTGTAGCGGTGCAGCAGGGCAAGTGACGATGTGTTTATCTCAGGCATCTGGATATGCATGCGCTCTGCATCGAGACGGATGAAGTGCTGGAAAAGGAGATCTATATCCCCTCCCCTCTCCCTCAGTGGCGGAATATGAAGGGCAAGGAGGTTTATCCTGTAATACAGGTCTCTTCTGAAAAGGCCTTTCTCTACAAGGTCTGGAATATTCTGGTTCGTGGCGCTCATTATCCTCACATCAACAGGAACGATCTCATCCCCGCCGACTTTGCGAATCTCTTTTTCCTGAAGTACCCTCAAGAGTTTTGCCTGAAGATTTAGTGGCATCTCCCCTATCTCGTCAAGGAAGATGGTTCCACCGTGGGCAAGTTCGAAAAGTCCGCGTTTTCCCCCTTTACGAGCACCTGTGAAAGCCCCATCAGCATAGCCAAAGAGCTCTGACTCCAGAAGCTGTTCTGAAATCGCAGCACAGTTTATCGCGACAAAAGGGCCATCTGCCCTCTGGCTTGCATTGTGCATGGACTGCACGAAAAGCTCCTTTCCTGTCCCTGTCTCTCCTGTCAGGAGCACATTGCCCTCCGCCTGGGCATATCTGATCGCTTTGGCTATCAGCTGGCGCATTTTTATATTATCTGCAACGATATCGGAAAAATGATAACGGGCCCTGAGTCCCTTTTCCCCGATCTTGTCCCTCACCTTTTTCTCTGTATTGAAGAACTGCTCGACCTTCTGCATCGAAATGAGGATCCCGTCTTCCTCTTCGCCACCTGAAAATGGAGTCTGGGTGACAAGCATCTCAGTCCCTTTCACCGACTGCACAATATCAAGATTCTCATGATTCTTGATCGTGAGAGAAGCTACATTGTCAGGGAAGAACTCTGAAAGGGCGTGTCCCACAAGATCTTTTGAAGAAAAGAAGAGAGATGCTGCATCATTTGCCGCAATGATGGTCTGGAAGCGGTTCACGGCAATCAGAATTGAGGGGATGCTGTTCACGATCGTATTGGTGATCTTCGCCCTGGTCCTCTCCTTGTCGAGGATCATTGCAGCATTTAGAGCTTCCTTGATCGTCCTTGTGATAGTCACATCACTTGTCATCAGCTGTTCGTACGGGATATTCCTTTTGCCGGCATAGCTTCCGACGGTAAGGCCACCGACAATCACCTTGCATCCGCTTTCAAGGAGTTCATCGATCGCGATATTCACGTCATCTTCGTCATGGACTTCCCTGACATCGACATCAAAACCAGTGAGGCTCTTCAGCACATTCGATCCAGAGATCGTTATATCAGGAAGGATGATCCCGACTTTAACCAGCCCCATCTTCTTTTTTATCTGATAGAGCGCATCAAGGATGTCGGTATTGCTCATCGGGATCTCGACTACATGCACATCAGGGCATGCATTACGTACAGCAAGATATGTCATGCCGCGAACGACTACAATATCATATCCCTTGATCTGATCGATTACCTTCTTGCCGGTTCCATAGGCATATGTAGTGGAGAAATTAACTTCCTTGACCCGGATCCTTCCAATGGCCTTCTCATAATTTTCCCCTATCCCCGGATACGGGATGACGACAAGAATATTGATCATGAAATCAATTTTCAACAATTTGGGCGAAGAGGACAAGTGGCAATTCAGACGTTGCAACTACCTTGAAAGAAAACTATGATTTCCCTATGCGAATATTTACATACATCCTGTGTTTTGCCTTGGTTATCTTCACTGTCTTCAACTTCATTGCACTGATATCCGCAAAGAAGAGGAAGGCCGTCGGCAACAGATCATATCAGGCAATAATATGGCCTATTGAGCAAAGGCTGCTGAAGTATATGAAGGAACGGGGTCTGGACTACTCCATAGTCAAGAGAATGATCAACGACAAGGGAGAAGGGATAATCTTTGTATCCGATCCGAAAAACAAGGTCGCGGCAGTCGCGATGTCTGACGATACGCTCCACTTCCATTTCTCGGAACTAGAGAATGTCGAGAGGTATTACCAGTTGGAAGGAAAGAAGACAACAGGAGCGATGGTGGTACTCACGGTAGACGGAACCGACTACAAATACATGATCGCAAGCAGCAAGTTCAACCCGCGTGGACTTCTGGGAAAGGTCCTCTATGACACTACAGAAGATTTCTACTCAGTTGTGCACGCGATACTCGAAGATAAGGAGAAGGGAAATGATCAAGAAAAAAAGTGAGATGAAGATCAATATGATCGAGCACATGAGAGGAGGAGACGGAATTGCCATCAGGGAGGATATCCTCTCTCAGGACGATATGGCAAAGCATTCTCGCCTGTTCTCACTCTTCACGCTCAAGAAGGGATGCTCTATCGGTGAACATGAGCACAAAAAAGAAACAGAGTACTATTACATTGTTTCCGGAAAGGGAATTGTGACTGAAAAGGATGGAGAAAGGGTTGCAAATGCAGGTGATGTGGTCATCACAGGAGACGGAGAGTCCCATTCAATCAGGAATGAGGAGGATGAGGATCTCGTATTTGTAGCAGTCATCATCCTGGATTGACAGAACACATATATTCGTCGCAAACGCAAACCACAAGGCAGGGCTTCGGTCCTGCTTTGTGTTTGATTATCATGTTGATTTAGGGCAAATCTGATCAGTTTGACAACAACATTCACAGATACAGGCAAATACTGTAAAAAACAACGAGCGGGTGTGACAAAGGATTTTCCTCGTCGCACCTCGCCCGATGTAGTGTATCGTGTGGCGATCCATTTCGCCATCTTGGCAAACTTCTGATTGCTTATTTTTCTGTTGCTCTCTGGAACCTGATGAGGTTATCTACAGTGAGTGCAAGATCCTTCTTTGCCCTTGGTCTAGCCTCGAGGTACGGAACTGCAACCCTGTTGATTGAGAAAATACCGACAACTCCTTCGTTATACGCACCCTCGACAGGATCCTTGATATCTCCAACGAAAGCGACAACAGGAACGTTCTTCTTCTTCGCCTTCCTGGCAACGCCTATCACGACCTTACCTCTGAGCGACTGGCCATCGATTCTTCCCTCGCCTGTGTAGACATAATCGGCACCCTCAAGAAGCTCATCGAAATGCACTGTATTGAGAACTGTCTCGATGCCCATCTGAAGCTCTGACTTGAAGTATGCAGCCATCGCACCACCCATGCCACCTGCAGCGCCGGAACCAGGAATCTTCTGGACATCTACTCCTGTCGCTTCCTCGATCTTGGAAGCAAGGTACTTCATCTTACCGTCAAGAAGCTCAACCATCTTTTCGTCAGCACCCTTCTGCGGGCCGTATACGTAACTTGCACCTTCCTTTCCATAGAAAGGATTGTCAATGTCACACATCGTGATGATCTCAACACCTTTGAGGCACTCATTGATAGTAGATGTATCTATCTTGTCAACTTCATCAAGATTTCCGCCTGTAGGCACAAAAGCCTCTCCCTTCTTGTTATAGAAGGTAACGCCCATGCCTGCCGCTATTCCGCTTCCTCCGTCATTTGTTGCACTTCCGCCAAGTCCGATGATGATCTTCTTTGCTCCACCCTTAGCAGCTTCAACCATCAGTTCACCTACTCCATATGTAGTTGTAAGGAGCGGATTCTTTCTGTCCTCGACCATAGGAAGTGCTGCCGCAGCAGCCATCTCCACTACGGCAGTTCCATCTGGAAGGACACCGTAGTAACCATTCACCTTCTCTCCAAAGAACGGTCCTGTCACTTCCTTATATTTCTTCTCTCCTCCCAAAGCCTCGAGGAACGCATCTACAGATCCCTCGCCGCCATCTGCGACAGGAATAGAGATCACCTCACACTCAGGATAGTACTTGAGCACGACCTCTTTCATGATTCCACAGACTTCTGCAGATGACATCGTCCCCTTGAATGAATCGGGAATGAGAATAAGCTTCTTCATTATTCAACCTCTCCTTTGTTTTCTCATTGTTTACGTAGAATTATGAGATCCAAAACTTTGTTTGTAAAGTCATAGGGAAGCAGATAAAGTAACCAAAAGCCTAACTATGCCCACCAAAATTGATGCACGTGTAAATTGTATGGTATATCATCATATACATGAAAAGAATATTGACAACTCTTATGATAATCCCGCTCGGACTCGGGTTGCTCTTCGGTGCATCTCCTTCAAGTGCTCAGCTCTCGAACGAGGAGAGGGCTTTCTATATCAACAATGCACTCAGCATCCAGACAAGGGAGCACACACGGACATCTGTAGACGCATACACTTTGCCCCTCGGATACTTTTCAGACTGGACTCTCTATGATGCGAATACATACACAGAAACCAACTGGTATCCTTATCTGGGACCACAGGAGATATCAAAAATCGACTTTTTCCGCATCACTGGCTATGACGACATCGTAGCCTCGATGGAGAAGGATCTCGAGACACAGAGGGCAATGGTGATCGCTGGGGGGACGCTCATGGGAGCCGGCCTCATAGGCCTCATCGCAGGCACAATAATGCTTGTATCGATGGAGGACAACATCCTTCCCGGAACTATTACCGCAACGGTCTCTGCGGTGGCTCTTGGAATAAGTGTTCCACTTGTAATGTGGCAGCCAGATGACAACATAAGCATCTCATTTGCAGTAAATGCTGCAGACATGTACAACAGGAAGCTTCTCGAAGCGATAAAAACCGGAAACAATACACGCTAGAAACATTTTCTTTCCATCATTGTGTTCTTCAATTGTGCAAAAGGAGATCATTATGAGACGGATAATCATCTTTACACTCGTATTATTTGCTTCCATTTCGCTCTTTGCGGGAACAATTTCAGTCACAGGCAACGCAGAGGTACAGGCAAAACCTGACATAGGAACGTTTTCAGTCAGTGCAGTGGCAATAGAGGACACGACTATGGCCTCACGCGACAAGACAAGCCAGATGATGAATACTGTCATCTCCATTCTGAAAGATGAGTTCTCGATCGCGGAAAGCGACCTCAGGACATCGTATATAGATGTCAGACCATATACAAGATACATCGACGGGGAAGAAGAGCTGATCGGACAGCGGGCAAGCCAAACACTTACTGTGAAAGTGAGGGACATCGACAAGATCGGTGAAATCTATGACCGCCTGATGAGCATCGACTCGATTGAACTGTCAAGCATAACGCTCGACAAGGAGAACAAGGATGAGGAGATGGTACTTGCCATGACAAAGGCGATCGAGAATGCATATCTCAAGGCATCAACATATGCAAGTGCTGCAAATGCTTCATTGGGGAAAGTCCAGTCGATCACAGACCAGAGCAACAGCTACACTCCTGTCTATAGAGCCAATGTGATGTATGCGGCCGCAGCTTCAGATGAAGGGGCAGCAATAGAGTACATAGCGGGAGACATTACGCTCAGCGCTACAGTATACGTGACATATGAACTTAATTAAGTGAGGACAACACCGCTCTTCCATTTTCCCCTGAAATAGAAAAGGAGGGAAATCGTCATTCCGATTGTCCAGCCGATAGGCCAGGATAGCCAGATGCCAATGACGCCGAGGAAAGAGGAAAAGAGGAAAGAAAGGAACACGCGGAGGAAAAGGTCGGCAAATGTCGAAACAAGGAATGGCAGCATCGCACCGCTTCCGCGCAGGACCGCATCCGAAACATCCTTGACAGACACAATGAAATAGAACGGGGCGACGATCTTCAGGAAATCCATTCCAACGCCATAGGCTGTCGAAGCTGGATCATCGAGGAAGAAGAACAAAAAGAAGCCGGTGAAGAACTCGAAGAGTATAACTATCGGCAGGGAGACAAGCCATGATATCTTTATCCCTGCCTTCATACTTTCCCTTATCCTGTCATATTTCCCCGCCCCGAGGTTCTGAGCCGCAAATGAGGAAATCCCGTTTGCGAATGTTAAAAGGCTCGTGACGACCATGTTGTTGAGTTTTATTGCAGCCGAATATCCTGCTATTACACTGGGGCCGAAACTATTGATTCTTGCCTGAAGTATTATATTCCCGAAACTGATGAAACACTGTTGCATGATCGAAGGGATCGCAAGGGAAATGAACTTCTTTGTCATCGAAAATGAGAAGATCACCCCCTTTTCCTTGCTCCTGATTCCTCTCAGCCGCCTGAAAAGCACAATGTTCGCTATGATTGACGAACAGCCTTGGCAGAGGAACGTTGCCCAGGCAACACCGTCGACACCCATGGAGAAGAGGGTGACAAAAAGAATGTCAACGAAAATGTTGGAAAGGCTCGATGCCATCAGAAAGAGAAACGGAGTGCGGCTGTCTCCCATCGCGGAAAATATCCCGGTAGCCAGATTGTAAAAAAAGAGGAAGAAAAGGCCATAGATGTATATATCAAGATACGTGGCACTCTCCTGATGGATCTCAGGAGGTGTATTTATCAGAAGGAGGAGTGAGTCCGAGAAGAAGAGGCCGAAGATGACAAGCAGAAGAGCGAGGAAGAAGACGACAATGTAGGATGTGGAGATCGCACTCTTCATGTCCCCTATCCGCTTTGCGCCGAAATACTGCGAAACGAGTATGCCAGCTCCCATGTTCGCGCCTATTGCGAACGCGATGAAAATAAGCGTGATCTCATATGAGTTCCCGACAGCGGCGAGCGCGCTTTCTCCGATGAATTTGCCAGCTACGAGCGAATCTGCAATATTATACAGTTGCTGGAATACCATCGATCCCAGAATAGGGAGCGTGAACTTGACTAGATTAGCAGTGACATTTCCTTCTGTCAGGTCGTGATTCATTTTTCTATTCCCCGCTTTCCGGCTGAAAGAGATATCACTTACAAAAGCTTTTGAAAAGATCTCTTGAAGAAGAAAGGCCTTTTGAAGAAAAATCTTTTCCATGATACTGGATTCGCACTTCCATACACTGTCAATGGCAAGACGGGAAGTAGATATGGATCTTGAGAAGATAATCGGAATAGATGTCGGTACAGATCCTTTCGACATAGAAGACCGGCTTGTTTATATAAAAGGCAGAGAAAACATATATTATTCCCAGGGGGCAGGCCCATGGTGCCTGAAAGATGGAGAGGTTAATGAAATATACTCACGTCTGGTCTCTTCTTTCGAGAAATACAAGGGAACATTCCTCGGCGAGACAGGGCTGGACTACTTCCACAAGGACTACGGGGACAAAAGGGAGATGATAAAACTCTTTTTGAGGCAAATAGAACTTGCCGAGAAACTCTCCCTCCCGATCATCATACATTCGCGTGACGCAGATGACGACATGAAGGAAATCATATCCTCTTCCTCTTTCCCCCACTCGGGCGTGATGCACTCATATTCATCAGATCCTGGCTTGATGGAAAAAGCACTCGAAAAAGGGCTCTACATATCATTTTCAGGGAATATAACATATAAAGGAAACGACAAGATAAGGGAAAGCGCGAGAGCTTGCCCAAAAGACAGGATACTCTACGAGACCGACTCGCCATATCTTGCGCCAGTTCCGGTGCGCGGCCGTCCCTCTTGCCCGAGCTTCACCGAGTACACATCAGCGTTCATAGCGTCTCTGAGGAATGAAGACGTGGAACAATTCCGGGAAAACGCGATAAATAACTTCCTGACACTTCTCAGTCACTCTGGAGGAGAGGAAGTATATAGGCATCCCAGTCGGGAGTAGCGACAATATATGTCTCAACGCTGCTTTCAAGCGCTGCATTGTCAATATAGTCGATCACAAGGCGGACTGGAAATTCCAAGAACCTGATGAATGGAGCAAGTCTCTGATAATCAAAAGCAATTACTATGTCACCTTCACTTAGCTTTCCCCTCTCTATCTCATAACTCGATCTTGGCAATTCACCTGCATACGGAATATATGTGAACTCAGGATAGAGGGATGAAATTGAATCAACATACTCCCTTTCACTTGCGTTGTCCTCATTGTAGTAGAGAAACACATTGCCGCTCAAATCAGGAAGAATCGGGGAAAAGAGTAAATCCGGATCTGTTGGAAGAGAGTAGGTCTCCACTCCATCGACATCTGATGAAAGAGAAATGACAACATCCCCCACTCCATCATAGCTCTGACAGACGTGCCTTCTGTAGTTGGCTGTCAGGACTGGCATTAACTCCAGCTTGTCCAGATAGCTTTTGTCGATCCTCCCTGTAACAACAGTGACGACAGGGCGGGTGAAATAGAAAACAGAAAAGGCCAGAGCCAGCAGAAGAACGCAGAGGAGGAAAAAATGGACCAGTTTACGTCTTTTCACGTCAAAACATTAGCGCAGTTTGAGCAAAAGAGAGAAGAGGTAAACGGCTGGAGGGCAAAGGAAATGTTGACCATAAGGTGATAAGAAAGTAAATTTATAGCGATATCATTTAGGAGGCTGTCATAATGATTAGCTACAAGGAACTTGGTCTTGTGAACACAAGAGATATGTTCAGCAAGGCCGTTAAGGGAGGCTATGCCATTCCGGCATACAACTTCAGCAATATGGAACAGCTGCAGGCTATCATCCAGGCCTGTGTCGAGACAAAGAGCCCAGTAATTCTTCAGGTATCCAAGGGTGCACGCGACTATGCGAACATGAACCTTCTGAAGAATATGGCAAGGGGCGCAACAGAGTATGCTCATGAGCTCGGATGTGACATTCCTATCGTTCTCCACCTCGACCACGGCAGCTCATTCGAGCTTTGCAAGGAGTGTATCGAGAACGGTTTCTCTTCTGTCATGATCGACGGATCACACCTTCCATATGACGAGAACGTAGCTCTTACAAAGAAGGTTGTTGACTTTGCACATCAGTACGACGTGACTGTAGAGGGAGAGCTTGGTGTTCTCGCTGGAATCGAAGATGAGGTTTCTGCTGCACAGAGCCACTACACAAAGCCAGAGGAAGTCGAGGACTTCGTATCGAAGACAGGTGTAGATTCTCTCGCAATCAGCGTAGGAACAAGCCACGGTGCATACAAGTTCACTCCGGAGCAGTGCACAAGGAACAAGGACGGAATTCTCGTTCCACCAGACCTCAGATTTGACATCCTCCACGAGATCGAAGTCAAGCTTCCAGGATTCCCGATCGTACTCCACGGCTCATCATCCGTTCCTCAGGAATATGTGAAGATGATCAATGAATACGGCGGAAAGCTCACAGACAGCGTAGGTATTCCTGAAGAACAGCTCAGGAAGGCTGCAAAGAGCGCAGTATGCAAGATCAACATCGACAGCGATGGAAGGCTTGCAATGACAGCGATCGTGAGGAAGACTCTTGTAGAGAAGCCACAGGAGTTCGATCCGAGAAAGTATCTCGGACCAGCTCGCGACGAGCTCAAGAAGATGTACATGCACAAGAACATCGAGGTTCTCGGTTCTGCAGGTCATGCACTTGACTAATCAGTAAAGCAAAAGGGTCGATTGGAGAAAATCGGCCCTTTCTTCTCTTCATGTTCATGATTGCTTTTGACAAAGCAACTCTAGCTATGCTAGTATTCATGATCGTGTTTGGTTTCTTCAAACAAAATTTCCATTGGGGTAAGGGTTTTACCGACATAAAGGAGTATTCTTGGCTACTAAAGACTTGAGGATCAACCGCCAGATCAGGGCGCGCGAGGTTCTGGTTATCGACGAAAACGGAAACCAGAGGGGGATCATGGACATTCATTCAGCCAATGCACTGGCTGACGAGGCAGGACTGGACCTTGTAGAAGTCAGCCCGAACGCCAACCCTCCTGTCTGCAAGATACTCGACTTCGGAAAATACCGTTACGAACTTGAGAAGAAGAACAGGGAAGCGAAGAAAAATCAGGTTGTTGTGAAGATCAAAGAGATCAGGATGCAACCGAAGATTGAGAAGCACGACCTCGAGACAAAGAGCAAGGCAATCGCTGAGTTCTTGGGCGAAGGTAACAAAGTAAAGGTTTCTATCCGCTTCAGAGGAAGGGAACTGGCCCATCCGGAACTTGGAAAGGCTGTTCTTGACAGGATAGTTGAAAAGCTCGCTGAAGACGGAGTGCTTTTCAATTTGGACAAAGGTGCGCAGATGGAAGGCAAAATGATGAGCATGATGCTCTCCCCTGCGAAGAAAAAGTAAACAATCTCCGTATGGAGTTGTCATATCGTGCATAGGGGTGTTTCTTGTTCCCTATCACGTTCAAGGAGTTTAGGCATGCCTAAGATGAAAACAAGAAAGTCCGCTGCTAAAAGGTATAAGATCACAGGCAGTGGCAAGGTAATCATCAAGAAGATGGGACTTCGCCATATTCTCACCAAGAAGTCATCAAAGCGCAAGATGGATTTGCGTCACCCTGGTGTACTTTGCGACGTAGAGGCTAAGAGAGCAAAGAAAATGCTCCCTTACGGTTAAAGGAGTGAGAAGATGCCAAGAGCAGTAGACGGAACAAGAAGAAAGGACAGAAGGAAGAAGATCCTTGATCAGGCAAAGGGTTACTACGGAAGAAGAAGTACTAACCATCGCGTCGCCAAGGATGCAGTTGCAAAAGCTGGACAGTACGCATATCGCGGAAGAAAGGAGAAGAAGAGAGACTTCAGGAAGCTCTGGATTGCCCGTATCAGCGCGGCAGTAAGAGGTGAGGGACTCAACTACTCCCAGTTCATGCATGGGCTCACGATGGCAAACATCGACCTTAACAGGAAAGCCCTGAGCAACATGGCTATCGAAGACAAGAATGCATTCTCGCTCCTTGTCAAAGAGGTTAAGAAGGTCCTTGCTTAAGGACAGATGAAGGAGGTTCTGATGACTGAAGTTGAACTGACGAGACTGGCTGGCATAAGGCTCAAGAATGCCATGGCCTTGGTTTCACAGCTCAGGGATTCTTATCGCGAGCTTGAATCAAGGTACAGGATGGTCGAGACACACAATCTTGAACTTCAGGAACTTCTGGACAAAGTCAGCGCTGATCAGGCAGTCGTTGAAGAGGCAATCGATGAGGCTCTCAAGAATCTCGAGGAGCTTGGAACGCTCGATACGTTCGGAACTCTCGATCTCGGAGAACTTGAGGATGCAGAATCCTTCACTCTTGACGGAAGCGGAGAAGAGCTGGATACGTTCGAAGAAAATCAGTAATACAACTTTCAGAATCCTACTTGAAGGGTATGGGTGAACCATGCCCTTTTTTCATCATCAATCAACTTTTGTCGTTGGAGGATTCACAGAGGAAGTTAATTAGGCTAGAATTAAATATGCCCATAGATACCTGGCTTCCTCAAGCCTCTTGGAGCAAACCATATTATTGGATTTCGGAATAGCAAGGCCGCATTGATCCGGGTCTATCCTGGAACAGAAAGCCTAGGCAACTAGAAGTCCCCCTTGACACTTAGTTCAAGAGCAAGTAGCTGTCGGGTTTATGGGCGTTTATTTTTCTTTGATACTATGACAAGACGAGACGAAAAACTAAAAGGCATTTCCTTCATTGACGTACCAAAGGATCTGAAGGTCAGCTTCGGTTCCTTCAAGGTAGACCCTGGCATAAAGTTGCCGGTGGAGAGGAAAGAAGGCAAGAAGGCGCTTGAACCTCAGGATGTGACAGTAGAAGCAATTATAGCTGGCATGATAACCATCATAGCGTATGATGAGAAACACCCCTCCTATGACTACTATCGGGCATTTGTGAATGCTGTGGAGCCGAGAACTGCAGAGGAGCTCAACAAGGCCGCGATAGCGAAGCAGGAAGTGAAGGACTATGACTTTGCAGAGGAACTATTCCTCGCTGTCTATCATCTGATGCCACAAAGTGCCAGCGCGATCAATCTTGCGACCCTTTATTCATACAGAAGCGTTGATGAAGAGGAGAAGAAGAACGAAGAAGAGGCAGAACGTTATCTGATACTCTCGAAGAATACACTTTTCGATGCACTTTCACGGTTCGGGGAGAATGAAGACATACTCAGGGAGCTTAGTTCATTCGAAGGATACATGGGCAACCTTGAGAATGCCCTTTCCTATGGTGAGAGATACATGAAAGTGGCCTCTGAGGGAGAGAAGAAGGAGGAGATGAAAAAGTACCTCAAGAAGGTACGTTCCCGCATCGAGTCAGATGAGCTTTTCAAAGAGGCGTATGACTTCATAATGCTCGATGAACCGGATAAGGCCCTCGAGAGCATCGGGAAATTCCTCAAAAACAATAGCGATGTGTGGAACGGACATTTCCTCAAGGCATGGGCGCTGAGGAAGAACAAGGACTACAAGGGAGCAAAGGAAGCTCTCCTTAAATGCCTTGAACTCGGTGAGAGGAACAGCGACATATACAATGAACTTTCCCTCTGCGAGCTTGAAGATGGGAACAGAGAACTTGCAAAAGCCTATCTCGATACAGCGGTGGACCTTGATGGGGAAAACTTGACTTGTGTATCAAACCTCGCTTATCTTCATCTGATGGACGATGAGTTCGATGAGGCAAGGTATTTCCTGGAAAAGGCAAGGGCCCTTGCTGAGAACGATCTTCTGATAAAAGACCTGATCTCTATCTATGAAGAGAAGACAGGTGAAAAGATCGGTGCTGTCATCGAGGAAGTCGTGAAGAAAGAGGAGAATGAGATGGACGAAGAGAAGCATTGCCATAACGAAGATGGCGCTCATGAGTGCTGCCATCATCATGAGCATGGAGAGGGGCATGAATGCTGCCATCACCATGAAGAGGGCCATGAGTGCCATCATGGAGAACACAAAGAAGGCTGCCACCACAAAGAAGGTGGATGTTGCCATCATCATGATAATTGACAGAGGAAAAGTTGATGGATTTTCTACCTCCTGTTGTTTCCCGTTCTCCTGAAGAGACAGAAGAGATCGGGAAAATGTTTGCAGGACACCTAGAGAAGGGAGATGTGATATCTCTCCGGGGAAGTCTTGGCGCCGGAAAGACCGTACTGGCGAAAGGAATCGCAAAGTATCTTGGCATTCAAGAGGCCATCGTCTCCCCTACTTTTACTATCGTTCAGGAGTACGACGGGAAGATGAAGATGTATCATCTTGACCTGTACCGGATCTCCGGCTGTGATGAATTTGAATCAATGGGAGGCGAGGACTTCCTCTTTCCAGATGGACTTACGCTGATCGAATGGTCAGAGAAGATCGAACCGATGCTTCCGGAAAACACCATTTATGTTGATATCGCGATAAATGATGATGATTCTAGGACGATAAGGTTCGAAAGGGAAGAAAAGTGAACATACTCCTTGTGGATACGGCAACAGAGAGGGCGACAGTGGCCTTCTCTACACCAGACGGATATGAAGAGCATATCTATGAGAAAGGGTTTTCCCCATCAGAGGATCTCCTTATGGAGATAAAGGGGATGCTTGGAAGGAAAGGCATAACTCTGAAGGACCTTGACCTTCTTGTGACGACAAAAGGACCGGGATCTTTTACCGGGCTGCGTGTCGCCCTTGCAAGCCTCAAGGGAATCAGGAGTGCATCAAACGCCAAGCTCGTCTCTGTTCCGACACTTGACGTGATGATCGAGAGCGCAGCCGATTGCAAGAAAGTAGTCCTGGCCGCAATCGATGCTAGAAGGGGAAGATATTACCTGAAGGCCAGAAAAGGTGAAAAAGTCTATGTAGATGTAACAGACTCTGCTCTTTCGGATATCGCTTCACTTCTTCCGCAAAATGAAGAGGTTTTCGTAACAGGACTTGTTTCAGAGAAGGTCGCATCAGATCTGAGGAAAATGGGATTCTGTGCAGATTATGACAGGGACGGAATGAAGGCCATAGGAAAGAGTATGATGCGCCTTGCCCTACGTCAGCTTGAAGAAAAAGGCGAAGACGAGATTGGGGAAGGTCCGCTTTATGTCAGAAGGTCTGATGCAGAGGAAGCTCTTCTGAAGAAGAAGGAGGAAAAGCGTGAAGGAATGTGATGTCCTGATAATCGGAGCAGGGCCGGCTGGCCTCACCGCCGCACTTTATACAGCAAGATACGGAAATTCACTTATCATCGTTGATCAGGGTGCACCTGGCGGACAGATGCTCCTGATGGATGAGATCGAGAACTACCCCGGAGTCGGGAAGATAAAGGGATTTGAACTTGCAGAGAGGATGGAAAAAGAGGCAAAGGATGTCGGGGTCGAAGTCCTCTTTGAAGAAATCTCATCAATAGAGAAAAAAGACGGGAAATTCATCTCTCATGGAAATGATGATGACTACATCTCGAAGGCAGTGCTGATTTCAAGCGGTGCAAGTCACAGAAAACTTGGTGCAGAAGGTGAAGATGAGCTTGTCGGAAGAGGCGTAAGCTACTGTGCGACCTGCGATGGTCCGTTCTTCCGCGGGAAAAGTGTAGTTGTCGTGGGCGGTGGAGACACCGCACTGACAGATGCGCTCTACCTTTCGAAGATCGCAAAAGAAGTTCATCTGGTGCACAGGAGAGACGAATTCAGAGGACAGAAGATACTATCCGAGAGAGTCAGGAAGTGTGAGAACATAACACTGCACCTGAAAAGGAATGTAAAGAAAATACTCTCAGAGAATGGCAAGGTCTCAGGAGTCCTTCTGGACAGTGGAGAGGAAATCAGGGCCGACGGGGTTTTCATACTCGTAGGCGTCGTGCCAAACAGCGCATTCGTATCCTCTCTCGTTGAAACGGAAAACGGCTTCATAAAGACCGATGGGAAAATGGAGACATCTGCTTCGGGCATTTTCGCTTCCGGAGATGTACGCACTACCCCACTCAGACAGGTCTCCAGTGCAGTGGGTGATGGCGCGATCGCTAGCCATGCGATAGACGAATACATAAGAAACACGTTCTGACGGGCATTTTTCCTTGACTCCAGAACTTCCCTGAGTTGTAATTTTTAGTTGTATGGAAGTTCTGTTTGTATCGCCGGAAACGGTACCTTTCAGCAAGAGCGGAGGTCTTGCTGATGTGGTTGGTGCTCTCTCAAAAGCACTTTCAAAGGAAAATGTTACGGTAGAGGTTTTCATGCCACTCTACCCGTTCATTGATAAAAAAGGATTCAGGGAGTTTGACACAGTCTCTGGAGAACTCCTTGGATCTGTGTTCCAGGCAAAGCTCTATAAAAAGAGCCTTTCCGGGGTGACATACATTGCGCTTGATCACCCATACTTCTCTCAGAGGAATGGCATATACGGGGATTCTTCGTTCACCCCGTACCCAGATAACGCAAAGAGATTCTATCTTTTCTCCCTATCTGCGCTGCTTTATGCAGAGAAGAGAAAATTCGACATAATCCACGCAAATGACTGGGCTACTGGAATTATCCCATTCCTGATGAAAACGCGGAAGATGAAAGCAAGATCCGTATATACGATACACAATCTTGCATATCAGGGGGTATTCCCAAAGCTTGATGCATTGTCATTCGGCATTCCGATGGATCTTTCCCTTTTTGAGGGCAAGACAGGAAGGGAGAGACTGAACCTGATGAAGGCGGGAATCGAATATGCCGATCTCGTGACAACAGTCTCGAAGACATATTCAAAGGAGATCCTGACACCTGAATTCGGCTATGGCCTTGAGGGAACGCTGAAAGAACGAGAAAAGGATATTGTAGGCATAACCAACGGAATCGACACTGATGAATGGAACCCAGAGAAGGATAAGGCTCTCAGGTACAAGTACTCCCCTTCCAAGCTGAAGGGAAAAGAGGAGATGAAGAAACTCGTCTTGGGTGAAAACGGCCTCGAGTACTCGCAAAATCGTCCACTGATTGCAATGATCAGCAGACTTGCAGAGCAGAAAGGATTTTCAGAACTCCTCGACGGAGATGATCCGCTTCTTGAAGAGATACTGGGAGAAGATGTTTCACTCATCGTGATCGGCACAGGAGAAAAGAGATTCGAAGAGAAGCTCCTGGAACTGTCAGAGAAATATCCGAACATGAAAGCGAACATCATCTTCAGTCAGGAAGAATCGCACAAACTTGAAGCCGCGGCAGATTTTTTCCTCATGCCATCACGTTACGAACCATGCGGACTGAACCAGATGTATTCAGAACGATACGGGGCACTCCCAATCGCTCACAAGACGGGAGGACTTGAGGACACAATCATCGACGTCAGGGAAAATCCTGAGAATGGAACTGGTTTTCTTTTCGAGAAAATGTCGCGAAGAGAAATTCTGGATGCTGTAAGATCTGCGATTAAGTTCTATAATGATGACAGAACAGGCTATCTTGAAGCTCAAAAAAGGGGAATGCTTGCTGATTTCTCATGGAAGAAGTCGGCGGAAAGTTACATAGAATCGTATTCGTACATTCTCAGGGAGGAAGGAAAAAAATGAACAAAGGTGCGAAGGTGATTGCAATCATCTTAGGTGGAGGTAGAGGAACCAGGCTTTATCCGCTTACAATGGACAGGGCCAAGCCGGCGGTACCGTTTGCTGGCAAGTACAGGCTGGTGGATATCCCTATCTCGAACTGTATAAATAGCAACGTGAAGAAGATCTATGTTCTCACTCAGTTCAATACTGCTTCGCTCCACAACCACATTGTGAACACATATCAGTTTGACCAGTTCTCCGGTGGTTTTGTAGAGATCCTTGCAGCTGAACAGACTTATACAAGCGAAAGCTGGTATCAGGGAACAGCAGACGCTGTAAGGAAGAACCTGAAGCACTTCACGGACCAGCAGGCAGACTACTACATCATCCTCTCTGGCGATCAGCTTTACAGGATGGACTTCACTGTTATGCTCGACAGGCATATAGCATCCGGAGCAGAGCTTACAATCGCAGCAAAGCCGATCAGCAGAAGCGAAGCGACAGGGCTTGGAATCGTTGGAGCAGATGAAGAAGGCATGATCAGGAAGTTCTATGAAAAGCCGGCACCTGACATGGACATCTCTGAGTACAAGGTACCTGAGAAACTCCTGAAGGACCAGCTCGGACAGAGTCTCAATTCCGGAAACGAATACCTCGCTTCAATGGGTATCTATATCTTCAACAGAAAGGCTCTTGAGAGTGCGCTGAACAACGACAAGACAGATTTCGGAAAGGAGATCATCCCTGAAATCATCAAGACCCGTCCAGTTGCAGCATACCTATTCGATGGCTTCTGGGAAGATATCGGAACTATCAAGGCTTTCTACGAGACGAACCTCAATCTCGCATCAGAAAAGCCTCTGTTCAACTTCTATGACGAGGAGATGCCGATCTATACACACAGGCGTCATCTTCCAGCAACGAAGGCAAACTTCTGCAATATCTCAAACTCGCTCACCAGTGAAGGCTCGATCATCACGAATGCCTACATCGTGAACTCGATCATCGGTGTCAGGACATTCATCGAGGCCGGTGCATCGCTTGACGGTGTCTACTGCATGGGAGCAAGTCATTACGAGACAGAGGAAGAGAAGGCCGAGAACGCGAAGAAGGGCATTCCGAACATTGGAATCGGAAAGGCAACCATCATCAAGAAGGCCATTATCGACCAGAACGCGAGAATCGGATCTAACTGCCGCATCGGAATAGACAACATCGACCGCCCTGAAGGGGACTATGAGATGTACTCTGTCCATAACGGGATCATTGTGATCAACAAGAACGCAGTCATCCCAGATGGAACGGTGATGTAAGGAAAACAAAATCTGATTGCGCCCCTCTTTCATCCGAGAGAGGGGTTTCCTTTTGACAATTTCTCTGCAATCTTGTAATCAGATGGAGCAAAGTCATACGAAAGGAGATCTGCTAATGGGACCATCCTCACCTCTTCATGTACAGAGAGCCTGTAATCTTCTGAAAGCGGCTTTATAAAATGTGCCACAAGATGGTATCTTGTCCCTTTGTTCTCAAAGTCAGTAGAGAAAAACTCTTCGTCCGAAACAACTATCGCAACACCAAGTTCCTCGAGGTACTCCCTCTTGAGAGTGTCGGAAACACTCTCTCCATACCTGTTCTTTCCACCAGGGAACTCCCACTTTCCAGAGATCGATCCCCCCTTTTCTCTCCTAGCTATCAGGACTGAACCATCCTTTACATACAGTCCTGCTGTCGTTATCCGGTCATACATTTTAGATGAGTATGAACGAGGGAAAGAGCAAATGCAACAGCAGGAAGAATAGAAAATAGATCCTTTGCTTTCCCAATGCAACCCCATATCTCATGGAATTGAAGGAAAGGAGGAGAAGAAGGATTGCGGGAACAAGATCTCCGAGTATCATCGGCCCCGGGAATAATGGGAAAAACAACACGCAAGGAGCAAGTATGAGAGGGAAAAGGACAAAGAATTTCCTTTTCTCTTTCTTCTCGCACTCTGTCCTGAAAGGCTGAATGAAAGAAAGGGCAGGTACATCAGAAGAGTACGAGAGAAGGAGGATGAATGTCAGATACAGAATGAACAGAAAAGAAAAAGTGATCACACAAGACCTACCTGATCGATGAGGTCAAGGGCATCGAAAAAGCCGAACTTGTCCCGAGCCATGAGCCCTGCCTTCTGATGATGGAGCACTCCGTTTATCGCAGCGTTTTCAGGATCACGCCTAGTCAGATAGAAACCGATGATTCCAGAAAGCACATCCCCGGATCCTGCAACGCCAAGCGAGGGGTTCGCTCCGTCAAACAGATATCTTCTCTTGCCGTCACTTATCGAAACTATAGAAGTTTTCAGGACTATGACAGCTTCAAGAGCACTTGCGACCTCCTCTTCTGTAGCATCTGGCATGCCGATATGATCCTTCAGTTTTCTATACTCCCCGAGATGCGGTGTTATTACCGCTTTGAAAGAAAAGCAATCCCCTTTTTCAATCAGGCTGATCGCATCTGCGTCTATTACCTTCTTTCCATCCAGAAACAGATACTCCCTCCGTCCGGACCTTCCCCACCCCGGGCCGATAACATATGAGTCATATTCAGTCTTTCCATCGAGGGATGTACGCATTATGAAAGGAGAAAAGAGAGAGATCGGCAGGAAAGCATCCTCATCTGTAATTACAGTAACAAGCCCTGCTCCGGAGTGGAACAGACTCTCGCCAGCCATCCTCGCCGCGCCCACATAATTCCTTGAGCCGGCGATAAGAGCGACATGTCCTCTCGTGTTCTTGTAATCATCCGGAGAAAACTCTATCTTCATCAGATCGTCAAAAGACAGAATGAAGGTCTCTGTCCCCTCTCCTATCTTCATCTCCTCGCAGAGGCCGAGAGATTCAATTTCTTCCCTTGTCTTGACTTCAATCATTTGAAAATAGAGTATAGCTTTTCCTTTGTGCATTCAAGAAAGGCATGAACAATCCTCTCTTTTTGAAATCCTTCAAAAGGTTTAGAATGTAGGTACTTGAAGTCCAGGGGTGGTCAGAAGGCCTGAGATTATACCCAACCTGATCTGGATAATACCAGCGTAGGAAAGGATCCCCCGAGACAAAGAAGGGGTTTTTGATGAAAAAAACAATTCTTATCACACTTTCTCTCCTTCTTTCACTCTCACTCTTTGCGCAGGCAAACGTAGAGACGGGAAGTGGAGAAAACACAGTAACTGTCTACACCTATGACACATTCTCGAGCGAATGGGGAGCAGGGCCAGAACTCATCCCTCTTTTCGAGAGCATGACAGGAATCAAGGTCAATCTGGTGACAATAGGAGACACGGGAGAACTTATAAACAGGGTGCTCTCTGAAGGAGAAAACACAGAAGCTGACGTGATTCTAGGCATTCCAGACGATATGGCATACCGCCTATTTGACGCAGATGTGCTTTCATCTTACGAGTCCCCTCTTCTATCAGAGATAGATGACTCTCTCGAGTTTGACCCGGAACATCGCCTGCTTCCGTTCGACTACGGGGTCTTCGGCTTTGTATTCGACAGTGAAAGCGGCATTACTCCCCCAGAGAGCCTTGAGGATCTGACAAAGCCTGAATACAAGGATCAGATCATCCTGATCGATCCGAGGACAAGTCCAGCTGGTCTCGGCCTTCTCCTCTGGAGCTACGAAATATTCGGAGATGACTACCTCACATGGTGGAAAGAGGTCGGAGAGAACGCCCTCACGATTACAGACGGATGGTCAAGCGCATATGGCCTCTTTACAGAGGGAGAAGCACCCCTTGTGATCTCATATACCACAAGCCCTGTATATCATGTGCTCAACGAAAATACCACAAGATATGTGGCGCTCATATTCCCTGAGGGCCATCACGGGACCATCGAAGGAATAGGGATAAGCAAATATGCCAAGAACAGGGAAAACGCAGAGAAATTCATTGATTTCCTCCTCACTGACGGACAGGAGACAATGGCTGTACTCAATTCGATGTATCCTGCAAATGGAAGCATTTCGCTCCCTCAGGCATATGACTATGCGCCAAAACCGGATATCATCAGAAGAAGTTCAGAAGACGTAGTCAGGAATCAGCTCAGCGTGATGCTTGATGACTGGACAAAGGTGATGACAGAATAAAAATGACAGATAGGAAGACCAGGACATTCTACATGCTTATAGCGCTACCCGCGCTTTTAATCCTCCTCTTTCTATTCATACTCCCGCTTTCCGCCATCCTCTCAAGAGCTTTTCAGGAAGGCGGGATCCATATCAGAGAAGTGTTCTCATCGAGCTATACTTACAAGGTTCTCTCCTTCACGCTCCTTGAGAGCTTTCTCTCAGCATTGCTTTCAACTCTGATCGCCCTGCCTTTCGCTTATTTCTGGGCAAACTACAAGTTCCCGCTGCGGTCTTTCATTCTCTCCCTGTCGGCCCTCTCTTTCACAATTCCATCAATCCTTGTAGTACTTGGATTCGTGATATTCTATGGGAGGAACGGTTATTTCAATAATCTGATTGCAGCCATTTTCGGAGATGATTCCCGTCTTAGGATACTCTACTCTTTTCCAGCAATAATATTCGCACATGTCTATCTCAACCTTCCTGTCGCATTCAACCTGATCGTAAACGGATGGAGGAGGATGAACCCGATATTCTCCGAATCATCCCTCCTTCTCGGAAAGAGCAAGAGAGAGACGTTTTTCAATATAACGCTTCCGAAACTCTGGAAAGAGATTTCATCCGCATTCCTGTTGATATTCCTATTCTGTTTCTCGTCGTTCTCAATCGTTCTGGTCCTCGGTGGATCACCAAAATATACAACGCTTGAAGTAGAAATATACAGACGGATACATATTTCCATGGAAGAGGGAACGGCATGCGCATTCGCGCTCTTCTCATTTCTGGTGACAACACTCTTACTTATCGCAGTAGGCCGATCAAGGAGAAGTGAGGGAAAGCGGAACATAAGGATCCGGACAATGCGATTCCATCCTATGCACAGAAAGGAGAAAATAACCGCGTTCATACTCGTCATACTCATGCTCCTTTTCATACTTCCGCCTATGCTGTCGATACCCTACAGATCTTTTGTGGACAGGAATGGTGATTTCTCCCTCACATCCTGGGAAAAGATATTTTCAAGAAGCACAATGAATGCTTCTATAGTGAACTCCCTCTCGATCGCACTCATTGCATCAACACTCTCCGTTTTCCTTTCTGAGGCGCTTGCGCTTTCAGCAGCGCGGAGGAAATCCAATATCATACCCCTGCTTGCGACCCTACCGCTTGCGACAGGAAGCGTGACTTTAGGCCTCGGCGTAAGCATGATTTCAAAAAGTGCAACGCTCTTCAGCGTTCCAATCAGCTATCTGATGATCATACTGACCCATCTGATGATGACAATTCCGTTCTCACTGAGAACCATACTGCCAGGGGCACTCGATATTCCGGAAGGGAAGATACTCTCTTCATACACACTTAAAAAGAGCCGGATGAACACATTCATCTACGTTGAACACCCGATGCTCAGAGGCTACAGGAAGAAAGCATTCCTGTTCGCATTTGCCCTCTCTCTTGGGGAAGTCAATGCAACGCTCACTCTATCATTGGGAAAAATAACGACCCTTCCTGTGCTGATTTATGATCTCATTGGAAGCTATGACTATCAGGGGGCATCTGCCCTTGGAAGCGTTCTCCTTGCCGTTGCACTTCTAGTGTTCCTGATAGGAGGGCGGGAGAAAAAGGTGGAAAAGTAATATGTACCTTGAACTGAACGACATAAAGAAGAGCTACAAGGATTTCAATCTCGAAGTGAACATCTCTGTCGAGAAAGGTGAATTCCTCTCCATTCTCGGACCATCTGGAAGCGGCAAGAGCACAGTGCTTTCGATCATAGCAGGGCTGGAGAGTCCGGATAGCGGTTCTGTGATCCTGGATGGAAGGGACATTACAGGAGAAGAGATACAGAAGCGCGAGATTGGTCTGGTGTTCCAGGAGTTCTCTCTCTTCGAGAACATGAATGTCCAGAAGAACATAACCTATGCTATGGACAGGAAGATTCCGAAGAAGAAAAAGAATGAGGCAGTTGCCGGATTATTGAAGCTTGTCGGGCTCTCGGGATACGAAAAGAGGAATGTTTCATCGCTCTCAGGCGGAGAAGCGCAGAGGATAGCACTTGCAAGGACGCTTGCATCAGAACCGAAGATACTGCTTCTGGACGAACCTTTATCAGCGCTTGATGCTCCGCTCAGGAAATACCTCCGCACGAAGATAAGAGAAATACATGACCAGCTCGGGATAACGATCATCCACGTCACGCATGACAGGGAGGAGGCTTTCGCAATAAGTGACCGGATCGTGATCATGAGCGAGGGAAAAGTAGAAAAGATCGGAAAAGCCGAAGAGCTCTACAGGAAGCCTTCTTCCCCATTTCTCGCGACATTCCTCGGAGATGGTACTTTCATTCCACGTTCCCTCCTTGAAGACGGAAACGATGGGTTTTATTTCTTCCGTCCCGAATCCGTTCTCGTGAGCGAGGGAGACATAGAGAGGGAACTTTCGACATACATAGTATTGAAGAATGCGAAGATCCTTTCTTCGGAGTTCCAAGGGGGAAACTACATCCTCACACTTGACTACAAGGGAATAAAAGTGACGGCCCTGACAAGCACAAGACCGAAGAAAGAATATGTGGATCTTGCTGTAATGAGAAACTACCTGAACGTTTTTTAAAACTGGGGCACTTATAGAGAAGAGGAGACAAATGGTGCGCAAAGTTCTCATCGTTTTTCTATTGCTTCCGCTCATGAATGCCTTTCCTGCTATCGGCTATGAACCAGCGATCTCCATGAGAGCTGGGTTTTCTTCAGTCAAGAGCCCATATGATTCACTTCGTTCAAGTCCGAATTTCGAATTGGAACTCGACCTGCTTTCACTGAAGATGGAGAGACGTCATGTGCTCTCACTTCCCGTCGCTATAGGTTATACAGCGACGACAAGGACAATAAACAATGTCCGCCTTCAGGACCATTTTGATATCTCACTGGCACTTGCGTACAGGTACAAAGCTCTCTCCTTCCTTCACTTGCGTGCCCGTGCGATCATTCAGATGGACATTTACCAGAAAAGTGGAGGAATCGTGATGAAATACGGAGGGGAAATAGAATTCTGGCTTCTTCCCGCATCGTTTGTAGCAATCACTTTTCCATTCAGGACAATGTACGGTCAGGGCAACTACTATATATCTGGCGGCATTGGCGTTTCATTCCTTTTCGGGAAGGGAGATGTGCTATGAAAAGACTACTGACATTCCTCATCCCGTTTCTCCTTCTCTTTTCATCATGCGACTACTTCATCGCACATCCAGATCAGGAAAGACCCAAGATCTATATGTTCTCTATTGGGTTAGGATATGGAACTGGACCAGAGAACAATGTACTGGAAAACACACTAAGCGATTCTGATGCCATGGCAAAAGAAATTGAAGCTCTGGCAAAAAGCTACAAATTGGAATATGAGATCCTCTCATTCAGAGATGACTTCAATAAAGGAAGTTCCAGTTGGCAATTCACGATCGAGAGGTTCTCATCTTCAGGGGCAAATGAGGTGATTCCATTCATTCCTCAAGAAAGGGATGATGTCTCAGACGAATTTATATCCTTCCTCCTTTCTTCTCTAGAAGGGGAAGTGGATGGAAATGACATAATGGTCTTCTATTTCAGCGGACATGGAGAAGACTATTCGGGAGGACTCTATATCTACCATTATGAAGATGAGGATGGATACAAATACACAGCTGTGCCGGCACGTACTGTCATCGATTTTATAAAATCATTCCCGTCAAACACTCTGATGATCCTCGACTCATGCTATAGCGGTGTGTATGTAGAGGAAAATGATGTTGCCAATCTCAACGACGGGATAGAGGCTCTCCTTGAAGCCTTCGCCAATTCAACAGGAAAAGAGAGTGGCAACTTCAAGGATTTTGCAATTACTGCCGCACACAATACAGTCAGCTATGACAATGATCCCTATCAGGGAACAGAAGGAGCGGGCAGGCATGGAGCTTTCACGTATCAAGTGCTTTCATACCTCGGATATGATTTTGAACATGAGGAAGGAGTGATCACAAATGGAAAGAGGACGATCTGCCTTTCTGAAATGTACAGACATGTAATGGACAATATCAGCTGGCAGATAAGACTGGGAGCAACCCCGAATGTGAGCCACACCAGATACGATCTGGTACTCTTCTCCCCATACTAGCTGTCCTTGCCTTCCCGGATGCGCTGGATCTCATCGCGCAGTTCTGCGGCCTTCTCGAACTCCAAGAGCTTTGCATACTCAAGCATCTGCTTCTCAAGTTCCTTGATGTATTTCTTCCTGTCCCTCTCCAGAAGCAGATTGTATGCACCCTTGCGGATCTTGATCTCATCCTTCGCGCTCTCCTTCTTCTCGATATCCTCCCTCTCAATGATGTCCTCTATCGCCTTGTGCACAGTCTTCGGGGTAATGCCATGGGCTTTATTGTAAGCCTCCTGTACACTTCTTCTGTGTTCCGTCTCCTCTATGGCCTCTGCCATGGCAGGAGAAATCTTATCCGCATACATGATCACATGTCCGTGTTCATTACGCGCAGTCCGTCCTATGGTCTGTATCAGCGATGTTGCAGAGCGGAGGAAGCCGATCTTGTCTGCATCAAGTATTGCAACAAGAGACACCTCAGGCATATCAAGACCCTCACGCAGGAGATTGATTCCGACCAGCACATCGTACTTCCCTTTTCTCAGATCCCTGATTATCTCTACCCTCTCGATAGTCTCGACCTCTGAATGAAGATAACGCACCTTGAGGCCAAGGGACGATAGATAATCTGAGAGGTCCTCGCTCATCTTCTTTGTAAGTGTAGTGACAAGAACCCTCTCGTTATTTGCGATCGTCTTCCTGATTTCCCCGTAAAGGTCTTCCATCTGGCCTTCAGTGGAACGCACTTCGATATATGGATCCAGAAGTCCGGTAGGCCTTATCAGCTGCTCAACGATCTGGCTCGATTCCCTCTTCTCCCTCTCTCCAGGAGTAGCAGAAACATAAATCCTCTGCCCGACTTTCTGGTCAAACTCCTCATATTTCAGCGGACGGTTATCGAGGGCAGAAGGAAGACGGAAACCATACTCAACCAGATTCTCCTTCCTTGACCTGTCCCCTTCGTACATCGCACCTATCTGTGGGAGCGTAACATGGGATTCGTCTATGAATGTGACAAAATCAGACGGGAAGTAATCGAGAAGCACCTGTGGCCGTTCCCCTGGCATTCGGCCGGAAAGAGGTCGTGAGTAGTTCTCGATACCGGGGCAGTGTCCTACTTCGGAAAGCATCTCAAGGTCATACTCGACACGAGTCTTGATCCTCTCGGCCTCCACTAGCTTGCCAAGGCTCTTGAAGTACTCTACCCTCTCCTCTTTCTCCTCATTGATACGCTCTATTCCCTTCTTTATGAAAGAATCCGGAAGAACAAACTGCTTTGCAGGATAGAGTGTGACGGAATCAACAGATTCGAGCTTATGGCCTGTAATCGGATCAAACCACACGATCGATGCGATCTCATCCCAGTCAAGGGTGATCCTGAACGCGCTCTCCAGATATGCAGGATAGATTTCAATCACATCTCCATGACTCCTGAAGTTTCCCCTCTCGAGAACCATGTCATTGCGCTCGTAAAGCATCCTGGCAAGCTGCGAGAACTCTTTCTTGTGATCAAATGCATCCCCGACGTTGAAGGAATGCACCATATCTGTGAGGGCCACTGGATTGCCGAGGCCATAGATACAGGAGACTGTCGCGACTACGATGACATCACGTCTTTCCAGAAGGCTGAAAGATGCCTTGAGCCTCAGCCTGTCGATCTCATCGTTTATATCGGTCTCCTTCTCTATGTAAAGGTCTTTTCCAGGGACATATGCCTCAGGCTGGTAATAGTCGTATGTCGAGACAAAATACTCCACTGCGTTCTCGGGAAAGAACGACTTGAATTCCCTGTAAAGCTGCGCAGAAAGTGTCTTGTTGTGGGAAAGCACCAGAGTAGGACGCTGTATCTTCTCGATCAGTTTTGCCATCGTGAATGTCTTTCCTGATCCTGTGACCCCTTTCAGAGTCTGTGCCCTGTCTCCGTCAAGATAGCCTCTGTAGAGTTTCTCAACAGCCTCCCCCTGATCACCAGAGAGGGAAAAGTCACTCACGACATGAAAAGGTCTCGACCTGCCCGTCTGGAAATCATAGATCGCAGGCTCTGCCAAATTCATTTCTGCCATATTCCCCCCTCCATGGAAGAGAGCGTCACGTCATATTCTCTCACGTCTTTTCCCCTACGTACCATGACGCTCACAATATCTCCCGCTTCATGATAGAAAAGAGCCTTCCTGTAGTCATCCATAGAATTTGTAGTTATTCCGTCAATAGATAGAATCACATCACCATCGAGATATATCAGGGACTGACCATACTGGACTCTCCTATTTCCTCCCCTGATTCCGCTTTCATCCAGATTTCCGCCACTTTTCACTTCAGAGACAAGCAGGCCTACAGAAGGAGTGATGTTCATGCTAGATGCAATTGCCTCATCAATCGGAAGTACCCGTGCTTCGAATTCACCCCGCTCTACCTTGCCATTTTCGTACAGTGACCGGATGATTTCCTTCAGTCTCAGAGAAGGAAGGGCAAAGGCAATCTGGCTCTGTGAGTAATTTGAATCAACAAGCCCAAGCACTTCTCCTTTTCTATCAAGGAGAGGGCCTCCGCTGTTTCCGGGATATACGAGCATATCCATCTGCAAAAGAGAAGGAATCACAGTCCCGTTTTCTGTGACCGCACTACGATCAAGGCCACTGATTTCCCCATAGCTCTGGCTCCAGTTATTTCCATATGGATGTCCGATTACATATACTTTCTCGCCAACAAAAGGAGCAGAAGATGAAAGGACGAGGACATTTGGGGTACTTCTCCTTACTCTCACCAGCGCAACGTCCGAAAGATCATCAGAACCTATGAGCTCGCCTTTTTCCCTGCTTCCATCAGAGAAAGTCACATCGATGGAATTCCTGTCCCTGATATTATGGCTGACAGTCAGTATGAGGCCTTCGGGAGAAATTATGATGCCGCTGCCTGTAGAGGAAAGAGAAGTTATCTTAACCACTCCATCGCGACAAGAATCATATACATAGAGGTTATCATTCTCCTCTTCATCAATATCCTCATAGAGGGAAAACTCGCGATTGAGTTGGGCTGTATCATAACCGAACAGGGAAAGGAGCTCGTCATCGCCAAGCTCTTTCCGTACACTAGAAATGTATGAAAGAGCATCAGATTGTACCCGCTTTTCTCTGACTGACGCTGTAATGACTGCCAAAACGTACAAGAGTGAAACCAGCAGGATGATAAAAAGCGCTAGAAGAAGCTTGTTTTTCCCGTCCTTGTTCATCAGAGATGAATCTATGGGAAAGAGATGTAATCGTCAAGAGAAGCGAAAAATATGTTAGAATCATCAGGTCATGAAGATAGAGAGACAGAACGGTAAAGCCTGGGACGAAGAGAGCAGGAAGAAAAACTTCTGGACTAACGGCCTGACAGAAGGCATGAAAGAAAAGCTTGAGAGTGGCAAGCAGAGCATATGGGTCACCCCCAAAAGCGATGTTCCATTCTCCTGGCTTGATGAGAAAGGCAACGGGAAGGCTCTCAATCTCGGCGGAGGAGGGGGACAGCAAACTGTAATACTATCCCGCCTCGGTTTTTCCGTAACAACGATAGATGTCTCTGAGCGTCAGATCAGGAAAGACAGAAAAGCGCTTGAGGAGTATGGCCTAGATGCAGAACTTATCAATGGTGACATGAGAGACTTGTCGATGTTCGAAGATGAGTCATTCTCACTCGTCATTTCACCCCAAGCCGTGAATTTCATATCTGACGTACAGCAGTTTTACAAAGACATATACCGGGTACTGAGAAAAGATGGCAGCTTCATAATCGGATTTGCAAATCCAATACTGTACATTTTTGACAGGGAAGCAGAGAACAAAGGAAAGCTGAAAGTAAAATATACAATTCCATACTCTGATGAAAGAAGCCTTAGCAAAAAGGAAAGGAAGAGGAAGATCATGGAAAAAGACACTTTCGAATATTCCCATACCCTTTCTTCTCTGATCGGAGGGCTCTGCAGGGAGGGTTTTGTCATAGAAGACATGTTCTCTGACGATAGCCTTTTCGAACCTGTAGACTCCTTCATTTCAGATTCATTCATTGCGCTGAAGGCAAGGAAATCAGCTCATTTTCCTCAAGAAGAACTATGAGCCTCACATCAAAATGCCGGGAAAGGGAATCCAGGTCATCGAGCCCCTCTACATATGCTGTTGTCGAGAGTGCATCTGCAAGAGTTGCATCGGATGAGATGACAGTAACGGAGCGGAGAGGGCCCTCAATGGGATAGCCTGTTCTGGATGAGAGTATATGCGAATACATCTTTCCATCTTCCAGTATGCTGAAACGTTCATAGCTCCCACTGGTCGACACACTGTAGCCAGGAGGCACAGAGACGACATCGACATACTCAGATGAACTCCCATCAGGGTTTCTTATTCCTATTCTCCAGTCACCACCTCTGGGACTCTCCCCGAGAAGGGAAATGTTTCCACCGAGATTTATGCTGGCTCTCTCGACCCCGTTTTCCTTTAGGAAATCCATCAGCTTTGATGCAATGAATCCCTTCCCTATTCCTCCCAGATCGAGACTCATTCCCTCTTCAAGGAAACGGACAGTCCTCTTCTCTTCATCGAGGACTATCTTGCTGTAATCTGACAGCAGTCTCTTTTTTTCAATCTCTTCAGGAGAAGGAAGCTTGTCACTTTTGCCTATCTGCCAGAGATCAACCAGCGGACCTATTGCGACATTGAAGGCTCCACCGGTTTCCCTGCTCAGATCCAGTGCTCTCTTGAGCGCGTCAAACAGGACAGGCGACAAAGCCACCTCTTCTCTATATGCATTCTGATTCACGTAATATAGTTCGCTGTTCTCAGAATATCTGTCGAGGGTATTCTGCAGTTCATAGAGAAGAGAGAAGAAAGGCTCCACAACATGCCTGTCCTTCTCATCATAAAGATGGATCGAGCATACAGTGTCCAATGCAATGCGCGATTCAGAAATCTCCTCTTTGCTGTCATGACAAGAAGAAAAGAGCACAGCAAAAAACAAGGACAGAACTATGATCTTCCTCATCCCTTGTGCTCCTCAAGCAATATTAGGATGTCTGCAATATCATCTGGCCCAGTTTTCTCCAGCGTCCTGCTGACATATGGCATCAGGATATTTTTTGACCTTGTGTATACATCCTCAGAATAGACATGGCCAAAATCGGCAAGGACAATCTCTGGTTTCGGGTTCATGAATGTGACTATATCGATGATGCTTGATGCAAGAGGTGCTATCGACAGCGATTCTGCAGTTACATAACACAGATCAATAGTCCCCAGCGAGGATTCTGCCAGTACATTTGCAAGAAGCAGAGATGAAACTGAAGTTGCGGCCCTTACCCCTTTCGGATAAATCGTCCGTCCCGACCTGAACTCAATCTTTATCCCTGTCTCGACAGGGGAAGAAAGACCGTCAAGAATATATGAAAAAGAAGATATATCTTCCTTGAGGAATGTGCCTAATTCATCCATCGAGGAATATGCGCTGATGAAACAACTCTTCTTCCCTTTCTGATACAGAGCGGAGGCAACATCATAGCCATCTCCACCAGCTTTCAAGACGAACTTCCCGTCATCTTCCTCACAGAAGACTGCATAAAGATCTGAAAACACAGCAATCATGAAGAAATGATAGCTTTCATTTCATCTGTTGCAAAGAGATGCTCAGCCTCATTCCCTTTTATCCCGAAATTGGCAAGAAGACTCCATCCTCTGCAGGGTGGAGATGAATTGACGCACGTATTGCTTGAAACAATTCAAAATGATAGAATAAATCATGGTCGAAGATACACTGAGGACCGTGATATCAAAGCCGCAAAAACACTGCTTCTTGCAGGAGAGCATATGATGTCTTGCACCCGTACGGAACATACGGGTACTTCGGAGGAGCGGAAGTTAGACTTCCATACCTCATATGAGATATGGAAGCATTCTGTGAAACGCCCTGAGATGGGAAAGAGCCCGGAAGCTCCATCTTCAAGCGTCAGCTAAGAGGGAGTAGTTCACTATGCAGATTAAAAAAGTAGACTGGATCAACAGGCCTGAAAAAGTAAAGGTAAGCGCACATAGCCTCACTTTCATGGATAATTATCCGTCCTATGCACTTTATACTATCGGCAAGGACGAGGATCTCTTCCTTTCCTACGAAGGTGAGGAAGTGTCATTCATCCTGCTGCACACAGACAAGGACATGATCACACTCCATGAAGATGAAATCGACATTTCATTCGCAGGCCTGAATGCAAAAGTACGAAAGAAAAGAGGGAATAGTCTCTACATCAGGAAACGCGGTGAGGAGGTGACGTTTTCTGACGAAGAAGGGGACCTTCTCTCCCTCTCCTATCCTTCATTTTCAACATCGGTCTCTGTGGGATTCAAAACAAAAGGAATAAAAAGAGAAATCAGACTGTCATTCTTCCAAGAAAAGCCTGGTGATGGTAATATCTACGAAAATTGTTAGGAGAGCGATTATGGAAGAGAAACCTTTGAATTTCCTTGAGAAAATCATTGAGGATGACCTGAAGAACAACAGAGTACCTGATGGAAAAATAGTGACAAGGTTTCCACCAGAGCCGAATGGATATCTTCATATCGGGCACATAAAGAGCATTGTCATCAATTTCGGCCTCGCAGAGAAATATGGCGGGAAATGTCATCTCAGGCTTGATGATACGAACCCTGCTAAAGAGGAGACAGAGTATATCGACTCCATCAAGGAGGACATCAAATGGCTGGGTTACTCCTGGGGAAGCGATGAGTATTACGCCTCAGACTATTACGATCAGCTCTATGAAATCGCTGTAAGGCTCATAAAGGAAGGAAAGGCCTACGTGGACTCGCTATCGGCTGAGGAGATGAAGGAATATAGAGGCACGCTGACAGAGGGCGGAAAGGAAAGCCCGGACAGGAACAGGCCCATTGAAGAAAATCTCCGCCTTTTTGAAGAGATGAAAGAAGGAAAGCATCCTGAAGGCTCTTATACGCTCAGGGCAAAGATAGATATGCAGAGCCCTAATATAAACCTGAGGGATCCAGCGCTCTACAGGATCAAGTTCGCAGAGCATCCAAGAACGGGAAAGAAATGGTGCATATATCCGATGTACGACTTCACCCACCCAATCAGCGATGCGATCGAGGGGATCACGCACTCCATCTGCACACTCGAATTCGAGGATCACAGGCCTGCATATGATTGGGCAACAAGCATAGACGGGATTGAGCACACTCCGCATCAGTACGAGTTCGCGCGATTGAATGTCTCTTATCTCCTCATGAGCAAGAGGAAACTGCTTTACCTTGTAAACAACAATTTCGTGACCGGATGGGATGACCCACGAATGCCTACTATCTCAGGCGTAAGGAGGAGAGGATACTCCCCTGAGTCGATGAAAGATTTCGTTACCCGCGTTGGCGTTGCGAAGGTAGAAGGAATGGTTGACTACGCACTCATGGAGTTCTGCGTGAGGGAAGACCTGAACAAGAGGGCAAAAAGGCTTATGGCAGTCCTCGATCCAGTGCGTCTTGTCATCGACAACTATCCTGACGGAAAGACAGAATACTTTGAAGCTGTCGACAATCCGGAGGATGAAAATTCCAAGACACATCTGATTCCGTTCTCAAAACATCTCCTGATCGAGAGGGAAGACTTCATGGAAAACCCAGTCAAAGGTTACCACAGGCTCTATGTCGGAAACGAAGTAAGGCTGAAGTACGCCTATTACGTCACTGCAACGAGCTTCGAGAAGGATGAGAATGGAAATATAACGCTGATTCATGCCACATACGACGAGAACAGCAGAGGTGGCACTACCAGTGATGGAAGGAAAGTCCGGGGAACAAGCCACTGGGTAGATGAGGAGACGGCACTAAAAGTCGAAGTCAGACAGTACGACAAACTGTTCAAGAACGAAGTGCCTGGAGCAAATACTGGAAACTACCTCGACGACCTCAATCCTGGTTCACTTATCGTCCTTAATGACGCATATGTGGAGAAGGAAGCGGAAAACGTGAAAATGGGCGAATATCTCCAGTTCATACGTAATGGCTACTATATCTTGGATAAAGATACGACAGAGGATCACTTGGTGTTCAACAGGACATGTACACTCAAGGACAGCTGGAAAAAAGAGAAAGCCAAACTCGGACTCTGATAAAAATTGCCACAGAAACCAAAGAGATGGAATCTGTGGCTTTTTTGTCACTATATAAGACAATACAAGCTGGTTAATCCTTCATCACACTTAGTACCACACTGCGTGAAGGCTTGCTTCAGTCTTCTTTCTTTTTCTTTGAAGAGTGGAAAGAATCCATTCCATATGGGACAGGAGGATTCCGGCGTCTCGTCTTGGCCTCTCCAAAACTCTTCTTGTCCATATTTCCTGAGCCTTCATATGGCTTTAGTCTGTTGTCATCTCTTGGACGATCGTACCTATCTTCTCTCCGTTTTGGCCTTTCATCTCTGAATCTCGGCCTCTCGTCACTGTACCTCGGTCTGTCATCAAAGCTTCTTCTCTTTCTGTAATCAGGAAGATCATCGCCTCTATGCCCATAGCCGTCATACATTCTCCTCTCTTCCTCGTACCCAGGGCGGCGATCACGCCAGTCATCATCACGTCGCCTAGGGCGGTAATCGTCTTCGTATCTCGGCCGGTAATCATCTCTACGCGATCCCCTTCTCTCTCCGCGAGGACGATAATCATCATCGTAGCTTCTTTGCCGTCCGGAATACCCCCTTTCTTCGAATCTGGAATGCCCTTCGCGCCTTGGCCTTTCGTCCCATCTCCTTTCAGAGAAATACCGCTCTTCTCTTCTGGGCCTTTCTTCAAATCGTCTTTCGCCATCTTCTTTCCAAGGTCTTCTTTCCTTCTTTTCTCTCTTAGGCCCTTTCTCGTCCAGTGTGAGCCTCTCCAGGCTCTGATCATCATCGATTCTCTTCATGATAAATTCCTTACTGTCGTATATTTTCTCCAACAGGAAGCATCGCATAGCACTGCGTCTGGAAAAACCTAGTGCCTTTACTTCCGCTGTCAATTCCCTTGTCTTGTAAAACCGTCTGAGCTTTTTGAGCTCGACATTCATATTTGAAAGGTTCTCGCTGAATATAACTATCCCATCATCCCTCAATAGGGCATTTATGATCAGGAGATATTTGAGGTAATCCTTCTTGATATCAAAATCCTCTGCCTTATTGCTGTTGGAGAAAGCAGGAGGATCGAATATCACGAGATCCCACTTCTTACCCTCCTCAAAACTCCTCTTTAGAAAAGTCCAGGCATCTTCACGCAGAAATGCATATTTTTTCTCATCAAGAAAGCCATTCCGCCTCATGTTCTCTTCTGCCCATGCTGAGTAGACATTCGAAAGATCCACGCTCTCTACGCTCTTTGCACCACCTGAGGCTGCATAGACAGAGAAAGAACCTGTATAGGAAAAGAGGTTCAGGACATCTAGATTCTCCGAGATGCTTTCAACCAGTCTCCTGGTCTCTGCATGATCCAGAAAAAGGCCGGTATCTGTATACTTCTTTAATTCAACCTCAAACTCATGCCCGCTTTCAGTAACAACTGTCTTCAGGCTCTCTTCTGCCTTCTCGTGCTGCTCTCGCCCTTCCCTTTTCTTGCATGATCTATAGATCACATTGCTTTTCTCTATATAAAGATATCTAGATGCGATATCCATTATCTCATCCTTATCTTCATTTTCAACATCCGAGAAATCAACTATGCGTGCATATTTGCCATACAGTTCCACAGTAACAGGAAGTTCCTCGATGTTCCTGTCATACACTCTGCATGCAGTAGAACTGGTATTCTTCATCATTCTGTGGGCTTCAAGAGCGTTTCTCTTGAGTATCTTGGCAAAATCTTTCTTAAGATATTCCTTCATCAGCTATGATGTTATCTCAAAAGCGCTTCCTCTTCCAAGGTGGAAGGGAAAAAACTCGCAGTAGATACAAAAAAAGATTATCCTATTCAATGATGGACAATATTGACGTTTCACTCTTTCTGAAAGAAAGGGAAGAAAGACTTGGAGGACGAATAGTATACCGCACATACGCCCTGTTCTATGGCTCATCGACAGGTGAGACAAGGGATAACGGTGTATTTCTCTATTCTGACGGAAACACATTCGTCTTTGAGGACTTTGAAAAAGAGAACAGGATTCTGGGAATTCCGATAGCAACGAAGAAAAAAGAAAAATACGTAAAGCTCGAAAGATCATTCTCAAAGGATGACGTGAAAGAGGTAAACAAAGTATACCGATCAAGCGCAGATGATGTGATCCAGGGACTTTCTGAAAAGGGGAAGATAGCAAAAGGCATTCTTTCGGCAGTCAGAAAGACAGTCACAGAAATCGTTCTTGAGGATGGCACAAGGTATTATTTCGAGCTGATGGACGGTGACAAGATCAGGAATATTGTAAGCAATGGGAGGTCTTGATGGGTGCATTCAAAAGCTATGATATACGAGGCATCTGGGGAAAAGATATCGATGAGGAACTCAGTTACAAGATAGGATATTTCATTCCGTCCCTCTTATCTGCTTCTGAGGTAATAGTCGGCAGGGACATGAGGCTCTCCAGTCCTCTTCTACACCAGCATCTCATCGAGGGCATACTCGACTCGGGAGCATCTGTAATTGATCTTGGGCTCACCACTACTCCGATGGTCTACTTTGCAAACGTTCACTACAAGGCAAAGTGTTCGCTGATGATCACAGCAAGCCATAACGGAAAAGAATACAACGGGATAAAGGTCTCAGGGGAAAATTCTTTTCCTATAAGCTATGAGATGGGGCTGGGAAAACTTGAGGAGCTTACAAAGAACGGTACTATTGAGAAAAAAGAAAGAGGCAGGTTCTCAGACAAAAGCAGGGAAATACGAGAGGAATACATATCATTCCTGAAATCCTATCTTCCAGACCTGAAAGGCATGAAGATCGCAATCGATTCATCAAATGGGATGGCATCTACAATCGTGCACGAAATATTTGGTGAGCGTGACTGCATATATATCAATGACACACTGGATGGGTCTTTCCCTTCTCACGATCCAAATCCTCTCATAGAGAAGAACCTCGATGAATTGAAGAGGACAGTCAGGGAGAACAATATGGATCTCGGACTTATCTTCGACGGAGATGCAGACAGGGTCGTATTTGTCAGCGAAGAAGGAAAGATGGTGCAGCCAGACTACATGACAGCGGTACTCGGACTTTACTACAAAAGCAAAAACAGGCTCGGAAAAGCTGTACTGGATATAAGGACAAGCAACAGTACAATTGAGTTTCTAGAAGAGAATGGTTTCACCCCTATCCTCTGGAAAGTCGGACATGCCTATGCAAGTGAGAAGATAATAGAAGAAAAGGCTGTATTCGGAGGAGAACTTGCGGGACATTACTATCTGATGGATGAATTCTTCGGTTCCGATGCGGCAATCCTGACTTCCCTGCTGATGCTTACCGCCATAAAGGAAAACGGAGGAAAGCTTTCAGCTATCCTTGAGAAGATCATCAGGTACGAAAACTCAGGAGAAGTGAATTTCTCGGTAAAGGACAAGGACGGAATAATCGATCATCTCTTCCAGTACTACAAGAAACAAGGACCAGAGAGAATACTCTCTTTTGATGGTTACAGGATGGAGTTTCCCTCATGGTGGTTCAATGTCAGGAAGAGCAACACGGAACCGCTTCTCAGGATTGTCATAGAAGCAAAGAACAGAGAACTTCTTGAAGAAAAGAGAAACGAGATAGAAAATATGATTCGCTCATTTTAGGAGGACATTATGAGAGTACTGCTTTTCGGAGGTGCTGGTTACATCGGAACACACGTTTCCCTTGCGTTTTTGGACAGAGGGGATACAGTCGGGATTTACGACAATCTCTCAACAGGACGGGAAGAGAACATCCAGCAGGGAGTAAAGTTCTACTTTGGGGACATTATGGACAGAAAAAGGGTAAGCGAAGTCCTCTCCGAAGGCTGGGACTGTGCAGTGCATCTAGCCGCGCTGAAAGCGGCAGGAGAATCAATGAAAGAGCCTGAGAAATATAGCACTTATAACATAACAGGTTCTCTCATACTCATCACAGAATGCCTCAGGGCAGGATGCAATAATTTCATACTCTCCTCATCTGCCGCCACATACGGAGAACCAGAATACCTCCCGATTGACGAGAAGCATCCGACAAATCCCACAAACTATTACGGTTATACAAAACTTGCGATCGAAGAAAACTTGAAATGGTTTTCCCGACTCAAAGGTCTGAAATTCGCGTCACTAAGATACTTCAATGCCGCCGGATACGATGAGAAGGGAAGGGTCATGGGACTTGAGATCAATCCGCTCAATCTCATTCCTATCGTGATGGAAGTTGCCATAGGAAAGAGGGAGAAAATGGTCATCTACGGAGACGATTATGACACGATCGACGGAACATGCATCAGGGACTATGTACACGTGACAGATCTCGCGAGAGCACACGTGGCAGCAGCTTCTTATCTGGAAAAAGAAAAAGAGAACCTCATCGTCAATCTCGGAAGCGGCAAGGGTATTTCCGTCAACGAAATCGTCGGAGCTGCGCGAAGGCTTACAGGAAAGGAAATAAAAAGCGAGTACGGCCAGAGAAGAGCGGGAGATCCGGCAAAGCTTGTCGCATCCTCTGCCCTTGCTGAGGAAAAGCTTGGATGGAAAGCCGAAAAAAGCGATGTAGAGAACATAATCAAATCCACATGGAACGTTTACAAGAGGCAGAAATGATGGAGATAAAAAGAGATTACGACTTCATTCTCAGGACCAAGAAAAAAGATGTGACAAAAGCAGAAGAGCTTTTTGACATCAAGTACTCCCGGCTGGCGAGAAAGTTCCATAGACAGATCCCCGGCTATCGCGTTACTCCCTTAAGAAGCCTACCGAACCTTGCACAGATGATCGGGCTCGGGGGGATCTACGTCAAAGATGAGGCACAAAGACTTGAGCTGAATTCATTCAAGGTAATGGGCGGATCATTTGCAATCTTCCGCCTAGTCGAGAAGAAACTCAACTTGAAAGATGACGAGCTTACATATGATTACCTTATAAGTCCAGAGTGCCACGAAAGACTCAAAGGCCTTACAATTACAAGTGCAACTGACGGCAACCACGGGAAAGGGATTGCCTGGGCATCTGAAAAGTTAGGGCTCAGATGTGTAATCTATGTTCACAGGGAGACTTCTCTTCCGAGGATCGAAGCAATAAAGAGATACAATGCAGAGGTTGTCGTTGTGGACGGGAACTATGATGATGCCGTGAGAAAATGCGCAGAAGATGCAAAGAAGAATGGATGGCAGATAGTTTCTGATACTTCTTGGGATGGATACACAGAAATACCCACATGGATAATGCAGGGGTATACAACCATGTTGCTCGAGGCACAAGAACAGCTTCTTGGGATAGGACTGACAAAACCCACACATGTATTTGTACAGGCTGGAGTCGGAGCCCTTGCAGCCTCTGTCATCGGATTCTACTCTGCCCTATTCAAGGATGATCCGCCCTACTTTGTCGTCGTTGAGCCAGAGAAGGCAGCATGCATCTATGAGACGGCTAGAATAAACGACGGGAAATGCCACAGCGTCAAGGGAGATCTCGACACAATAATGGCAGGCCTTGCCTGTGGAGATCCTTCGCCTATTGCTTGGGAAGTGCTGGACAATACAGCAGACGTATTCATGAAAGTCCCTGATTACACTGCAGCAAGAGGGATGAGGATACTTGCTGTACCATTGAGAGGAGATCCGTTCGTGATCTCTGGCGAATCTGGTGCAGTCACCCTTGGTGCATTATATGCAATAATGACAGAAAAGGCCTCTGAGGGACTTAAAAGTGCACTCAGGCTGGGACCGGACTCAAATGTCCTTTTGATCAATACAGAAGGAAATACAGATCCAATCCATTTCAGACAAATAATATGGGATGGTGTTGATAACGTTCCTCTTGATTATCTGACCAAGAGATGATCACTTGGTGGAAAATTTGCACGAGTACAAATCTCATAATTTATCCTTAGGCCGCGCTAAAGCGGCCAAAGGAGGAAAACGATCAAACAATAACGGCTGGCTCTTCTACAGGCATATTATTAAGGACGGCAAAACACCCTTTTGCGCATGCCATTGAAGCTTTAATTAAAGCTTCCTCAGAACTACCGGCACAATGAGGAGTCATGATTACGTTCTCAAATGAAAATAAAGGATTATCCATCAATGCAGGCTCATCAAGAGTAACATCTAATCCTGCTCCTGCTATTCTTTTATTCCTTAGTACTTCGATAAGAGCTTCCTCGTCTACAATTGTTCCACGTGCTGTATTTATGAAATAAGCCGTTTTTTTCATCAGTGCGAATTCATCTTTGCCAATGCTATTCTTGGTTTCTGAGGTAGCGGGCATATGAACAGAAATAAAATCAGCTTCTGAAAACAGATGTGCTTTATCACTGACTAAAGTAACACCCTCCATTATATGGGTATTTGAAATATATGGATCATAAGCTATTACCTTCATTCCAAATCCATTTTTGCAAATATTGGCAACAATTCCTCCGATATGGCCGAATCCCACAAGTCCTAATATTTTATCCTTCAATTCAATTGCTTTTGCCTCTTTGCGAGCCCGAACAAATTCATTATTTTTATACATTTCTTCGCGAATTTTTAATTTCTTGGCTAACGCAATGATCAATGCAACTGCGTGTTCGGCAACAGCAGTGCTGTTCGTACCAACATTTCTTAACACTGTAATACCATTAGCTTTGCAGTATTCCACATCTACGCTATCAACACCAGCACCATGCCTAGCTATTACTTTTAGATCATGAGTACTACTCAAAACTTCCCTATTTAATATGGCAAGCCTTGTTATTACTGCCTGACACCCTTGGATATCTTCTATCAGAGTAGCAGTATCGATACCTCGGCCATATTTTACCTTCACACCCTGTTTTCTAAGCCAGTCCATTCCAGCATCAGACATTGCTTCTGTGACCAAAACTGTATACATTATCTTACCCCTGTGTGCAATTTGCCTTCATATCTGCAAACTTAGAAACAGAAGCCAATACAGATTTTTTCAATATCGCCATATCTGACCCAAGTGTAAACATCAAACAACCAAGTTCTCTAACAAATTCAAAATCATCTTGTGATCCCATTCCACCGAGACCAGCATCGCCAAGTAAGACTTTTCCAGAAGAACTGATACGTTTGCAAACTTCTGCTACTATCGCCTTCACTTCAGGTGTTACTTTACCGCCATACCCCAAATTCAAAGACAAATCACGTGCCCCTATCCTCAAAATATCAATTCCTGAATCAAGAATTCCATCCAAGTTATCTATTCCTTCTTGACTTTCAATCATTCCAATACACATTACATGTTCATTTGTAAGATGTAAGTATTTGTCATCAGATACAAAGCCAAATTTTGAAGCTCTAGCAGAATCTCCATATCCTCGATGTCCCTTTGGTGCAAACTTAACCTCATTCACTGCGTGGATAGCTTGCTCCTTTGTATCAATATGCGGAAAAATTATACCCATAACGCCAGCTTCCAAGGCTTGAAGAATCAATCCATCCTCATGACTTGGAATACGCATGATAGGCATTGCGTTACCAAGCTGAATAGCGCGAATCAAATTTTCTGCTGTCTCTATGTTATGTACAAAATGTTCACCTTCAATAAATACATAATCAAGACCACAATAAGACAGCATCTCTGCTGTGAGAACTGATCTGCTTCGTACTTGACAACCAAGAACGGGTTCTCCTTTTTTCATTTTTTCTAACATAGGATTACTTTCTATGCTACTCATTTCAGATCCTCCTTTATCCTTCTGTAGTAATTAATCAAACACCCAGACAGTAGAATTTCTTTTTCTTCTGCCAAAAGTGTTTCCAAAGACATTTCAATTTTTTTCATTTCAGAATTTGCTATCAAATATGCCTCAAGGCTCGATTTGTCCAATTCAATGTTTTTCCGCAAGTTGGGTATAAAAACATAGGATCCAACTACCAAATCAGTTACATCCTTCGTCACAAATGGAAAAACACCCCAGTTAATAAGATTAGAACGGTATCTTTTAGTAGCATATTCATTGCAAATATTTGCAATACCTCCCAATACTCTTTGACACGTTGCCGCATACTCTCTGGCTGAACCGTCTCCTGGCTTTCTCGTAACAAGAACACTGCCAAAAGTTATATCTGCCAAACCATGCACGTTCAAATGTGAAGCAGAGAGCCGTTCCAAAATAGCAGACAATTCAGGCGATGAAATGCCATTCTTTTCCATATCATCAGCTTCTTTTTTTATCTGCTTTGCATTAGGTACATACATAGGATCACGTGTACATAAAGCAAATTCAGCTAATTTCATTGGATTGGAACGATAAGAAGTACTTTCTCCTCCAGGTATTAATTCATCAGTAGTCGTTACCGGATCCAGAATACAACTTGCTACTTTTACCAACAAATGATTGCGAAAGACAGGAAGTTCTGGAAACAACTTAATATTAGGTCCTAAAATCAATCCTTGAGAAGGATCTGATTGTCCATACCGATTCAAACATCTCGATTCATAAATTTTCTTATTGAAGACATATGTTCTATTTTTATATTGAATATCAGTAAGTTTTGTTGCTGGAATAAGATAACCTTTGTTGACTGAAGTTGCAGCTATTGATCGAGCATCCATTAACGCGACTGCAGATACCTGCCCCTTCAAAGGTCTTGATCCGTCTCGGTTTGCAAAATTTCTTGTCGTATGCCTAATAGAAAAACCATTCTGTCCTGGTATTTCACCTGCGCCAAAACAGGGGCCACAAAAGGCTGACTGCAAAACAGCACCAGACCGTATCAGCGTTGAAGCAATTCCTGTATTCAGCAGTCGATCCATGATTGGCTGACTCGCAGGGTATACGTATAATCCAAATGCATCGTTTCCAATATTCTGACTCTCCAATATATCAGCCATATCGCTTAAATTGGAAAAAAGACCACCTGCACAACCTGCAACAACACCTTGATCTACTTTAAAGCCGTTTCGATCAAGTTTACTCATCAAATCTAACTTTAGGCCAAATCCCTCCATCTGTTTGTTGCAGGTAGCTTCTACCTCATGAATGATATCCTTTGCATTTTTATTGAACTCTTCAATTTTAAATACATTGCTGGGATGAAAAGGCATTGCAATAACAGGTTCTATTTCCGTCAGATTTACAATTAACGCCCTATCATAATATGCTATTCGAGAAGGGTGTATTTCTTTATAATCTTCTTTCCTTCCATGAATATCTAAAAAGGCTTCAACACTTGCATCTGTTTCCCAAATTGAACTCAAACATGATGCTTCTGTAGTCATTACATCAATACCTAAACGATAATCCATTGGAAGTTTTTCTATTCCAGGACCACAGAATTCAAGAATTCTATTTTTTACAAAACCATCAGCAAATACTTCGCCTATAATTGATAGAGCAATATCATGAGGGCCTACCCCAGGCTGAGGAGTTCCATCTAGGTACACAAGAACAACTTCAGGATATGAAATGTCGTAAGTTTTACCTACTAATTGTTTTACAAGCTCACCAGCGCCCTCTCCTATTGCAATCGTGCCTAATGAGCCATAACGAGTATGACTATCTGCACCAAGGATCATTTTTCCGCCACCAGCAAACATTTCCCTCATGTATTGATGCATTATTGCCTGATGCGCAGGAACTTTTATTCCACCATATTTTTTTGCTGCTGAGAGACTAAAAATATGATCATCTTCATTGAATGTGCCAGCCATCATACAAAGACTGTTATGGCAATCAGTCATTACAAAAGGAAGATTAAATCTCTCTAAACCGCATGCAATAGCAGTTTGCAAAACACCTATATAAGTCATGTCTTGAGCAACTAGTGCATCAAATCGCAAAGAAAGCTGTTTACTAGAATGAGATACATTATGGGAAGAGATGATGTTATAAGACATCGTCCCTTTTGCTGCCGTTTTTTTATCAAGGTGATCAATTTCTTCCCCGGATATTAATGTTTTTCTATCAAGAAGAAATATTCCGTTTGATATTTTTTTCATCATCTCCTCCCTATTCGCTCAGAGAATTACAGAAACACCTGGATGCTGATCAATAAATTCAGACTCAAACTTCACATTTGCCGTCTCACGGAAAAAAGTATTCCAAGCTGGCCTATCTGGATTCCAGCGGTTGTGAAACATCACATATTTAGGCTTAACCGTATTAATGATTTTTGTCATATTTGAAACAGCAACAGTTTCATCAGACCACATCCCGACTCCCCACAGAGGTAACATTGCTAGATCAACATCATATCTTGATGCAATGTCGTCATATGCTTCAGACAACATAGTGTCACCTACATGCAACAATGTTTTTCCCTCTACTTGAATAATATTGATGGTATTGGGTGAAGCCGCTACTTTTGCCAACTCCTGCCACTCTGGAGCTATTCCTGGCTCTGGTGGATGTACAACTGAAAACATCTCTATATCAACACCATTTGCCTTAATCTTCGATCCAGGTTCAAAAGCAAAATATGATGTGTGAATAAGATTATTCATTTCAACATATTTGAGGACTTCTTTGGTGGTGTAATATGTTGTTTTAGCTAGATTTGCAATTTCAATTGAATCTCCTCGTCCATAATGTCCTGGATGGCCATGGGAAACTAAAATATGAGTTGGCTTCATAGCTGCAAAATCTTCTACAGAAAGATCTACTCCCGGATTATTTTTCACCCAAGGGTCTGTGAAAATGAGCTTGTCATTCGCCTCAATCATAAAAAACGCATTTCCGACCCACTTAACTTTTACTGCCATATAAACCTCACTTTTTTCTTTTAAGGATTGTTTGTTGCAAAACGGTGTACACTATCATTCCCAAACTGACTAACAGGAAGAAAGCACTGAACTTGCTTGTGATGAATATTCCATAATCGCCTCCGGAAAGTAACAATGCTCTGCGGAAATTACTTTCCATCATTCCACCAAGAAGGAATGAAATAAGAAGTGGAAGTGTTGGAATCTTCATTACTCTCATCAAATATCCAATGACCATAAAGGCCAGTAATATGAAGACTGAAGAGACTCGATTATTAACGGAAAAAGCACCAGCACAACATGTCAGGATGATAATTGGATTCAATATCTCTGTAGGGATAAATGAAATATATTGAGCTCCTCCAATTAATACTCTTCCCACAATAAGAAGTAACACTGTACAAATCATCAATGCAAAGAAGATGCCATATACAACATCTCCGGCGTCACGGAAGATCGTAGGACCAGGTACAATACCCTGAATAGTTAGGGCTCCTAAAAAGATTGCAGCTGTGCCGCTACCGGGAATTCCAAGCGTCAGCAAAGGAACAAGTGTAGGCCCAGCTGTTGCATTATTAGCAGATTCAGCAGCAGAAATACCTGCAATATTTCCCTGTCCAAAACTGTCTGGATTTTTGGATATTTTCTTAACAAATGAATAATTCAGAGTTGCAGAAACTGCTGCATTTAATCCAGGAAGAGCACCAATAATTGATCCAATAACTGTACCCGAAAAAATTGAAGGTAGACAGGCTCGAATCTCTTCCTTTGATATTTTATTGTTCTTCTTGAATTCTTCAACAGAAACCGTCTCCCGCTTATGGATAATACCGGCTTCTGCCAATACCTCAGATCCGACAAAAAGACCGACCAAAACAGGAATGAGATCAAGTCCACTCATAAGATACCTATTGCCAAAGGTATATCGAAGTATTCCTGTGATTGGATCTCCGCCAATAAATCCTGCAGCTAAGCCTAGAAATACAGCAATTAACCCCTTAATCCAAGATTCTTTACATCCAATGGTAGCAATTAGAACAATCGAAAATATTACAATACCAAAATAATCTGGAGCATTCATCATAAGTGCAAGCCTAGATAATCCCATCATCATGGTTATTGTTGTTATCGATGCAAAGAAATTACCGGCACAGGAAGCATAGAGAGCCGTTTTCAATGCCTTTCCGCCCTGCCCCTTTTTCATCATTGGATATCCATCAAAAGATGTCACACTGGCTTCAGGAGCGCCTGGAGTGCCAAATAAGATTGCAGGAATACTTCCTCCATATGCGCCACCAACATATATTCCAATCAGTAATGCCATTGCAGGAATAGCTTCCAGCCTAAATGTTAGCGGTAATAAAATAGCAATTGCTATTCCTCCAGTCAAACCTGGTATTGCTCCAAAAATGGAACCTATTGCGACACCTAATATCATTAATAACATACTAAAAGGTGTTATCATGCCCAAGAAACCTTGGAGCATCATATTTGTATCAAACATATTTTTCCTCTTTAATCAAAAAAATGAAAAACGTATTATCTGAATATTGCTCAAATAAACAGTGTTGGAAGGCGGACACCCATCATAAGTCCGAGTACGACATAGATAACAATAGGAGAAATAATACTTACTAATACTATTGTCCGCCTATTCTCTACACCGAATAAAAACAAAGTTATTGCCATTGCAAATATACCAGACAAAATAAATCCGATGTGATTGCAAAGAAGGCCAAAGACAACCCAGACTAGAACCATGAGGATACCAAACCAGTTCATTGTTACGATGTCTTCCCTTCTGTCAAACGATGAAATAAACAAAATTATGCTTATGATAACAAAACCAGCTGCAACAATTTTTGGAAAAAAACCCGCATCATTGACAACAGAAGAACTGACTGGAAGCTTTTGTGCCATAATAAACATACCTATTCCGACAATAAGCAATACTGCAGCTAAAATTTTCTCCAAAAATGTCAGTTTGTACTGGCGTATAAGTGTTTCATGTTTTTTCATTTATTTATTTTCCTTATAACTAGCCGTTAAGGTTTAAGGTCTTTACCATATCCCCATAAGCAACATAATCGCGTTCTATCAGAGCTTCAAGTTCAGCAGGATCATTGATCACATTGCGAATAATCTGCCCAGAATCAGCTAATTTCTGGATACTCTCAGGGTTTTCAAGAACATTCTTGAACGCTGTCCTTAAAGCTTCTACTGCACTTTGTGGCGTTCCTTTCTTCACTGCAACAATGCGGTAATATGGAGTAGCTGCATCTGCGTGTCCCAACGTCGTAATAGAAGGAACACCTAAAAGATTGTCATCTATTGATCCTGTTTCATACAAGCCAACAATTGTCCCTTCTTCTGCGTGACTTACCAAAGTATTTGCAGTTGCACATACATACTGAACATGACCTCCCAGACATGCTGCAGTACTCTCAGCTGCGCCAGAATAAGGAACAAGTTGACAATTGACTCCTAATGAATTGAGAGTAATGTAGGCAGCTAAAGCAGAGATATCACCATATCCAGCACAACCGACAGTTACTCCTTCTGGATTATTTTTACCATATTCAATAAGATCATCGAGTGTTTTTGCCGGAGCACTGGGACCAGCTGCCACGATCAAATCAGTATCACCAAGTGTCGTAATATATTCCCAGTCCTCAATTGTATATGGGTTACCATACATTTGTGGAGCAGCAAGAAAAGCCGCACAAGTATTTACAAAAACGGTATAGCCATCTGCATCTGCACCTAGCACATTCTGGGCACCAATCAAAGTATTTCCACCTGCTACATTCTCCACGGATATAGAACCACCAAGTTCTTGCCTGAGACCTGCTTCCAAAATCGAACGGATAGCAACGTCAACTCCGCCACCGGCATTGTATGGAACAACAATGGCAACATTGCTGGAAAAAGTAAAACTATCACTTTCTGCACTTGACGAAGATTCAGTCTTTTTTGAACAGCCACTGAGCATTACAGCAACAAGAACAACAAATAAAATGACTAATCTGCCCCTTTTTCTCATCTTTGATTCCTCCTTTTGAAATCGCTGTTTTTATATTTGACTTACCGGATTGCCTTCTGTTCATTGATAAGACACCCTGCAAGTAAAATCTCACGTTCTCTTTCTGATAAGGCTACGAGCTTCAAAGCTAACCGTTCCATCATTTTCCCAGAGAAACTAATATGATAGGCATTAAGATTTTCATCACCAGAAATGATTGTTTTGCGGATATCTTTCAGAAGGATAATATCGCCAACTGAAAGAGAAAGCATTGAAGATACTTCAATAGGAAGCAATCCCCAATTAATCAAATTTGATCTAAATCTTTTGTTAGCAAACTCGATGGCTATGTCAGCTCGTCCACCAAGAACTCTTTGAGAACTGGCTGCTTGTTCTCTTGCAGATCCGTCACCAATTTTGTCCGCAAGAATTACACTACCTACTTCCAAGCTTTCAGAAGTACATCCAATAACCCTTATTACTTCTTTGCAACATTCATCGAATGCCTTATCGACGTTCGTGCCTTCTCCAACTTTATAGGCACTACTAAATTTAAGTATTTCTTTTGATTTAACAATATATTCAGGATCACGATTTATTAAAGTAAATAGTGCTAATTTATTTGGATTTGACCGATATGAAGACGCTTCACCTGACGGGACTAGCTCATCAGTCGTAACAGACCCTTCATATTTCCCAGATATTTTGAGCAATAGATGATCAGGTAATGGACCAAATTCAGGCCAATCTGTAATGTTAGGTCCTTTCACAATGGTGACTGATCTATCTGGCTTGCCATAACCGTTATATACGCACTTTTTATATGATGAATCATCAAATGAATATGTATACGATTCTTCTTCATAATCAAGTTGGTCAGCCCCAATAAGGCATCCGTCATTAACTAATGTTGCTGCTATTGATCTTGCATCCATAAGACACACACTTGCAGATTGAGATTTTTCAGGACGAGCTCCTTCTCTGTTAAGAAAATTCCTAGTTATATGTCTCATGACCATCATATTGTTGGCGGGTATATCCTGGACACCAAAACAAGGCCCACATGAAGCTTGCATCAGGATTACTCCTTTAGAAGCAAGACTTTCAGTTACACCTTCTCGGAGAAGATTCATGTAGATAGACTGACTAGCAGGATATACATGAAGAGATGATCCTACAGGAAGGACAGCTTCATCCATTGATAAAATATTATTCACTTCACAAATATTCTCAAACAAACCGCCTACACACCCAGCCACAGTTGCATGAGTAAAATGAAGCTCATCATTATAGAACTGTGCAGATAAGGAAAAATTAGGCATTGTTTTATGTGCTATTTCCTCAACTTGATTTATTATATCGCCAGCATTAGCTCTGAATTCTTCGATCGTATAGCAATTACTCGGATGGAAAGGCATTGCTATCATTGGCTTTATTTTGTTCAGATCAACTTCAACTATACCATCATAATATGCAGGGAATTTTGGAGCCAAAGCATTGTAGCAAGATAATCGATTATGATTACAGTAAAACTCTTTGGTTTTTTCGTCACTAATCCAAATTGAAGATAATGCAGAACATTCTGTAGTCATGGCATCAATACCCAGCCTCATGTCAATCGAAAGGGATGATACACCAGGACCTATAAATTCCAGTATCTTATTCTTCGCAAATCCAGATGGAAACAAAGCGCCAATCAGAGCGATTGAAACATCATGAGGACCTACTCCATGTGAAAGCTTACCTGTTAACACAACCGCAATGACTTTAGGATTTGGAACTTCATATGGCTGTCCAACAAGTTGTTTTACGAGTTCTCCGCCACCTTCTCCTATCCCCATGGTACCAAGAGCTCCATATCTAGTATGGCTATCAGAACCCATAATCATAGCTCCGCTAAAGGCCATCTGTTCTCTCATATACTGATGAATTACACTCTGATATGTTGGAACATATATGCCTCCGTAACGTTTGGCACAGGAAAAGCCATAATTATGATCATCTTCGTTGATTGTGCCTCCAATACTGCATAGACTGTTATGGCAATTTGTCATTACGAAAGGCAACTTGAATTCATCTATACCACTTGCCCTAGCTGTTTGAATCAGGCTCGTATAAACATTATCCGGTGACACAAGAGAATCTACTTCTAGTTTCATCAAATTTGGATCATTACTTCTGTTATGTGCAAGAAGGATTTGATACGACATTGTATTGATTCTGTATTTGTCTTCATTGCCAAGACCAAACTTCTGTTCAATAAGAGAGTGATCATCAGCTTCCACAAAAATGCCACTTTCTGTTAGATATGCGCCATGAGCGTTTATTCTAATTCCCTCTATCATTAAGCAACCTCCCATCGGGGTTAAACTTAACAAAATCGTAATAGAGTAATATACATAATGCAATTTTAAAATTTCTAATCAAATATATTAGAAAATACTTATATTTGAACCTCGTTTAAAAACAAAATAAGTAAAATATAAACAGCTCTAATATGCCATTGGTTGTTTCATTTTTGTTCTAACTGTATTCTTAAGAATCCTAATAAAATCCTGCATATATTTGGTGACATAAGCACTACTTGAATATCCAATATACAATGTATTTGAGACATACTCTTCCAAAACAGGATAAATACACAATTCCTTTGTCCTTAAAATAGGTAATACAGAAGCGGGACACAACATCAGAGCATTAGTGGCAAGTACAAGTTTCATTCCCAAAAACGCACTATCAACCTCAAATTCCTTTCGTGGAGCAACCACCAAGTGCTGGAAAGCCTTTTCCTGCGTTTCATGTATTCCATGTCCCTTTTTGATCATAACCATCTTGGCCTCTTCTAGGCATTTGATAGATAAAGGTGTTCCAGATTCTACAGTATTGGCAATGTCACTATCAGGTCCAGCACAAATATATACCTGATCAATACAAACTGGCTGTGCAACAATATCTTTATTTAAAATTGCATTGCCAACTAACAAAGCAATGTCAACAGAATCTTGAACAATCAATTGCGAAAGCATCACAGACCCATGTTCTACGATCTGAACCTCTACACCAGGATTCTTTTTATGGAATTTAGGAAGCACATCTGGCAAAAAAGTAGCACCTCGAAGTGCAGAAATACCTATTCTTATTCGACCTATTTGCTCATCAATTATATCTGAAACTTCCCTATGTAAGTTTCTTTCCAACTGTTCAATCTTACGTATTGTTGCAATGAGCCTCTCTCCTGCATATGTCAAGGAAAGAGGATAATGCTTCTTGACAAAAATCGTAGTCCCCAACTCTTGTTCAATGGATTGAATGCACTGACTAAGTGCTGGTTGAGAAACATTCAAGCGAGAAGCAGCTTTGGAAATACTACCCTCCTCACAAATGACTAACAAATATTCTTTTTGGCGAGATGTCATAACATTTCCTATTATAGGTTTTTTCTTATGATACTTATCATATATATCATATTTGTTTTATATTCGCAACCATAATACCATAAACACATACATTTATAGAATTTATGGAGGACAAAAAATGGCTTCATGCAAAATATTCATACCATATGGTGCGGTAGGATTAGGATGTACAGAAGAAGCTTTTGAAGCTGGATTAGCACTAAAACCAGATATAATTTCCAGTGATGCAGGATCAACAGATTCTGGACCTTATTATTTAGGTACAGGTACAGGAAAATATGCAGCAGCAGCTGTCAGAAGGGATTTGAAAAGAATGATCCTTGGGGCACACAAACTTGGAATTCCAATGACAATAGGAAGTGCCGGTACTTGCGGATCAGATAAGGGAGTAGATGAAACAGCAGATATATGCATAGAGATTTGCAAGGAAAATAACATACATGCAAAAATAGTAAAAATTTACTCACAGCAAAAAATTGAGGCTATGAAAAAAGCTTATCAGAAAGGATTGATAAAGCCTTTATTTGGAGCTCCAGACATAAATGAATCTACTTTTGATTCATGCAGTAACATTGTTGCATTGTGTGGCGTAGAACCTTTCCAAAAAGCTCTGAAAGAAGGAGCAGATATTGTAATTTGTGGACGAGCAACTGACACAGCTGTCATAGCTGCTTACCCTCTGCTAAAAGGTTGTGATCCGGCCTCCTGCTGGCATGCCGCCAAAATAGTTGAGTGCGGAGGTGTCTGTACAGAAGCAGGACTTCAAGGCGGGGTATTTGCTGATATTGATGATAAAGGTTTTACTATAAAAGCAGTTACTCCTAATTCAACGGTTACGCCATATTCTGTATCAGCCCATATGTTATATGAAAATGCGGATCCAATACATCTAAATGAACCAGGGATATCTATTGATACATCAATGTCCACCTACTCTCAAATAGACAACACGTCAGTGCGTGTCGAAGGTACAACAATCAAATATGTACCTTATACTATGAAGCTAGAGGGATCTGGTCCCGTAGGCTTTCAAACAATCAGTATAGTAGGTATCAGAGATCGTCTGATAATGAAAGATCCAGAAGCCTGGATTAATGATGTACTTCAACAAGGAAGAGACAAATTGGAGGCCATGGGTATTCCTGCAACTTCATATAATGCTGATATAAAACCATATGGATATAATGCTGTATCAGGAAGACCGGTACGTGCAGGTTATATTCCCAATGAAATAGGCATGCTCTTGACAGTTACAGCAGATTCTCAGAAGAAATCCACACAGATAGCAAAAGCATTCAACCCTTTGCTATTGCATCATTCAATATTCCCTAAACGGCAAATGCCGTCTTTTGGATTTATTTTCTCTCCCGCAGAAATAGAGAAAGGTCAAATTTACGAGTTCAAATTATATCACACGATATCGATTAGTGATCCTCTTGAGCTTGTTCGTTTCTGCACGCTCGAAGTTTGATTAGGAGGATAAAGATGGCATCAATCGAGCAAACCGTAAAATATCTAAGAAGTAAAAATGCCGGCCCATTTTGGCTGACTATCGATGCATTCTGCAATTCAGAAGAAGATGCAAGAAAAGTTTTTAATGTATTCGAAAGGGAAAAAGATTGGATAGCCCAAGCGTTTAATGTAAGTTCCAATGAAATTTTACTTTATCTTCTTCCATCAATACAGGTTGCCAAAATAAGTTTTCCTAGGAGACCTGTACAAGGATATAGATCTGAAAGAGATATGCATGGAGGACAACAGTACGTCACCTTGCTTGATCTAGAGGTATAATTTTCACTCCCAATTTCTCACTTGACAGATATGACCTTCATATCTGTCATTTTTTACTGTTAAATTGTTATCTCTTCATATATCTAGAAGCTCAAAGTTTAATTGGAGAGAGATCATAAATCAAATCATAAAGAAAAGTTACAATTTCTGTAGCCAAATTAATTCCTTTACAATATTGCTCCTGTCAGTGAAAGCCTACAGACAACCTGAAAAGAATTCCTCTGCAGACAACTCAAAGGGAAGGACTGAGACCATTTGACTTATTGTATCAACATTATGATAATAAGATTGAAAAGAGGCACTGCCGATAGACGGTAGCCTCAACCTAAAACAAAAGCGAAAGCCGCCTCTGGGGTCTAAGCAGGGCGGCTTATCTTATGACTGCTATTACAAGACCTATGATCGCGATAACGACCATAAGCAATTCATAATCACTCACTAGACATCACCTCCTCTTTCTCTTTTTGTAGAGAATCGGGAAGCAACGCCTCCCGATATCCGATAAAGAAAACGAGAGGCTACCGTCCACCGTTATGGCAGTACCAAGAATGACTATAGCATGGATAGCAAAAAAATTTCCCCGAGTTTCTCACTCAGTGGAAAAAATAAAAACATATATGTTACTCAGAGTGTTATGACAATGAAAGCCTATCCACGAGAAGAAAAGTGAAAACATTTCCACTTCTTCAATCGAAATAGTCAGGAAGCTTGGATCAAAACTAACACTATTTAGACTGTCACTAATGTGATTGTCATTTGATCCGTATTCTACGATATCCGCATGATTACTTTTGTCATCTAAATATTACAGTTCTATGTGTTCAAGTTCCTCACCTGTTTCTGCATAGTACGGGATGATCGTCAGCTTGCCATCTTCTGTAAGTTCCACAATATACCAGTAGCCTTTGCTTTCGTAGAATACATCCCTTCTGTGGAACGAAGAGAAAATGAATTCCTTGACACTTGAGCTGAAAACCGCGCTTATGTTTCCGATATGATGATGCCCTGCAAAGTACCAGGAGGGGCCATGCTCACTCATCAGGCGCAGCATTCTGTTTCTCTCCTCGGCAGAAGAGAATGTGAACTGGACCAAACTTTGATCAAATGCACTGGACGCAAGAGGCACATGTGAAAGAAACAGCCTGTACTTGGCCTTATCCTCTGCCAGATGATTCTCAAGTTGCCTGAGCTGGTAAGGCCCGAATGTCCTGAATGCGCTATCAAGCTTGTAGATAGCCACATCTCCTACCCTGTACCTTCCCATCCTTCCAAATGATGAGAAAAGAGCTTTTTCATCTTCAGAGAAGATATCGTACCAGTAATCAGGATCATTATGTTCAATTTCATGATTACCAAGCACATAGATCACAGGAACTGACTGTTTGGACTTCAGGGAAGTCTTCACAAAGTCGACGAAAAGGTCATGGCAGTTTTCGTCAGTTTTGTCCATCATATCTCCAAGAAGGAATGTCGCATCAATTTCCTTTTCATAGGAACTGTAGAAATCATTGAATGAAGTGATGAAATGATGTACCCCGCTGTCATCTCTGCCGAAGTGCCCATCTGTGAGGACAAGAAAACGATAGACTCCAGTCTCGCTCTTTTTATCAAGTACAGTTTCTACCTCAAACTGATCTTCAGAAGGGAACAGTGACGGAATATATCCGAATGAACAGGAAACCAATAATGTGATTGCAAGAATCAGCAGAAGTCTCTTCATCCGTTCCTCCTAGAAAGTGTATATGTACATCACTCTTGCATTTATCGAACTGACATCGAAACGTCCGAGGTAATCTGCAGGAGATAGGTTCACATCAGCTGCTATGGCATTCTCGTCATCTATGTTCCATCTGAAATAGAACCCGATCACAGGAAGGGCCTGGAAAGAACGGCAGAAGAATGTCGATCCTGTGAAATATATTTCTGTCTCGATATACCCGAAATCAAGACCAAGCGAAAGAAGGATGAGAGGAGAAAAAGCGATAGGTTTGAAGAGCGGAGAGTAATCAGAATAAGAAAAAGAGAACTCAAGCCCGAGACGATAGCGCATATAGAAAGGTCCACATATCACAAAATCCTGTCCCACTCCCAATCCTGTGACCATGAAGCCGCCTTTATCGGTGAAAGAGTGTTCGTTGTATGTGTAGGCCTCAAATGCGAATGTATTTTCCAACACGAGATCGTACTCAAGGGAGATCGAGATATCTTCGAACGAATCAGTACCCACTCCGATCTTGAGTCCCTCTATATCGCCAAAAAGATCGAAGTCATATCCGTTTTCAATCAGTGATGACTTGTGATAACTTCCAGCTATTCCCAAAGACGAGGAAAAGAGGGAAACACAAGAAACGGACAGGATGAAAAGGAACAATAATACAGATCTTTTGATTGTTCTCCACATTCTGAATAGATGATACCATCTAACTATATGAAGGTCATCAGATCCAGAAGGAAATCCTACATCGACGAGATCATGATATCCAATTGCAAAGGAGTTCTAATCCTCATCTACTTTGCTGACCAGAGAATGGAAAGCTTTTATGGAATCACAATAGCAGATTACGAAAAAAAGGACGGACTTCTGCTGAGAGACAGGGTGATACGCCCTGAAAAACAATGGAGAATCCCGGAAGATCCGAATGCCGAATGCGGACTTACACATGCAAATGCGCAGATGACACTGTGTGCCGTAAAAAGAGAAAATAGGAGAAGGGCCATAATAACAGCACCACAAGCTAAATTTCCTTCCGGAAAGTCAGGATTGAAGACAGAGTTCCTCATCACGAATGTGCATTTAGAAAAAAACAAGCCCTCTCTGATGGAGATCAGCGATGGATATATATCGATCGATGGAGAGCGAAGCGACTTCGAGAACTTCAAGGTAATATATGTTCCAAGACGCTATGAGATAAAAAAGGACGAGAAGAGGGAAACTTTCCTCATCTTCTCAGACGACAAACTGGTCTATCTTGAAAAGGAAGGAAAGCTCTGGAGAGATCCAGATGGCCTTTTGTACTCATTTGAGAAAAAGAAAGACCATTATACGATCACAGGAAAGAATACGAAACTGAAAGCTATTCTTTCCTGGAAGGAGACGTTGAGGATCGGAGGACTCACACATGAGAGGAAATACATCTCACTATCTGGACGCATCAATAATCTTGAAATGAAAAGGGGTTATGGAATTTACTATAAACTCGATACTTCTTGCACAGAAGAAAATATTTCCATAACATATCACGGTTTGACAAACCGATCTTAAAACTAAGGAAACACATATGAACGAACTTCCCGCATTCAGCGAACTTGGACTGTCAGAGAGGACAATAAAGGCTCTCTGGAAAAAAGGCTTTAGCGAACCTACCGAAATACAGAAACTATGCATTCCTCTGCTTCTGGAGGAAAAGACTGAGGTGATCGGTCAGGCTCAGACAGGAACCGGAAAGACAGCTGCATTTGCACTCCCGATAATCGAGACACTTGAAGGAAAACATGAGAATGTAGAGGCCCTGATACTCTGCCCCACCAGAGAACTTGCCATTCAGGTAAGCGATGAGATCGAGTCACTCAAAGGTGACAAGGACATCAGGATCGCACCTATTTACGGCGGTGCATCGATAGAAGTGCAGATCAGGAAGCTGAAGAAAGGGCTTGATGTCGTGGTTGGAACTCCGGGAAGGATACTTGACCACCTCAAGAGAGGCTCGCTGAAACTCGACAACCTCAAGTTCTCCGTCCTTGACGAAGCCGATGAAATGCTTGACATGGGCTTCATTGAGGATATCGAGGCAATTCTGGAAAAAACACCAGAGGAAAAGAGAATGCTGATGTTCTCCGCAACTATGCCACCTCTCGTGCTCAAGATTGCAGAGAAGTTCATGCACGAATACAAACTCGTACGCACTGAACTCAAAGACACGAGCTCGAAGAACACGCATCAGCTGTTCTATGTTGTGAAAGAGAGCGACAAACTAGAGGCCCTCACACGCCTTATCGACAGCCAGATGGATTTCTATGGTGTCATCTTCTCCCGCACGAAGGTCCAGTGCGAGGAGATCGCAGAGAGCCTGATAAAGAAGGGATACAACGCTTCCTCCCTACATGGAGACCTCTCGCAGAGGGAAAGGGAATCAATTCTGAAGAAGATGAGGGAGAAATACATCAAGATACTGGTGGCAACAGACGTTGCTGCCCGTGGTCTCGACATACAGGAACTCACCCACGTCATCAACTACTCCATACCAGAGGATCCGGAGATATACATCCACCGTGTCGGCAGAACCGGAAGAGCAGGAAAAGAAGGGGTGGCGATCACACTTGTCACACCGAGGGAGATGAGGCGTTTTGAGAGGATGATGAAAGCAACTTCCTCGGAAATTGAAGAAAGGGAGATCCCTTCTCCGAAGGAAGTGGTTGCAAGAAAGAGGGAAAACATCATCAATGCCCTCACAGAGAAGACATCTACAGAGCCAGATGCGAAGTTCCTGTCCCTCGCCTTTGAACTGTCAGAGGGAAAAGATCCCCTCGTGGTACTTGCAAGTCTCCTGGAAGCCAGATATGGGAAAACGCTCGATGAGAACGAGTACAGGACGATACAGGCAACAGGCAACAGGAAAAAGGAAAGGGAGAGGGATAGAGAAAAGAGGAAGGAGGAGACAAGAAGGACTAAGGAAGGGAAGAATTCCTCATCCTCTTCTCTCGTCCGTCTCTTCATCGCAAGAGGAAAGAGGGACGGCATGACAAGGAAGATGATAAGGGACATCCTTGTGGAAGAGACAAAGATAACAGACAAGGATCTGGACGGGATAGAAGTCCATGATGATTTCTCATTCGTCAACGTCTCTCATGACGCAAGCGATAAGGTCCTCAGATACTACAAGAAAATTTCCCCGGACAAGCCTATCGTTGTAAAAGCGAAAGGCATGGAAGATGAAAGCGGGAAAAGATCCCGTTCCCGGGATAGAAAAAGGAGGAGAAGATAATGCTTGACCACTATGACTACCTGGTAGTCGGATCAGGGCTTTTTGGCTCAACATTTGCAAACGAGGCAAAAAAGAAAGGAAAGAAGGTCCTTGTTGTCGAGAAGAGGAAGGAAAAAGGGGGTAACATAAGTACAGAAGTAAAGGATGGCATTACTGTCCATACTTATGGTGCGCACATCTTCCATACATCTGACAAGGAAGTCTGGTCATATGTCACAGAGCTTGACGAGATGAAGCCGTTTGTAAACAGTCCGATTGCCATCTACAAGAATGAAGTCTACAACATGCCTTTCAACATGAACACTTTCTCGAGAATGTGGAACATAAAGACTCCAGAGGAGGCCGAGGCAATCATAGACAGCCAGAGAAAGGATGTGAAGGAAATAAAGAATCTCGAGGACATGGCAATAAGCCTTGTCGGCAGGGACATATACATGAAGCTAGTGAAGGAGTACACCGAAAAGCAGTGGGGACGATCATGTACAGAGCTTCCACCTTCCATCATAAAGCGTCTTCCTGTGAGATTCACATATGACAACAACTACTTCAACGACCGCTATCAGGGAATGCCCGAACACGGATATTCCGCAATCATCGACAAACTTCTTGAGGAAACTGATGTGATCCTCGGAGAGGATTATGTCAAAAACAAGACAAAATGGAACGCAATGGCATCAAAAGTGCTCTACACGGGTTGTCTCGATTCTCTTTACGGAGAAGAGGGCGCACTTGAATACAGGAGTCTCAAGTTCGAACAGGTAAGACTTGAAGAAGAGAACCATCAGGGCGTTGCCGTGGTGAACTACACGAGCCATGACCAAAAGTACACGAGAACAATAGAGCATAAGCATTTTCTGAAAGAGACTTCCCCTGTCACATGGTTGAGCTACGAATATCCGATGCCATTTTCCGCAACGAAAGAACCATACTACCCTGTGGGAGATGAGAAGAATCTCACACTCTACAAGAAGTACAGGGAAATGGCGGAAAGGGACGGGCTTCTCATAGGAGGACGCCTTGCCGAATACCGTTATTATGATATGGACAAAACAATCAGGAGCGCACTTGATCTCGCGAAGAAAGAACTTCGTCAGATATGAAGGTGATCGTCATACCTTGATGAGAGAAGGGCGTGCATGAAGCCGTCCTTCTTTTTCAACATCCTCGAGCCTCGCGTGATCCTGCAGAGGCTTATTTTACGCTCTTTTGCAATATTTCTCTGGCTCTTTCCCTTGTAAAGGTCATCCATAAGCTGCCAGCGGAGTATGAAGTCGTTTATCTCCGCATCGGTGAAAAGATCATCAAACAGCTTCTCCATCTCCTCCGGGCTCTCCACAGAGGAAAAGACCTTCAGCATATCCCTATAGGCTTTTCTGCCTTCTGGAGTCTCCATGAGACTCTCCTTGTTCCTATCCATAAGAATCATTCTAACATATTTTCACAGTGCTGGACTAAATAGTCCGTAAAAGAATCTGAAACATCGCTTGATAGGATTTCGTTCCTTGAATTTTCCGTTCACTTCCTCTCCGAAGTCCATGATTTTTATCATGTCATCCTTCACTTCCCTGATGATCGATGATGAGTAGAAAACCACAGAGAGTTCAAAGTGGAGGAAGAATGAACGGTAATCGAGATTTGTAGTTCCGACGATCGCGACCTCATCATCAGAGAGGAACATTTTCGTATGTACGAAGCCCGGAAGATACTCATATATCCTGACCCCTGCATCGAGAAGCTTCTCATAATTCGATCTTGTAACCTCAAAGACCTGCTTCTTGTCTGGATATCTGGGAGTCACGATCCTGACATCCACACCGCTTTCACTTGCAGAGCGGAGAGCAAGTATCATGGCATCATCCGGGATCAGATATGGTGTCGTGATATATAAATACTTCTTGGCATTGTTAACAAGTGCAAGGTAGGCATTCTCTCCAATGCTGTCATTGTAGTAAGGTCCGGAACCGAATGCCTGCATCACCCCATCTGAAGCTACCCGTCTTGTAGGCCTGAAGAGATTGATATCCTCCTCTTCGTCTGTCACAGCATCCCAGAGCTCAATGAACATTGTGGTCATTGAGAATACCACATCACCTTCAAGTTTTATGGCATTGTCCTTCCAGTATCCGAATCTGATTTCCTTATTCATGTATTCGTCAGCGAGGTTCAGGCCTCCTGTATAGCAGACATTGCCATCAATTGAAAGGATCTTCCGGTGATCACGGAAATTGAGGCGTGGATTGAAGTGCCACTTCACAGGATTGAAGGCTATGGCCTTTATACCTTTTTTTCGGAGTTGCCTGTAATACTTGTATGGAAGTGCGTTTATGGAGCCCACATCGTCGTACATCACACGGATATCAAGCCCTTCTCCTGCTTTCCTTTCCAATATAGACAGTATCTTCTCCCACACCTTGCCTTCGGCAATGATGAAATACTCGATGAATATAAAGCGTTTTGCCTTCTCAAGCTCAGAAAGAAGATCGGTGAGGAACTCATCTCCATTATCGAAATACTTTCCTCGTGAGTTCTCGCAAGGTGCACTCTCTGTCCTGTTGAGTATATATCTGGACAGTTTCCTGAGATTCTCATCCCCTATCTTCGAAATTATTTTCACATCGTGATTGATCTTTGCTCTCTTGTGAGAACGTTCGTACTTCTCTATCTTCTTCATTGCCCTATGGCCGATTCTCTTGTTTCCGCATAGAAGATAGAGGACAGCACCAAATGACGGGAACACAGATACTATCAGCATCCAGACAAGCTTGTACGCCGCATTCTCATTCCTAGTCATTATAAGGAGGGAGACAACGATGGAAAGAAGCTTGAAGAAAATTGAAAACCTGCTTGAATAGGTTGACCACACCATCACAAGGTTCACAAGCAATATGAGTTCAAGGCAGAACAAAATGATCGTTATGAACAGTCTGGATGTCAGGAAACGGAGGATCTTACCCATTTCTATCCCTCAGAGAAAACTCGCATCCGCAATAATTCTGTCTGTAAAGTCCGTACTCCTTTGACAGTTCTACAGAAAGTCCGAAGCCGTCCTTCTTCTTGAAGTCAATTGCAAGGAAACCCGGGAATGCCGATCCAACTGAGAAGATGAGGCTTGACGATTTGAACCGCGACACTGTGAGTGTTGTCGTGAAATACCTGATTCCCAGTTCCTTTGCCTTCAGATATGTCCGCTCAAGATTGAAAGAAAAGCAGATCGGGCAACGTGCTCCATGCTCCTTTTCTTCTTCATAACCCTTTATCCTCTCTTTCCAGCTCTCGTGATCATAATCATCTACGACAACGTCAAGGCCATGGAGAGCTGCAACCTTGTAGACCTCTTCCTTCCGCTTCTCAAACTCCTCTTCAGGATAGATGTTCGAATTGGAATAGAAGAGTATGGGATCATAACCTTCATCCATGATCCTCAGTATTGAGCTTGTTGAACATGGGGCACAACAGACATGCAGAAGAATTCTTTCCATTTTACTTAGGATAACGCAAAGAAGATACTAAGTCAGCGTCAGAACTTAGTACCAAATATCCAGGAAAGGCAGAAGGCCCCACCTGGCGAGAGGCTTTCATATCCTATCCTGACCCTCAGCGGAATTTCTATGAGGCCGATCACAGAGAAAATGCACTGCACTTCCGCTCCTGTCGAATAGTAGAACTCCCCTCCGTCAAAAAGCATGTCGAAATATCCGCCAAGCTCAATATCCTTGAATATAAGGAACTCTGCGATGGTCGGATTGAAAGGAAGCTTGTAGCCGAGGGCAAAATTCACGATAGAAACAAGACTTTCCGAACTTCTAATGTTCCCATATCCGACTCCGGGTACGATCATGTTGGTCTCGAATCCATCTGCGTAATAAATAGGAACGTTACCCTGTCCGTCTACAGCACCCCTGACGGTTCCTCCCAAATCAATATAGATATCAAACGGAAACAATATCCTTGTGGAAAGACCGCCCTGCACATAGCTATGAGGGAGACGATTGAAATTGATGCCAGTAAGCTGATACCCGACATTAGCCCTCAACGCACCCCAAGGGACATTGAAATCTCCGGCGATCTGGGCTGTCAAAAGGAACCTCTCCTTTTCATCCTGGACTCTCGTGGGACTGAGGAAATACTCAAAGCTCTCATTGAACTCGACATTTCCGACATCAGGAGATGAATATAGCTTAATGTCAAAACCTTCCCGGACATACACAGACGGGATATACCAATCGCTCTCACCGACGAGGTCGAAATTCACTGATGTGTCTAGACTCAGGCGTAAAAAGTCCAGAGGGTAGTAGTTTATGAGGAAAGAAAGCACAGGGTATGCATCTGCCTTGCTTGTCGTTCTCGTTTCAAATGCACCGCCAACAAGCACGCGGACTTCAACAGGCTGATAGCGGAAGAAGTACTCGAGTCCTAGCTCGATATTGTCACGCAGATAATATGGTCTTCCAACCTCCTGATAACTTTTGAATCCAATATCGATGATGTGAGATGGCACGTTGGATTCTATCCGGTTGAAAAAGTAGAGATTATTTCTCGTGCGTTGTATATTCGCAGCATACTCTTCCCTTATCTCATCAAAATCCCCGCCTGCACTCTTGTAGAGTTTTGCCAGACTCTCGCTTTCCCTTTTAGCCGCTTCATAACCAAGATCCATCATCTCATCTGCGGCAGAGAACTCCATGAATGAGAACTGCTCGACTTCAGGCCTGATCCAGATAAGGTCATCGCCATGCATCTTTATATCTTCTGCAGCCCTCTGCCTCTTGCCGACATCAAATGCGCTGTTGAGTATGGTTATCGGATTAAGAAGATTGAGATCATCGTTGTCGTAGAAAGCTGAAGAGATGATGACAGTATCGGTATACTCATATGCCGCATCTATAGGAGCAAGGGATTTGACACCTCCATCCAGAAGCAGATGGCCCCGGTACTCAACAGGGGGGAAGTAAACAGGAAGGGCAAAAGATGCAATGAGTATATCTGCGAAGTTTCCTTCCGTGATCCTTATTTCCCTTTTTGTCACCAGATCATCACAGACAACCATGACAGGTATTGGCAGGTCTTTCAGGTCAAGATTCTCCCCCACTACGCTCTTCACAAGCGTCTTGAATGAAGAGGGAAGCAGAAGTCCTCCATATATAGGTATCGTGAAATTGAAATAATTTGACAGCTCCCCGACATTCATCAGTTCCGCTATCTGTTCCGGACGCATTCCTGCCGCATATAAAAGGCCTATTATCGATCCCATACTGTTGGAAACGATGAAATCCGGGACGATCCCCTCCTCCTCCATGTACTTGAGAACTCCAAGGTGCGCAAGGGCTCTGGCACTTCCTCCCGTAAGTACAAGTCCGATTGGATCGCGATCCCCTTTCGTTCGGTCAAGAATCCTAGTCCTGAAATGCTCTTCTCCATATGTGATTGGCTCATCAGCCAATAGAAAATAATCTTTGACATCCTCTTCTACAGAAAAGGCTGGGAAGATAAATAGAAAGAGAAGGAAAACAGAGAGGATAAGACGCATAATCCAAGAATACCTTAAAACACCTTTCATCTTCAAGGAAAGCTTTACCATCAAACTGTTTTCTGTTACTATTTTCATGCTTTTGCCGGTGTGGTGAAATTGGTAGACACAGTAGACTCAAAATCTGCCGGGAGCAATCCCTTATCGGTTCAAGTCCGATCACCGGTATATTTTCAAGTTTTTATGCCGTTTTTCCTTGTCACACCAGAATTGTATAAAATAAGGGATGAGTTTCTGGATAAAATCAGATGTTCAGCCTCGTACTCATTCCCACCTTCCGAGGAATTCCCTCTCTCTTCTCTCTACCAGGACAAAGGGATGATGTTCTCTCTTCTTCTTGCACATACCAAAACAGGCGAGAAGAAAGTGCTCCTAGGCTCTTCTGGAATGAAGAATATTCCGGGATATGTGAATCCGTGCTACAGCAAGAACAGAATGGATGAAGTTCTTGAAAAATGGGATAACGCAATCAAGGAGTCAAAGAGTGACGAGGAACGGAGAGAAATGAGCACAATGGCCCTCAAGGAAATAAACTCACTGTTCCAGTTCTCTACTTTGTACAAGGATAAGTTCTCGCTTCTGGATGTGGAAAGTGCAAAAGGAGGAAGTGGAACATGCGCAGGTGTCAAGACAATCAACACACTGATCAGAAAAGGCTATGAGATCGATGCATTTGCCGAGTTCTTCGTGGGACGAGAGAATGAGAACTACAAAGAAGGACTCTTCTATCCCCCATGCAGGGAACGGTGCGAGGAGATAATCAGGAAGATGCTCCTCCTTGACTACATCTATCTAGATGAATCAATTGCTGTCGTGAACAAAGAGCCAGGCCTCCTGTCCGTTCCCGGGCGAGGAGAGGACAAGAAAGACTCTGTATCTCTTCGTTTCAGGCTCCTCTTCCCATCAGCACCTGAGAATCCGGCATGCCACCGCCTTGACATGGACACCTCTGGAATAATGATCCTTGCAAGGGACAAAGATGCGCTGAGAAAACTATCGATGGACTTTGAAGAGAGGAATGTGCACAAAGTCTATGAGGCGCTCTTGGAGGGAAAACTGGAAGAAAAAGAGGGCATCATCGACAGGAAGATGCGGCTGGACGTGGACAACAGACCATATCAGATCCTCGACGATGTAGATGGAAAAGAGGCAAAGACACACTTCAGGCTCATCGGTTACGGCAAAATCAATGGCAAGCTATATTCCAGAGTCGAATTCAGACCTCTTACGGGAAGAACCCACCAGATCAGGGTGCACGCATCAAAATGCCTAAAGCACCCTATAATTGGCGACAGGCTATATGGCAAAAGGGAAGAGGGAGAAAGACTCTTTCTACATGCGAAAGAAATAACTTTCACTCATCCGAAAAAGAATGAACTTGTCACATTCACTTCCCCTACTCCGTTTTGAACTCAAGGGGCGCAAACGAAACCGGATATGCATACTTTATCCCGACAGATGATGCAAACTCATCAAGGAGAGGAAGGCTCTTGGTCAGATTCTCGACTGTATGGGCATCCGTATTTCTGATGAATGTAATATTCCTCTCCCTTGCAAGAAGCCAGAATTCCCTCATCGGATAGCCAGCGCGATCGAACGGAGATGGTCTGACGAGACCGTTCCCATTCGCCTCGATCGGAATGCCGACGTCCTCAACCGCATCGAGGATATCCAGGGAGACAGCTTTTGCCTCCTCATCAAATTTCTCATAGTTGAGGAAAAAAACATCGGGATGGGCAACAAAATCAAATAGATTTGACAAAATGCCTTTTATCGTAACCTTCGCATAGAGATGAAGATCCTCTTTTGTGAGCCTCTCTTTTCCAAAAAGGGACTTATAGCCATCATCTGTTGGAAGAAAATGCGTTCCGACTATCAGATACTCAGCCTTTTCACGCAGAGATGGATAATAGTTTTCCATATCTTTGAAATAATCGCACTCCCAGGCAAGATGTATATCCATCTTTCCCATGTATTTCTCTTTTTCCCGGAGAACGTCATCCTCGTAACTCTTCTTTTCGGAGAAGGCCATACGAGAACGGCTGAGCCTGTCATCCGGGAAGGTGAGGTGTTCTGAAAAGCCAAGGACATCAAGTCCCTTCTTGTACCCCTCTTCTGCATATTCAGCAATAGTTCCTTTTCCATGACGGCAGTAAAAAGAATGTGTATGGAGATTATATTTGAGCATATTCTGTCCTCTTTAAGAAAATTGTCCTTTGTTGACAAGGACTAAGCTGAAATTATATCCTCACAAAAGCTAATATTTTGCAATAGTCAAGGGCGTCCTTATCAGACAAAGGGGCCTTTTTTCATGTTCGATACCAAAGGAGCGACTAGGCATGGACAGTGTAAACGAGAAGCCAGTAGATATGGCTCTCATCGAAGTTCAGATCAGAGAGATAGTGGAGAAAATAAAGAATGACTCCTCTTCTGGTCCGAGGGAACTTGAGGAAATCAAGAAAGTCATCAGGAAAAACGTACCTTTCTTCATGCGAAGTGCATTTTCAGCATATCTTGTACGCGAAGTACTAAAAAAGAGCGACAGAAGAGAAAGAAGGGATGAAAGACGCAACATGTCCCCGAAAGCGAAGTATGAAGAGAAAGCCAGGGAACAGGAGAATCCAGAGAAAAAAGAAAGGGTGCTGCCTGAAGATGCAAAGACAATATACATAAGCGTTGGGAAGATGAAACACCTTTATGCAAAGAATCTTTCCCTTCTCATTCAGAACACACTAGGGATCTCTCGTGACGATATCTTTGCAATCCGTATCCACGACAAGTATTCATTCGTGACTATGAACGAAGAGAACTGCAAAAAAGCCATCGAAGCACTCAACGGCAAGGAGATCAATGGCAGAGTTGCAGAAGTGACCTACTCGAACAAATGATAAAAATACAGGAAAGTGGCCTGATGGGCACGAACTCAACGTTCGTATCCATTGACGAGAACCATACTGTTGTCATAGATGCACCGGAGGGACTTGTTCCCTCCATTTCTGCTTTTCTGAGCGAAACAGGAACAGAACTGTGTGCGGTACTCCTTACACATGGCCACTTCGATCACATTGCAGGGCTCGGGGAGATAGAAAAGGAATTTGGAAATGTAAAAGTATTCCTTTCCAAAGAAGATGAGGCATTCCTTTCATCGCTGAACGAGGAAATCCTCTCAGCTCCAGGCTTTGATCAATACAAAAAATATTACATGCCACTACTCTCTGCGTTCTCGCAGAAGACAGAAAGAATAGAGGGAAATCTCTTTTCACTAGAAGTGATCAGGACACCTGGACACACACCTGGGTCGATATCACTTTTCTCCAAAGATGAAAACATACTCTTTTCAGGGGATACACTCTTTATTGGCGGAAAAGGCAGGACAGACTTCCCCCTTGGCTCTTTCATCGATGAAGAAAATAGTATTGATCTGATTCTATCAACTTTCAGTGATGATACTCGCATTGTCCCTGGACATGGCATATCGGGAACAATCAGAGAAGCAAAATACTATCTCTGAATTTCCTGCTGCAACATGCGAATCAATTCCACTAGGTAAGTACAACCAGACTTCATTGCATCTGCCGTTATCACAGGACATTACAATTTGTTAAAGGCTAGCTGCAAAGAAAAAGGGAGGAAAATCCTCCCCTATCCTATCGGTTCATCCTCTCATTTTCTGCTTTGCACTCTACGCAGAGAACTGCTGACGGAATTGCCCTGAGCCTCTCTTCCGGGATCTTCTTCCCGCACTGCAGGCAGATGCCATATTTCCCATCTGCAATCCTCTTCAGCGCATTCTCGATTGCCTTAAGCCTCTGTGCGTCCATAGCATTCAAGGCTTCCATCTTTCTGTATGAGCCCTCATCGGATGCAAGGTCACTAGAATCTCCCCTGCCAGATGAAAGCTGTGCTTCTTCCCTGAAGTTATCTTCTTCCTGATTGAGCTTCTTCAGAAGCTCATCCCTTTCCTTGAGAAGGTGCTCTTCCATTTCTTTTGTAAAAGCATCCATCGTCCGATCCCCCTTCCAGAAATCATATGAATGTAAAATACAATGAGAGCATGTGCCGGTCAAGCTTCAATTGTCCTTTTCCCTCTCCTTTAGTTCCTCAATCAACCTTCCGGTAGTCTTGAAAAGAAAATATGAGATGAAAAGATATACAATGAAGACTATGAGGACAACATACCTCGGACCCGTATAGCAAAAGGCCAAAAGTATATAGCCAATTGTCATTAAGATGAACAGCAGGATTACTGAAATGCGAAACTTGAAAGCATTCTTCATCCTACAAACCTCCTGATCTCCTCAAGGAAAGAAGGATAATCCACAAACACCTTCAGATCAGGCCTCTCCTTCACGATATTCTCTGGCGGACGGAATAGGACTCCCACATCCGCAGCATCTATCATCGAAAGATCATTATAGCTATCACCGGAGGAGAAGACGCGGCAATTGAGACTTCTGAAGGCCTCCACTGCTTTTCTCTTTCCATCCTCCTGCCTCATCACAATATCCTTTATGAAACCATCGTCATCCACAATGAGCGAATTGCAGAGCATAAACGGATATCCAAGCTTCTCAAGAAGTGGCCTTGCGAACTCTACAAATGTATCGCTAAGGATAACAACTTCCGCAAGACTCTCCACTTCATAGAGGAAATCCGCAGCACCCTCAAGCGGAGAGAGAGTACTGATCACATCCTGTATATCAGAAAGCCTTAGGTTGTTTCGTCTCAGGATATCCATCCTGAATTCCATCAGCTTTCTGTAATCAGGTTCATCTCTCGTCGTCCGCTTCAGCTCCTCTATGCCAGTTTTTCTGGCAACGCCTACCCAGATTTCGGGAATGAGCACACCTTCGAAGTCCAAAGATACTATATTCATAAGTTCCTCATCTTAATAGCAGGCATCACCATTTTCGTCAATCGAGATAGCTCATCATTTCCTCATTCTTCTTAGTTGCTGTGAAGAAGAGGAAAAGCACTATAGCGACAATTATCACAAGTCCGATCGTGTCACTGACCGTACCTGGATAGACAAGCAACAGTCCGCCGACTCCAATTATACAGCGCAGAATGAAAGGAACAGGACGCCACAGGAAGCCATTTAGGGCTGTTGCGATCGCAAATATTCCAATAAGCGCAGATATCGTGATCTGAATCACCTCTATAGGTCCTGAGACATTGATCAGAAGCATAGCAGGATTGAGCGCAAAGACAAACGGAACTATGAATGCCGCAATGGCAAGCTTAGTAGCTGTCAGTCCAGTCTTCATCGGATTAGCCTTCGCAATTGCCGCACCAGCGTACGCGGCCAGAGCCACAGGCGGTGTTATATCTGCAACTATTCCAAAATAGAAGACGAAGAAGTGCGCTGCAAGTTTCTCGACGCCTAATGAGGGATCCATAAGAATCGGGGCACACGTCGCAGCCATGATACAGTAGTTTGCAGTCGTAGGAACACCCATTCCAAGAACAATACAGCAGAGCATCGTCAAAACGAGAGCAATGATCACCTCTCCCGATGAAAGAGCAACAATTGCAGCAAGAAGCTTGGAAGCCAGACCCGTTACGGTGATGCATCCCGATATTATTCCGGCAATCGAACAGGCGACAACGACTGTAATCGATCCCCTCGCTCCTCCCTCAAGTGCATCGAAAAAGCGAGAAAGAGTAAGCCGTTCTCTTTTGTTGAATATACCGACTATGACAGCAACCGCGATTGAAATAGCAGCCGAATATGCCATCGTATATGTATTTGAAGAGACGAGATAGACAAGGACAACAAGTGGAAGCAGGAGGTAAATCTCCTTGACTAGTTCCCTTGCGCGAGGAAGATCCTTCTTGTCAATGCCTTTCATTCCCACTCTCTTGGCCTCAAGGTGGACAGCAATGAATATTCCTGTGAAATAAAGGATAGCTGGGATGATCGCCTTCATAGCTATCGTACTGTAGGCCTCTCCCGAGAACTCTGCCATCAGAAATGCGGCTGCACCCATTATCGGAGGCATTATCTGACCTCCGGTAGAGGCGGCTGCCTCTACTGCTGCGGCAAATTCAGGCCTGTATCCCATCCTCTTCATCATAGGAATTGTTATTGAACCAGAACCCACAGTATTCGCAACGGAAGAACCTGAGGCCATGCCCTCAAGGGCGCTTGCAACGACAGCAACCTTAGCTGGACCTCCAGTAAAACGTCCGACTGCGCAGTTCGCGAAACGGATGAAGAAATCCGCAACTCCAGTCCGTTCGAGGAAATACCCGAAAATGATGAACAGGACGATGTACTTGACGCAGACCTGCACCGGAGAAGAGAAGATTCCGTTTGTCGTATAGAAAAGTGTCCTTATAACACGAGGAAGACTGAGTCCAGTTAGAAATGTATAGAGCAGCAAGGCACCTGCGACACAAAGTATCGGAAGGCCGACACAACGTCTGCAAAGCTCTACAAGAGAGAGGATCGCGATAAGACCAACTATCATATATAGCGGACTCTGCATGATTCTCGCAGACAGCCTTATTACCGTCATGGCATTGATGGCATAGAAGAAGAAAGAACCTGAACCGATGATCATGATGACCACATCGTACCAAGGTATGTGATTCACCCTTTCAACGCCCTTCTTCACAGGGAATGTAAGATATCCCATCAGTACTATGAGTCCCAGAAAGATCGAATAACGCCTTTCCGGCAACGTCGTCAGAAATACGGCATCGACTATTGCATAGAAAGCAAAGCCCACCATCAGAGTACGCACGAGGATACGCGGAAGCCCCTCATAGATGCGGACATTTGACTCACGGTCATATTTCTTCATGACCGCATTGACATCTTCCATCGTTCCGACAGAATCATCGAATACTTCAACTTTTTCGTTTTCTTTATCCAATAGTATATCTCCTATCAAGAGAAAATTAGGGGGCAGTTACAAGAATGCCCCCAGAATCAAATGTGAAAAAACTTTATTTTACGCTAACCTCATACCCCTTCTCTGCGAAATACTTTGCAGCACCAGGATGGTAAGGTATGTTGCTTACACTTGTTGCGAAATCAAGATCAAGCTCATTGCCCTTGTCATGACTCATCGCAAGACTCTCTTTGTTTTCGAAAATACCAGAAACAATGTTGTAGACATCATCTTCAGATACGCTGTCATTTGCGATGATCACAGCGCCAACTGCTACAGTCTGGCAATCCTCTGATGTGTTATATACGCTCTTCTCGATCGTATATGGGGTGTAATAAGGAGAATTCTCGATAAGGATGTCTATATGTTCCTGATCAAAGCCTACGAGATATACCTTGTTTGTACTTGCAAGGGTGGATACTGCAACAGTTGGGGCTCCTGCGACGATGAACGCAGCATCGATCTTTCCGTCCTGAAGAGAGTCCACACTATCGCCAAAACTCTGGTATGTCGGGCGGATATCACTCTCTGTAAGGCCATATGCACCTAGGACATCAAGAGCGTTGTAATATACTCCAGAACCAGCAGAACCAATGGAAACTGTCCTTCCTTTCAGATCAGCAATGCTCTTGATCTCCGGATTGAGCGTAATAACCTGAACCTGTTCAAGATACAATGCTGCGACTACGGAGAAATCGGAAATGGCATTCCCCTCAAAAAGGTTTGTACCATCATAAGCGTAGCTCATGACATCAGTCTGGACAAAACCAAGCTGATACTCACCCATGTCCATCATCTCAATATTGTCCTGAGATCCATTGGAAACTACTGCTGTCACATCTGTATCTGTAGTAGTTGAGATCTTCTGGGCAAGTACACTTCCAAAGCCATAATATGTGCCCTGATCTCCGCCAGTTCCAAACTGGAGCGTGGAGCTTCCCGTCTCGTTTGCTCCGTTGGCAAAGAGAGGTACAAAAGAAATGGCAAGTACCATAAGAATCACGACTAATTTCTTCATAACTTCCTCCTTTTTTCAGGATCAGGGAAAACATTTCGAGCAATATAATTCAAAAAAGAATCAGAAAACTTTCATTAAACTGGCTTTCCCCAAAGCTTTGATTGGATTTAATTTTCTGTTTTAATCAGCTATATTGTCAAGTTAAAGGGAAAAAACTACCTTTCCAAAACTAGTCTTTCAGTTCGGATTTCTCCCTTCTGGCATCTCAAAATCGTCTTTTTGTTCATTGTTTTTCTCTTTTCGCCTCTTCCTTTTCTTTTCCTCATCCCTCTGTACTTTTCCAGTTGAGAGAATGATCGCAACGCTCTTCAAAGAAGGAATATTTGCCATGAATATCTGCAAAGTGGATGTAAGAGGAACAGCAAGGAACATACCGGGAAGTCCCCAGATATAACCCCAGATCGCAAGAGATACGAGAATGACCAATGGAGATATATTCAGCTGCACGCCCTGAAGACGCGGATCAATTATATTCCCAACTATCATCTCAATACTGATCATCAGGACCGATATGTATAAGATCGTGAGCCATGAAGGAGCAAATTGTATGAATGCCATGATTATCGTTCCTGCAGTCACTATGATGCTTCCTATTGTCGGAATGAAATTCAAGACAGTTGCAAGAAGTCCCCATGCGAGAGCAAAATCCAATCCCGTAATGATCGCAACAAGATAGAAAAGTATTCCAGTAAGCACACTTATCACAAGCTTGAGGAATATGTATTTGGATATCTGCCTGTTGATCCTCATTGAAAGACGGGCAATCCTGTCTGCCTTCTCTTTCGGTGTTATTGCCATCAATTTCGGTACAAATGACTGCCTTTCAAGAAGCATGAAAAGAAGATAGACGAAAGTGAGCATCGCATCAGAGAAGATCCCAAGGAGCTTTGATGAAAAAGAAGAGAGACTTGATATTGCAATTGAATACCAATTTATATCCAGGAAACTGATGATGCTGAAAGTTTCCTCATCTGCATCAAAAAGCGGTGCAATGTGATAACTTATCAGGCGGTCGATCTCATTCACCCTCGTAGCATAGTATGGAAGCTTCGACAGGAGCATATTGACCACTACGAAAATAACATAGAGGAATAAAGCGGAAACGAGAACGACAAGTACAAGCACAAGACATGTTGATACAGTCTTTGGAATTCTTGTCCTGTCAAGCCTATTGAGCAATGGGTTTACAAAAACAAAAAGGAAAAGAGCGACAACAAAAGGAAGAATCACAGAAGATGTGACTTTCAATATTCCCATGAGAAGAATTACAAGAAACAGTGCAAGCAGATTCCTTATGTGCCTGAGATATATCTCTTCCCCTTTTGTTTCCATATTGCGATAGTACTTTCAAGAAGCAATTAATTCAAGTCGCAGAAAAAAACGCTAATCTCTTCTTGCAGAAAACTTTCCGCCAGAAGATGGCAAAAGCCATTTTCCTTCCCAATACAAAAAGAAGCGGACACAGTGACAGCGTGAACAAGGAGATGCTTCATAATATTGCTCAAACTCTGGCCAATCCTCTTTATGTCATGGAATCAAGGACTGTCCCTGGAAGCTATGTGGCAATCTATCCAATCCTGAGTTCGGCAAAAGAAAGAACTCCGGTGATGATCAGTTTACTTCCTAATTATGAGAGAAATCACATTGAAGTTAATCTGATTACAAGCTTCTATGCAAAAGATACGTGGAAACAATATCAGAATCTGATTAAAGACGGATTATTGTATGTAGATGATCAAAATAATAAGAGGCCGCCAAATTCACTCGGCTCTAATTGCCGGGAAGGGGCGTAACCTCTGCTAGTCCAAACGTACTCTACAAACCAGAACTTGTCAAGGAAGGACTTAATCAGAACACAAGCATGAAAAAGGAAAACAAGAAGGACTCTATTCTTGGACAACAGCGCTCTTTGTACTATCATTGACCCGATGGACCAGAGTTATCTAGACAGAATCGAAATAGTACTCGTTGACACACAGGATGGGGCTAATATCGGAAGTGTGTGCAGAGCCATGAAGACGATGGGGCTTACCCATCTTACTCTTGTCAGCGATAGGAATTACGATGAGAACAGGGTTTTCACATTAGCCCTCCACGCACGTGATATCTACGAGAACAGGAAAACATTCCACACGATAAAAGACGCAATCAAAGACAGTATCTATGTAGTTGGAGCTACCAGGCGCAGAGGCAAATTCAGAAAAGAAAGCGCACTTTCGCCCAAACAGCTTGCGGAAAAACTTTCTGTTCTTCCAGAAGGAAAGGTCTCGATACTTTTCGGGCGAGAGTCCGACGGACTAAGGGACGAAGAGGTAGCTCTCTGTTCCCAGATAGTCACTATTCCTACAAGTGAACTCTTTCCATCCCTCAATCTATCACAGGCAGTTCAGATAATCTCTTATGAGTTGTTCCTATCATCCAGAGCCTATCCAAGCGGGATAGTCGCAGTCGATTCAGCAAGAATAGAGAAAGCAGTACGCACCATCTCTTCCTCTCTTGAATCAATTGGCTATTACAAATGGGATGAAGAGAAGAAATGGGTAGAGATCTTCATCAAAGATACCCTTTCGAAGGCAGGCTTGTCTGAAAAGGAAATGAAAAGATTTGAAAAGCTCTTCGTAAAGAGCGCAACGCTAAAAAAGTACAAGGAAGAATAATAAAACATGCCGTATTTCACATCATTCTTATCCCCTCTTCCGAGGGTGGTCGCACACAGGGGAGACAGTGAGTTCTATCCGGAGAACACGCTAGAAGCTTTTATATCTGCTCGCGATATCGGGGTTGATGTGATTGAAACCGATGTGCATATCACAAAAGATGGGGAGATCGTGATCTGGCACGATCCGACACTTGAGAGAAATACAGACAAAAGTGGCGTAATCGAAGATCACACACTCCAGGAACTCAAAGAAGCAGATGCAGGTTTCACGTTTACAAAAGATGGAGGAAAGACATATCCGTTCAGAGGAAAAGGAATAAAGCTTTCAACACTCGATGAAGTTCTCAAGGCCCTCCCGGATGAACGATTCAACATCGATCTGAAGAGCAAGGACACAAGAATCGTCGATGCATTCATAGCTGTCATACGGCGTAATCATGCAGAAAACAGGATATGTGCAGCATCTTTCCATTACAAGAATCTGAAGCTTCTGAGAAAGAAAGCCCCGGACATCCTTACTAGCATCACCACAGTAGAAGTACTATCTCTTGTCGTCAGACAAAAGCTCTCTATCCTGCCGAAGGAATTCAAGAGGAAGATAATATTCCAGATTCCAGAAAAGCAGGGAATAAGGATCGTGACAGAGAAATTCATAAAGATGATGCATGAAAGAGGTGCGGTCATCATGGTCTGGACAATAAACAGAGAAGAGGACATGAAGAGACTCTTTTCCATGGGCGTTGATACTGTCATGACTGACAATCCACGACTTCTGGACAAAGTTGCGAAGGAAATGGGAATAAGAGGATAATTACAATACATCCTCAATTACAGATGAAAGGACAACCATATCACCGAGGTAGCAGACTGCACTCTGACCAGGGGTGATTGCATTCACTTCCTCAAGGAATTCAATGAGTATTCGTCCGTTATCAAGATGCTTCATCTTTGCTTTCGTTCCCTTCGAGACTGAACGTACTTTCACTTCATATATCTCATCTTCCGAGAAATCTGCAAAAGAAGAGTAAACTACGTTGCCGCTTATAAGGGCCTTGCGCATTGTAAGGCTCCTCGGGCCTACTGTGATTCTATTCATGACAGGATCTATAGAAATCACATATAAAGGTTCAGAATAGGCAACACCAAGTCCTTTTCGCTGTCCGATAGTATAGTTCCAATATCCCTTGTGGCTTCCAACCTTCTTCCCGTCTGGCAGGACAATATCCCCCACCATTTCCTTCCGGTCCAGAAGGAGAGTGTAATCGCCACCGAAAAAATCCTGACTTTCCTCTTCATTCTCTTCATGCAGAGAAAGGGATTCGTCTATCCTCCTTACTTCACTCTTCTCAAGTTCGCCAAGTGGAAAGAGTATCTGTCCAAGTTGCGTTTGACTGAGGCGGGAAAGGAAATATGACTGGTCTTTCTTTCCATCAAGACCTTTCAACAGAGCATGCCTGCCATCCATAAATTTTATTCGTGCATAGTGTCCCGTCGCAAAATAATCAAACTTAAGAAGTTCTTTTGCCCGGGAAAGAAATGCACCGAATTTCACTATCGGATTGCACCATATGCAAGGATTAGGTGTGCGGGCATTCATGTACTCCTCCCTGAAAGATGAAAGAATCTTTCCCTCGAAGATATCAGAACAGTCAACAAAATAATGTCTTATGCCCAGAATTGAAGAAATCCTCTCTATCTTCCTGAAGTCTTTTCCCTTATCAGAGGAATAGCAGCTGTCAGGACTGGCTGGTGCCGGATATGGGGAGTTTTCTGATCTGAGTGTCATTGTCGCACCAATGACAGAATATCCTTCTTTCTTCAGCAAGTATGCAGCAACGGCAGAGTCGATGCCACCAGAAAGTCCAACAAGTACCTTTTTGCTCACATTTCCTCCATAAGGAATTTATACGCCTCTGTAATTTTCTGTACCTTTTCGTTAGCAAATTCAAGAAACTCATCGGCAAGGCCATAGGAAGAGATGGTATCTGGGTGGAAACGCATAAGAAGTCTCCTGTAGGCATCCCTGATATCCTCTTTTGTCGCATTCTCATCAAGGCCGAGGACAGAAAGCGCATTCTTCCTTTTCTCTCCATCTTCCTCTCTCTCTTCTTCGCCCATGGACTTGTCATAGTACCGCAGGAAGAGTTCCCGCTCCTCCTCTGTGTCCTGAAAGCCATCAGCATAATAATCAAAGTCAAATGGGGTCAGAATACGTCTGTAGTCATCCCCTTCCCTTCTCCTTCGCCTCTTCCTGATCTCCTTCACAAAACTCTGATTTGCGGGGCTGCTTTGCAACAGATCGATGATCCTATAATAATCTATGAGATCGAATTGCTCGAAAGATGCCTCATAAAGCATATATGAAAGCTTTTTGAGATAATCTATGATTGCATGCCTCTTCTTCACGTCGACATCGCTTTTGTAATCCCGGGATCCTAGCTTGAGGGAAGAAAGCAGAGCAAGATCGACATCAAATGTCGGGAAACATGAGAAGAGCGATATCTTCCCTTCTCCTAGGGAACTGTACTTCAGTGAAAGCACGAATTCGTTTCCAACCACAGAAGATAATCCCTTATAGAAAGAGATGACTCCACTTTTATCTCGGACAAACTCAAAATTGTTGATAGGAAGTATGTGCATGATATCCTTCTTCATTGAAGGAATGACGCGATAGCCAGTCGAAGAAAGGATCGACAATATCTCCTCCATTGTGAATTTCGGACTTCTCTTTCCGTCTATCAGATATTCCCCATTCTCAACAGCCTTTTTGAAACGAGAACTGAACAGATGTGTTTCCCTGATGGTAATCCTGAAAAGGCTTCCTGAGAGAACAGCCTCATATTCTTCCCCCTTGCCGCTTTCTCCCTTTACGGAAACTTCACGTTCATAGAAATAGGCAGCACTCAGATAAACAGGGGAAGATGAGCGCATGAATACATTTCGAAGGTAATTTTCTATCCTCTCATCCATGAAAACAAATATAGGGCAAATACCAACATTGTAAAATGGATAATCCCTTATTCCTCTGTCTGAAGCTTGTAGATGCTCTTTGCTCTAGCAACAAGATCAGGATGCTCTCCCATATCTTTTGAGATAAGGTAGGCAAGAAACCCTGAAACGGTATTTGAGCAGAGTCCTTCCTTTTTCAGCTCCCCTGCCCTTATCACACAATAAAGATATTGCTCCTCATAAAAACGTACGCTCGTCACCTTATAGGGCTTTGTACGATCAATCGAGGAAGGTCGGCCTTTTCTGCTCTTTTCATTGGCAATGGACGGGAAATCCTCAGAAGTGCTTTCTTCAACCTCAGTCTCTTCAGAAAGAAGAACTTCCTTTTCTTTCTTCTCTTTGGCTTTCTTTACACCTTTATCTTTTTTCTTCCCCATTTCATGCCTCCGCATCAGATATGATCATACATCAGGAAAAAATAGTTTTAAATAGCTTAACTAAAAAATACATAAGTCATGAGTTATTAGAATTATATCAAATATAATATTCCAATTTAACAATCTTATATTGAGAATAAAAATAGCATATGCCAAAAAAGATTTTAAGAATCTCAAAATTCTCTATCTGGAGGAATTATTCTTTCTTTTACATATTTTATAATTACTGTTGGAGAATTAAGATGAAACATAAAGTCAAAGTGACTGTGCTGGATAAGAAACTCTACCCTGAACTTCAGAAGCAGTATTGCGTAAACCCAGAATCGGGATCATGCCCATGCTACAATGTCGGCGATGAATTCATATTCTATCGCGATGAAGAAAGAGATGATTTCTGGCATATGGGAATCAATACCCTCGTAAAGACTAAGGGAGATCCAGATGCAGTGGCAGGGGGCCCGAAGCTTCCGTTCTGTTCTGAAGCGTGGGACGCTATTTCAAGATATATCTATGCAGGGATCGAGGGAGGGTCTATCATGCATTCCTGGATAAAAGATGAGAACACAATGATAACCTGCTGTTCTGATGGAACACGACCTGTCATATTCAAAATTGAGAGGATTGATTATGAGTAATCCCTTAAGCTTCTCGCTCTTTTGATTGTTCTTCAAAAAAAACTATTACAAGTTTTGCTTCTTCAATCGATAGCAATGCTCAAGAGGCAAGGTCACTTACCGTTACAGACACTTAGAAGTCCTCGCTAGATAATCACAAGGAAATGAAGAACATGGTATCGTCCGAAAACATCATCATCAATCAGGACTGCGAGACCTGGCAGATTTTCAGGATTTCCATATTCAATGTCGACCTCCTGATATTCAATCTCATACCATTTCTTCTGCATTCTGTACCAAGAGAGTTTCCTGTTGAGCTCCTCTCGGGAGAACACTTGACCGTTCTTCACGCCATATGACAATGGCCCTTCATCAGGAAGTGCTCCAGGCATAAGGTTGACCAAGCGAAAACTTTTTCCTTTGACAGTGGAAAAGCTTTGATGAACAGGATGCTTGATCAGATCCTCAGCAATGGCCTCCATCTCATCGATCTCCTTCTGTTCCCTCCTTGCCTTCTCTGCCTGCTCCTTCTTCATGTCAAAATAAAAAGAACGCGGCTCATAGGCATAACAATCCCCATTGTCTGCCAGCTCTTCGAAATCGATTCCTTCCAGACATCTGCCGTTCCAGGAGATGCAGTCCTCGCAACACTCTGAAATCATATCAGCCATACCAATACCTCCATATTTCTTGTTTCCGCATCACTCTGCTCCGATCTGCAGGAAAGTCGCAGGATACTCTTCACCTGTCAGATTTTCTGGAGAGATGAATCCATAATGGAGCTGAAGAATAGATAGCTTGTCGATGAACATCGGATCAGGAGCTTTTCCTGTCGACCATCTGTCCCAAATCTTCCTTATCCTTTCTCTGTCCATCAACGCTCCAGCCAGATCCCGAGGCATGGCTTCATCATCAAAAATTACTTTCGTCTCCATGAAGGGATTGAATTCAAGCATCAGAAACGGTGGCAGAACAGAAAACACATGGATATCTATGGGGACTGGATTAAAACTGTCATCATAATGCAACCTGACAAGGACATGATCATCATCAAATATCCCAAGCCCGTACTCATCAAAGAACATGTGGAAATTAAATCCTTCGACCGCATCACGAACCTCATCGGCAGACAAAAACGCCGTCATGTCATTCTTTGCCAGCGTGAATAAAACTCCACGGTCGAACCTGAAATTAGCTTCATTCCAGATCTCGGTCGCTGCCTGATAACAGAGTGAGAAATCAAGCGTACCACAGTAATCATAATCAGGAAGATAGATCTCCCCTGCCTTCACTTTCTCAATTATTTCTTTCTTCTGTATTGTCCAGACGTCCATGTCTTCATAATACAGTGACAATAACGGCAAGACAAACATAGAGGCTTGAAGAGGATGATTTTTATCGGATTGGTTCATCAGAATTTCACTCTATTGGAAAGTCCAGCTGCTTTTGACCTGAATCTTGCGGTTAAAAACATATAACCAAAAGCCCTCCCCTTTTTTGTTTAGGGGAAGGCCTGAAATACATTGACTTAATGATATTGCTATACTGCCTCACACTATTGCATCTGCAGCTGTATACTCGGTGAGAGATCCAGCTTTGACCTGAATGCAAATATAACTCATGGGACTATCAGGTGATGCAAAGAACTGTCTTTTGCCCTGAGGTGCGATCCTGATCCAATCGCCTTCTGAAAGCACGATCGCCTCCCCATCTACAACCGCTTTGCCTTTTCCGGAAATGATGAAATAAATCTCCTCGTTCTCTTTGTGCGCATGTACAAATGGAACAGATGCACCTGCAGGTAGCGTATTTACACTGATCTCTGCTCCTGTCAGACCAAGTTTGTCGTGAAGTTCTGTCCTTGCACCATCTGCCTTTCCTGTCTTTGTATAGTTGCTCATTTTCTTTTCTCCTTATGCCTACAATTTATTTCGAATAGACGAAACAGAAAAGTACGCACAAAAAAGTAACTGCGCATTAATTTTGAAATATGTAATATCATAAACGACATGAAGACGAAATCAGAATTGCCTGCTTGTCCTGTTGCAACAACAGTAAGCCTTATCGGAAGCAAGTGGAAACTGCTTATACTGCGGAATCTTTCTGCCAGAACATGGAGATTCAACGAATTGATGAGATCTCTGGAAGGGATATCACAGAAAGTTCTCACAACAAGCCTCAGAGAACTTGAAAGCGATGGCATCATATACAGAAAAGATTACGGCACAAATCCTCCCAAGGTGGAGTATGGGCTTACCGAGATCGGGAAAAAGCTGGAAGCGTTACTTTCCCTGATGGCAGATTTCGGAACATATTACAAGAATGCTAGTTCTCTCTGATAAGCAAAGACAAGAAACTTATCTTTGACTGTTTTTACACAGGGCATTACCAATTTCATTGACATGAAAATTTTCAGCTGAACATAATTAGAATATTGATGCAATAAAATGTTTTATGTGTCAACTTCGGGGGGAAAATAATGAAGAAAATATTCGTTTTGATTTGTTGTTTTTTTGTTACAACAACTGTTTTTGCACTTGGTTCATCTGAGAGTAATGATGTGCCAGCAGAATATGAGATATCTGGTACTTGGTACGATGGCACGCCAATCATCACAGGATCTGATGGGACAGAGTATTATCTTGCTTCGGAAACTACGGCATACAGGATATACGATGGAAGGCAAAATGATAAGGAAGGAAATCAATATCAATACTGCTATGATGCTGAATCCGATGTATATATCCCGATGTATGGAAAGGATGGAGATCTTGAAAAAGCGCTGAAAAGAAAAACTACGGAAGAGAGGATTCCCTATGAACTTGATCATACTCTGATCATACCAGCAGGAGTTGATTCTATAGCACCCGAAAAAATATTTTTCGATAATATCTCTGTAAGTGAAGAAAACGAAAAATATGCAGAAATAGACAATGCTCTTTATGACAAGACAACTAAGACATTGATATATGTTTCTAATTCCCTCCGCGGAAGTTTTGAGATTCCAGAGGGAATAACTGGAGTTGATCCATATGCTATCAACCTAAATAATCAATTTAACAATGGCAAGAAAATTTGTATTCCATCAACTGTCGTTCATATCGACTTAGATGCATTCAGGCATTGCAATGGGATGGACATTGAATTCGAATCAATCAACCCTAATGCGGATTTCTGCCTTGTTGATAATATTCTGTACGACAAAGACTATACGACAATCATTTATATTGTTCCATGGAAGTCTTCCTACTTTAAAGGTAGTTCTATGAATCTCCCCGATACTCTTGAGTCAATTCCAGAAGATTTTGCCGATGAGGTCGGAGGGTTGTCCTCTATCACACTCCCGGCAAAAGTAAAACATATTGGCGATAGAGCCTTTGCCGGCGATCATTTCGAAACAGAATTAACATTTGCCAAAAAAACTTGGATAGATCACTCTTATAAACGTATTACAATAAGTGGAGACCTTCCTTCTACTTTGGAGACAATAGGAATCAGTGCCTTCAAATATGCTGATTTTGAGGACGGAACAATCACAATTCCTTCTTCCATTTCGAGAATATCTGATACTGCTTTCCAGGGAATCATCGGTGTTGAGACACTTGATATTCCATCTACTGTAAAGGAGATCGGAGCAGGTGCTTTCAAGGAATCCAGTATAGTCAACATCACGATTGCCGAGGGAGTCGAATCAATTGAGAAGAATGCATTTGCCAACATGGAGAAACTTGAGAGCATCAATATTCCAACTTCAGTCAAGTCGATCGGAGAAAATATTTTCGAAAAATGCCCAAATGTTGAGATAGAAATTGATGAATCATGTCCTGTCTATGACAAAATCAAGGAAGAATATGGTGATCATATTGCCGAGGATATTGACTGGCTATAGAAGACAAACTACATTCTCGACAGTCTGAAACATGCTATGGCCGTTAGTACCTCCACTCTATCACGGGACATAAGTATTGACGGCTTCTAGCTTATTTGTATTTCAGATAAAGAGAGGCCCGTACTTTCAGGCGATCATACAAATTCGATCTTCAGTTTCTTTCCCAAGCCTTCGGCAATGCGCCTTAATGTCTCCACGGATGGATTACCTGTCGCGTTTTCGATCCTTGCAATGATGGATTGCTTAACGCCTGTAATTTCTGCAAGTTGCGCCTGGCTTATCCCTTTCTCCATCCTTGCCGTTATGAGTCTTTCAGCGATGTCGTACTGTGGTCCGAGTTTATCCCATTCTTTTTGAATGATGGATTCTCTAATTCTTTTTTTAGCATATCGTCAAAAGTTATCATTTCTTTGTCCTTATTATGAAGGTATCACTGTTTATAGTCTTTTAGTTTTTCTCCATGAAAGCCCTTCGTGTATATTATATTTCGCACTTCATAAGAAAAGTGAAGAGGACAAAAGAATGCCATAGTGTTGACCCGAAAAGAGCGGATTGGACTATAATCCAGCCATGGCTGATAAAATTCTTGTACGTGGAGCAAAGGTCCATAATCTAAAGAACATCAACATCGATATCCCGCTCGGAAAGATAGTGGGCATTGCAGGGGTATCTGGATCTGGAAAATCATCTCTCGCACTCGGAGTACTTTACGCAGAAGGTTCCAGAAGATATCTGGAATCACTTTCCACATACACAAGAAGGCGGATGACTCAGGCTGAACGTGCACTTGTAGATGAGGTACTGTATATTCCCGCCGCCCTTGCCCTCAGGCAACGTCCCGGAATTCCTGGAATAAGAAGTACCTTTGGAACTCAAAGTGAACTTCTCAATTCACTACGCCTCATGTTCTCCCGTCTTGCAAGCCACAGATGCCCGAATGGACATTACCTTGAGCCAACACTTGACGTCGCCGCAGAAAAGGAACTCATCTGTCCTGTCTGCGGGGAGAGGTTCTACGCTCCATCTGCAGAAGAACTCGCATTCAACAGCCAGGGGGCATGCCCTAAGTGCAATGGTACAGGGATAATAAGGACAGTTGACAAATCCACTCTGGTTCCTGATGAGTCACTCACAATCGAGGAGGGAGCTGTCGCCCCATGGAATTCTCTCATGTGGTCGCTGATGGTGGATGTCTGCAGGGAAATGGGAGTACGGACTGACGTTCCATTCTCAGAACTCACAGACAGGGAAAAGGACATTGTCTATAATGGTCCAGCTGAGAAAAAACACATCTTCTATAAATCCAAGAACTCAAATCAGGCAGGAGAGCTTGACTTCACATATTTCAATGCAACCTATACAGTCGAGAATGCCCTTTCGAAAGTAAAAGATGAACAGGGAATGAAACGAGTCGAGAAATTCCTGAAAGAGGATATCTGTCCTTCCTGCAATGGCACACGGCTTTCAGAGAAAGCAAGATGGCCCAAAATAATGGGTTCTGGACTCGATGACATATGCAAAATGACACTTTCAGAAGCCATCAGATGGGTAAAAGCTGTTCCTGCTTCTCTCCCTGCAGAGATGCAGAAGATGGCTTTCAGTATCACAGAGTCTTTTCTCGATGCATCAAAACGTCTTGTCGACCTTGGCTTGGGTTATTTGTCGCTAGACAGGGCATCGTCAACACTTTCGACAGGAGAAAGGCAGCGAGTGCAGCTGGCAAGGGCTGTAAGAAACCGTACCACAGGTGTCCTTTATGTCCTTGATGAACCTTCAATAGGATTGCATCCATCGAATATCGAGGGACTGAAAGGTGTGATGCATGATCTGATTGCAGATGGAAATTCTGTCGTGCTGGTGGATCACGATACTGAAATTCTGGCGGAATCTGACTGGATCATTGAAATGGGACCTGGTGCCGGCTTGGATGGAGGAGAGGTTATTTTTGAAGGGACTGTTGATGATATCAGGAAAAGCGGAACATCAAAAATCGGTCAATTCCTCTCCGGACAGCTTATATTCTCAAGACAAAGGGTTGAGATGGCCCACATGTTTGACAAAGGAAAGATCAGACTGGAGACAGGAAGAATACACACGGTAAAACCTCTTGATGTCGTGTTCCCAAAAGGTCGTCTTACTGTCGTAACAGGTGTATCAGGCTCAGGTAAAACCACCTTAATACTCGAAAGTCTCGTGCCTGCGCTGAAAGCTCTGGTAACTGGTGGAAAATTGCCAGGACATGTAAAGAAAGTAGAAGCTGATGGCATCAAGCAGGTGAAACTGATAGATGCAACGCCGATTGGAATAAACATACGTTCCACTGTCGCAACATATTCTGATGTTCATGACGAGATGCGCAAGCTTTTCGCAAAGACAGAAGACGCAAAGAGATCCGGATACAGGGCTGGAGACTTCTCCTACAATACCGGCAAGCTCAGGTGTGGTGTGTGCGATGGCACAGGCTCGATCAGCCTCGATGTGCAATTTCTGCCAGATGTTGATATACCTTGCCCAGAATGCAGAGGATCGCGCTACTCGAAGGAAGCAAGGAAAATAAAATACAGAGGAAAAGATGGGAAAGTCTACTCTATCCCAGAACTCATGGATATGGATATCTGCAATGCGATGGAAGCACTTTCAGGACAAAAGACAATAATACAGAAACTGGAAGTACTCAATGATCTGGGACTGGGCTATCTCAGGCTTGGGGAAGAGACGCCAGGGCTTTCGGGAGGAGAAGCCCAGAGACTGAAGCTTGCAAGCGAAATGGGCAAGGAACAATCAGATTCTGTATTTGTTTTCGATGAACCCACAATCGGCCTCCATCCGCTTGATGTAAAATCACTTCTGTCGGTATTCCAGACTTTGATAGATAGCGGAGCTACTGTAATCGTCATCGAACATGATCTTGATGTGATAAGAAACGCCGACTACATCATCGACATGGGCCCAGGGGGTGGAAATGAAGGCGGATACATTGTCACATCAGGGACTGCTGAAGATATAAAGGGATGCAGAGAAAGCGTGACAGGAAAATATATCCGCATCTGAAAGTAAATGATCCTCCTCCCGGAAATACACAAAATATTCCGGGAGAAGGTCAGGGAGCGATCATCTGCTCTTCAAGAATACAATTGCCTCATAAGGCATCAGGTCAATGACACGGCCATCAAATTCCTTTCTTCCCGTATTTGAAACAGCGACAATTGATCCAGATATGTCGACGTCTTCCGGGATCTGCAGAGCGAATTTCGTTGCACTGAAATTAAGGATTACAAAAAGCATCTCCTTCGCATTCTCCCTGACATAGGAGAATATTCTGTCACTATCCTCGAAACACTCTCTGAAACTTCCATCAACAATGACAGGATGCTCTTTCCTGAAAGCTATCATCATCTTGTAGAAATTCAGGACTGAGTCAGGATCTTCCTTCTCCTTTTCTGCATTTATGGAGATGTAGTTGGGATTGACATCTATCCATGGCTTTCCTTCAGTAAAGCCTGCATTTAAAGAATCATTCCATTGCATCGGTGTTCGGGCATTATCCCTTCCCCTATAATAGATCTTTTCCAGAATATCATGTTCCGATACACCAGTTGCCTTCAGTTCCTTGTAGAGGTTTATTGACTGCACATCCCTGTAGTACGAGATGTCAGGAAATCTGACATTCGTCATTCCAAGCTCTTCTCCCTGATATACATAAGGAGTTCCGCGCAGCGTCATATCCATTGTGCACAGAAGCTTCGCGCTTTCCTTCAGGTACCTCTCATCATTTCCGAATCTGGATACGCTTCTTGCCTGATCATGATTTGAAAGATATATGCTGTTCCATCCATCATCACCGAGTGAGCTCTGCCATTTGGAGAGGATTGACTTCAGATCCTTGATCGACCATGGCCTGATATCCCACTTGTTTATCTTTCCCTGGTCGATATTCACATGTTCGAACTGAAAGACCATATTGAGCTCTCCCCTATCCTCAGAAACATATTCTTTTGCAGTTTCAGGGGTGACGTTAGGTGTCTCACCGACTGTCATGATATCGTACTTCGAGAATACATCCTCATAAATTTCATGGAGGTATTCATGGACATGAGGTCCATTCATGTAGAACTGTGATCCACGTACCAGCCCCTTTGCACCAGGCACACTCGGATAGCCAGGAACTTTTGATATGAAATTTATTGTATCGAGTCTGAAACCATCGATCCCCTTATCAAGCCAGAACCGGAGAATCGACTTGATTTCTTTTCGCACTTCCTTGTTCTTCCAGTTCAGATCTGGCTGTCCGGATGAAAAAATATGCAGATAATACTGTCCGCAGCTTTCTTCATATTTCCAGGCCGGACCACTGAAATGTGATTGCCAGTTATTCGGAAGAGATCCATCTGCCGGTGGATCAACCCATAGATAGTAATCGTGTTTCGGATTATCTTTGCTTTTCCTTGCCTCCACAAACCATGGATGCTGATCAGATGTATGGTTGATTACCATGTCCATGACAACGCGAATGCCATGCTCATGAGCGCTCGCAATCAAGTTCTCCATATCGCCGAGCGAACCGAAATCAGACTGTATGTCATGATAATCGCTTATATCATATCCATTATCGACATTAGGAGACTTGTATACAGGACAGATCCAGATCACATCGATGCCAAGTTCCTTCAGATAGTCAAGTTTCGATATTATCCCCCTGATGTCTCCGATGCCATCTCCGTTGGAATCCTTGAAGCTTCTTGGATATATCTGATAGACCACCGCGTTCTTCCACCACTGGATGGCTCCTTTTTCCTTATTCATAAAACCTCCGATCGCATTTGAGCTCGTACTACTCAATATTGTGAAAAAGACATAACCCTCTGTCAGGGCAACAAACCTGGAGTATTCCTTATGAATCCATGACTTCTATGGATGTCTGATCCGCTATTTTTCTCAATTCAGGCAGCTGGATATGGATAGAATATGAATCCATAGGAAATACCGCCATCTAGGTCAAAGCAAGATGACAATACATGGACGAGAGGAGCACTGCCCCTCCCGTCTGTAAGGAACTTGTCTCAGTTCTGGGCCTGAGCTGCCGCCTGTGCCTCATACATGACAGCACTTGCTTCCTCTGGTCCCATGTACTGAGATACCAGGAGATTCCTCTCAAGGTAATTCTTCTGCCAGTCCTCTGTCTCAGAAATCTTCTTGAATACATCTGCCCAGTAAGCGACTCCCTCATCAGACATATTCTTGGCACCGAGAACACCACGCCACATCGGATACTCCACGTTCTCATAACCGAATTCGCTGAGAGTCGGAGCAGAATCGAAAGGAGCTGAGAAACGTGTTGTGCTGAGTGCAAGGATTGGAGAAATGTCACCAGAGAGCACATACTGATTTGCAGTAGCAGGTTTTGTAACAGCGATGTCGATATGATTTCCAAGGAGGGCCGCAATAGTCTCTGAACCTGAACCGTATGTGATATATGTGAATGAATCTGATGCGCCGAGCTCTTCTACAAGCATGTTATATACAACACGTTCGTCACTCATAGTGCCACCAACATTTATCTTTGCACCATTGGCAACTGCATCAAGAACATCCTGGAAGCTCTGGTACTTGCCTCCATTTGTATTTACGAATAAGAGGTGTTTGTCAGCTGCAAGGATGACAATAGGTCTGAAATCATCGAGAGTCAGTCCTCCGTTCTGGATCATGGCAGTGAGGTCACCTGACGAGAAGCAGAGCAGTGTGCTGTCGGCATTGCGTGCTGTGCTTACCGTGCGTCTGGAGATCTGGCCATTTCCATCAGGCTGATTGTAGACAATGAACGGAGCATCGACAAAGTTATTGCGAGATGCAATATCTGTGAGTGTACGTGTTATGATATCGCTACCACCACCTGACGATGAACTTACGTAGAAATCGACATTCCCCTTGATATGGAACTGGCCATCATCAGCATCGCTTTTTGCCTGAGCAAAAACAGCTGTTGCTGAAAGCAGTAAAACGAGAACAGTCAAAATGATACTCTTTTTCATTTTATACTCCTTCTGTATTTTTATTTTTCTTTGACTTGTTGTAGACCGCCCTTATCATCGGAACGAGTATCATGATCAGGAAGATGATGAGGAACACGTCTGTGATCGGACGGGACAGGAAGACCGTGAGATCTCCATTTGATGTCAGGAACGCTCTGCGGAGATTCGTCTCAAGGGTACTTGAGAGGACGAATGCCAGCAAAAGAGGTGAAACTGGAAGGCTGCACTTGTTGAATATGTAACCCAGGAAACCACCGATGATCATCACAACAACACCAAACATCGAGTTGCTTGTCGAATACGAACCTATGAAACAGATCACTAGGATTGACGGAATCATTACCCCGATAGGCACGCGTACTATCTTCTGAAGCCATGGGATACAGCCCAGGGAAATTGCAAGCGAGAGAATGTTGGAAATGAAGAGTGATGCAATCAGGCCCCAAGCGAAATCTGGATTTGTGGAAAATAGCATAGGACCTGGATTAAGTCCCCACATCATCAGGCCGCCAAGGAGAACTGCCGTAGTACCGCTGCCTGGAATTCCCAGAGCAAGAAGAGGTCCGAATGCACCTGCTGCGGCAGCATTGTTAGCAGCCTCAGATGCGGCAAGCCCTTCGATAGCTCCCTCTCCAAGCGGAACGAGAGTCTTTCCATCGGACAGCTTCTTCTCGACTGCATAGCACAAGAACGAAGCTGCTGTTGCACCTGCACCTGGAAGAAATCCAATGAATGTTCCGATGAGGCCTGCTGTGATCGATGGACGTGTAGCTCTTTTGTATTCCTCTTTTGTCAGCAATGTATCACGGAAACGGATCTTCACATCCACATAGCTGATCTTCTCCTTCTTCCTGTCCTGAATAACAAGATCAAAAAGCTGTGTCATACCAATGAAACCAATTACGAGAGGAACGAAATTGATTCCACCAAGAAGCCAGATCGAACCAAAATTATATCTGATCTGCCCTGATACTATATCAATACCGAGGGTGCTTATCATCATTCCAAGGCATGTCGCTATAATACCCGCAATTGGGTTCTCACCAACAAGCCAGCTGATACTTGTCATTGCAACGAGCATCAGGACTGTCATTTCAGAAGGACCGAAATTGAGACCAAATGATGCAAGAGCGGGCCCCAGGAACACGAGAATGACCATGCCAATGAAGCCACCGACGAATGATGAATAGTTGGAAATGAAGAGCGCCTTTCCTGGCTGTCCCTTCTTCGTCATTGAAAAACCATCCAGAGCTGTCATGATTGCAGGCGCATCGCCTGGAATGTTGATCAGAATGGCAGAGAAGGCACCTCCGAACATGTTGGCATAATAGATTGAGCCAAGCATGATGATCGCAGTTGTCGGATTGAAGTGGAAAGTCAGGGGAAGAAGCAAGGCACATCCTGCAAGTGATCCGATTCCGGGCATTGCTCCGACGATAAGACCGAGGATGCCACCAAAAAGAGCAGCGCCGAGATTCTCAAGGGAGAATGCGACAGCAAAACCCTGTCCGAGAAGAGAAAGTGTTTCAAGCATAGCATTACCTCCTTAGATAAGTCCAAATAATCCAGTCGGGAATGGCATCTGGAGCCAGAGCGAGAAGACACCATACATGATGGCACCATAGAAAAGCGTTATGAGAAGTACCTTCTTCCAGGGATAGTTCTCGACACACTTGAGCCAGACAATGTAGTAGATAAGAAGCGCAAGCAAGAGACCTACGATGTAGTTCAGGATGAGAATGAATGCAACGCTGAAAACAATGAAGAGAGCATCCTTGTCGAACTTTACATCGTATCTGCCAAAACTTCTTATGCATTCGATGATGCTGAAGAAAATAAGCACTGTGCCGACGATCGTAGGAAAGAAACCTGCGCCCGGACCTTCTTCAGCAGACCAGAAGCCATATGTTCCAATACCGAGAACGACCCAGACAAGGCCGAGCAGTGTGGTAATGATGAATAGAACACATCTCCAATTCAGTTTACTCAACATGAGTTGGTCCTCCTTTTCATATAGTCATATGCATATAACATGCCAAAAACGGAGGATGGAAGTTTTATTTTCTGTAATTTTCCTGAAAATAAAGAGTTGTAAAATTGATGTGAAGAAATTTGATATAAATTGTTGCAACTTTAACTGAAATATTTTTGTTTCAAATTTGAAACATTATTGTTTCAGGTCTTTTGATTTCAATCTTCTCCAAAGTGTTGTCCTGCTCACGCCAAGCTCTTTTGCAAGAGCGCCCTTCTTTATGATTCCGGAGGCAGCCAGGGCCCCGATCGATATGCTTTCCTTCTCTTCTTCTTCATCGAAAGACAGGATCTTGCCTATATCATCACCTGTGATCCTGTCAGCATCAAAGAGGACTATAATCTTTTCACAGATATTCCTGAGTTCCCGTATGTTTCCCGGCCAAGGATAAGAGAGGAGAATTTCCTTTGCATCAGGCGAGAGAAGAGGTTTGATTCGTCCTTCCCTTTCGGCATAGTGCGAGAGAAAATAATCAGCAAGCATCAGGATATCTCCACCTCGCTCCCGGAGAGGAGCAAGCCTCAAATCCAACACGCTCAGGCGGTAATATAGATCTGACCGGAAAGATCCCTCACGCACCTTTTTCTTTATATCAACATTTGTCGCTGCTATTATCCTGACATCCACATGGCGCATCCTGGTGTCTCCCAGACGCCTTATATCCTTCTCCTGGAGAACGCGCAAAAGCTTGGACTGTACATCAAGAGGAATCTCCCCTATCTCATCAAGAAAGATAGTTCCTTTATGGGCAATTTCGAAAAGTCCGGCCTTTCCACCCCGTGCCGCGCCAGAAAAAGCCCCTTCAACATATCCGAATAGTTCGGATTCCAAGAGATTTCCGGGAAGCGTCGCACAGTTCACAGCCACAAACGGCTCCCTTGCGCGCAGACTCGCAGCGTGGATGCTATGTGCAAAAAGCTCTTTTCCTGTCCCAGTCTCACCTGTGATGAGTATGCTTGACTGCACAAGTGAAAACCTCTTTGCTTTGTCGATCATGTACCTGACCTGAGGACTTTCCCCTATTATGTCATCAAATGAATAATGAGAGACCAATCCTCTGTCCTTGAGCTCCTTCCTGATCTTTGAATCTGACTCTCTGAGGTTCTCGCTGTTCTGGATTATTATGTTCACCCCGATCGCCTTGTCTGAATGGAATACAGGAATATAGCGCACGATGCTCGGCAGTCCATTGATCATCTTCACCTTCTCAAAAGAAGTGTGGCTTCTGAGCGCATCCCTCCATTCAGGTACATTCTCAAGCCCTGGGCCGATCAGAGTCTTCGCGATGTGATTCTCCTCCACTATATTGCCATCTGCATCAAGGGCAATCTCTCCATCCGCGTTGTCATCGAGAAGCTGCCGTATGAGAACACTCTTCGACCTCTCATACTCCATCATCTTGGCCGCAGTCACAGCATCAAGGACCGACCGTTCGATAGCTTCCCGGCCGACTTCGACAGCTACGTAGTGGAATCCTTTCATATCGCATATAGTCGCGCCTGTCCGCCCACAGACAAAGGCATCGATCCCGCTTTGAACGGAATCCATGATGGCCGCCTCAGTGTCGATCTCGTCAGAAATCTTCCTCACGATGACATTGATCCCTGTGAGATATGAGAGCATCGCCTCATCACATCTCAGCGTCTCTGCATATACGATAGCTATGTTCTTCGGATTATATCTGCTTTTGCAGGCAATGATGGCATTCAGCACATCATATCCTGTAAGCTCGATCTCAACCAGATGCTTGCTCGGCCATTTGCGGGCAATCGTGGCAGCCGTTATTCCTCTTGCCACCACGATATCATAATTCTCGACAGCATCATCGAGCGCGTCCCTTATTCCTATGATATGCCTGACATCGAACCTTATATCGCTGTCAGAATACTTACGTATGCATTTTTCATATGGATCCCGGAGTTCTAGATAGGGTATGCATACAATAGCGCTTATCATAGTGACCTCTGTTTACTCTGTTCATGGAAAATGAAAGCAAAATCTCTTCCCCGGCCAAGGGAAGAAGAATTCAAAGCTTCACGTGCATTTTTTCTTTGATCGCAAGCAAGTTCTCGTTTCCTATCTTATTCGCCTTCTCTGTTCCTGCACTTATTATATCCTTCACCTCATCAATGTGGTTCTCGAAATAATTCCTGCGTGCCCTGATTGGATCGAGTATGGCATTCAATGTCTCGGCAAGCTTCTTCTTGCAGGCGACACATCCGATAGCAGCGTTCCTGCACATGGATGATATGTTTCCCGCCTCATCTGGAGAAAACGCCTGATGATACTTGTAAATTGCACAGACATCGGGATTCCCTGGTATCTTCACACTTATGCGATTCGTATCGGTCACACCGTTTCGCACCTTTTCCCAGACAGTTTCAGGAGAATCTGAAAGATAGAGAGCATTTCCCATGCTCTTACCCATCTTGGCATTCCCGTCAAGACCGGAAAGACGTCCGACTGAACTCAGTTTGGCTTCAGGCTCAGTAATGTTTGTCCCATACAGATCATTGAATTTCCTGACGATCTTGCGAGCCATCTCGATATGCGGGATCTGGTCATCACCTACTGGAACGAGATCAGCATTGCAGAAAGTGATGTCTGCCGTCTGACTCACAGGATAACCCAAGAAGCCATACGTCATCTCCTTATAGCCATAGTTCTTGGCCTCAGTCTTGATTGTCGGATTGTGCGAAAGCTGAGGAACTGTGACGAGCATCGAATAGAAGATCGTAAGTTCTGCGATGGCGCCCACCATAGACTGCTGCACGATCGTCACCTTATTTTCATCAAGGCCCACAGAGAGATTGTCCATGGCAACGTCAAATATTGACTGATGGATCAGTTCAGGCTTGTCAAAGTGTGTAGTAAGCGCCTGCACATCAGCAATGAGTATGAACTCTTCATAATCGTCCTGAAGATCCACCCTGCTCTTTAGCGACCCGATATAATGTCCCAGATGGAGTCGTCCCGTAGGCCGATCCCCCGTGAGTATCCTCTTCTTCAATTCTTTTCTCCTTTGTCATGATCCCTATGGTCTGTCACATAAAATCCTGAGCCATGGAATACAACGGCAGGTGATTCGATCACGCGGTGTGTCTTTCCTCCGCACTTCTTGCAAAGGCCTTCATTATCCCTGTCTTCTATTGCCCGGTATTCTTCCTCTATATTCTTGCAGATAGTACATTGATAGTCATAATACGGCATCTTGAAAACCTCCAATGACAGAAGTAAATATATTCCTCAGTTCACTTTCGTCAAGCATTCTAGTGAAGCTGACACTTGTCCCTTCCAAAGAGATGGATCTTGCCAGTTCTTGCATATCCGGATGTTTCCCTTCCCTTCTCAGATCACCTAGGATCTTCATCCTCAATGCGCTCAGAACAGCCCTGGCCTCCTCTTCTCCCCTCATCGTCACTGAAGCATTGAATACCATATCATCAGAGACAGAAAGAGAGGATGTCACAACCTTGTCCCTGACGTTTTCAGGGACGCTTATGAAAGAGAACATTGAGCCACCATCTTCTTTAAGCGATATGATACCGTCCTCAAGCTTTTCAGGACTGACAAAGCCGCTATAGCCTTTCGAAATCAGAAGCGAATCATTTTCAGAGAACTTCATCAGGATATCACCTCGCTGATAAATCCGCTCAGAATCCTTCAGATAGCTGTCAAAGCCTAGATAGAAGGAAATACAGGAGACCAATGGACGGGTAAGCCCAAAAATCTCAAGAAACGAGCTTCGTCCATCCAGGATCATTGATATTTCTTCTACAGATGAAAGGACAGAGGGAAGGGAATATATCCCCCTCCCTGCAAGCTCCTTCATATCAAGATAAACATGTATGCCCTCAGGGTAGTACTCCTCCACCCTTTTCTCCCCATCGCTCTCGCAAGAGAAGAGAAGGATGGAAGCAATGAGTACAATGAAGACTTTACGCATTTGCCTTTTCAATTGAAAGGGTGATGACCTTCTCATCCACTTTTATGTCCCTTCCACTGTTGTCAGCAAACAGCAGGCTGTCAGAAAGGGTCTCCTTTGCAATGTATGATGCATAGCTGGCCACAGCCTTCTGGATCATATCATCGCCATAGACTTCACACTTGATGTGATCTGTCACTTCAAATCCCTTTTCCTTCCTTTCCTGCTGGACTATGCGGACAATATCGCGGGCAATTCCCTCGAGAAGAAGCTCTTCCGTGATATTGGTATCATAACCGACCGTAATAGTCCCTTCATTGAGGACCTTCACGTTCTCCCTTTCACTTCTCTGGACTACAAGATCCCCTTCTGCGATCTGGATATCACCAGAAGAGTAGCTTACGCACATCGCATTGCCATCGAGAATCGAAGCGATCTCATCGCTTGTAAACGCTGCTATTTTTGCAGCAACTTCCTTCATGTTCTTTCCAAGCTTGGCCCCGAGAACCTTGAAGTTTGCCTTTGCCGAGTAAGTGACAAGCTCGCTTTCGTCTCCTTCGATCAGAACTGTCTTAACGTTCAGCTCCTCACGGATGATCTCCTCACTGTCCCTGAGGATCTTCCTCTCATTTTCATTCCTGTCGACAATGAAGAACTTTCCAAGCGGCTGGCGGGTCTTGATATTCGAACTGTTTCTCAGCGCCCTGCCCATCGCGATCGCTTTCATGATAAGGTCCATCTCGCCTTCAAGCTCCATGTCCCTTCCCTTCTCATCGTATACAGGATAGTCGCAGAGATGAACAGACTCAGGCATATCTGAAGTCTTGAGGTTCTGATAGATCTCCTCTGTCACGAATGGAATGATCGGACACGCGACTTTCATTACTGTCAGAAGGACCCAGTAGAGAGTATTGTATGCATCCCTCTTGTCCTCATCATCTCCACTTCTCCAGAATCTCCTCCTTGATCTCCTGATGTACCAGTTGTTCAGATCATCGACAAAACGTACGATGCTCTGGCAGGCACCCTGCACATCATACGATCCGAGTGCGTCATCAACTTCTTTTATAAGCCTGTTTGTTGCGGAGACGATCCATCTGTCAAGCGGATTTGCAAGATTTGACAAATCTGCAACCTTTCCCTCATAGCCATCGATATTCGCATACGTGACGAAGAATGAATAAGCATTCCAGAGAGGAATGAGAAGGTTCTTGAGGACATCCTTGACAATGTCATCGTTGAACTTCAGGTCATCTGCTTTGACGAGACAGGAATTCACAAGCGCAAAGCGTAGGGCATCCGCGCCGTATGTGTTCACTATCTCCATCGGGTCTGTATAGTTTCTCAGACTCTTGCTCATCTTCCTTCCATCAGCAGCAAGGACGATGCCAGATGTGATGCAGTTCAGGAATGCAGGTTTCTCAAAGAGCGCAGCAGCAAGGACCGTAAGGGAATAGAACCATCCCCTCGTCTGGTCAAGACCTTCATTGATGAAGTCAGCCGGGAAGTTGGCCTCAAACCTCTCCTTGCCTTCAAAAGGATAGTGATTCTGGCCATATGGCATGCTTCCGGACTCAAACCAACAGTCAAGGACATCCGGAATTCTCCTCATCGTCCCCTTTCCATCCGGGCTTGGCCAAGTAAGCTTGTCCACATACTGTTTATGGAGGTCAGTGACCTTCTGTCCAGACTTCCTCTCAAGCTCCTCTACAGATCCGATTACCTCGATATAATCGGATGCATCTGATTTCCAGACAGGAATCGGATTGCCCCAGAACCTGTTTCGGGAGATTGCCCAGTCCCTTGCACCCTCAAGCCATTTTCCGAATCTTCCGTGCTTGATATGTCCAGGCACCCAAGTGATCTCCTCGTTGCACTTGAGCATCGTCTCCTTTATCTTCGTAACATTTACGAACCAGCAGCTCATCGCCCTGTAGATCAGAGGCATGCCGGTCCTCCAGCAGAATGGATAAGAGTGGAGGTAATTCTCCTTCTTCACCAGCTTGCCGTTCTTCTTGAGCCATTCGATGATAGGCTTGTCCGCATCCTTCACAAAGAGCCCCTTGAAATCCGGAACCTCATCTGTGAAGCAGCATGCAGAATCGATCGGGCAGACAACAGGAATTCCTGTATCTTTGAGTACATTGTAGTCATCCTCACCAAAACCAGATGCTGTATGTACGATTCCACATCCATCTTCTGTAGTTACATAGTCACCAAGGACTACAGAGAAAGCACCAGTAGTCTTAAGCGATGCAAAATACGGGAAAAGCGGCTCATATGTCATTCCCTTGAGTTCCGTTCCCTTCATCTCGGAAATGACCTTGTACCCCTTATTGTCCTTGTAGTACTTTCCGACAAGCTTCTTCGCCAAGTAGTATCTTGAGCCGTCATCGTCGTCTTCCAGGAGTACATAGTCGATATCCGGTCCGACAGCGAGGGCGAGGTTTGACGGAAGTGTCCATGGGGTTGTCGTCCATGCAAGGAAATATGTGTTCTCCTTCTCCGCTCCATCAACCTTGAACCTTACAGTGACAGCAGGATCAACAACATCCCTGTAGCCACCGAGGTTTACTTCCATATTCGAAAGAGGGCATTCGAGCCGCGGAGAATACGGGAGGATATTGAAACCTTCGTAGATGAGACCCTTCTCATAGAGTGTCTTGAAAGCCCACCAGACAGACTCCATGAAAGAGATATCCATTGTCTTATATCCATTCCTGAAGTCGACCCATCGGCCCATTCTGTTGATTGTGGCCTCCCATTCGTTCGTATATCTCAATACGATCGACTTGCATTCTTCGTTGAATTTGTCGACTCCGAATTCGGTGATGGCCGCATGACCATGGATACCGAGCTTCTTTTCGATTTCATTCTCAACCGGAAGGCCATGGCAATCCCAGCCAAAACCTCTATAAACCCTGTGACCCTTCATCGTCTGATAACGAGGGATTATGTCCTTGATGGTTCCAGGAACCAGATGACCGTAGTGAGGAAGACCGGTTGCAAACGGAGGACCATCGTAAATTACGTATTCGTTATCACTTGGACGTGATTCTATAGAACGGCGGAAGATATCCCTTTCCTTCCAGAAAGCCAGGACCTTCTCCTCCATCTGTGGGAAGCTGACCTTGTTGCTTACAGAATGAAACACTTTATTTCTCCTAAATATTCTCTGAAGAATGATATATAAAAAGGAACAGGCGGACAAGATAAGGAGAGTTCTAAACACATCGCCTTTCTGATAATATTTTCTCCATGAGATTCCCGTTTGACCAAGATGTTAAGAAAATCGGCGAAATATTCAGGGAAAATGGCTTCTCACTCTACCTTGTAGGAGGTGCGGTGAGAGATTTCCTGCTGAAAAGCAAGATACATGACCTCGATTTCGCAACTGATGCGAAAACAGATGATGTAAAGAGGATGTTCAGACATACGATAGACACCGGCATCAAGCATGGAACTGTAACAATTCTATTCAGGAAAAAAGGATATGAAGTAACTACGTTCAGGATCGACGGGAAATACAACGACAACAGGCATCCAGAGAGCGTTGAGTTCGTCTCTTCACTTGAAGAGGATCTCAAGAGAAGGGATTTTACGATCAATGCACTTGCAGCATCCGTTCCGGATGGAAAGATAATAGATCTCGTAGGCGGAAAAAAAGATCTCAAGAGAAAAATCATCAGGGCGATAGGAAAAGCCGAAGAACGGTTTTCTGAGGATGCACTGAGGATAATGAGGGCAGCACGTTTTTCCTCAAAGCTGGCATTCGACATAGACGGAGAGACTTTCTCTGCCATGAAAAGGCTAGCTCAGAACATAACGAGCGTGAGCAAAGAGCGGGTAAAGGAAGAATTCTATGCACTGATTGCCGGGAAAGATCCTGTAAAAGGTCTTGAGGCGATGAGGGAAAGCGGCCTTCTGGCCATTCTCTTCCCTGAGCTTAAAGAGACAATAGGAGTGTATCAGGGAGGGGTGCACAAATACGATGTGTACACGCATCTTCTACTTACACTTTCATATGCGGTGAAGAATGAACATCCGTTTGAAGTGCGCATGGCGGCCCTTTTCCACGATGTGGGCAAACCGGAAACAAGAAGGGAAGACACAAAAGGAGAAAGAGAGTACACATTCTATTCTCATGACAAAGTGAGCGCCGCTATCTTCTCCCAGATCGCAAGAAGACTGAAGACAAGCAACGAGGAACGTGAAAAGGTCGCGCACTTGATCGAGAACCATATGTTCTCATATGACAGTTCATGGACAGACAGTGCAGTGAGGCGCTTTTTGAAGCGTGTAGGAAAAGAGAACCTCAATGACCTCATCGACCTCAGAATCGATGATGAAGACGCGATCACCGGCGGAAGGGGCGACAGAAGCAATCTCCTTGCCCTGATCGAAAGAATCAATGAGGAAGAGGAGAAAGGGCTTGCAATCACGCTGAAGGATCTGGCGATAAATGGAAACGACCTGAAAAATGAGGATATAGTGCCTTGCGGGCCAGAGATGGGAAGAATCCTTTCCCTCCTCCTTGACGAGGTGATCGAAATGCCATCCCTCAACAGGAGGGAATATCTCATCAGGAGGGCAAAGGAACTAGCTTCTCGCGATTCCCAATGAGACAAGGGCCATTCTCGCGGCAGCCTGTTCTGCGCTCTTCTTGTTAGCACCTCTGGCAGGACCGTAGGTCTTTCCCATAACCATAACCTCAACCTTGAATTCCTGCGCATGGTCAGGTCCTTCATGTCCGACTACCGTATAAAGCGGAAGTTCCTTCTTCCTCTTCTGCAAGAACTCCTGGAGCATTGTCTTATAGTCTTTGTAAGCAACCTTGTCAGAGAGAAACAAGTTTACCTGATCCTTTATGAACGAAAGGACATACTGCCTTGCAACATCCAGTCCCTGGTCGAGATAGACTGCAGCGATCACAGCTTCCATAGCGTCAGCAAGAATGGCTTTCTTCTTCTTTCCTCCCTGAAGTTCCTCGCCATGGCCAATCAGTATAAAGCGATCGAGCGCAAAGCGCATTGCCACCTCAGAAAGCGAATCCTCGCTGACGACAATTGCCTTTATTTTAGAGAACTCACCTTCATGGAGATCCTTGAATGATGAGAAAAGATACTCGGCGGTGATCATGCCGAGAACGCTGTCACCCAGGAATTCGAGTTTCTCATTATCATCTACATGGACCTTTGACTCATTTGCATATGAAGTATGGGTAAAGGCCAGATTTAGGAATCTCAGGTCACTGAATGAAAGGCCATGCTCTTTTGTAAAACATAAAAGCTCCCCTTCCCGTTTTTCGGTTATCTGGGGAGCCCTGAAAGATGAAGGGAAGTCCAAGTCAGCTCAATTCCTTGGCCAGGTAACGGACAGCGTCACCAACGGTCTCGAACTCATTGGCCATCTCATCACTGATCGTGATCCCAAGTTCCTCTTCGATTGCGTAGACGAGCTCATATGTATCGAGGCTGTCTGCCTTAAGGTCATTACGGAAATTGGCATCCATTGTCACTTTGTCAGGATTGACTGAAAGCTTTTCAACAATGAGATCCTTCACTTTTGTAAAAACTTCATTCTCTGTCATCAGAATTTCCTCTTATTCTTCATCCTTGACCACGACCGGCTTGCCAGCGTAATAACCGCACTTCGGGCACACACGGTGTGAAGGAACAAGATTTCCACATGTCTGGCACTCTGAGAGATTTGGTGCCGAGAGCTTCATGTTGGCCGCCTTTCTTGATGCTGCCTTAGCTTTGGATGTCTTGTACTTTGGAGTTGCCATTATATAACCTCACTGTTCTTGATCAAATTTCATTCGCCAATTGATATTAGCAAAACATATTGCTAACGTCAACAAAGCACAAGGTACTCTACTCTTCTCTTATTATATCACAAAGAGTGAAAGGAATGGCCTTTTCCAGTTCAGCAAGTGAAATTTCAAGCTGAAGTCCTTTCTTTCCCCCGCTTACGTGAATAAAATCATACAGGATAGCGCTCTCATCAATGACAGTTGTAAAGAACTTCTTCATGCCGACAGGTGAGCAGCCACCGTGAACATATCCCGTAAGGGGAAGCAGTCTCTTCTCAGGAATCATATGAACGCTCTTCTCCCCGACTGCAGAGGCTGCCTTCTTCAGGTCAAGCGTTGATGATACGGGAACCAGAAACACATAATTATCCCCGCTCTGCTCAGAAAAAGTCACAAGCGTCTTGAATACACTCGATGGATCCTCATTCAGGATCGCGGCCACAGACGCTCCATCCGTGACATCCTTGTCATATGTCCTAACAGCATAATGGGCACCCTTCTGATCAAGGATGCGCATAGCGTTTGTCTTGTCTTCAGCCAAGGCCTTTGCTCCTCACAGAAGAATCTACCAAAGCTCCCATCTCTTTCACAAGAGAGATGAAGAACCTCACTTCACCCGATGTGATCCTTGTCTTTTCCTCGCTTCCGCGTACAGCATCGTTCTGATGCGCGATAGCATTGCGCCTCCTGTTCAGATTCCTGAGCCCAGAATCGAGCTCTTTCGAGATGTTTATATCAAGCCCCACAAGTTGCAGTTTTCCCTTTATCTGATCGGCATAAGTGAGGGTAACGCGCCTGAACTCGTCATCCACGCTATCTATGAATGTTTCACTATCCTCCCTTCCTTTCTTGTAATCGAATACGATCCGGAATGGCACCTGATAATTCAGAAAAGAATTCGTCATCTTCCATTTGCCGACAAATACCTGCTTCATGCCGAATCGGATGGCCTCATGCATGAAATTATCGAGCGTGGATGTCAGGAAAAGCACCTGACTTCGTCTTATGTAGTCGGCGGCGTCCTTATCTCTCTGCTTTTCAAGGCCATCGATTATGTAGAATTTCTCGTCTATCTCCTCAAGATCCTTCAAGAATGATTTATACATCATCTCGTAGTAACGACTGTCTTCAGGATAATTCTTTTTTCTTCCACCTTCCTTTCTCGAAGAAGGACCTCTTGATACATCAAAACCCATCACAGATCCTCCTCGAAAATTCCTTTGACAACTGGTCTGGCCCCATATAGCCCCTCGATGTATTCCTTCCGGAAATCCATCCCGTCCTTAGTGTCATCAAATTCAGAAAGGGAATATAGTTCCGTATATCGTTCGGGGCCCAAAAGGCGCGTGAACCAGATCTCATCCTTCTTAACGTCAGGAAGGGAGAGAAGATCGATATCGTGCGTGGCGAGAATCAGCTGCGCGCCTTCAGATTTTGAAGCAAATTCCTTTACTATCTGTGCAACTATTATGTGATGGAGATGACTCTCAAGTTCATCTGAAACCACACATTTGCCCTCCTTTATGGCATCAAGCAGAGCCACAAGATAGGCAAAAAGCCGTCTTACTCCATAAGCCTCATCAGAAAGAGGCACCCTGAAATTCCCATAGTCAAAATAGACATCATCATCCTCGACATCAATATTCTCGATCGTGAAGCCCAGGTTCTTGAATGCCTTGACAATCTTTTTTCTCCTATCCGGATGTTCACTCATGACGTGTTTTGAATAGCTTATCCAATCACCTTCGGAGGAAAGGACCACGAGGTCATCAGTAAAGAATGACAGGAGGTCCTGCGATGAAGGACTGTTCCCTGCAGGAATAAGCAATACATCTTTATTCTCGTAAGATGCGACCAGTTCATACTTTCCATCCTTCTTTGCATACAGCTCCTCTTTCTCATATTTTTCTTTCTGGTAGACGACCAGATAGCCATACTCATTGCCGTTTTTCGAAAAATAGACAAGATAAGATATTCTTCCTCCGGAAAGGCGGTGTGGCTCGTAACGTACATTTTTTTCGCCCTTCACCCGTTCTTTCAGATCCTGAAAAGATGAGAGTATGCTTGACTTGCCACTTCCGTTTGCCCCGTATATCAAGGCTAGAGGAAGAGTATTCCCGTCCTCTTTCATCATTGAGAGCGAGACTTCATTGAGTATTGACCTGAACCCTTTGATCCTGAATTCCAAAAGCATCCCAGACCTCCACCATAATGATAGCATACGGGTGGAAGAAGGGCTGGAAAAAGGCTTATTATCGTAAAAGTGAAGATCTCTGATGTATTCAAGAACATATTCCTGATCCCTGTTTACATCTATAAAGGACTCATCAGTCCATATTTCGGCCATTCATGCCGCTATATTCCATCCTGTTCCACCTATTTTGTCTCGGCAGTGAAAAAACATGGGATAGTAAAAGGGGCAATCCTTGGGGTGGCGCGCATACTGCGTTGCTCACCTTTCTATCTTGGCGGGCCGGATGACGTCCCTGACAAATTCAGTTTCAGGTGGATAAAAGAGGATTTCGTGAGATTCCATAAACCAAGAAAGTAGCTCATAGCTCCTTTTCAATGAAGCTCCTGATCATATCAGAGATCGAAAACCGTACTAGGCTCATCCCTACTCCCTCCATCGCTTTCTTCTGTTTCTCCGTAGGATACGCATACGGATAAAGGCCATACAAGAACGGATAGAACCTATATATGAAGGCAAACCGATCCTCCTGGCTCATGGGTGGAAAGAATCTGGAGAGAGCTCTATCCAGAAGATCAAGTGACCTTTTGTAAACGAGCTTGAAATCCTTCAATCGCTCAAGCCTGCTGTTCTCTTCAATCTCATATAAGTTCATGCACTGAATTTTGAGCATGAGCACACGCCTTGAAAGCCTATCAGCAACAATGGATGAAAACTCATCCTTTCCAAGGACTGAATGCTCGCAGATGATCTTCTCCAGATCATCGCACCAGAGGAGATACTCCTCTCTCAGGATTGCAAGGAAAATCTCATCTTTAGTCTCGAAATAGTTGTATATTGAAGGTCTGGAGATACTTGTCTCCGTACTGATCAGCTTGAGATTTATCTCGTTGTAGCTGTATTTGTCATAGAGCTTCCTGCAAGCGTTGATTATCTCCAGAGACCTGTCCTTTTCCATCCCTCTCCTGCCTCTTTCTGACACAGTGTCAATCAAATAATCTTATAGACCATTACTGACACACCGTCAATACTGGATGAAAAAAGTGCTGCCATTAGTTCGGGAAAGATAAGGAATTTCTCACGCACAGAGAACGATACCAGCTCATCAGAGAACCGAACGGCAATTCTCTCTGTATGAGCTTACAACATTCTTTAAAGTACCAAAGAGCTCGTATCTGAGCTGGAAAGCGCATCACAAGAAAGATGGGAATACGTGGACAAGTAACAAAACAGATATTGAAGATTTCCATTGTTCAATAACTGACTACTCAGCTTCTAGCTACAATCTGGTAACGCTGAATACTACAGGCTTTGAATAGCTTTACAAACAAATCTAAAACATCTGTAACAGGAAAGAGGCTTCTTGGAATATTATTATGGATATAGGAGAAACATATGGCTAAACGTATTATTGCTATTTTGATAATCGCCTGCCTTTTGCTATCACCTCTGTTTGCAGGGCCCTTTGGCTTGGAGTTTGGCTGGACAAAGGAAGACATGATCAAATCAGGAGCTAGAATAATACATGAGGGACCTATCGCACACAATGTTTTGGGGTATGCCATTATCCCCCCAAAGCAATATAGTTCTTTCGAAAATTATTATGTATACACTAATCCAGAAGTCGGATTATTCCGAATTGTTGCAGTAAGCAAGTACACAGCCTCCACTACACAGCTCATTAACCAGTATCAGGGAACAAAAAATCAGCTTAAAAGTGTTTATGGAGACCCTATCGAAGAATTAGACGAAATAAATCCAGACAGTATTTGGAATGCACCTTCTGATTTGATAAGAGCCCTTTACTTAGGAGAAAGGATTGTTGCAACATGTTGGCTTCCAGAAGTTTCAGACGAAACGGATGTTGCCTATGTCAACTATGCAATTAATAGTGATGACGGATATTTAGGATATAACATTATCGTGTATGAATCTAATAAAGCTGATGCAGTAAGAGCTGCTGAAAGCTCCGTCCTCTGACTACTCAACTAAAGAAAGAACCCTATCACACATAACTTAATCCCCAACCAAGGGATGGTTTCCACAGGATAGCACGATTTTCCAGCATATACCAGAAAGACTTATGCTCAAATCTGATCTCCGTATATTAGGAGGGAAATAAAGTACACACCCCATCTTTGGACATTGAAACATTCAGCCCAGGGTTTCCAGTACCAACATTCCTCGTTCGTAAACTGCCTCAGAGAAAATGAAATCGTCTAGACATGTCCAAAAATGGCAATTGTCTCGACAAGAGGAAGATGAAGATATTCTTCTCCACTCTGAAAAGTGAAATGTACTACGGACATGAGAAGGAATTCCGAACTCGAGAACAGCTCAAGTCTGCGATAAAAGAATATATCGACTATTACAACAGGGAAAGAATACAGAAGAAACTAGACTACCTTTCTCCGTTGATTTTCAGAGAAAAGATAGCCTAGCATTATTTCCAGTCCAGCTTTGAGGGTTCACCTCCGAGCGGATGCCTCTTGCTACTTCCTCTCCAGCTTATATGTCGTGGTCATCTTCGACACGAGCCCTGGAATGCTATAAGAACCAGAGAAAACGCCCCTGTTCGGGAAATCAGGGAAATACTCGCTTTCAAGGCATAGGCCGGAAAATGGAGCCATCTCCATGTTCTTCTTGACTTTTCCTTCTGCCTTGAAGAACTCTCCAGTGTAAAGCTGGACAGCGGGAGCACTTGTCCTCATCAGAAGACGGTACTCATCATTTTCAAGTACAAGTGCTCTGTCATCAGAAAGCACGAACGCATTGTCATACTTTCCGTTTCTTCTCGCTCCTATCTCTGTAAGCTTCCTGAAATCAAAATCAGTATTCTCGACAGGAACGATATCTGTCGGTATAAGTTCATCGTCTGTCGCGATGTACTTCTCCGCAGGGATCATGAGCTTATGTTTTCTGATATCACCGGAACCAGAAAGATTGAAATACGCATGATTCGTCATCGAGAACGGACATTTTTCAGTACTGGTGAGAGAATAATCTATGGTCAGTTCGCCCTCTTCAGAAAGGTAATACATCACCATCACCTCATGAACACCCGGAAAGCCACCTTTTTCAGGGGAAATGAGAGAAAGTGTCACAGAAGAGTCTGACTTTCCTGCGATCTCCCACATCTCCTGTCCGAAATTCTTCGATCCCGAATGGAGATTGTTGTTCCCGTCATTCTTGTCGAGATGATACTCTATGCCATCAAGCACGAATCGTGCATCCTTGATCCTGTTCGCACAGGGACCTACAACCTCACCCACGTGCGTAGTCGAACCTTTATATCCATCAAGGGACTCATAGCCCAGAACGACGTCATGATCTGCAATTGAAAAAGAGTGCAGATTTGCACCAAATGTCAGCACAGAGACTTCGTATTCACCCCTCCTGATGCATATCTTCTCTCCGCCGCCGGGAAAAGGTATCACACTTACCATTATTTATCATCCTCCTCTGTTTTCAAGACAGCAAGGAATGCAGACTGCGGGATCTCTACGCTTCCAACCATCTTCATCCTCTTCTTGCCCTCTTTCTGCTTTTCGAGCAATTTGCGCTTTCTCGATATATCGCCACCATAGCACTTGGCAGTGACATCTTTTCTGAAAGCGTTGATCGTCTCACGTGCTATTATCTGTCCTCCGATGGCTGCTTGAATAGGTATTTTGAACTGGTGACGCGGAATTTCTTTCCTGAGCCGTTCACAAACTATCCTTCCCCGGGTTTGCGCATTTCCCTTGAACACTAGCTGGGAAAGAGCATCAACAGGTTCTCCGTTCACAAGGATATCGAGGCGGACAAGATCTGTGGTCTTGTATCCGATGACCTCATAATCGAAAGAGGCATACCCCCTTGATATCGATTTCAGACGGTCATAGAAATCAAACAACACTTCGGAAAGCGGCATCTCATACCTGAGCTCTACCCTCTTCTCGTCAAGATAATTGAACCCTGTCTGAGTACCCCTCTTTTCCATGCATAGGGTGATGATAGGACCGACATACTCGGTCGGAGTAATGACAGTCGCCTCTATATAAGGCTCCTCGACATACTCGACACGCATCACATCCGGGTATTCCAGCGGATTATCGATCTCCAGGACATCCCCGTTCTTCATATGGACGATGTACCTTACAGAAGGGCTGGTGAAGACTATTGAAAGATCAAACTCCCTCTCGATCCTCTCCTCAATGACCTCCAGGTGAAGAAGACCCAAGAAACCACAGCGGAAGCCGAAGCCAAGAGCAAGAGAGCTGTCCTTTTCATAAGTCAGGGATGCATCATTGAGCTTCAGCCTTTCAATGGCATCATTAAGTTCCTCGTAATCGTTCGTATCAACCGGATAAATCGATGAGAATACTACAGGCTTGACTTCCTTGAATCCAGGAAGGGGTTCAAGTGCTCCATTCTCCTTTCCTGTGACAGTATCTCCCACACGTATATCGCTTATGTTCTTTATTCCTGCGATGAAATACCCGACATCCCCTGCTTCAAGAGAGCCTCTCGAGGAGAGGGAAAGGCGGAATATTCCCGCATCCTCAACCTTGTAAGTCGCTCCTGAGTGCATGAACAAGATCTCATCGCCTACGGACAAACGTCCGGAAAAAAGTCTTGCATGGACCACAACCCCACGATACGGATCATAATGTGAATCGAATATCAGGGCCGAGAGAGGATCTTCCTTCTTTCCTTTTGGAGCTGGGATGTACTTCACGATAGCCTCCAGAAGGTCATCCACACCCTCTCCTGTCTTTGCAGAGACCTTCACAGCCATCTCAGGATCAAGTCCTAAGTCATGATCTATCTGATGGAGGCATGAAGGAATATCCGCACTAGGAAGATCTATCTTGTTTATGACAGGGATAATTTCGAGATTATGCTCCATCGCAAGATACAAGTTCGCGATCGTCTGGGCCTCGACACCCTGGGATGCATCGACAAGAAGGAGAGCTCCCTCACATGAGGAGATCGCTCTCGAGACTTCGTAAGTGAAGTCGACGTGCCCCGGAGTATCTACCAGATTCAACTCATACTTGTTGCCGTCCTTTGCCTCATATTCGATAGTCACAGCCTGGCTCTTGATAGTTATCCCACGCTCCCTCTCGATATCCATATTATCAAGGATCTGAGACTGCTGAGGGCCTCGAGTATTGAGGAGCTTTGCCTTTTCGATAAAACGATCGGCCAATGTGCTCTTGCCATGGTCAATATGGGCAATAATGCAGAAATTCCTCTTCTTACTGATCTCCATCGCTACTCCAAATGATCGCTATTTGAGCTCTGTAATGTGCTTGACAGGCGGGAAACCAAGCATCTCCCTGATCTCCTTGTCATCGAGAGTCTCCTTCTCGACAAGGGCACTGGTCAGGGTTTCAAGCTGATCACGATGCTCTGTGAGGGTAGTCATCGTGTAATCCATGCACTTCTTGAGGATTTTCATAGTCTCTTCGTCGATACGCCTTGCAGTCTCTTCCGAGTAGTCCTTATGCTGCGCAATATCCCTTCCAAGGAATATCGGTTCACTTCCATTGGACGAAAGATACATGAAGCCGAGATCTGACATGCCCCATTCTGTCACCATGCGCCTTGCAATCTCGCTGGCCCTCTGGTTGTCATTTGAAGTTCCTGTGGTAGTCACCCCATAGACTATCTTCTCTGCGGCATAACCACCCATCATCATCATTATCATCTCCTCGAGGTTCGTCTTGTTCCTCGAATAGACATCTTTCTCTGGAAGGCTCATCGTGATTCCAAGGGCCCTTCCATGAGGAACTATAGTTACTTTATGAAGCGGGTCAGCAGTCTTCAGATAGTAATGCATCAGCGTATGTCCAGCCTCATGATAGGCGGTTGCCCTCTTCTCTTCCTCTGTCATGAACCTCGACTCTCTGGCAACGCCGAGGAGGATCTTGTCACGAGCGGATTCAAAATCATCCATGTTGACAGTCTCCCTGTTTCCCCTTGCGGCAAAAAGAGCCGCCTCATTAACGAGATTGGCCAGATCCGCACCGCTTGTTCCAGGAGTAGCCCTCGCAACACGTTCGAGACTTACGTCTTCCGTCAGCTTTACCTTGCGGGTATGAATGCGGAGGATATCGAGTCTCTCCTGCACATCCGGAAGCTCCACGACTACCTGACGATCAAAACGTCCAGGACGAAGAAGCGCAGGATCGAGTACATCAGGTCTGTTTGTCGCAGCCATGACTATGATGCCGGGATCTGTAGAGAACCCATCCATCTCAACCAGCATCTGGTTGAGTGTCTGCTCCCTCTCATCATGTCCCCCGCCAAGGCCTGTTCCTCGTGCGCGACCAACTGCGTCAAGCTCATCGATGAAGATAATGCAAGGTGAGTTCTTCCTTCCCTCCTCAAAAAGATCCCTGACACGTGCGGCTCCCATTCCGACGAACATCTCCACGAAGTCAGAACCTGATGTGTGGAAGAAATTAACTCCGGCTTCTCCGGCGACAGCTCTTGCCAGAAGTGTCTTACCAGTTCCCGGAGGCCCAACGAGCAACACACCCTTCGGAATACGGGCACCTATTTTCACATACTTCTGCGGATGCTTGAGAAAATCAACGACCTCTTCAAGTTCGACTTTGGCCTCTTTCTGTCCTGCGACATCTGAGAATTTTACCTGATTATCTTTCTTATCATATTTCTGAGCGTGAGACTTTCCGAGACTGCCCATCATCCGCTGTCCGCCCTGAGCTCCGCTCTGGCGGAAGATCATCATGATCATCGCTATGAAGATGATCCATGGCAACAGCTGCAGAATCACATACCAGAACGGGACTGGTATGCTGTCTCCTGAAATGTCTACATTGTTGCTCTCAAGCAGATTCAGAAGTTCCGGATCGCTATATGGTATCCTGCTGCGACCTGAAAGGCCATCGCGGGTAACGAATTCGATCTGCTCGCTGTCAAGGATTGTGACGCTCTCCACTGTCCCTGCTTCAGCAAGGGCCTTGAAACGGGAATACGAAACATCAACAGTCTGGGAAACCGATGCGTCATTGAAAATCATGTAGACAAAGGACGCAATGAGGATAATGAAAGCGACCAACGCAATCTTGTTTGGCCTGCCGCCCTTTATTCCTCCAGGTCTCTTGCCACCTGTCTCCCAGTACTTGTACTGGTCATAGACATTCGGTTTTTCCTCCCTTCTGTTTTCTTTGCCATTATCTTCAGAAGGCTTTTTCTCCTCGGGTTTGGTATTCCCGTCATTTCCTTCCGGTACATCTGGTTTATTCTCTGCCGGTTCTACAGGAGGCTTTTTTTCCTCCTCCTGACCTTCCTTGTTTTCGATATCGTCCATAAATTTATTTTGTATTTCCTTTGTCTTATGAATATACAGAGTTTTGTCCAACTCTTCTAGTGGAGTTCATTTGTGGAAAGGATTTCATTCTGAGTCAATATGACTCTTTCGCCTCCCTTTTCGAGGAATCGTCTCGAAAGTCTGTCCCTGCCACCAAGGGCACGGGAGAAAAATGCAACAATCCCGATCCTGTCCTCTAGGACAAATGAATACGGTATCTTCAGCTCCCTCTCAAGTTCCCTTACGCTTTTTTTCCCATCCTTGAGTTCTATCTGATCAAGTGGAAGACTTGGACGCAGAATCAATGGCTTCCTGACAAGGGAAAAATCTATCCGCAGATCCTTTTCGTCGAGAAGGCTGCCTCTCTCAATCTTATAGCCAAGAAATTTGAGGGAAGAGCAGAATTGAAAAGCAAACATCGGGATTGGGAAATAGACAGAGCACAAGTCTCCGCGAATGAAAAGGAAGAGATGACTGTCCTGAAATTTCCTCCCTTCCAGAATGCTCTCAGTGCATCTTTTGATCTCTTTGCGAGAGACTCTGCCTTTGATTCCCGAATAGAGGTATATCTTGTAAATAAGATTTTCCCTCTCCGTTGGATTAGCATTTAGGAATAATAACCTACTAAATGTAATATATGTCCCAACTTCGTATGGAATATCATGAATTCGGGAATTATATTCTTCAATATTCCTCGAAATGTTAGTGATAATATCCTTTTCATTCTGACTTAGTAATGGAAGCAAATTATATCTGATTGCATTCCGCCTGTACTTTTTCTCACAATTTGTACTATCGATAGAAGGAGTAAGGCCAAGCTTTTTGACACCGCTCTTGATCTCACTCTTTTTCAGATACAACAGCGGTCTCAGAATCCTTCCATTCGTATATCTGATTGAAGAAAGACGAGAAAGCGGACTGCCATCCATTATCCGCATCAGAAAACCTTCGACAAGATCATCCTGATGGTGGGCAGTCAGTATGTATGAGCAATCGAATGAAGAAAGGGCCTCATATCGCAATTTCCTGGCAGCGGCCTCAATACCTATCCTCTCCCTCTTTGCCACTTCCTCGATCATACCCTTTCTGATGTCAACTACAGTAAGAGAAAAACCAAGGGCCTCCGCGTTTTTCCTGTTCAGATCGATCTCGCGGTCAAGTTCATCTTTCGTCCGGAGATTATGATTGACATATACGGGAAATGCTCTCTCCTTTGGAACGATCGAAAGAAGATAAAGGGAATCTTCCCCTCCCGAAAAGGCGACGAGAAGCCGCCCCGGAGGGAACTCAACATTTGAATGAGTTGATACTCTGGACGACAAGCTCATACCTCTTTCCATCATGAAGCGAGATTATCTCATCAGAAAGGAAATCCAGGAGTGCATCTAGTGTGTCCTTCTCATCCTCGTCAAAGTCGGAAAGGACATGTTCCACAACGCTTACCCCATCACGTGGCCGGCCAATTCCGATATAAAGGCGAAGGAACTCCGGCCCGATATTACTGATGATGCTCTTTATTCCATTGTGTCCGGCAGAAGAACCACCCTTTCTCAGGCGAGCCTGTCCTACAGGGAGATCCATATTGTCGACTGCCACGAGGATGTTCTCCTCGCCTCTCACAAGTGACGGGAAAACACATCCGGATTCATTCATGAATGTAAGTGGCTCAACGAGAGTCAGATCACCTTTCCTTCCGATCCTGTATGGGCAAAGCCGCTTCTTCTGGACTCTGATCTCAAGTTTTCCGCTCAACGCTGATATAAACATGAACCCGGCATTATGCCGGGTCCCTTCATATCTTGAACCAGGATTACCCAGTCCGAAAACAATCATCTTCTGTCCTTACTTTGCCTGTGCATCTGTGCTGGCGGCAGCATCTGCTGTCTGGCTATCGGCAGTTTCTGATGCTTCAGGAGCAGCCTCTTCCTTTACAGGCTTTACAGTAGCAACTGTAAGATCAAGCTCAGTGTGAATCTTGACGCCCTCAGGAACCTTGATGTCAGCGACACGGAACGACTGATTCATATCAAGTGCAGAAACATCGAGAGTGAACTTCTCCGGAAGATCCTTTGGAAGACACTCGATCTCAACTTCATGGATGACCTGATCAAGTGCGCCACCTGCCTTAACACCAATAGGTGTTCCTTCAAGCTCCACCTTGACGTGTGTGCGTACTGCCTGACCGCGGGTGATCTCATAGAAGTCGATGTGATGCACGCAGCCACGGAGCAGATCTTCCTGGTATGTCTTGACGAATACCTCGTGATCTCCCTCTCCCTTTACAGAAAGGACAAGAAGGGTTGACTCACCGTATGAGTGCTTGTTGTACATGAACTCCCTCTCGCTCACTGTAACATGAACCGGCTTGTTCTTACCGTAAATGACTCCAGGAATCCTACCGCTTCTAAGAAGCCTTCTCGAGCCCCTTGTCCCGAAGTCGGAGGTCCTCAGCTCAGCTGAAAGTCTCTTTTCTTCCATATCAGTCTCCTTATACTCTCATTGGTCTATCCAATTACCATGGAGCATTAGGAGTTTATACTCCCATCGAATTTTGTTCAAGCCATTCCCTTTTTATATAATATATAGGATGTGTGACATATCTATACCATATTTAATATTCCTATATAAGAATATAATTTTTAGTATATATATAACAAAACAGAATGAAAAAACGGAACCAATATGGTTCCGCTAGCAGGGAAGGCAGGATTCGAACCTACGATGCCGGCACCAAAAACCAGTGCCTTAACCACTTGGCGACTTCCCTTTCTGTGTAAGAAAACTAACAGATTAATCGAGTTTAGAAAAGACTCAACCTATTTACTCCTCTTTTGAAATCAGTTCCTTATATTTCTTGATGATGAAAGAATCGATCATCGTCCTGAAATCTTTGTTGATCGGATGCACATAATCCTTTCTGCTTCCATCTGCCATCTTATGATTGGGCATAGATATCAGGACCTTACCATTTGCCTCCACTATGCGTATGTTATGAACAACCAGCTGGTTGTCGAAAGTCACAGAACAATACGCTTTTAAAAGTCTGTTGCCATCGACCATATTTATCTTCAAATCCGTTATATCCACTTTATCACCCTCAGAGCAGATTATAGCCTATTTATTTACATTAGATATCAAAAAACTTGGAATCTTGCCAAGATTTTCATACCTAAAGTCAATATTTTTCTTTAACTTTATCTCGTCATCCCAATTTCTCAGGCCAAAGAAGCAGCTACCAGAGCCAGAGAGCGAATAATATGGATAATCTTCCATAATATGCTCTATTTTCTGAAAGTCTCTATTGACGAGCTCAAAGTCGTTTGGAAAATCACTCCTCTTGGGAATTTTAGGAAGAATCTTGGCTAAGTGTCTATCTTTTTTTGCTTCGCTTTTATCCAAAAGAGCATACATCTCGTCAGTTTTCGCCCTATTTTCGGGTATGAAGATGTCTGCAGCGAGACTTATTGGTTCAATACGTTGAAGCTTTTCACCTATTCCCTCGGCATAGGCTGCAGGCCAAGAAGTGAGGAAAAAAGGCACATCTGCGCCTAGTTTTCTGGCAATGCCAAACATTTCTTCCCTGCCAAGAGGCTCCTTGAAATACGTATTCATATACTCAAGCGTACTCGCTGCATCAGATGAACCTCCGCCAAGGCCGCCTGCAACAGGAATGTTCTTCACGATCTTTATGTGCAGAGAGAAACATAATCCGGTTTCTGCTATAAAAGCACGGTATGCCTTCTCCATGAGATCACATGCACCAGACTCGAGATAATCGACGTTCCGTTCTATCACGATGCAGTTCTTACCATTTTCCTCAATCATGAAGTCTATCTCATCAAAGAGGTTCACGAGATGGAAGATCGTCTCTATATCATGATAACCATCCTGCCTCTTATCCTTCACAATCAGGCCGATGTTCACTTTGGCATAACTTCTCACAGTAACACCTCTTCAAGAAAAGCTGTTGCATCTTTTTCATAGAACGCAAGACTCTCTCTGTTCAATGGAGACGGATGTTGCATGTATATTGTGTCTCCAAAGTATTTCACAATACGGCAATATGGCACACGTCCAATCGCTATGACCCTCTCTACACCAAGTCGGTCAATAAGCATTTTCATGTACTCGTCTGCAATTTGAAACACTTTCTTCCTTTCATCTTTCTTCAGCTTGTCCGGTGTGATGTTCGCTCCTCGTTCATTCAGGAACAGAAGCGGAACATAATTCAGGATGAAGGCCTTTTCAAAAAAGGATGCCGGGGATGAAAAGACGTTACTGACCGCGCCCCAGAAACGTTCGCCAGAAATCTCCGAACGAGAGAGAAAGCCGGAGACCCTCCTTTCCGGACACTCGTTTTGTGGATGAAATACATCAGATTCTATCTTCAGATATGATCTTACTTTTCCTGCAGAACCGAAAGGGATTCCAGTCTGCGCCATCCCGAAAGGCCCTGGATTTAATCCGACGAACAGATTCTTGACAGGAGTTGTGTAGTATTCGTCAAGCATCATCAGATATGGCTTGTACGCATAAGAAAGAGGTGCATAGACATATGGTGCTGAAAGAGGAAGGGAAAGCATCCTCTCTTCCTCTTCCCTCAATATGGAGAAAAGTTCATTTTTGTCCATCATTCCCTCCATGCCCAGATGAATGTCTTCGTACTCTTTACAAGTCCGAGCTTTTCCTGAAGTGCCATCGAAGCCTTATTCGGTCTGTATACATTGCAAAATGGGACATGTCCGGAAGAAAGCGCCTTGCTGATCAGGAATTTCTCCATCCTCATTCCATATCCATTATGTCTGAAAGAGGGTATGACATGGAGCATTCCCATCGCCCCCTCAATATGAAAACCACCAAAAGCCATCAATTCCCCAGAATCTGAGAACAGGCCATATATTCTCTGTTCATCTATCGCCCTGTCCGTATACTCATCGCTCTCTGTTCCCCTGTAATTGAGAGAGACAATTTTCTTGTATTCTTGTGAAAGCAGTCTTATCCCGTCTTCAGAGGAAGTGACTTCCTCCTTCAGATAGGAAAAGAGATAACACTCTTCTTTGTCGAGCAAATAACCATTTTCTTTATAGAAAGACCTGTCGCTATCGTCGATGACCAACACCCCGTGACGAGGAATCGCATTATACAGTTCTTTCCTGTCAAGGCCGTCAGTTGAGACATAGTGTGTTCCACTCTCATGCCTCACGATCAGTGAATGCGGGGATGAGTAGATGATCTTTCCACTCCCCGTTTTCAGATAATCGAGGATATCGGCATGGTTCTCTGGTTCGTTTTCTATGAATTTCGGGAGCTTGTGACACATGAGAGTGAGTCTACACCGAATTAGATTCTCTGGAAACGTCCAAGCGATAGACTAAAGGATGAGAAACAAATATCCTTAGACTCCGTATGAAAGAGATCAAGGGAGTAATCTTCGACAAGGACGGGACACTTTTCCCATCAGCTGAATTCTGGGGACCTATCATCGAGAGGGAAGCCAGGATGAGTCTCTCATCCTTCAAGCTCAAGAAAAAGGATGAGGATGAACTTGTCAAGAAGATAGGGATAGTCGTAGGGGCAGACGGAGAAGGAAATACTTACAAGAACGGATTTCTATTCCGTCATGACGGTTTTTTTGTCGTCAATGTCCTCAAAATGGTATATCTCTGCATCCGTTACCGGCTCAGTCCTTTCAAGGTAAAGGCTATCATGGTAGGTCTTTCCCATGTTCTCGGAGAGAGCGTCGATGACGAGTTTGACCGACTTGATTTCACTGCAGTAAGAACAATTTTCTCCCGTCTCCATGAAAACGGGGTCAAGATCGGCATAGTCTCAAACGATATGTGCGCATCGTGCAAGAACTTCCTTGTCCACACTGGTCTTGACCAGTATGTTTCCTTCATAAGAGGGAAGGACAGCGAGACAAAGAGGAAACCTTCGCCCATGGCAATCAATGAGTTTGCCACAAAGTTCGGACTCACATCCGATGAGATAGCAATAGTCGGAGATACAAAAGCAGACATGGATTTTGCACGAAAAGGCAGTGTCGGGTATACCGTTGCCATACTCACTGGCTGCGGAGATGAGAAGATGCTGAGAAGGCTTTCAGACAAGGTTTACCCAACTATTGACTGCCTGCTTGAAGATGAAGTCCTATTCAACAAGAGAAGTTGACATATAACGTTCAAGTCCGTCCGGGAGGATCGCAAGAACTTTCTTTCCCTTGTTTTCATCTGCAATTCGCACTGCTGCAAGGACACTGGCACCCGAGCTGATTCCAGCAAGAATACCGCTTTGCACCAGTTTCTTTGCACATGCGATCGCATCATCAGATTTCACCCTGACAACATCACTGATGACGCTCATATCCAGAATTGAAGGAATGAAATTGGCACCTATTCCCTGAATCTTGTGCCCTGCAGCATATCCTTTTGTAATGAGAGGACTCTCTTCAGGCTCCACCCCGATCATCTTCACATCCGGCCTATGTTCTTTCATGTATTTCCCGATTCCGCTTATCGTTCCGCCAGATCCGATACCTGCCACAATGAATGACACATCTCCAATATCCCTGAGGATCTCAGGACCTGTCGTCTCATAATGTGCCCTCACATTGTCAGGATTCGAGAACTGATCGATGATGATATGCCCGGGCTTTTCATTGCGGATCCGTTCAGCCTCCTCATTTGCCCCTGCCATACCTTTTTCCTTTGGCGTGAGGACAAGTTCGGCTCCAAGTGCCTTCACAAGTTTCTTCCTTTCGTCGGACATGCTCTCAGGCATCACGACAACAGAAGAAAGGCCAAGAAGAGGAGCAATCGCACTGACAGCAATCCCCGTATTTCCGCTGGTAGCTATCACAACAGAATCTCCTGTCTTTACCTCCTTTCTCTCGAGCGCGCCTTTGAGCATATAATATGCAGCCCTGTCCTTTATTGATGAAAAAGGATTCCGACTTTCAATCTTTCCATAGACCAGAGAGGAAGGAAAGAGTTTGACTATCGGGGTGTTACCGATCATTTCCAATGGATTCATATACAACATGACTGAATTCTAATTCTTTGCATCAATTGATAAAAGCGTTTTGTTATTGACAGTTCCTAAGCATATTGTCAATATTAAAGCCATGGAAGAAAAGTGGAAAAATCTAGATGAATACAGAGGACGGATATTCACAGGAGAATGGCCGAGCGTAGCTGAGCTTTTCCAGATCTCCGTCGAGAAGTTCCCGGAAAGGATCTGTTTCTCCGTATTTGATCCTGAAAGAAAGACAATAAACTATAAAGAAGCATGGGAAAAAGTTCTCAAAATTGCTTCATATCTTCAGGAAAATGGGGTAAAGAAGGGTGATAAAGTAGCCCTGAACGGAAAGAACAGCCCTGAATGGGCACTTGCATACTTCGGAATACTTGCATCTGGAGCAGTCGTTGTTCCTTTTGACAACCAGATGAAGATAAACAGGATGATGACCCTTGGAGAGTTTGCCGGTGCGAAGTTCGTCATCGCAGATTTCGATGTACTTGAGAAGCTGAATGCTAATTCAAATGAATGGTTTTCATCTCTTGCAGGGCTCCTGATGCTCAAGGGAAAAGATGCAAAGTACACAAAAGTGACAGAGGTGAATCCAAAGAACGTACTCTCAGCTCCTGTAAAGTGCACAGAGAATGATCTTGCAGCAATCCTCTTCACAAGCGGTACGACTGGAAATGAAAAGGGAGCGATGCTCAGCCACAGATGCCTTGTCTCCAATGTCTATCAGGCTGCATCATTCATCCCATATCTAAATGAAAATGATATATTCTATGCGCTTTTGCCTCTCCATCACTCATACTGCTGTACTGCGGTTCTTCTCGAGTCTGTGATGCACGGTGCAGAGTGTCTGTTCGGACACGGCATTGTCGTCTCGAGGATGATCAACGACCTGAAGATGGGGCATGTCACAGTTTTCATGGGAATCCCACTCCTCTACAACAAGGTCATTGCGGGAATCATGGCGAATGTGAAGAAGAAAGGCGCTCTGACATATGCGATGGTCAAGAGCCTCATGGCAATCAATGGATTCTTCAAGAGACATTTCGGGAAGGCCCCGCTCAGAGGATTCTTCAATAAGAAGATCCTTTCCCAGCTTGGCCTTGAGAACAACCGGATACTAATCTGTGGCGCTGGCCCGCTTGCTCCGAAAGTATTCAAGGATTATCAGGAACTCGGACTGGACTTCCTGCAGGGTTATGGCCTTACAGAAACAAGTCCGATCCTCACGCTCAATCCCCCTGAGCATTTCAAGATTGACTCTGTCGGAAAGGTTCTTCCTTTCATTGACATGATCATCGCTGACAAGGACAGCGAGGGAAACGGCGAAATAAGGGTCAAGGGACCAAATATCTGTCTCGGATATTACAACGACGAAGAGAACACAAAGGCACTCTTCGACGAGAACGGATACCTCCGTACGGGGGATCTCGGATATCTTGATGACGAGAACTACTGCTATCTGAGAGGAAGGGCAAAGAACATAATCGTCACAGAAGGCGGAAAGAATGTCTTCCCTGAAGAGATAGAAGATATGTTCCAGACATACCAGCAGATCGACCAGATCCTCATCAGAGGATACCAGGAGAAGAAGGACGTTCCATGCGAGGCTATCGAAGCCGTCATCTATCCTTCCCCGGATTATTACAAAGACAAGAAGAGGGAAGAAGCAGAGGATGAGATAAGGAATATCGTCAAGGAAGTCAACAGATCACTGGTGGGCTACAAGAAGATCGAGAAGATCACATTTGTGACGGAAGCAATGGAGATGACTACTACAAAGAAGATCAAGAGAGCGACCGTCCAGAAGTGACTCTAGATAATTCCAAAGGAGAAGATACCCTACCTGGAAGACGGGAATCCTTCAGGTAGGGTTTTATTTGACCTAGATACTATAAAACAAACATAATCATTCCTATGACTATTGAAACATGGAAAGAATTGGATAATTACCGTCCGCGCATCGTGAAGGGCAACTGGCCTACTATCCCCGAACTATTTCTCATGGCACTTGAGAAGAACGAGAATGGCATAGCCATTTCCCAGCTTGACGGAAATGGAAAGAAGCGTTCATTCACATATAGAGAGACATATGACCAGATAAGAGTCCTATCGTCATATCTTCACAAAATAGGAATAAGGAAGGGAGACAAGGTTGCAGTCAACGGTAAGAACAGCCCAGAATGGGTGCTTGCATACTTTTCAATTGTTTTCCTGGGTGCGATCGTAGTTCCGATTGACAATCTCATGAAGGTTGAGAAAATGAGCAAGCTCTCTGAATTCGCTTCTGTCTCGTTCGTATTTGCAGATGGCGATGTCATAGAGAAGATGAAGACAAGGACAAGCGAATTCTGCTCTTCCCTGAAAGGGATCATCTCTCTGACAAAAGGAAGTGATGAGAGTTACATCTGGGACGTGAAGACAGAAGTTCTGGATCTTCCTCTTGATGTGAAGGAAGAGGATGATGCGGCAATCCTCTTTACAAGCGGAACAACAGGAAACGAAAAGGGAGCGGTACTCACCCACGGCAATTTCACATCAAACTCATATCAGACATCCTCACTGATGGAATATCTGCATCAGAAAGAAGAGGTATTCTACGCGATCTTGCCGATACACCACTGCTATTGCTTCACAGCAGTCTTCCTTGTTTCCATCCAGCTTGCATCTGAAACGCTTTTCGGTCGCTCAATGATAATGTCAAAGATGGTTGAGGATCTGAAAGTCGGCAAGGCTACAGTCCTGATGGCCATTCCCCTTCTCTACAACAAGATCATAGCAGGAGTGATGAAGAAGATGAGGGCTCAGGGAAGTCTGAAATACCTCGTCGTGAGATCCATGATGTTCATAAACGGAACCTGCAAATCCCTTCTGAATAAAGCTCCTCTGAGGCATTTCTTCAATGATAATGTGCTGACAAATCTTGGTTTTGAGAACCTGAAGGTACTGATCTGTGGCGCAGGCCCTCTCTCTCCTACTGTATTCAGGCATTATCAGGGACTCGGACTGAACTTCCTCCAGGGCTATGGCCTTACAGAGACAAGCCCAGTGCTATGCTTCAATCCGGCTGATCACTTCAAGGTAAAGTCGGTTGGCAAGGTACTTCCTTTCATCGACATGATAATAGCTGAAAAAGGCAGGGATGGTGTCGGAGAGATAAGGGTCAAGGGACCAAATGTGACGAAGGGGTATTTCAACGACGAGAAGAATACAGCGCTCCTTTTTGACGAGAATGGATACCTGAGGACAGGTGACCTTGGAAAACTCGACAGGGAAAACTACTGCTACCTGATGGGCAGAGTGAAGAACATCATCGTCACGGAAGGAGGCAAGAACGTATACCCGGAAGAAATCGAAGAGAAGTTCCAGCTCTTTGACGAGATCGAACAGATAGCAATCCGTGGCTATAGAGAGAGCAAGGACGTTCCGAGCGAGGCGATAGAGGCCCTTATCTATCCATCAGAAAGCTATATCAATGACAGTGGAAAAAGTCTGGACGAAGTTAAGACGATGATTCTTGAGCATGTCAGGGAAGTCAACAAAGAATTCGAGACATACAAGAAGATTACGAAAGTGACATTCCTCTCACAGCCTATGGAGATGACAACTACAAAGAAGATCAAGAGAAATACACTCTGATGTTTCTCTGCTATAATCCTCTTCTATGAGAACACTGATCGAAAACGCCTTGCTGGTCCCTATGACCGGCAAGAAAGATGCAAAAAGAGGATCCATACTCATAGAAGATGGAAAGATAGCCAGGATAGGAACATTTGAACTAGATTCTGCTGCCGACAAGGTGATCGACGGCAGTGAGAAAATAGCACTCCCTGGACTCATAAATGCACACACCCACCTTTCGATGGGCCTTATGAGGAACTATAAGGACTCGAGTCCGAATCTTCAGCAATGGCTCAGCGAGATCTTTCCTATCGAAGACAAACTCCGGGGAGAGGATATCTACCAGGCGTCAAGGCTGGGACTTGTAGAGTTGATAAAATCAGGCTGTACATTCTTTTCGGACATGTATTTCCAGAGTGAGAACACAGCGCGGGCTGTCAAGGAAGCGAAGATGCGCGGGGCATTGGGGCTCACGCTGTTCGGAGATGGGAAAGAGACAAGAAGGCGCTTTAGGGAACTTCTTCCACCGATAATGGATGAAATCGGGTCATACGAAAAGCTGAGGCTGGACATCGCACCACATGCAATCTACACGTGCACAGCAGAGACATACACACTGGCAAAAGAAAAGGCAAATGAACTCGGCGTCATTCTGAATACACACCTTTCAGAGACAAGAAAAGAAGTTGAGGATGCTCTCTACTCTTACGGGAAAACTCCTCTTGATTACCTGGAGAGTCTCGGAATACTTGATGAGAACACCCTTCTTGCACATGCTGTGCACCTTACAGATGAAGAGATGGAACTTGCTCATGAGAGAGGACTATCTATTGTGCATAACCCCTCGAGCAATGCAAAGCTGGCATCCGGTACTCTGGACGTTCCTCATGCAATTGAAAAAGGGATAAATGTATCGCTGGGAACGGATGGCGCATCCTCCAACAACAACCTCAACATGATGGAAGAAATGCACGTGAGTGCACTCATCCAGACCAGTCACAACCTCACACCGATGAAACTTTCTCCATATGAGATCCTGCAAATGGCCACTGTCAACGGAGCAAAGGCACTCCACCTGGAGGAAAAAATAGGAACACTTGAAGAAGGAAAGGACGCGGATATCATCCTCATCAGGACAGACAGGGCGAACATGACACCTCTGAATGATGTCTATAGCGCACTGATATACAGCACATCGTCAGAGGATGTTGACACAGTGTTCTCCCAGGGAGAAATCCTCATGGAGAACAGGGTTCTCCAGACACTCGACGAGTCTGAGATAATCCATAAAGTCAGAGAGTGCTGGGAAGATATTCTTTCCAGATAACATGAGAAGGAGGATATCATGCGGTACAGGAAACTTGGAAACACAGGATTGCTTGTCAGCGAGATCGGCCTTGGCGCTGAATGGCTCGAAAGGCATAACACGGAAGAGGTGCAGAAGATCATAAGACATGCAGAGGAAAAGGGGATCAATATCCTTGACTGCTGGATGTCCGAACCAAACGTGCGATCCAATATCGGAGCTGCCATTGAAGGAAGAAGGGACAAATGGATCATACAGGGACATATAGGATCGACGTGGCAGAACGGGCAATATGTTAAATCCAGGGATCTGACGAAGGTGGAAAATGCATTCAGAGATCTGCTTGAACGAATGAAAACAGACTACATAGACCTCGGGATGATCCATTTTGTAGATGAAGTCGAAGAGTTCCAGAAGATCTCTACCAACGAATTCTACGACTATGTCGCAAAACTCAGAGAGGATGGCGTGATCAGGCATATCGGTATGAGTACACACAACCCCAAAGTCGCACGTCTTGCAATCGAGAGCGGAAAAGTCGAGATGATAATGTTCAGCATCAATCCGGCTTTCGACATGCTTCCTTCAACCGAAGACCTAAATCAGTATTTCCTCGAGTCTTCCTATGATCCGTGCCTCGGAGGAATAAACAGGGAACGGGCAGAACTCTACAGTCTTGCAGAGGAGAAAGGAATAGGAATCACCGTGATGAAAGGCTATGCGGGAGGAAGGCTCTTTGATGCATCCACATCACCTTTCAAAGTTGCGCTCACCCCGGTAGAATGCATCCACTATGCCCTCACCCGCCCCGCAGTTGCATCGATTCTGGTCGGCTACGACTCGACTGAACATGTCGACGAGGCTGTGCATTACGAGGAAGCGAGCGATGAGGAAAAAGATTATGCGACAGTGCTTGCAAATGCGCCGAAGAACGCTTACTCCGGTGCATGCACATACTGCGGACACTGTGCTCCATGTCCGTCTGGAATAGACATCGCAATGGTGAACAAGCTGCTCGATCTTGCGCTTATGCAGAGAGAAGTCCCTTCTTCACTGAAGGAACATTACAAGAGCCTCAGCAAAAACGGCAAGGACTGCATCAAGTGCGGCGGATGTGAAAAGCGATGCCCGTTCGGAGTCAAAGTCGAGACTAGAATGGAGGAAGCAGAGGCTGTTTTTGCAAAATAATACAAAGTTTGCTGCATAAAAATACGATCTGGAATGAAAAATTTTTCCAGATCGTTCTTTTTTCTATATAAGTTATATTAATTCTTTCAGTTATATATAATTCTCTATATATTTTAGAGTCTTTAGGAGATCTATATTTAAAATTTTTCGCATAAATATTCAAAATATTTTAAAAATTTATGCAAATTGTATTGCATAAGTGATGGGTAAATGTGTATAAATATTCACATCTTCACAAGGTAGGAGTCAAAAGAATGAAAAAGATCCTTAACGTTTTGGTTTTAGCAGTAATGTTGGTAGCGATTTCTTCTGCAGCTTTTGCAAACGGAGACACGGATGCATCCATGTCAAAGGTTGACAAGATCAAGGCGGCAGGAAAAGTGACGATGGGCACAGAGGCGACATATCCTCCATATGAGTTCCTGGACATGAACGCCAATGTTGTCGGAAGCGATGTATTCCTCGGTGAGAAGATCGCAGAAGCTCTTGGTGTTGAGCTTGAAGTCGTTGACATGGCTTTCGATGGAATAATCCCAGCAATCCAGTCAGGTCAGATCGATCTTGGAATCGCAGCTTTCACAAACACACCTGAAAGGGCTCAGGTAATTGACTTCTCAGATATCTATGAAGAGAGTCTGCAGTACCTCATCGTTGCCGCGGGCAATGAAGAAAAATATTCCACGAAGGAATCCCTGGCAGGACTCCAGATCGGTGCACAGAGGGGAACAATCCAGTCCCTCCTCATCCAGAAGGTATTCCCGGATTCAATACTTTTCGAGCTTGCAAGATATCCTGAGCTTGCACTTGAAGTACAGAACGGCAACATCGCAGGTCTCGTAGTTGACTCTGCCGTAGGTGATTCAATCATCGAATCAAGCGATGGCAAACTCGCTATAAGCAACTATGTATTTGATGCGGAAGAGGCAAACTTCGGCAAGTCGATCATCATCCAGAAGGGAAATGAGGACCTGAAGGCAGTTGTGAACGAAGTTCTGGCAGAGGTTCTCAGCGATGGTTCATATGCAAAGGCATTCGAGGATGCTGTCGCACTTCAGCAAGAGCTCGGCCTCTGAGATATAGGCTATGGAATTCTTTGAACAGATGGTAGTACTTTTCGAGAAGTACTACCCGTTCTTCTTCGAAGGAGTGAAGAACACACTGATCATCGCAGCCATGAGCGTTGTCTTCGGACTGATCCTTGGCATCTTCATGGCTATGATGAAGATGAGCAGCATAAAGATCCTGAAATGGTTTGCCACCGCATATGTCGAATTCATCCGCGGCACTCCCCTTCTTGTGCAGCTCATGTTCATCTTCTACGGCCTTCCAATGGTCGGCATCACGTTCCCTGACGTTTCCTTCATACCTAACTTCTCAAGATTCATGGCAGGAGTCATCGCCATGAGCCTGAACAGCTGCGCATACATTGCAGAGGTGATCAGATCGGGAATTCAGGCAGTCGATACAGGACAGATGGAAGCTGCGCGGAGCATCGGTTTCAGATACGGGGACTCGATGAAGCTCGTCATACTCCCTCAGGCAGTCAAGAATATCCTTCCTGCACTGGGAAATGAGTTCGTCACAGTCATAAAGGAATCTTCCATAGTTTCGGTCATCGGAATCGCAGATCTGATGTTCAGGACAAATGGAGTGATCGCCCTCACATATCTGTATCTTCCAGGACTTGCCATCACGGCATGTCTCTACTTCGTGCTCACATTCATCAGCAGCCGTCTCATTGCAGCACTTGAAAAGAGGATGAAACATGACAGATGAAAATATAATCAAGGTGAGGAATCTTTCAAAAAGCTTCGGCGATCTGCAGGTTCTCAATGACATATCGACAGATTTCAAGAAAAATCAGGTAGTGTCGATCATAGGTCCTTCAGGAGGAGGAAAGAGCACATTCCTCAGGTGCCTCAATCTTCTGGAAACTCCGACAACAGGACATATCTTCTTTAATGATGTGGATATCTGCTCGCAAAAAGTGGACATCAACGTCCAGAGACAGAAGATAGGAATGGTGTTCCAGCACTTTAATCTCTTCAACAACATGAACGTCATGAAGAACCTCACGATCGCACCGATGAAGATAAAGAAGATTGAGAAGGAGGAAGCGGAGGCAAAGGCACTGGATCTCCTCAAGAGACTTGGACTTGCAGACAAAGTCGATGCATACCCTTCCCAGCTTTCTGGCGGTCAGAAACAGAGGATTGCAATAATGCGTTCTGTGATGATGGATCCAGAAGTCATGCTCTTTGACGAACCGACAAGTGCGCTTGATCCGGAGATGATCGGAGAAGTTTTGGATGTTATCAAGGATCTTGCAAAATCTGGCATGACGATGATAATCGTTACCCATGAGATGAGGTTTGCCCGCGAAGTGAGCAACAGAGTCCTCTTCCTTGATGGAGGAAATATCGATGAGGACAGGCCTGCTGCTGAATTTTTCGACGATCCGCACAGCCCACGTCTCATAAATTTCTTGAATAAGGTTTTGTAAGCGAATATGAAGAAGAACTACACGTTCAAATATGGAGATACTGCGCTTTCTGTTCCCCTTGAGGAGAGTCAGGTGCTCAAAGTCCTCGAGGGAAACAAAACAGAAGTGCTCGAAGATATAGATAAAGAACTTATTGATGCAATTGAAAACCCGATTGACTCAGCATCACTGAAAGAACTTGCAGAAAAAGCGGGAAAGATCGTGCTCATCGTGAGCGATATGACGCGATTCTGGATGAGGCAGGATCTGATAATAAAGCCTCTTGTCGGATATCTTGTGAATCAGTGTGGCAAAGCATATGAGGATCTGGAGATCCTGATTGCAACCGGCACACATCTTTCAGGTACAGAAGAGGAAATAAAGACTATTGTCACTCCTGAAGTCTACAGTAAAGTTAAAGTTGTCAGTCATGATGCAAGAGACAATGAAAGTCTCACATATATGGGGACAACCACATATGACACTCCTGTATATGTGAATAAAGATGCAGCAGAGGCGGACCTTGTAATCGCGATCGGGGCTGCAACATATCATGTGATGGCAGGTTTTGGCGGAGGAAGGAAAAGCATCCTCCCTGGAATTTCCGGCATGGAGACAATAAAGCACAACCATGCTTACAGTCTCGATCCAGAGAAGTTCATCACGAATGTGAAGATCGGAAACGGGAAGCTTGAGGACAATCCGCTCAATGAGGATATGTGCGAGGCTGCAGGCATGATGAAGAACCTCTTCGTCATAACTCTCGTGACAGATACAGACTTCCGTCTGACCCGTATCTTTGCAGGGCACTGGAGGACATCCTGGGAAAGGGCATGCGAGGAAGTGAGGAGAATTTATCTCGTTCCTGTTGAGAAGAAAGTGGATGTGATAGTCACTAGTTGTGGCGGCTATCCGAAAGATGAATCCCTTTACCAGGGGACAAAGACAGTGGACAATGTCATTTCCGCATTAAAGGACGGAGGAACGCTCATTCTTTTCCTTGAAGGCAGGAACGGAGGGGGAAGCCCTGATTACTTTTCATGGATCAAGCCTCTTGTAGAAGGGACTTTTGAAAAAGAACTCAGGGAGAACTTCACAGTCGGTGGATATATTTTCTTCCTCAACTGCGAACAGGCAAAGCGCTTCAATATCATGATGTATACATCAATTGGAGAAGATGTCATTGCCCCGATGGGAATAAAAGCATATAACAACCTCAGCAAGCTCCTCGAGGATGCAAATCTCGATGGAAAGGAGATATATGTCATACCAAATGGTTCGACTGTACTTCCAGCTGTAACAGATGAAGAGAAATAAAGAGAGATAAGAATATGCCAGAACTAAGCAAACGAGTTGGAACATTCACAGATTCTGTCATAAGGAGAATGACACGCATAAGCGATTCATGCCCGGGAAGCATCAACCTCTCACAGGGCTTTCCTGATTTTGATCCGCCGAAGGCACTGATGGACGCGCTGGAGGAGGTTGCACACAAAGGCCCGCATCAGTATTCGGTGACATTTGGAGCGGAAAATTTCCGAGCTGCACTTGCAAAGAAAGTGAGAAAGAATTTCAACAGGGATATCGATCCGGAGAATGAAATAGTCGTCACATGCGGAGGCACAGAAGCGATGATGGCCGCAATGATGACAATATGCAATCCGGGGGATAAAGTCATGGTATTTTCCCCCTTCTATGAGAACTACGGGGCAGATGCTATTCTTTCAGGAGCTGAGCCGATCTACATTCCGCTTGTACCCCCTACATACTCATTTGATATAAACCTGATCGAGAATGGATTCAAAGAGGGAGCAAAGGCCATCATCATATGCAATCCATCAAATCCATGCGGAAAAGTGTTTACAAAAGAAGAGTTGACAGCAATTGGAGAGCTGGCGATCAAGTACGATGCATTCGTCGTGACAGATGAAGTCTATGAACACATCGTGTATAAGCCTTACAAGCATATTTCTGTTGCCGGACTTCCTGGAATGTTTGATCATACGATCACTTGCAATTCCCTGTCGAAGACCTATTCAATCACAGGATGGAGACTCGGTTACATAATCGGGCCGAAGGACGTGATCGAAGGAGCGAAGAAAGTTCATGATTTTCTGACAGTCGGAGCCGCAGCTCCATTGCAAGAAGCTGCTGTCGCAGGGCTGACTCTTCCTGAAAGCTATTACGAGGAACTCGGCGAACTCTATACAAAGAAGAGAGACTTCTTCCTCAAGGGACTTGATGAGATCGGACTTGTGCATACAGTTCCCCAAGGTTCATATTTTGTCCTTGTGGACATCTCTCCTTTCCTTGCACTTGAACAGTTCAGAGGATGGACAGACCTGAGGTTCTGCGAATGGATGGTGAAGAACATCAAGGTGGCTGCCGTTCCAGGTTCAAGTTTCTTCAAGGAAGATGTGAACAACCTCATCAGATTGCATTTCGCAAGATCAGAAGAGGTTCTGCAAGAAGCGCTAAACAGGCTCAAGAAGCTAGAAAACCTACTGAAGTGAAGATTGAGACTGCCTTGGAACACAAAAATCCAGGGCAGTCTCTTTTTTAAAGTATGCTCCATCTTTTCATTGTAATTTTCTATCAAGTCAAATAAAAATTTTAATTCCAGTTCACATTCTCTCGATTGCTAGAAAAAGAAGAAAGGCTTATTATCGCGTGGGGGTATTTCATGCTTGCTTTTCTCAAGAGGGAAATAGTATTTGCAATAGCGTTCTCACTTGCACTCATTTCTACTATCCTGATCAGGCCGAGTGCTACCTCGCTTGTATCAGTAATTGATGGCCGGACACTTATTCTTCTCTTTTCACTGATGGGTATTTCGGAAGGACTCAAGAAGTCAGGATTCGTATTTGCACTGTCACAAAACCTTGGAAAGAGAGTACATGGCACACGTTCGCTTTCATTCCTCCTTATCATAATGGTATTCATCGTCTCGATGTTCCTCACGAACGATGTCGCGCTCCTCTTGCTTGTTCCATTCACAATGAGGATGTTCTCGAAAGTTGACGAGAAATATCTGATAACGCTTGTTGTGCTTGAGACGATCGCAGCAAACCTCGGATCTATGACATTACCCGTCGGGAATCCCCAGAATCTGTATATCACATCATATTTCGAAGCATCGCCGGAAGAGTTTTTCAAGACAATCCTCCCCTACTCGATATTCTCTTTCTTTCTTGTAATCCTGTTCACATCCGCTCTTCTCAGAAAGGATGAGAAGATGGAGAGCGATGCCTCTTTTGTATCTGTTGACAGAAAGATGAGCGCATCATATCTCCTGTTTCTGTCCTTGGCGCTCCTTTCTGTATTCCATTTGCTTGACTACAAGATACTTTTCATAACGGAAATCACGTTCATCCTCCTTTTCGACAGGAAAGTATTCTCTGGAATCGATTATTTCCTTCTGCTTACCTTCGTTTCCTTCTTTATCTTCAGCGGAAATATAAGGAGCATAGGATGGATAAACAGGCTCCTTACAGAAAATCTCAATGCGCATCCGATGGCACTTTCCCTGTTCCTTTCCGAATGCATAAGCAATGTTCCCGCAGCGATCGTGCTTTCACCATTTGCAGAGAATATGGAGGGTATCCTGATCGGAACGGATCTGGGAGGTCTTGGTACCCCTATCGCATCTCTCGCTTCACTGATTTCAATGAAGATCTACTTTCAAAAGAAAGAGGCAAGGAAGGGAACCTACATCCTCATCTTCCTTGCCCTCAATACGATATTCCTGTTTTCACTTGTACTTCAGAATATGATCCTCACGTTGTGATCTGATTCTCCATGAAACGTGAGAGGAAATCCTTTGTCCTCATACTCTTTGGATCAGAGAAGATCTCTTCTGGACTTCCTTCCTCCTCGATTCTCCCGTCGTACATGTAAATTACTCTGTTTGATACATCTCGCGCAAAAGCCATCTCATGCGTCACTACAAGCATTGTCATTCCGGATTTTGCAAGATCCTTCATGACATCGAGTACTTCGCCGACCATCTCTGGATCGAGTGCGCTTGTAGGCTCATCAAATAAGAGGACTTCCGGATTCATCGACAAAGCACGGGCAATCGCAACCCGCTGCTTCTGTCCGCCTGACAGCTGCTTGGGCTTTGCATTCACGTATTGTACCATACCTACTTTCGCAAGGTATGAAAGGGCAATTTCCCTAGCTTCTTCCTTCTTACGCCTGAGGACTCTCACTTGCCCGAGCGTACAATTATCGAGAACATTATAGTTATTGAAAAGATTGAACGACTGGAAAACCATTCCAACTTTTGCCCTCAGGAGGTCCTCATTCATTTCTCCCGAAAGGATATTCTTCCCATGAAAGAGAATACTTCCAGCAGTCGCCTCTTCCAGCATGTTCAGGCATCTGAGAAGCGTGGACTTGCCAGAACCCGATGCACCGATAATGCTTATGACGTCACCTTTCCTGACAGAAAAATCTATATCTTTGAGAACTTCGTTCGTCCCGAAGGTCTTCACCAGATGTTCTACCTTGATGATCTCATCCATCAGTGGGTACCTCCTGTCTTTTCATTGTAGCTTGTCATGCCGCTTGTGAATGCCAGGGTATCACTGGTTGCAAGATTGAAGTTTGCTGGCCCGTCCATCTTGTTCTCGATCCACCTGAGAATACGTGAACAGGTGAAGGTAAGGACAAAGTAGATGATCATCGTCACAGTCGCAGCCTCAAAATATGTGTACAGTGCACCTGAGATACTTCTGAATGTGAAGAAGAGCTCCACTGTTCCTATGATTGACAGAACGCATGTGTCCTTGATGTTGATGATGAGGTTATTGCCGATCTGTGGCATGATATTCCTGATTGCCTGAGGCAGGATAACGAACGTCATCGTATCCACATAAGACATTCCTATTGCCCTCGCACCTTCCTTCTGGCCAGGGTCTACAGAGAGGATACCACCACGAACTGTCTCTGCCATATACGCACCTGTATTGATGCTGACAATGATGAAAGCTGCGCTCCACATCCCCAGATTGATTCCAAAGAGTTGGCTCATACCGTAGAAGATGAAAGCCGCCTGAAGCATCATCGGAGTTCCCCTGAATACCTCGACATAGCAGTTGAGGATCACTTTGATGATCTTGAAAAGTACCCTCTTGAAGAGGTTGCCCTTCTTCTCTCCATCGCTTGCCTGTATAAGGCCTACGAGAAGGCCGATGACACAGCCAATGAAAGTACATACAATAGCGATAATCATAGTTGTAGCGGCTCCCCGAAGGAAAGAGCCGCCATAACGTTCGAGGATGTAAAGCATCCTCTCGAAGAAATTCATCTCCGCAATTGACATATTCAAATACCTTATTCACTGAGAGGCTGAACAGAAATCGCCTCATCCATCATTCTGTTGAAATCATCAACGGTAAGAGTTGCAAGCACACCGTTTATCTTGTCAAGAAGCTCTGTATTTCCCTTCTGGACAGAAATTCCGATGTTGATCTCCTCTTCGCTTACCTCGAAATCATCGTCAGAGCCAGAGAAATCGAGGAGCTTCATGTTAGGGTATGCAACGAGTGCAGCCTGTCCTGTAGGCATATCTGTGCAGACAATATCCACCCTGTTGCTGGCAAGGGCCACGAGCATTGCAGGTGCGCTCTCCTGAGCAGGAAGGATATTTGCATCAGGAATCTGCGGAAGACATACGTCATACCAGATCGTTCCAAGCTGGCTTGTACATGTTGCTCCCCTCAGATCAGAAACACCCTGCGCATTCTCATATGCTGAGCCGCTGTTGGTAAGGCAGATGATTGAAGCATAGTAATATGGAGTCGAGAAATCTACCATCTGCAGACGGTCTGACGTGATGGACTGGCCTGCGATGACGCAGTCAACAGTACCGGAAATGACAGCAGGGACAAGGGAATCCCAGTCGAGCTTCACGATCTCAAGATCATATCCGAGCTGTTCTGCGATGTACTTTGCCATCATTACATCGTAACCATATGCATAATCAGAAGATCCTGAAATCCTGACAGCTCCATTAGCATCTGTAGTCTGTGTCCAGTTGTATGGAGCATAGCTACACTCCATGGCGACACGAAGGACAGGTCTGCCAGACTCTGAGACAGTTGATGAGTTATCAGATGCTCCACCTGCGAAAAGAAGTGAAGCTGCAAGTATCAATGCCATTGTAAATAGAACAAATCTTTTCATCTCTTGACCTCTATTTTTATTGGATGGTCTTAGCATACTTCCTTGTTAGATTTTTGACAATATGTTTTCATAATAAATTTTTGTTAAAATAATAACATTATATCCCATTACTGTTCCCTTCCCTTGTTAATATGGCAATCCACTATATGCTGACACGGTACATTACAAAAGTGCGGCAAAGACTTCTAATCTCTGCCGCACTGTGACATTTGCCAAAAAGTAAATCAGATTGATTTCTGGTATACATCCATGACTTCACTCCAATAAGGCATCGCGCCCATTGCGCCTTTTCTGGAGACGGCAAGGCCTGATGCGATGGAAGAAATGTCCAATGCTTCTTTCAACGAAGAACCTGAAGTGAGGGCTTTCAGAAAATATCCTGAGAATGTATCACCAGCCCCTGTAGTATCTTCCACTGGATAGTCGACAATCGGAGAATATGCGTACTCTGCTTTCTCAAATGCATACGCGCCATGCTTTCCCGCAGTAAGGACAACAATCGCATCAGGATACTTCGAGGAAAGGATCCTGCCCATTGCTATGAAGTCCTCCTCTCCTTTCGCATCTTTTCCGTATCCGCTCATTTCCTTTGCTTCAACTTCATTCACAAAGAATAGAGAGACATCTTCAAGAGGAAGATCCATAAGGATTTTCTCGTAAGGAGATGGATTGAATGCGATCTTCATCCCCTTCTTCTTTGCCTCCTTGAAAGCGACAGGAAGCAAATTGATCTCATTCTGCATGAGGATGTAATCGCCTTCATCAAAATGGGAGATGATCTCTTTCACTTCCTCTTCCTCAAACTTCCTGTTTCCTCCTGGAAAAAGGAGAATGCAATTCTCTCCGCTTTTATCAAGCTGTATGATCGCTTCTCCCGTCCTCTCGTCTTTTCCGATGATGGAGAGAGTAGTGTCGGCACCAAAAGATGAGAGTGTATCCAGAACCCATTTGCCATCTTCTCCGAGTTTACCTGCAAAGTAGACGATTGAACCTGCTTTTGCAAGGGATGCTGCCTGATTGGCACCCTTTCCGCCTGCATTTATAGTCAGGCCTGTACTGGACTCTGTCTCACCTTTTTTCACAATGTGATCAACGCTGAATGTCATATCAAGATTTATTGAGCCAAGGACCAGAAACTTCATACTTCACCTCTGATGTACTTATTCATTCCCCTCATCATGACAGAGAAGGCATAAGCACCCTGATCGGGCTTTCCCTTCGCCTTATGCGCTTCGTAGATCCCTCGGAGCATGTCGTCTGTATATCCCTCAGGCGTGTTGATTATCTTCTTCATGTTTCCTCCTTTCCCTATCTTCATTTTAAGATTGAGCAAACGTTTTCTCAAAATGACACGATAGTTTTATCAAATCGTAAAATCCTATATTGCAACAGTCAAGGAAAAGCTACTAAAGGCATATCAGAGATCAAGCAATCCCTTTTCTTTGTGAACGTTTTCCCAACTTTTCCTGAAATCAAGAACAGCATTCTCCACAAGACTTGAAGAAAGACCGCTAGATATGATCTCTGGTGCTATCGTGACAGCGTGGGCGCCAGAGCGGAGAGCAGAAAGAACCTGCGCGACATTCTTGAAAGAAGAACCAAGGATATTGTCAGAGCCGATAGAATGGGCGCGGCTGAAAAAAGTATCCTTTTGTTTTCGCATATAAAACCTCCAAGTCCATTTGGATCCTGGAGGTTTTTTACAAGTCCTATTTAATTCCCATTCTTTTAAACGCCTTGTCAAAAGGTGGATAGGCAATGCCTTTTTCTGTGATTATTCCCGTAACGAGAGTGTGATCAGTCACATCGAATGCAGGGTTGTCCACGTGGACCCCATCTGGAGCCATTCTCTCCTTGTACCACATCTCTGTGACCTCTTCAGGCTTTCTCTCCTCGATCGGAATATCGTCACCTGTTGCAGTCGCCATATCAATTGTAGTCGTCGGGGCACAGCAGTAGAAAGGAATTCCGTAGTGCTTTGCTAGGATCGCAACGCCACTCGTACCTATCTTGTTTGCAAAGTCTCCATTTGCAGCAACACGATCGGCTCCGACAAAAACGATATTTATCTTCCCTCTTTTCATTGTGATCGATGCCATATTATCGCAAAGAAGCGTCGTATATACCCCGGCACTCTGCATCTCGAATGCAGAAAGACGTGCACCTTGAAGAAGAGGTCTCGTCTCATCACAATAGACTTTCAAATCATTCCAGCCATGTTCAAGGGCAATGTAGATAGGAGCGAGGGCCGTCCCGTATTTCGCAGTTGCAAGCGTTCCCGCGTTGCAATGGGTAAGGATGCCATCTCCATGATGCAACAGCTCAAACCCATAAGAGCCGATGCTCCTGCTTATCGCAACATCCTCCTGATAAATACTGTCTGCATCTTTCCCGAGAAGATCCTTCAGCTCTTTGACAGAAAGCTTATCCTTATTTGCAACAAGACATGTCCATAGTCTGTTGAGAGCCCACGAGAGATTCACTGCTGTCGGTCGAGAAGAATTGAGGTAATCTTTTTCTCCCTTTACATATTCAACAAAGCCATCGACATCATCACCTGCATAACCAGATGCCAGAATGTAGAGACCATATGCGGCAGCACATCCGATCGCAGGAGCTCCCCTGACCCTGAGCTTGTATATCGCTTCCCAGATCTCCTCCCTTTTGACAAGAGAGAGATACTTTATATTGCGTGGAAGGAGAGTCTGATCGAGAATCACAAGGCTCTTTCTGTCTTCTGACAGGCGAACAGTATCAAGCTTGAGTGCGTTATCCATTGATAAGCTCCTCCTTTTCCTTCAAAAGTGTGAGGAAATCCTTTCCAGTCTTTAGAGAAACTCTTCTCTTAATAAATCTTTTGCCGAAAGAATGAGGAATCTTTCAGCCTTCATCCAAGATGAAAGCGGGGCTTTTAACCCCGCATCAAACTATTTCAGAAGAACACGCGCAAACCGTTTCTTTCCGGCCTTGAGCAGAAGCTCTCCATTCTTGAAATCTTCCTTTTTGACCATGTGCTTGAAGTCAGTGATCCTGACTCCACCTACTTCAGCTCCGCCCTGAGTAACAACGCGCCTTGCTTCTCCGTTTGATGATGCAAGTCCTGCCTTTACAAACAGAGTCAGCAATCCGATTCCTTCTTCAGGAATCTCCTCTTCCGTTATCTCCGCTGTGGGCATGCCTTCAAGTGCCGTACCACCTGAGAAAAGAGCCTTTGCGGCAGATCTTGCCTTCTCAGCCTCCTCCTCACCGTGTATGATCTTAGTCACCTCAAAGCTCAGTCTTTCCTTTGCCTCGTTTATGTTCCTCTTCGGATCCTCATACTCCCTGATCTCATCAAGAGTCATGAAGGTAAAGAGCTTCATGAACTTTATCACATCGGCATCTGCGATGTTCCTCCAGTACTGATAGAAGTCATATGGACTGTAAAGCTCGGGAGAAAGGAAAACAGCTCCTTTCTCGCTCTTCCCCATCTTCTTTCCATCGGCCCTCATAATGAGATTGAAAGTCAGGCCAAAGCACTCATTGCCGCTTTTTCTGCCGATCAGATCGATTCCCGCGACGATGTTGCCCCACTGGTCAGCTCCACCTATCTGAAGACGGCAATTCTCCATCTTGTTGAGCATATAGAAATCATATGACTGAAGGAGCTGGTAATTGAACTCGATAAAAGACAGCCCTCTTTCAAGACGCTGCTTGACGCCTTCGAATGTGAGCATCCTGTTTACTGAAAAATAGACACCAATGTCCCGGAGGAATTCGATGTAGTTCAGATCCCTGAGCCATGATGCGTTATTGAGCATCTTTGCCTTCCCGCAACCTTCAGGGGGATTGTCCGAAAAATCAACAATCTTCCCAAGCTGAGTGCGTATCTTCTCCACATTGCTCTTGATCGTATCTTCCGAGAGGATTTTCCTCATCTCAGTCTTTCCGGAAGGATCACCGATCAGGCCAGTGCCACCACCGAGAAGCGCAATAGGATTATGTCCTGCCTCCTGGAGGTGGTGCATCGCGAAATACGGAACGATATGGCCGACGTGGAGAGAAGGTCCTGTCGGGTCAACGCCACAGTAGAAGGTTACCTTCTCCTTATCCATCAGATCTGACAGACGCTCGAAATCCGTGCAGTTGTTTACAAAACCTCTGTCAATGAGAACCTGTATTCCTTTGTTCATCAAAGAACCCTCTCATAGTTTTCCATCTGATCGCTGATGAATCTTACAAGAGCATCTAGAGAAACCCTTTCCTGCTTCATAGAATCACGGAAACGGACTGTCACGCTCTGATCATCAAGTGTCTGGTAGTCAATCGTAACAGAGTATGGAGTTCCGATCTCATCCATCCTCCTGTATCTCCTTCCGATTGCACCACTCTGGTCATAGAATGTCTTGAAGTGCTTCCTGAGATCCTTTTCAACAGCAACTGCCTTCTCACTCAGGCCATCTTTCTTCACAAGTGGCATGACAGCAACCTTCACAGGAGCTATCTCTGGATGGAAGTGGAGCACTGTCCTCATATCACCTTCAGGTGTCATCTCCTCATCATATGCATCGGAGAGAGCCATCAGCACGTTCCTTGTAAGGCCTGCAGATGTTTCGACTACATATGGAATGTACCTCTCGTTAGTCTCAGGATCGAGATATGTCATATCTTTTCCACTGAACTTCTGATGCTGCGTGAGGTCGTAGTCTGTACGTGAGTGCACACCCTCAAGCTCCTGCCATCCCATCGGGAAGAGGAACTGGATGTCATATGCATCCTTTGCATAGAAGGCAAGTTCATCTGGCCCATGCTGATGCCATCTGAGGTGTTCCGGGTGGATTCCCATCTTCTTGTAGAAAGCCATCCTCTCCTCTCTCCAGTACTTGAACCACTCCTCGTCTGTGCCAGGCTTGCAGAAGAACTGCATCTCCATCTGCTCGAACTCACAGGAACGGAATATGAAGTTCTTCGTGGTGATCTCATTCCTGAAGCTCTTGCCGACCTGTGCGATTCCAAATGGAAGCTTTACACGCGATGACTGCAGGACGTTCTTGAAGTTGACATAAATACCCTGTGCAGTCTCCGGGCGAAGGTAGACAACAGATGCATTATCTGCATTTGCTCCGATATGTGTCTGGAACATCAGATTGAAGTTCCTCGGCTCTGTGAAGCTATCCTTATTGCCACAGACAGGACATGGTTTTGTCAGGTCGATCTGATCTGCGCGGAAACGGCTCTTGCAGACTTTGCAGTCTACCATCGGATCTGTGAAATTTGAAACGTGGCCAGAGGCTTCCCATACCCTCGGGTGCATCAGGATAGATGCGTCGATCCCGACTATGTCATCGTGAAGCCTTGTCATCTCCTTCCACCAGAAATCCCTGATGTTGTTCTTGAGCTCAACTCCCATCGGACCATAATCATATGCACCATTGAGACCACCATATATCTCACTTGACTGGAAGATAAAACCCCTTCTCTTTGAAAGGGAGACGATCTTGTCCATCGTCACCACACTCTTTTCCTCACTCATGGTCAACTCCTAATAATAGACAATCCCCTCTTCAGCCTCTTTTCTGTCTCATCAAGTCCCAGGAGGGAGATCGAATCGAAAAGAGGAAGGGATACAGTAGAATTCGTTATTGCAACACGAAGGGGCTGGAACACCCCATTCACTTTTACGCCAAGCTCCTCAGAAAGGGAGAAAAGCTTATCCTCTATCTCCTTCTCTACAACACCTGCCTTAAGAGAGGAGATGAGCAGATCTCCTCCCTTCTCCAACGCAGTTATGGTCTTCTCGAGATCAGAGCCCTTGGCGACATATGTCGCTTTGTCCTCGACAGGCTGATCGCGGAAGATGAAGGATGAAAGCGGAACTATATCAGAAAGGACCTTCATCCTCTCTTTCGATGCATGGGCAAGACGCAGCAGTTTCTCCTTCTCCTCACCGTTCATGTCAGGAGAGATGAACCCCTCCTTCTCGAGATATGGGGAAATAAGTGCGGCAATCTCTTCATCGCTCTTTTCCCTGATATAGTAGCCATTGAACCAATCGAGCTTTTTGTAGTCAAAGACAGCAGGAGCCTTATGGATGTTTTCCAGACGGAAACACTTTTCAAGATCTTCTTTGGAGAAGAACTCTGTAGAACCATCCAGGGACCAGCCAACGAGGGTAACATAGTTGATGATCGCTTCCGGAAGATATCCTTTCTCCCTGAAATCCCTCAGCGATGTCGAGCCATGACGCTTCGAAAGTTTCTGTCCGTCCTTTCCCATCACCATCGGAAGATGGCAATAAATCGGGACTTCCCATCCAAATGCCTCATAAAGCAGCACGTGGAGAGGGCCTGAGGGAATCCATTCCTGGGCACGCATTATGTGTGTGATTCCCATCATATGGTCATCAATGACGTTTGCAAGATGATAAGTGGGGAATCCATCAGATTTCAGTAGTATCGGATCAGGGGAGATGTCCCTGTTCCTGCGTGTGATATCCCCCATGAGGACATCGTGGAAAGTAGTCTTTCCCTCTGTGGGGACCCTGAGTCTTATTACAGGCTTTATCCCCTGCTTCTCATACTCAAGCCTCTCTTCCTCAGTAAGGTTTGCACAGTGCCTGTCATAACCCTGATACTCGCTCTTATTCTTTATCTGCTCTTCCCTGACTTTCTCAAGCCTTTCCTGAGAGCAGTAGCAGTAATATGCCTTGCCCTTCTTCACAAGCTCTTCTGCATAGTGCCTGTAGATATCACTTCGTTCCGACTGGATATACGGGCCATACGGACCTCCGACAACAGGACCTTCATCCCACTTTATACCAAGCCAGGAAAGGGTGTCATAAAGATCCTGGAGGGACTCATCGGAGTACCTTTCCCTGTCTGTATCCTCTACGCGGAGGATGAACTTTCCCCCGGATGACTTTGCGAAGAAATAGTTGAAAAGCGCTGTCCTGACACCCCCGATATGCTGAAGCCCTGTCGGGGAAGGAGCGTAGCGAACGCGAACTGACATCTTGAATCTCCTAAATTCTCAACTCCCAAAACGGGTCTGATTCAGTCTAATTTGTTTTGATGGGAAACTACAAGTGAGGAGAGCCCTTTTGTCTCGTACAGTACGAAGAAAGGGGAAATGATGTACAATCGCTTGCTATTGCTCATTTCCGGAAAGAGAGAAAGAGAGCATTTTCTCCTTCAGTTCTTCCTCAACGTCCTCGCTGATATCATACATTGGCTCGTGCGTTCCACCTTCAAGAACGAAAAATTCCTTGTTTTCAAGCATTGAGAAATCTTCCTCTATGTTATCGGAAGGGGCAACAGGATCGACTGGACTGTAGAAGACAGCACATCTGCACTTGACATCACTCATCCGCAGCTTAGCCATTTTCTTGAGTATCTCAAATGACAGGAAATTCCTTGCCTGGAAGTATGACCAGTACTCATTTCCAAGAGCCTCATCGTCTTTCGGCGCCCCAGGATAGTGGAGGCGGAAACGTTTATCACTATGCCATGGAATCTTCTTCTCATAGCCATCCGTCGAGAGCGAGACAAGCTCATCTATGCCGAGGCCTGATGATGTGGAAAATGGAGGAGCGATCAGGATAAGTGACCTTGGGGAAAACTTTGCAGCCAGGATCAGCGAGATGAAGACACCCATTGAATGGCCCAGAAGGATAACGTTCCCATAATTCTCCATTATGTCCTTGTAGGCAGCCATGGAATAGTCGAGCCAGTCTGCCCAATCGGATCTTCTGAAGTCTTCTCTCGTTGTTCCCATTCCCGGAAGTCTCGGCACAAATACAGAGAAACCCTCCTTGGAATAAAGTTCAGCAAGGCTTTGCATCTCTCCGGGATAACCTCCGTAACCATGTATCATGAGGACAGCTTTATCTGACCTCTCATTGATCAGGAATATGCCTTTTGCGGCATCTTTCTCATCTCCTTTGTCGGCGTACACACCTTCACGCCATTTTGCAATATCTACCATGATGCCTCCGAAAGCAGGTTCAGGAGGTCTATCCTGCAGCTTACACCTGTTTTCCCGAATATATTCGCGATGTGATTGTTCACAGTGTTCACGCTTATTCCAAGCTCACTCGCAATCGCCTTGTTAGTCAGACCTTTCTTTATGAGGTTGATGATCTCCATCTCACGATCTGTGATATGGTAATCCGCATATACATTCTTCTTTTCTGTCATGGTCTCCTCACTGCTCTTCTTGTCACGCTTTGTCTCCCTGTAATTGGCGGCAAACAGGAATACGAGCAGCGTTATGAAGTAACTCAGGGCCACAACCTGCAAGAGGACGCTCCTCACGAAAGGAAACATTAGGGAAGCAGCCATGAAAGGGAGGACAGAAAGGGATACTATCATCAATGTAAGCGATACTGTCCTGATCGTCCGGTCCTTTATCCTGAAGAAGGAAAAGCCCATGACCACAGCTATGTATAGGATGAGTATCATCATTTCCAAAAAAGCAATGGCTGTTAGGATATCCAGAGAGAAGACCAAATTCAAAATTCCCATCGCAAGGAACAATAGTCCCATCAGGATAAAGAGCATCTTCTCCAAGCTGGACATAGGACGTGCCACGACGAAGTTCACGAATATTGGAGAAAATACGAATAGAAATGCCCCTGTAAGCATGAACAGTCCCATCCAGATACTCTCGATTATATAAGATACGGTTCCTTGGAAGAAAAGACTCTGGAAAGATGCAAGGGCATATGAAAACACAAGGCCAAGGACAGAGGATGCGAAGATCACAAGAGCCCTAGACCATTTGTAACAAGCCCTCTCGCTCCAGACAATTGCAAGGGCAAGGTCCATGGAGGAGAGGGATATTGTGAAAAGACTCAAAAGGAAGCCAGCTTCCTTCATCACTTGAAGACCTTCTGGTTGTGGGACATATCTGCCTTTCCACAGATTTCAGTCAGGTCATCATCAAACTGTGGCATTGTAGTCACATCAGCACCAAGGCGGAACTTCTCAGATTCGTTCATCTTACGGGCAGCAAGGTCTGCGAATGCATGGCGAGGGAAGAGCATCAGGTGAAGGTTCAATCCCTTTGTCAGCAAGTACTCCTCACTCATCTCGAATCCAGAAATCGCTTTCCTCACCATCTCCCTTATGCGCTCCGGGTCGCTTTCATAACTCATATTCGCATTCACGTGCAATGCAAACCAGAGCTCGAAGCATGGATTGAAGTAACATAGGTGCACCTTCTTCCTCAGCGCATAATCGTTCTGCATCTCAAGCACTTCATCGACAGATGTATTCACCTCATCAAACCCAAAGAGCGCCCAGACCTTCTGATAACGGCCATTGAGACGGCGCTGTGCGGCCTTGTCGACCAGTTCCTTGAGGTTCTTCACACCGCCCGAATACATGACAGTGAGGTTCATGTACCTGCAATCCTTCCTCATCTGGGAAAAGTAGATTGCCTCCGCTCTGGTTGCAGTTACAAGAAGGATCGTTCCCTTCGCTTCAGTTATATTCTTCTTACGATTAGGCATTGTCTCCCTCCTTTACCTCCTCCGCTTTCACAGGCGTACCGTCGTGGACGAAATAGAAGTCACTGGTCATCGGGAGTGCGCCAAACGCGCCCTGCAGATATCTTGTGTAGTTAGATATCCTGCTCCTGCCCTTGAAATCTGACAGCGAGAAATAAACGGTACTCGACTCGCTGTCTTTCTGCGCAAACCAGACGGCATCCTTTCTGAGCAGGCCGTCACGGAGAAGCGATGGATTACAGTCAACAACGAGAAGCTGGCTCTGCTTGTTACAGCTCTCGAAGATCTCAACAATATGGCATAGCACATCTGGATGCAATAGCTGCCCGAAGTCATCTATCACCAGCACTTTCTCTGATACGAAACTCTCGAAGAAAGCAATTCCGATAGCCACCAGACGCCTCAGGGACAGAGACTCAGAAAGGAATGTATTCGAGTAGCCGTCGACCTTCTTGTCGTTCACGTAAACATGTGTGAATACCACCTGACTTGTGCCATCATCCTTCTTTCTTACTCCAACACGTCTTATATCTGTGATATCGAGTGCCCAAAGGTAGTTGACCAGCATATCCCCCCAGCCAGGATGCCTTGAAAGGCTTTCTGCGACGAACTGCTCTGTCTGACTGCCTACACCCATAGGAAGGATGGAAAGGGTATCCGTGAACCACGAATAAAGCTCCGAGGAAGTCTCTCCGCCGCTTTCTGCACTAGCCTGAAGGAATGTCCTTGTTTCCGGAAGATTCTTTGCAGCCCTCTTCTTGTCCCCTCTGTAGAGTTTTCCGAATCTGTAGTCATAGCCACCGCTCTCCTCGTTGGCCATTCGTTCAAACATTACCTTGCGCGAGCTGTTGACAGTATAGTAGAGACTCTCCTCAAATACCTTGTCCCTGCTCGCCTTGAGCGTATATGTTGCAACAACAGTCGGATCTTCAGGATCTCCTACTGTTCCCTTCTTCAAAATCACCTGAATCGAAATCGTAGCAGGAGTCGCTTTGTCGATTCCATAGGCAAATACAGTACCTGAAAGGGCCGAAAGAAGAGGATTCTCAACATCTTTTCCCGATGTTACTATTCTCTTCAATACTTCAAGGGCCCTCGTAAAAGAACTCTTGCCCGCCCCGTTAGGGCCGATGATTGCACTTGTCTTGATCAGATTGAGTTTTGCATTGACAGATACGACCTTGTCCGGGTCAAGGTGATTGTCTTTCACTGCCTCAAAGCTGATCGTCTGGCTAGACTTCACGGACTTGAAGTTCGCGATTGTCATGCTTAAGAGCATCGCTTTCCTCCTCTATGTATTCGTAAAGAGGGCTTCCATCCTCTTCTTGACATACGGGTATCTATCGATTGCGTCCCTCATCATCTCAATATCATCCGCATTGCCGTAGCAATCTGATGAGATGATATCAACAACGCCATCTTCCAACATTTTCCTGGCCCTGGCGCTGGTGAGGGCAGATCTGCCACTCACCTCGAACAAGCCGCCAAGATTCCTGACTGTTTCAAGCATTTCCCCTTTCAGCCACATGAGACGGTCTGCGTGAGAAACGACAAAACCTCTGAAAGAGCATAGCCTGAGATTCTCAGGAAGATTTATGGGCATGAATGACGATGGAAAGTCCAACAGAGCGTAGTTGCCGGGAAGTAGAGGAAAATCTTCTCTCACGCCTTCATCCGAGAAATAGACGTCGGAAGCGAGATCGATCTTCATCGACATAGAGAGGGACAATTCAGCTGCTTTTTGATACGAACTCATGATGCGTGCAACTTTCGTTCCGGAAGGCCTTTTCTTCAGATGTGGAGTAAGGACTATGTGCAAGATACCCATAGCCTTGTAACACTCCAGCAGGACCTTGAATAGATTCCAGTCCATAAGGGATTCATCTATGCCCGGAAGAATGTGAGCATGCAAGTCAATCAAACCCATGAGTAAAAGTATAGGGCCAAAGGAAAAGAAATACGAAAAAATTATTAAATTGGAGTAAATACCATTTTTGATATCCCAAAAGTGAAAGAAAAATGCAAGAAAACGATAGAATATTTATCGTTAATCCTGCATTTTCGTTGCAATAGCAAAGATTTTAAGATATCAAATTGAAAAAATTTTATATAAATACCTGATTTTTGTAAGGTATTATGTCTCCATCAAGAGCATATCGAGAACAGAATTCTCCACCCCCACATCGTCACTACCTGTCCCTTCTATCTGTCTGAGTGCTTCCTCGTTGCTCCTCCTTATAGAAAGGAGTGTCGAATAAAGGACATTTGCTTCCCTGCTCTCTGGATGGAATTCAATCACGTCCTCGATGATCGTTATCGCGCTGTCTATATCTCCGAGGGCTGCAGAAAGAAGGCTCGCATTGTACCCGGACGGAAGATGTGCAGAAGACTGGAATTCGAGGAGGAATATGTTCCTCGCATCCTGATAGAGCTCATCCTTCACCATATCATAGGCAATCTCGATCCTCTCTGCCTTAGGCTTGTTCGACATCAGTGAGATATCTCTGTATGTAAGGGTCGGAACAAGTTTATGGACAATCTCCCACTGGAAGTCAGAGATCATATCCGTGAAATCTGTATAAGGATCATCTGTATAAAGGAAAGACCCGATCAGCATCGACTGGTGGCTCTCGTCAGGAAAACGCATAGCTCCGATGAGACGCTCAGTCTTAGCGTCGATAACATAAACTGAGAATACAAGGTATGAATCCCTCACATAGTGGTAATCGACATCACGCACCACCCTAGGCTCCCCACGATCGTTGAAAACACTCCTTGAGGCACTTTCCGACATGATGTACTCATCGACAGACATAGACTCAATCTGCGGGACAATGATCGCATCTACCCCATACGATTCAAAGAGCTCTGTCCTGTTCTTGCTTCTCATGATCAGCTCTGTCTGCATAGGGAGCATGATGGATGTGAAGTAACCTGTCCTATCTAGTGTCCTCAGGATAGTGTCCGTCGCATATGACGCGACTTTAGAAGAGAGGCTCTGGTCATAAGTTGATGGAACATAGCCGTGATCGAGGCTCGAGAGCCTGTCGCGGGCAGGAACATAACGGCCAGGAGCTGCAAAGTACCTGTATGGAATTGTGTTTGTGACAGCGATATTCCTATGCCTGCCCATATCGATCTCGCTCGGGACCCGATAGCGCACGCGCAGTGTGGTCGCGCAAGATGTCAGAAATAACAGCAACACCGCCAAGATTACGACAAGATACTTTGCTTTCCTCATATTCAGAGAGTCTCCACCTTCTTCCATAACTTCTCGAGGTTGTAAAAAGACCTCATCTCGCTGCTCATCAGATGAACTACGATGTCTCCGAGATCAATCAGTTCCCATCCGTCATCCCCAGGGCTTTTATGCCTGTTGGATGCACTGAGTCCAAGCTCGTTGAAAAGACCCCAGATCTGATGCACGACACCTTTGAGATGGCCGACCGATGTGACCGTACCTATGACAAAGCAGTCTGTCCAGGAGCACTCTGGAGAAAGATCCAGTATCTCGACATCGAGGCATCTGTGTTCCTCGAGGTATTCCTTTATCCTCTCGGCATTCTTCTTAACTTCTTCCTTCATAAAACTTCCTTTGCCCTTTCGAGCCATTGGTTGATGTATGCTCTGGCATCTTCGTAATCCGTTATGCGCTTCATCACGCGGCCAAGATCCAAAGAGCCGTAGTGCCTCATACCTGAAAACAGATCGACGATCTCCCTTTCGTCTATATCTCTCGTGGTATCGTCAAGTCTATCCAGGAAAGCACTCTTTGATAAGTCCTTGCCATAAATGGCATATGCATCCGCTTCTCCGTTTGCACCTGTCTCAGAAAGGAGGAGCGTAATCAGTTCCTTCCTCTCATCATACGCATCCCTTTCTATGTTCTCGCTTACGCCGGGGCCGAAAAGATCTTCAAGTATTTTGCTCCTGTCGATCCCCTTCTCCCCGGAAAATGAGGCAAGGAGGTACTCAGGGATCGTAATGACTAAAGCTACTCCATCACGCATCAGATAGATTGTACTTTCATTTTCGGAAAGAACGTACCACGACCGGTCTTCCTTGTCACAGGATATGACGAGAAGCAGCAAAAGCAGGGTGGAAATAAGGATCCTCTTCAAGAAAAGACACCTCCACTTTCCAGGAACTTTTTCAGCTCCTCTGTCACTTCAGCGTTCTTCCTTCCTATACTCATGAAGTACGAATCCTGAAGTCTGAGTATCCTGAGGACAATCTCCTCAAGCGTATCGGAAGAAAGGAGTTCTTTCCGTTCTTCTGATGTTAGATGTGTCCTGAGTGGCTCTGCGTAATCTGCTATGAAGAGGACTGCACCGAGTTTGCCCATATCCTTTGATCCGAGAGTATGGAATCTCACCGCCTTCATGTACTCTTCCGGGACACTTCCGATGACTCTTTCCATATTCATGGCAGCTATGGGACCATGGAGGAGAAGCGGAGACTCCAGTTCCTCTCTGAAAACTGGAAAAGGCATCTCCTTGGCCAAGGAAAGGGCCTCTTCCTCATCCATGTATCTGTAATAGTCATGAAACAGTCCGGTAGTATACCCAGAATAAAGAGGCAGGGAAAAACGGAGAGAAAGGAATTCTGCAGTGGAAGCTACTGAAACCGAATGCAGGAATCGCTTCTTCGGCAACTTCTTCCCGACTAAAGATAAAAGATCCTTCACTTCAATCATCTGTACAATCCATTCCTCTCAATATATTCTCGCACTCTCTCTGGAAGGAGGTCAAACTCCCCTTTCCGAATTGCACTGCTTGAAGCGGTATAGACAGGAGTCTTCAGGAGCGTGATGTCAAAACCTTCAGGAGACGAGATCTCATTTTCTCTGGAGAAAACGAAAAAACGCACATGTGTCCTGAGATAATCGCTGTCGTGCCAGAATTCAAGGTCTTTCAAAAGGTCATCCCCCATCAGGAATGATATCCTGCCATCCTGCCCATAGATGGGAAGAAAATGCTTTATGGTTTCTGAAGTGTAAGAAATGCCACCGCGCTCTTCTTCCACCCTCGAGATGAGAAGATCGAAGTTCCTGTCCTCCGGATAGATGTCCCTGTAGTCCTCAATGGCAAGGGAAAGCATGTTATAACGATCGCTAAAACTGCCCACCCCACCCCTTCTCTTGAAATTGGAGACAAGCGATGGGATTATCACGACAGTACGGATATCCGTATTCAGATACACCTCATGCAAGAGGTGCAGATGTCCAAGATGTACCGGATCGAACGAACCTCCGAAGAGTGCGACGTTACTCTTCTTCCCTGTAGTAGGCATCATTGTCCACCCTGGAAGTGAAACCCCCGTTCTCCTTCTCGCCATCATCTCTGGAAAGAACAAAGAACTCTTCCTTTATCGGGTCAAGAAGCTCATCCATATAAATAGAGAGTGGAAGGACCTTGATGTCCTTGTATTTCTCTTTTATCGCCTCATAACGCTGGCTGCTGTTCTCTTCATCCATCTTTGTAACGATGATGATGCTCTTTTTCTTAACGAGATCAGGACTGAACAGCTCAAGTTCCCTGTAAAGCTTATCGTAACTATCGAGAGCGCCTTCATCGCTTCCGTCAATAAGATAGCAAAGTCCCTTTGTCCTTGAGATATGGCGGAGAAACTTGAATCCCATGCCCGCACCTTGGCTGGCACCCTCGATTATCCCCGGGATATCCGCGAGGACCACATCCTCATCGTGCATTCTCATCACCCCGAGCTGAGGGATCTTTGTCGTGAACGGGTATCCGGCAACTTTGCTTCTTGCGTTTGTAAGCAGATTCAGGAGGGAAGACTTTCCCGCGTTCGGAAAACCGACAAAACCGATGTCGGCAATTACCAGCAGTTCAACTCCGATACGCATTGAGACACCCTCTTCTCCCTTCTGGGCATACTTCGGGGCCTGTCGCACAGAGGAACGGAAATGCCAGTTTCCAAGACCGCCTTTGCCACCTCGGAGAAAGACATATCGACTCTCTCCTGTAAGATCTTTGATGATCTCTCCAGTCTCCGCATTCTTGATGACCGTTCCGGGAGGAACGGGAATCTCAACATCCCGGCCGTCCCTGCCAAAGCACCTTGAGCCTTCACCAGGCCTTCCATTCTCTGCTTTGTATGACCTTGTCATCTTCAGATGTCCGAGAGTCCTCAGATTGTCCCTGACAACGAATACGACATCTCCGCCCCGTCCGCCGTCACCCCCATCAGGGCCTCCGTTCGGGACGAATTTCTCTCGGCGGAAACTGACGGCCCCAGGGCCGCCATTCCCACTTCTTACGTCGATGTATGTCTCATCGGAAAAGCCGAACATTAAATCAGTTCTCGCTCTCTACGATATTGCAATACTTGCGGTTGTTCCTGTCAACGAAAGTGACAGTGCCGCTGACGAGAGCAAAGAGTGTGTAATCCTTTCCGCATCCGCAATTCGCACCCGGATGGATCTTTGTTCCTCTCTGCCTTACGATAATCTCTCCAGCCTTTACGAACTGGCCGCCGAAGCGCTTGACGCCGAGGCGCTGTGCATTGGAGTCTCTTCCGTTTCTCGAGGATCCACCACCTTTCTTATGTGCCATCTCTCTTCCTCCTCAGCCTTCGATTGCGACGAATGTAAGTTCGGTATACTGTTCTCTATGACCCTGTGTGCGTCTATAGCCCTTTCTTCTGTGGAACTTGTAGACCTTCACCTTGTCACCCTTTACCATCTCTCCGACAGTTCCTGTCACCTTTGCATCCGCAATATATGGAGATCCGAACTTTGCGTTCTCCCCATCAACGATAGCAAGGACCTTCTCTGTCTCATAAGTGCTGCCGCTCTCGAGGTTGAGATGATCTACGAGAACCTTCTCACCTACGACAGCCTTGTACTGCTTACCTGCAATTTCAACTAGTGCGTACATCCTATGATTTCCTTATTTTTAATTTCTCCATTCTTCTAACCCAATAGGAAGAAAAGGAGAACATGTGGAGATGTCTTTATCGGCCTGAATCTGGAAAAATCTTGATTTTCTACCTACCGTTCGGTAGATTTCTTATCATGGACAGGAAAAGCGAAATACTTGAGAGTGCAATGATGATCATCGGAGAGGAAGGGCGGGAAAAACTTACCATGGACACACTCTCCAAAAGCCTCGGAATCAGGAAAGCCAGCTTATATCACTATTTCAAAGGGAAAGAAGAGATCATAAGAGGTGCCTATGAATACTATCACAAGAAAATGATGAGGCATGCATTCCAGATAGACTTGAAGATGAATAAGGACGAGCTTTTGCTGAAACTCTATGAGCACTGGATGGAGATAATAAAGGACGACGAACTGTTTTATTTTCTCAGGGCTATATCAGAGGAACATTATTTCGATCAGGGAGCGAAAGAGGAAATGCGGGCTCTGGAACTCATGATAGAAGGTTCCCTCAGCGTAGTGCTAGGTATCCCTGATAAAGGGCTCTGGGACATAATAAAAGCCATCTTCTTCCACAGCATGGAGAGCTATCTAGAAGATGGCGATGAAAGTTACGAAGCAATAAGGGCCCTGAGTTCCTACATTGCCTCGAGATAAGGTATCTTCAGAAGACTGAATGCATTCTTCATCGTGATCAGTACAGCCTCTGAAAGGCAAAGGCGCGCATTCATCAGGTCCTTATCCTTCCCCAGGACAGTATTGTCATGGTAGTAATGACTGAAAGTTTTTGCCATGTCGTAAAGGAACGATGCGATAAGAGATGGATCGAGATTCTCACCCGCTTCCTTTACCACAGACGGGTACGAGTCAATCAGCTTGATAAGCGTCTTCTCATCCTCGACAGTCAGAAGATGGGGATCGAAACCTTCCTTGCGTTCTCCAGCCTTTCTGAGGATCGAGGAGATCCTTGCACTCATGTATTCGAGGTAAGGGCCTGTGTTTCCTGAGAAAGATATGGACTTCTTCGGATCAAATATCATGTCTTTCGACGGAGAGACAGAAAGGAGGTAGTAATTGAGTGCACTTATGGCTATCGAATGGGCAGTCTCTTCGACATTTTCAAGCACATTCTCCCTCTCCTTGTCATAAATTTCCTTCTTTGCAAGCTCTGAAAGCTCATGCACGAGATCATCTGCATCCACGACAGTCCCTTCCCTGCTCTTCATCTTCCCCTCCGGAAGGTTGACCATGCCATAAGAAAGATGCCTGAGCCCATCTGCCCAAGGGTAACCAAGCTTTTTCAGAATGTAAAAAAGGACCTTGAAATGGTAAGCCTGCTCTGACGCGACGACATATATGAGGCTGTCAAAAGCCCAGTCCTCATGCCTCTTGATCGCTGTTCCGAGGTCCTGAGTAATATAGATTGTAGTCCCGTCCTTCCTCAAGAGCACTTTCTTGTCGAGGTTTATCTCCTTCAGGTCAATCTGTACAGAACCATCCTCCTCTCGCTCGAAGATACCTTCCTCTAGCCCCTTGAGGACTTCACTCTTTCCAAGCTTGTATGTATCGCTCTCATAGTAGATGCGGTCAAAAGAGATTCCCGTATCCTCATAACTCTCCATCAGGCCGGAAATTGTCCAGTCATTCATCTTCTTCCAGAGTTCGAGTGTCTCTTTGTCCCCGTTTTCCCAGAGTCTCAGCATCTCCTGAGCCCTTTTATCCGGATGATTCTCTTCAAGGGCCTTTGCCTCTTCCTCTCGTCCATCCTTCCTCAGTTCATCGATCTCTTTGTTTACCTGCTTTTCCCAGTTGGCAAAGAGGACGTAATACCTTCCGACGAAATGGTCTCCCTTCTCACCTGTTGATTCAGGGGTCTCTCCATTCCCGAACTCCTTGTAGCTAAGCATGCTCTTTGAAATATGGATTCCCCTGTTGTTGATGAGGTTGACCTTCATCACATCAGCGCCGTTGGCTTTCAGTATTGCACTGACAGCTTCTCCGAGCGAGTCGTTCCTCATGTGGCCAAGATGCAGAGGCTTGTTCGTATTCGGGCAAGAGAACTCAAGCATGATCTTCTTGTCTTTCATGCTCTCGTTCTTTCCATATTCATCCCCCTTTTCCTTCACGAAGGCGAAAAGAGGTGCAAAGAAAGAGCGCACATCTATCTTCACATTGAAATATCCCCCGGTGACATTCATCTCTCCTTCCGGGTGTTCATGGGAAGAAAAATATGAAAGGAGATCCTCTCCTATCTTGTCAGGGGCCTTACGTGCAATCCTGGAGTAAGGGAAAAGCGGAAAAGCGATATCTCCAAGTTCGCTTTTCGGGGGAACAGTTCGCGTGATGGCGGGGAAATCCACACATGAAAGTATTTCCTTCAAGCCATCCTCTATACTTTTCTTCCACTCATCTGAAATTTTTTCAAAGAACATATGCTTACCACCTACAATTTGAGCGTGACTTCCCCACTCGAGAGATGCTTAATCTCTCCTGAAGGAAGAATTACGACAAGATGTGCATCATCATCGACTGCTATGCACCTGGCACTCCCGAGATCCTTGCCGTAGGAAAGGATACGCACATCCTTGCCGATTATGAAACACCTTCCCCTATACTCGTCAAGATAGCTCCTGTTCTGTATACCTATGATCCCCTTCACGACGCGGGAAAGTACTTCCACATACGGATAGCGTTTTCCACCCTCCAGATAATAGCTTGTAGCTTTGACTCTCAACTCCTCCGGGAATGCCTCAAGCGGTGTATTTAAGTTTATGCCAACCCCGATTACGGCACTGGAAAGTCCACCGAGCTCGAGATCAACTATTCCCTCGGAAAGAATTCCGACAGCTTTCTTTCCGCCGATATAGATATCGTTGACCCACTTTATCCTGCTCTCTATTCCAGTCAGTTCCTCCAAAGCCTTTGCCGTAGCAAGAGAAGAAGATGTAGTTATGTGGTCAGCGCTTTCAAACAGCATGCGGCCAGGAAGCACAAGGGAAAAGTACACGCCGCCTTCCGGACTGGAGAAAGAACGTCCGAGCCGGCCTTTGCCACCGCTTTGTGATCTTGTGACAACAACAAAAGGAGACTCTGTCCCTTCAGAAAGAAGTTTCTTTGCATAGTTGTTGCTGGAACCCTCGAGTGTTTGGAAGAAATATACGGGCACTATGTCCTCAAACTCCTTCTCGACCATCTCTTTGGTGAACGAGAGCTCCCGGAACAAACGATAGCCGACGCCGCTCCTCTTCTCTATGTAATAACCATCCTTCTGAAGATCCCTCACCATATTGCTGATGCTCATTCTGGAAAGGGAAAGAACCCCGCCTATCTCCTCTCCGGAAAGAAAGCCATCTGCACTGTCAAGGATCCTGATCAGATCCTGATGCCTGTCCATGGAAAGCATTATATCAGCCCTACTCATAAAGGGCATCTGAGAAGAAGTTCTTTCCACCGAAGTTACCGGACTTGAGCGCAAATCCTATCTTCCCAGAATACATCCATGAAACCCCAGGGGCGATTTCCCTTCCGATCTCAAAGGCCTTCATTCCGCTTGCGCGCACTACAGAACCTGATGTCTCTCCCCCTCCTACAATGAAACGGGTGTATCCCTTTTCAAGAAAGGCCCTGAAAAGGAGTGAGAAGAACTCCTCTGTGTATTTTGCGATATCGTAGTCCGGGAATTTCTCATCGCTTTCTCTCCTCTCCTCCGGAGATTTGCTCGCACTTACAAGGAGGGGATATTCCCCGCTGAGGCTAGAAGCAAGCGAGACAATTTCCTTTATGTACTCGTCCCTGCTGAATATGCTTTTCTCTACAGATACGTGATGGACAGGTGCTGGAATACTCCTATATGCTTCCACCTGCTCCAGGGAAGATGCGGAACAGGAACCGACGAACATTATGGTGTTCCTAGAATCTGCTTTCACCAGTTCGGATACTTTCTTCTCTTCTCCTTTCTTCTCCAGAGAAGCAAAGGCACCGGGGAGGGCAGAACCGCCCGTTGCAAAAGGAATATCATGAAATTCCTTTGCTATCTTCATCACATCATAGTCGTCCTCTGCATCGATAACGTACGCCCCAGCTTCCCTGTCATATACTTTTCTCTTTTCCTCAACATCATGGGAAATGAGATGAATCGGCAGATCAGGACTGCTCTGGCATCGGAGGATCTCCGGAATATAGCTTATAGTCATAGGATTGAGCGGATGATAGCGCATAGGAGAAGATGAAAGCTCGACGCCATTGACATAAAGTATTCCATCTTTTACGGTCCTTCCATTCACAGGAAGGGATGGCACAAGTATTGTCGAAGTAACGGAAAGCACTTTCATCAGTCTCTCGATGATGGGTCCGATGTTTCCCTTCTCTGTAGAATCAAATGTGGAGCAGTACTTGAAATATATCATCCGGGCTCCTGCCTTTTTCAGCAGAAGAGCCGCTTTCTCTGCCTCATCTGATGCGATTTTACTATCTATGCTCCTTATCTGCATTGCGATGACGGCAGAGTCATCTTTCCCGACAGCATCAAGATCCCCCTCTCCGGGAAGACCATTGAAAAGCGTTACATTCTCGCCACTCTTCTTGATGAAGCCTGCAGCATCGAGGCCGCCTGTGAAATCATCTGCTATGACGCCAATATGCATGAAAAACCTCCAGTTATGAAAAGAGTATTAGCTCTGTCCGCACTTCTGTCAAATCCAATCAGCGGTGCCAGAAATCACGGGTGAATAGAGCATAGACTGTATACAGCTCCAGACGTCCTACAAGCATCAGGAACGAAAAGAGCCAGATAGCCCAGTCCGGGTAGATCGCAAACGTGTAGCTCGTGCCAATGCCGCCGAAACCGACACCGACATTTCCGATTGTGAGGACGACAGAAGTAAAGCCGATCAGCAGATCGATACCGGTCAGGGATATAAGGAGTGTTGCAACTATTACATTCGTGATATAGAAGACGACGAATCCTGCAATACCCTCTACCGTCGATGCGGAATACGTACAGTTTCCCAGACGTACTTCGGTAACCGCATTCGGGTGGATCCTCCTTCTCATCGAATTTCTGAACAGACGCGCCATCACACCGATCCTCACAACCTTTATTCCACCGCTCGCACTTCCAGAACAGCCTCCGATGAAACAAAGGAGGAGAAGTATAATCTGCGAAAAGGCAGGCCAGAGTGTGTAATCGGTTGAAGTGAAACCGGTAGTAGTCATGAGGCTAACGACATGGAACGATGCATATCTGAGCGCATCCCAAAGTCCATAGAGACCCTTGGAAAGGAGATTTATGACAATCAAAAGCACAGAGCCTAGCACGATCTTCAGATAGAGTCTGAACTCGCCATCGGCAAGCATCTTGTCGAATTTGCGGTGAAGTACCCAATAATACAATGCGAAATTTGCTCCAGAAAGGAACATGAAGATGATGCAGACCCACTCGACATAGGCAGATTGATAGAACGCTATCGAAAGATCATGCGGCGCGTATCCGGCAGCTCCCATCGTGGAGAACGTCACGCAGATGGCATCAAACCAGCCGATACCACCGAACAACAGGAGCACGAACTCAAGAAGGGAAATTCCCAGATAGATTGACCAGAGGATGATTGCAGTCTCTTTTATCTTTGGCCTCAGCTTATCCTTTGTAGGTCCTACCGACTCAGCACCATATAGCGCTGTTCCCTTCACCCCGAGAGCGGGAAGTATTGCGACAAAGAGCACGACAATGCCCATTCCGCCAAGCCAGTTTGTCATGCTTCGCCAGAACAGTATCCCCTTGTATGTGGTATCCAGACCGCTCATCGCAGTTGCTCCTGTCGTGGTGAAACCTGACATTATCTCGAAAAAGCAGAGCGAGAAATTCTCCAGAACACCTGAAAAATACAGAGGGAGGGCACCGAAGAATGTAAGCGTTATCCAACTCAGGGATACAAAAAGATAGCTGTCCTTCACACTTATCCGCATGTCCCTGACGTCTTTTGTGAATGCGATGCCAATAGCTGCAATGAATAGCATCGGAACGATTGCCATTGCAAAGCTGAGAACTACTTTTCCCTCACCATAGCCATACGACACAGCCGTCGGAACGAGCATGATGGCCGCCATGAAAAGGACAATATAACTCAGAAGTCTGATGACAGACTTGGGATTCATACATCCTCCCTGTGTCCGAATATGCGCTCCACATAGTCATAGTTCTTATGCAGTGCAGCAACTAGAACAGTATCATTTTCCTTGAAGATGTAATTGCCATCAGGGATGAAGTTATCATTTCCCCTGCTCACGCCTCCGATCACGGCAGCGCCCTTGAAGTTGATGTCCTTCAGGCTCTTGTTGAGGTGTATGAAATTAGGCTTGATCACATATTCATACACTTCTATCTCACCGTCGAATATTGAGTGCAACGTCCTTACGCTCTCACCGCGGAGTATCTTCATGATCGCATCCACAGTCGCTTCAGTAGTGGACACTGTAGCGTCTATTCCCATTGTCCGCGCAAGCCCGATGTAGTTGTTGTTCGTCTTTATGAGCGCGATCGTCCTTCTTGCACCCTGTTTCTTCGCATAACTGGATATGATGACATTGAGCTCATCGTTCTCTGTCAGGCTTATGAACAGATCAGAATCGGCGATGTTCTCTGTATCCCAGAAGTTCTCGTCGGTGATTGCCCCGTTGAGAATCAGTATTGAGGGGAACATATCCGAGAACTCAGCACAGATGCTGCTGTCCTTCTCGACGAGAGTTATGTCCCTGTGCATCTTCTCGGGCAAAAGCGCCAGGAGGTAGCGTGCTATCCTCGTTCCACCGAGTATTATTATCCTCCTGAGCCTGAAATCGCTGTACGGGATGCCAAGGCGGTTATAAATATCGTCCCTCTCATCGTCATCACATATGATCGCGATCTCATCTCCCTCCCGGAGTGTGGTGTTGCCAGTTGCGGTCGACACCTTTCCCCTGTGCTTCACACCTGCAACAAGGTATCGTCCAGGAAGCATCTTCTTGAGTTCGATCAGGTTCTTGTCGAGATAAAGATCTCCCTTCGTGAGGGTTTTCGTAGTTACGATATAGTGTGCACCAGGGAAATACGCGATATCACAGAAAAGCCCTGATGTTATGATGTCATATAATCGCTGTCCTGCTTCCTGTTCGGGATTCACAATATTGTCGATTCCAAGTATGGTGTGGCCTTTCTCATTCGAACCGAGATATGTGATGCTCCTGATGGTGGCTATGGTATGCACTTTTGGGAAATTGCTCTTCACAATTCCACAGCTTACCAGATTGACCTCATCGCTATCAGTGACAGCGACAACGATATCCGCCCCCTCACACCCCGCTTCAATGAGTTTGTCCAGATCGGTAGCGGAACCAGTAATTGCCATACAGTCAAGCTTGCTCTGAGCAAGAGCTGATCTTCCCGGGCTGCTGTCAAGGAAAGTGACACTCCTTCCCTCTTCTATCAGATGTCGGGCCAGGCGCAGACCCCTTCTCCCTGCCCCAAAGATCAATGCATTCACGCCATGCAACTATACTTTAGATTCAAAAACAATCCAAGATGATTACATCGATTGCACTTTAATGCCCATAGTTGTAAACTCAAAACAATGAAAAACAATTTACAACTAAGCTATCTTACAGTTCCACTCTTCGTATCCCTTTTGATTGTGAGTGCATATATACGAATTCCGCTTCCCCCTGTTCCGATCACATTACAGACGATGATCTTCATGATAATGGCGCTTACGCTTTCCCCAAATGACAACCTGAAAGTATATCTACTATGGTTATTTCTCGGTTTAATCGGAATACCTGCCTTCACATCCGGCGGCGGGATCGCACCCCTGATGGGTCCTACCGCAGGATATATCTGGATCATGGGACCGGGAGCGATGATCGTGAGCGCAATACGGAACAGAGTGAACATCAATGGCTATATCCTGCTGTTCTTATACAATTTCCTTGTATATCTCTCTGGATCACTTTATCTCTCATATGCCCTATCGATTTCCTTGGACAAGGCAATCATGATCTCATGCGTGCCATTCCTCGCAGGGGACGCACTCAAGGCAATCATCGCGCTTAAAGTCAGCAAACGTCTCCATGAAGAAAAAGAGACAATCTTCATGATAGCCTAAAACCCCACCTGGTGGTAACATACCGACTTATGTATTACGACGGAAAAGAATACCTGGATGCGTTTATGTCCTCTTTCGAGAGGATCGGAAGGAACAACGAAGAGAAGAAAGGGCTTGTCCTTCCAAACATGGCGGACATGCTTACTCTCAAAGAAGAGATAATCAACCTTTTCTTTCCTGGACTTTCGGGTGGCGAATACCCAGATGAACTTCTCAGTGCCATACATTTCCATTACAACAATGTTGTGAAACTGCTCGCAGATTCCGTATTGCTCTCATACGCATATGAGGACAAGGGAAAATCGGACAGCGATGTTCTCGAGAAGAAGACAAAAGAGAGTATGGATAAGCTCCTCTATGCGCTGCCGATGATCAGGAAGCAGCTGAAGCTAGATGCGAATGCCGCCCTCGACGGCGATCCTGCCGCAAAGAGTCTCCATGAGGTAATACTCTCTTATCCTTCTCTCAGAGCACTATCCATCCACAGAGTCTCCCATTTCCTGTATGTCCAGAAAGTTCCTCTTGTTCCGAGGATGCTCAACGAACTGGTCCATCAGGAGACAGGAATAGACATTCATCCCGGTGCAGAGATCGGGAAATCATTCTTCATCGACCACGGGACAGGAACAGTAATCGGCGAGACGACAATAATCGGGGACAATGTGAAGCTCTATCAGGGAGTGACACTGGGAGCGCACTCGTTCCCAAAGAATGCATGCGGAGAGATCATAAAAGGCGCAAAGAGGCACCCGACCATAGAAGATGGTGTCACGATCTACGCGAATGCAACAATATTGGGGGATGTCAGGATCGGCCGGAACTCTATAATCGGCTCATCTGCATGGATCAATGAGAATATTCCCCCAGATTCTATCGTCTACAACAAGAGGGCAGAGGTGAGGATCAGACCAATAGTGAAAGACTGCCAGCATTGATGGAGAGCTTTCCCCTGACCAAGGCTCCCCTATTAAAATTTCCAGAGCCCTCGATCCTGACTTTCAGGTAGTTTCCTGTGGTTGCGGAGAGGGCATCTTTCTTCTTTTCCTCTATTATCGCCTCAAGGGTCTTGCCGCTATTCCTCTCAACGTACCTTCTATAGTTCTCTTCGCCAAGCTTTCTGAGTATCAAGGCCCTTTCATCCCTGACCCTCTCAGGAAGCCTGTTCTTGTCAGAAAACAGCTTTGTGCCCTCTCTCGGCGAATAAGGGAATACATGGAATGAAGAGATGTCATATTCCCTTAGGAAAGACAAGGTTATATCAAAATCCTTCTCGCTCTCACTTGGAAGGCCTGCAATGAGGTCAACTGCTATGAAAGGATCGTCCTTTTCCTTCCTCATTCTCTCTATCACCATCTTCAGATGATCCATCGAGTACTTTCTGTCGACGTAGGCAAGGAGGCGTTCACTTGCGCTTTGGAGCGGCAGATGGAAATGGGGGAAGATCCTCTCATCACTGAGCATGGAAAGGAATGTCTCGTCAACATATTCTGCCTCAAGTGATGAGAAGCGTATCCGTATGTCATCAGAGAGAGATGAAAGCAATTTGGAGCAAAGCTTCCCGATGTTGGTACCCCTGTCATTGTAGCTGGCAAGATTCACACCGGTGAGGACGATCTCATGAAAACCTTTTTCCTCAAGAGCCTTTGCTCTTCTGACCACTTCATCTTCATCAAGGGAGACTCCCTTACCTCGTGCAATGCTCGTCCGGCAGTATGCGCATGAATTGTCGCAGCCATCCTGTATTTTGAGAAACGCACGCGAATGGAAAGAGAACGTATTGCTGTCAAATCTGAAACGATCCCCTCCCTTTTTGGGGAATGTCGATATAAATGAGAAGAGTTCATCCTCTCCGACCGAATTTTCCACGATGTACTTCGGAATGTCGAGAATCGAGGATTTCTCATCGAGCGTGAATATGATTATCTTGTCAGAAAGAGAAAGAACCTCTTTTTCGTTGACTTCCGCATAGCATCCAGTGACGAGAATGACCTTTGCATTCTCTGCAATCTTCCTGATCTCCCTCCTCGCCTTCTGTTCTGCCTTGCTTGTGACAGTGCATGTGTTGACGATCACAATGTCAGCAGAAAGTGGGGAAGAGAGGGAAAAGCCATATGAGAGAAACGAATCAATCATCGCCTCACTCTCAGTCTGGTTGAGCCTGCAGCCTAGAGTATACTCGCCTACTGTCACAGATCCTCCTTGCTCTGCAGCCGGTTGAGGACCTTCTCTATCGCGACCTGCAGGGAAAGACGCATCTCCTTCGCATACGGGTTATATCTCTGCAGATCGTAGAAGAGTTCCAGAGAGTCGTTGCAGGTCTCTCCAACTATCTTCATGAGCATCTTGTATCCGTTTGTAGCGATCTCTGTCGGCTCCATCTTCATCTCCTCGAGCGTACGCCCGACAAAGTGCGTGATCCCCTGCGAGTATGCAGCTTCCTTGTCGTGTTCCCTGACAGACATTTCAAGCATCTTGAATCCAAAGGATGAAAGATATTCCTTGATGGCTTCATACTTCTCGTTCTTCTCTTCCAGCGGAGAGAGGACAAAAGGGAGACCTGAAAGACCGTCACGGGCACTATCTGGGCCGAACATCGGATGTGTGGCGATCTTGTAATGTGATGGAAGATTCTCCTTCATCCACTTTGCCGGATAGACCTTTACTGAACATGTATCCAGGACTACTGTGCTTTCTGGTATCATTGGGGAAAGGGTTTTGAGAACCCCCTCGAATGAAGAGATGCTTACCGCAAAGAAGAGGTAATCCGAAGAGAGGACTTCCTCCAGAGGTCTTATCTCGACCCCTTCAGGCGCACTATGCGCATTTCGGGAAGCGGCAACGACTTCCGCACCACCTTTTGAAAGGAGGGATGAGAAGAATGAACCGAAACGTCCTAAGCCATAAACTCCGATTTTCATAGAAATGGATTATCCACGTTTCAATGCAAAAAAGGCAACACGTAGCACTGAAAGATATCTTATTTACTTTATATCTTTTTGTTCTGAGACTATACTTTGAGAGTCTGAATTAGGAGGAAAAATGAGTACTTTCAGTGATAAGATGAAAACTTTGGCCAAGAAAGCCAACAAAGTACTTGTACTTGCCGAAGGTCTTGAGGAAAGGACTGTTAGGGCTGCAAGGATCATTTCTGATGAGAAGCTCGCGTCAAGGGTGATCCTCGTAGGAGCAAAAGATGCGGTTTGCGAGAATGCTAGAAAGCTTGGTGTGGATCTTGGGGGTATTGAGATTTCTGATCCTAACGATTCCCCTTTCTTCGATGAATTCGCAACAGAGTATTACAACCTCAGAAAGCATAAGGGCATGACAGAAGAGCAGGCCAGGATAGACATAAAAGACCAGCTCAGATGGGGTGCTATGCTTGTCCATACAGGCAGGGCAGATGCCATGGTAGCTGGTGCGGAAAGCACAACAGCCAATGTTCTGAGGGCTTCTTTCAACATCATCAAATGCAAACCTGGCATCAAGAGCGCTTCCAGCTGCTTTGTCATGGCGACAGACAAGAAAGAATATGGAGTGAACGGATCCTTCATCTTCGCGGACTGTGCAACAATCCCGAATCCGACAAGCGAACAGCTTGCAGAGATTGCAGAAGCCAGCGCCGGAAGCTGCAGGACATTCCTTGAGGCAGAGCCTGTCGTTGCACTCCTTTCATATTCAACAAAGGGATCTGCAAAGGGAGATCTGGTCGACAAAGTCACAGAGGCAACACGCCTTGTCAAAGAAAAATGTCCGGATCTGAAGGTAGACGGAGAGCTGCAGCTCGATGCTGCCATCGTAGACAAGGTCGCAAGGCAGAAGGCCCCAGATTCTGATGTAGCAGGAAAGGCCAATGTGCTTGTATTCCCTGACCTCCAGGCAGGCAATATCGGATACAAGCTTGTACAGCGACTTGCGGGAGCAGAGGCATACGGCCCGATCCTTCAGGGTTTTGCGAAGCCTGTTTCTGACCTTTCTCGCGGCTGTTCAGTCGACGACATTGTCGTGACAAGCGCAATCACACTCGCTCAGGCAGGAAGCCTGAACTGACAATCAGAGGGCAAGAGCGCAGAAGAGGGAGAAAAGCACACTCTCGGAAAGCGTCTCTGCCCTCTCGCTTCCATTTAGGCCAGCTTTAAGCAAGGCATCATCTATTCTACTCTTTTCATATTTTGAAGAGAGATTGTTCCTTATCGTTTTCCTCCTTGAAGAGAAAAGAAGGCGCACGAAAGAAAAGAAAGACTTTCTCTTCCCGTTTTCCAACCTGTTCCCTTCCCTCCTTTCCATCAGGACGACAGCAGAATCCACATTCGGCTTGGGATAGAATGAAGTACGTCCGACTAAGAAGGGAATAGTTACTTTGTAATCGAAATTCACAAGGATCGAGAATGACGAATATGAAGATGAGGATGGAGTTGCGACCATCCTCTCAGCGACCTCTTTCTGAAGTGTGAATACCATCCTCTCCGGGAGTATTCCCTCCTCGATGAGTCTGGCAATCATCTCGGATCCGACATTGTAAGGAAGATTTCCAACTATTCTCTCCGGAACTTCCCTCTCTGAAAACATCGTCTTCAGCGCATCCCCTTCTACCAAAGAGAAATTCCTCTCATCTCTAAACGCCTCGTCCCTCAGAATGGAGGCAAAGCCATGATCAATCTCAAAAGCCGTAAGTTTCGCTTTTTCCTCCAGAATCAGGGAGGTGATCGAACCAAGTCCGGGACCTAGCTCCCAGACAGGCATTTCCTCTTCAAGGGCCATGAGAGCAACTATCCTCCTGCGGAAAGTATCGGAGATAAGGAAATTCTGGCCGAACTTCTTGTTCATACTATAGCCATGGGCGAGAAGCACATCCTCGATGGCCTTCACGCTGTTATAATTCAGATTCCACACGAGAAGAATATAAACGTTTTTCCCTCTTCTTTTGTAGCACCTTGAGGAAAAAGAGGGAAAAGAGTGAAAAAACATAGGGCCAGATGCTTTCCTCTCTGACATCCGGCACATCAAGCATGAGGAGAAATGAGATCACATCCATCAGGAGAGAAAGGAACGGGATAATGAGCGGTAGGATGAATGAGAGGATGGATGTAATCATGAAAAGGGAAATGAGGGGGCTGAGGAGGATGGAAAACAAGAGAGATGAGAATGTGTATGATCCAAATGTCAGAAGCGTGTACGGGACTGTGAAAGCGAGGGCAGAAAGGGATATACAGATTCCCTCAACAGGAAGATAGCGGAGTGCATGATGACGGGGAAACGATGGGGAGAAGTATATTATTCCAGAAACAGCAAGATAGCTAAGGACCGACGAGGAGAGGAAGATATCGGAAGGAAAGAGAAGCGCATGGATGATGAACGTAGCCAGCAGTAGATTCTCTCCCTTGATGCCAAAGAGAGTTCCAAGCAGATACATCAGGAACGACCTGAAGAGGGATGGGATGAATGACGAAAGGAATGTAAAGACAAACAGAGGGAACAGCATGACCTGCTTTGCTCTCCTCTCATCAAGAAAGAAGGAGAGAGGGAAGGATAAGAGTCCCGAGATGACGACAAGATGCATGCCAGAAAGCGCGAAGATATGCGAAACACCCTTTTCCCTCCCCTTTTCCATCAGAAGGCCACCGGGGGCCTCGGACCGTCCCAGGAGAAGAAGCAAGGCCATATCACGGCACTCTATGGACACTGGCTCGAAATGAGAGCGCAGGAACGATCTGTATTTTCTCCTGACTGTCCAGAACGGACTTCTTTCCATAACCTCGACATGATCTGCAATGAATATACTTTCTGAAATAAAAGAGCCATGGAGCTTGATGATATCGCCTGTCCCGACTGAAGCATGCCCCGCAATTACGTATATATTTCCCCTGAGGGAGAAAGAATTTCCAAACTGATCCTCTCCAGATGAGAGGGAAAGAGAGAATCCGTTTCCACCTTCCCTCACCCTGCTCTCCTCCATGCTTCTTCCATAAAGTGTCACGATCTCTTCTTCGAGAACCGAAAAAGATGGAACACTCCTGTAAATGGAGACAGAAAACAGCGAGATGAGCACAAATATCGAAACAAGAGAAAGCGATATCTTTTCGTTCAGGAAAAGAAGAGAGAAAAGGAAGACGACGATTAAAAGCGGCGAAAGATGGATATAGTCAGGATAGAATATTGCAAGAAGATACAGAAAGGAAAACAGCACGAGCATCTCGTGCTATTAGCGCATCAGAGTCCCAAAGCGATTACAAGCGCAAGCAGGCTGAGGTCAAATGAACCGACTCCATATGCATGCAAAAGCTCATCTGAAAATTTCTTTTTCGGGAAGTTTCCATCCTTCAGCCTGAGATAATAGGAATACAGCGCCTTCTCCTTTCTCCTGATCTCTTCGGAAAAAATCTGGCAAAAGTCATCAAATTGCACGTCAGGACACTCTATCTTCTCTATCTTTCCAGAGACAATTTGAGAAACAAGATCCTCAAGCTCAAGGGATGAGAAATAAGAATACTTGTGCTCAACATCTGAAAGGAAATCCAGATAAGTGAGGTTCTCTTCCTCTATCTTCTTCTCGATCGCCTTGTATTTTATTCCGAGGACAACGCTCTCCTTGTCCCTTTTCTTGAGGTAAATCCAGAAGAACGCTGTTATGACCGCGGAGACTAGAATCTCATCAAGAAGCGGAATAGGATCACGGACAGCAAAGGAAAGAAAGAAGTATATGAGGAGAAAAACAATGGCAGAGAGGATAAGACGCGGAATATACTTCTTATCCTCAATGTACCTGACTATGGCATACATGAGCTCATCAGAGAGCGCACTCTCCAGCCTCTTCTCTTCATCCCAAGGAACCAGTGAGGATGAATAGATTCTCACTACATCATCCTCATCTGAATCCACCCTGTAACTGCGGAAATTAGAGAAGATCTGGTATCCGCCAAGGTTCAGGAAATACGCAGAGAGGTTCAAAGAGCCTCCTGATACTCTTTCAAGAGATCATCAAGCTTATTTTCAAGCTCTGCCCTCCCACTGCTTTCCGCATGGAAGAAGATATAATACTTGATCTTCGGCTCCGTGCCAGAAGGACGAACTACAAGCCGTTCCCCGTTCTCGAAGGTATAGATGATGACATCTGACTTCGGGAGGCCTGTATCTGCATCAAAAAGCAGATCCTTCTTCTCCTTTATCTTCCTTCCGGCAAGCTCACTGCCTTTGTCGAGACTCCTGAGCTTTTCCATGATGCTCTTCATCTTCTCCTTTCCGCTTGCACCTTCGTAGTCACGAGAGAACACACGCTCTGTGTAATAGCCGTACTCATTGTAAATTTCATCAAGCCGCTCGATGAGGCTCTTGTTCTTGGATGCGTAATAGCACATCATCTCCGTGGCTGCGACGAGAGACGAGACAGCGTCCTTGTCATGAACATCATTTACAGTCAGGAAGCCATAGCTCTCCTCACATCCGAAGAGGAACTGGAGTTTCTCCTCAGGATGCTCATCGACATACTCCATCACTTCTGCGATGTATTTGAATCCAGTGAGGACATCGCGCATCAGAGCACCATTCTTCTCGGCGATCTTCCGGATGATGTCTGTTGTAACGATCGACTTTACGACAACTGCCTTCTTGTCTCCGCTATAGAGTTCCTTCCTTGTCGAGAGAAGGTAATCTGCAAGAAGAGTTCCTATCTGATTGCCTGTCAGAAGCACATACTCTGTCTTTTCCTTGTCCTTCGGAATTGCAATTCCAAGCCTGTCCGCATCTGGATCTGTTCCGAATACGATATCTGCCTTTATCGACTTCGCAAGCGCGACAACCTTCTCCATCGCCTCCCTGCTTTCAGGGTTTGGAAGCTTCACAGTCGGGAATGCACCATCGGGCACCTCCTGCTCGCGAACAGTCTCTATCTCGACGCCGAGAGAAGAAAGGATAGTGTGCACAGGAACGTTTCCACTTCCATGCAGTGGCGTGTACGCTACCTTGATATGAGATAAAGCGAAGACTTCAGGCCTTCTGATTGAGGCTCTCACCATCGCGTAATATGCCTCATCGACAGAAGCAGGCACGCTTTTCAGGATTCCACTTCTCCTGGCATCCTCTTCGCTCATGTCCTTGATATCCTTGCTCTCCACGCTGTTTGCGAGCTTGGCGATCTCGATATCATGCGGAGGTGTCACCTGACCGCCATCAGACCAGTACACTTTGTAGCCATTGTACTTGCTCGGATTGTGTGAAGCTGTAACGACAATGCCTGCAGTACACTTCAGATTCCTCACTGCGAAAGAGAGCATCGGCACTGGATGAAGTGTATCGTAGAGATAAGTCTGCACACCATTTGCAGAGAGCACCAGAGCAGCAGAGAGAGCGAACTCTTTCGAGTAATGCCTGGAATCATAGGCGATCACTACAGAAGGATCTGTAAAGGAAAGAAGGTACTGGCTGAGTCCCTGTGTTACCTTTCTTACCATATAAGTATTTATCCTATTGGTTCCCCCACCGATCACTCCGCGCATTCCTGCAGTACCGAAGGCAAGGGAAGTATAGAAACGTTCATACAACTCTTCCTTATCCTTTTTCATCAGCAGCTTGCCCACTTCAGTTCGGAAATTGTCATCTGTCTCGCTTTCAACATACCTCTTTGCCTTGTCGAGGACTTCGAGCATCATTTTCTCACTTATTTCCATAACTCCTTTTTCCTCCTCATTTCCTTTACATTGATCATATCCTGTTGAAAGACAGGGAACAAGAAGCAAAGAACATCAGGAGGCACACTTCCCTCCATTCTTTTGGTGATTTTTTCTTTCTTTCATCTATGAGTGTGATAAAATTACTTAACTGAAAATTAACGTTTTATTAACAAAAAGGAGGAGAACGATGAAACAGAAGATCACAGTACTCATTGTCTTGGTACTATCTCTGGCACTCATTACACCATTGTTCGCTGGCGGTGCTACCGAGACAGCAAATGCTACAACATCCGCTGTCGAAGAGATAATCAAGCAGGCTGAAGGGATGAGCATGGAGGAGCTTGCGAAGAAGGCAATCGAGGAATCAAATGGAAAGATGTTCTACGGAGTTGGAAACTCAAGCAGAGGAAAGACAGCACTTCCTCTCTTCATTTCCTATCTGCAGACAATCGATCCGACATACACACTCAACTATGAGTGGCAGCAGCCTAAGAACAACAAGATCTTCGATCAGCTCACTGCTGATTCCCTGAAGACCACAGGAACTTTCGCGATGACGCTCATCCAGGATGGAAACCAGATTGAGAGCAAGATGGTACAGACTGGAATCCTCGACACATTCATTCCTAAAGAATGGGCAGAGGCAAATGGGACAACTGCAGAGGAATATCAGGGATATCTTCCGCTCCAGACGCTCAATAAAGTATTCATGTACAACAACACAGGCAGCAAGGAATACGACAATGTATGGGATTTCGTAGCACCTGGCGAGCATGGCCTCTTTATGGACATCGACAGTGAGATCGTCGGAAAGAACTTCCTCTATATGCTGACAGCAGATCAGTATGCAACAGAACTCAAGAAAGCGTTCGATGCCCTCTCTGACAGTGAGAAGAGTCTCTATCAGGGAACAATTGATGAAGTCGCAGGGGACGCAGAAGACCTTGGCCTCGGCGAGAATGGAAAGTACGCACTTGCATGGATCAAACTCTGGGTCGAGAGCTACAACGCACAGACAGACGACGGACCGATCTGCAATACACTCGTATCTGCATCGGCAACGGATCAGTTCGGCCTCATCGTATACTCGAAGCTCAGGAGCGTTGAGGAATCTGCTACAGTTTCCAAGAAGTTCGTCGACATTGCCGCATACAACGACGGCTATCAGGGATTTGGCGGCTTCGGATATTGCCATTATCTCTTTGTGACAGACAATTCTCCACTTCCATGGACTGCATGCGCGTTCATAGCATACATGGTCAACACCGCTGACGGATTCTCCGCATGGGGCAAGGATATCGGAGGTTACTCTGCAAACCCTGTAGTCGCAGAAGAGACAGAAGCAATCTACCAGCATCAGACTGGTGGAATGGCAGATGATGGCGTCACAGTTGAATTCCCGGCACTCAACGACCGCGGAGGAGACTGGTGGCTCTCTGACGGCAGACTTGTACTCGAGGATCCTTCATACTGCGCTTCCGTGTCCTTCACTGTCGGAAGCTGGATCGAGATGCTCTCGAAGTACTCACCAACCTAATCTTTCTGAACAGACAAGATCTCCCCGTGCCATCACGGGGAGATTTTCTCAAAGGGGAGTAAACATTGGAAAATATCAAATCGGCATACCGCTGGAAGATCAGACGAAATAAAATTGCCACATTCTTCTCGAAACCAGAGAATGTGATACTCCTACTGATGGGGATCGTCCTGACTATCAGCACAGTAGCACCAATATACGCAATCATCAAAGACACGATAACCATTCACCCCGGAACGATCGATGCCCATCTTTCCGGCAAAAGCAGTGGATACACACTGGCGAACTACATTGACCTCTTCACCTCACAACTGGCAAAAAGGAACCTTTGGGATCCTCTCTGGAACACAATACTCCTTTCTGTCGGTTCATGTGTGATGGCAATTCTCTATGGCGGAATATTCGCATTCCTGATCACACGTACAGACCTGAAGGCACGCAAGTACCTCAGTGCAATCTTCATATTCCCGTACATCATGCCTCAGTGGACACTTGCTGTCGTATGGCAGCACATGTTCTCCTCAAATGCTGTAACGGGAACTTCGAACGGCCTTCTTGCATCATTTGGGATCACAATGCCTGCCTGGTGGTGCGTCGGCCTATTCCCGAGCATCGTAGTACTCGGACTCCACTACGCTCCGTTTGCATACATCCTCATCGGAGGAATCTTCCGCAACATGGATGCGAATCTTGAAGAGGCGGCTACAATTCTTGACACTCCGAAATGGAAGACGATGTTCCGGATAACCATTCCAATGATCAAGCCGGCAATCCTTTCCACTGTGCTTCTAGTATTCGGAGGAGCAATGGGAAGCTATCCTGTGCCGCATTATCTCAATCTCACTACGCTGTCGACAAAATACGTATCAATGAATGACAAATACACAGGAGAGGCCAGCATCCTTGCGATAATCATGATGCTGTTCGGTGTTGCGATCATGTTCATCAACCAGCTCAGCCTCAAGAGCCGGAAGAATTACACGACAGTAACTGGCAAATCAGGTCAGATTTCGAAAATAACACTCGGAAAGGTCGGAAGGGTCGTGATTGCAATCATCCTGATCTTCATCACGTTCTTCACATCGATCTTCCCTATAATCTCATTCGCATTCGAGACATTCCTCCCGAACCCTGGCGACTACAGCTTCCTCTACACAGGAGATACATCCAATCTTACTCTCAAGTGGTGGACAACGAATGAGAATATCACGGAAAGCGGAATGTACGGACAAACCGGAATACTATATAACGATACGATTTGGAGAGCATATCGCGGTACAATCCTCGTATCTATCTGCTGTGCTCTCTTTGCCGGTACGATCGGAACGATGATTGGCTATGCAGTATCAAAGCACAGGAGATCCAAAGCGGCAACATATGTCAATTCTGTTGCATTCCTGCCCTATCTGATGCCATCAATTGCCGTTGGAGCAGCATTCTTCATACTCTTTTCAAACCAGTATGTGAACCTCTTCAATACTTATACGCTCCTGATCATAGTAGGTACGATAAAATACATACCGTTCGCATCCCGCAGTGCGCTCAATTCGATGCTTCAGCTCTCTGGGGAAATCGAAGAGGCGGCATTGATACAAAACGTGCCTTGGCGAAAAAGGATGCTGAAGATAATCATTCCTATCCAGAAGACATCGATACTCAGCGGCTATCTGCTGCCGTTCATGACATGTCTCAGAGAATTGAGCCTCTTCATGCTCCTGTGTACGCAAGGCTTCATACTTGCAACAACACTTGATTACTTCGATGAGATGGGACTCTACGCATTCTCAAGCGGAATCAACCTCATACTCATCATCACAATACTCATATGCAATACAGTTGTTAACAAAGTGACAGGCGCAAGCATAGACAGTGGAATAGGAGGTTGATGATGCCTGAAATCAAACTTGAACATGTGACAAAGAGATGGGGGAAATTCTACGGAGTGGATGATCTCTCAATGGTCATAGAAGATAATGCGTTCGTTACCCTGCTCGGACCTTCCGGATGTGGGAAAACCACTACCCTGCGCATGATAGCAGGACTCGAAACTCCTACAGAGGGAAGAATATCGATCGGAGGAAATGTTGTATTTGACAGCAGCATGGGAATAAATGTACCTGCAAACAAGAGGAAGGTCGGCTTCCTTTTCCAGAACTATGCGCTCTGGCCGAATATGACAGTATACCAGAACATTTCTTTCGGACTATCCAACATCAAGGAGGAGATGGCAAGCTACAGCGAGATCGGAAGGAGGAACAAAAGGCTTCTTGAGATACTCAAGAACCCCTCACTTCTCGAAGGACTTACCAAATTCGAGAAGAAGGATGAGGAAAAGAAAGTCCTCATAACCCTTACCGAGACATACGGGATCTCCATGGACAGCGCAAAAAAACTACTCTCTGTCCTTACAAAGGATAATCCTGAAGAACTGCTTTCCAGCGAGATCGAGGAAGAAAGGAAAAAAGCCGCGGAGAAAGGTCTTTCCTTCGACGATGACTTCAATTTCACAAAGGACGGGAAGATTGAGAAGACAGTGAGGAAACTCACTAAAGACGAGATCGACCTCTCGGTAAGGAAGGTCTCGAAGCTTGTACGTATCGGAATGTTCATGGACCGGTACCCGGCAGAACTTTCAGGCGGCCAGCAGCAGAGAGTCGCCATTGCAAGGACACTTGCTCCAGAGCCGTCAGTCCTATTCATGGATGAACCGCTTTCAAATCTGGATGCGAAACTGAGGCTGGATATGCGTTATGAGCTCCAGAGACTCCATTTCGAGACAGGTGGTACATTTGTATACGTGACACATGATCAGATGGAGGCAATGACACTGGCAACAAAGATCTGCCTGATGTCAAATGCACTTCTCAAACAATACGCACCTCCGCTTGAAGTCTACAAGAGACCTACCAATATCTTTGCAGCTGACTTCGTAGGTAATCCTTCCATCAACTTCATTGACGCAAAAGGCAAAGAGGAAAATGGAGAGGTGAAGGTCAAGATATTCTCGTCGCTGGATGCCTGCTTCACCCCAGAAGAACCTGTATCGATAAAAGAATGGAGGGATGAGAGGGACAAGGCAGAAAACGAGGAGAAGGTTCTGGCAGAAAAGAAGAAAAACGAGAAAGGGTATGTCGAGAAGAGCAACAAGGACGAGATGTTCAAGTACCGAATAGATCTTGTGAACCAGATTGATGACTCCCTTGAGAAAGTACGGGAAATAACCGATGAGGACTTCATACTCGGCGTTCGTCCCGAGAATGTAGTCATTGGGGAAGAAGGAGATATAGACGGTGAGATATATGGAGCTATGCCAACGGGCATGGAATCTACCATAAAAGTGAGAATCGGCGACTTCCTGCTCACTTCCGTAGTATTTGGAAGCATAAGCTACCCGATAGGAAAGAAAGTGAAAGTAAGTTTCCCTGGGAAAAGCACTATGTTGTTTGACAGGAAATCAGGAAAACTCATAACCCTCGGCAGCCTCAAGTTCTGACAGATCCAATACAGGGGAGGCTATCTTCAAGGCCTCCCCTTCTTCAATACTAAAATTAACTTTCATTTTGCTATGGCCTAAACCCGTTAAATAAGCTACGGTACTCTTGAAAAATCCATCACCTGATCTTCAGGACCTATAAGGAAAAAGTAAAGCGATGAAAGAACTTCACGACAACGCGTATTTCATCTCCAGACAGAATGATTTCGAATCTTCTGCGAGAAGCTATCCGCGAAAGTTCCCGTTTGCCCTAAAGAAAGCAAAGGGATCATGGGTTGAGGACGTTGAGGGAAACAGATATCTTGATTTCCTCTGTGGTGCGGGGACGTTAGCCTTGGGGCATAACGACGACGATGTGAAGAAGAGCATGATAGATCTGCTTGAAAGCGATGCTCCTCTCCATACTCTTGATCTGATGACGCCAGTGAAGGAGAAGTTTGTCGAGACAATACTCTCGCTTCTTCCCGAAGAATTGAAGAACGATGCAAAAATACAGTTCTGTTCTCCTTCCGGAACGGATGCGACAGATGCAGCAATCAAACTGTGCAAGACTGCAACAGGGAGAGGAAGAGTCATTGCCTTCTCAGGCGGTTATCACGGAATGGGACATGGTGCACTTGCCCTGACAGGAAACCGGAATGCAAAAGAAAAGGTCCAGAACCTCATGCCAGGAGTTTCGTTCTTTCCATACCCCTACTCATACCGCTGTCCGTTCGGCCTCGGCGGAGAAGAGGGCGCAAAGGCTGCAGCCAACTATTTCGAGCGCACACTGAAGGATCCGGAAAGCGGAATTGAAAAGCCGGCTGCGGTAATCATCGAACCGATCCAGGGAGAAGGCGGAGTAATCCCCGCTCCGGATGAATTCCTGAAAAGGATCCGGCGCGTTACCAAAGAACTCGACATTCCACTCATCGTCGATGAGATCCAGTGCGGGATCGGAAGAAGCGGAGATGTTTTTGCATTTGAGAAAAGCGGCATAGTTCCAGATGTGATCCTTATGAGCAAGGCAATCGGAGGAAGCCAGCCGATGAGTGTCGTTGTCTATAAAAAGGAACTCGATAAATGGAGCGCCGGTGCCCACGCAGGCACATTCAGAGGAAACCAGCTTGCCATGGCAGCAGGTACTGTCGTTCTTGAGAAGATAAGACAGAAGGAATTCCTCGATGAGGTCAAGAGGAAAGGAAAGAGAATCGAGGATGCCCTTTTGCAGCTCAAGAATGAAGTAAGCATAATCGGTGATGTGCGCGGACGCGGCCTGATGCTCGGAATCGAATTCATCGATCCTAATGGGGATGTGGATATAATGAACCATCCGCTTCCGTCCGGAGAGATCGCGGCAGAAGTTCAGAAGAGATGCTTCCTCCGACACCTCGTGATGGAAAAAGGAGGACGAAACGGTAGTGTCATGCGCTGTCTCTGCGCCCTCAATGTCAAGGATGATGAGATAGATTTCATGCTCGACGTATTTACTTCTGTTGTCAAGGAAATAGATAGTGAAATCAAAGCTCGATGATGTATTGGTACTTTCCGAAAAGGAAAAGGACAAGATGGCCTATAAAGAGGCCATCGAGTCTACCCTCGGCATGATCCTCTCCTCCATAAACAGTCAGATGGCCTACACAGGAAAGGATGCGTTTTCCCTCAGGAAAGAAATAGAGAGGCTGGATACATTTCCGGAAAGAGGAATCGGCTGGGAGAAGATCAAAGAGGAAATCAGTGAGCATATCCTTCCAAATATGCTCCAGACTTGGTCTCCCTATTACATGCCTCACCTCCATTCCCCTGCACTGGTAGAATCGATTGCAGCAGAACTCATAGTAAGCACATACAACTCATCGATGGACAGCTGGGATCAGGGACCTGTCATGACAGAACTCGAAGTGAAGGTGATCAAGGATCTTGCAAAGCTCTTCGGGTATGAAAATGGTGATGGTGTCTTCACTTCAGGAGGAAGCCAGTCGAATATTACGGCAAGCATAATCGCAAGGGACAAATTTCTGGCGGGATTGGGCGTTAATGCGAAAGAAGACGGAATCTCACCATACGCCGACAGACTCCGCATGTATGTCTCTGAAATTTCACATTTCTCATTTGACAAGGCAAGCTCTGTGATGGGACTGGGAAGCAAAGCTGTCGTGAAGCTGCCAGTCAATGAGAAGATGCAGATCGACATAGAGAAGGCAGAGAAGATCATCAGGAAAGACAAAGAGGATGGCCTGATGCCGTTTCTTCTGACAGGGACTATTGGAACTACAGACTACGGCAGTATCGATGATATTGAAAAACTGAAGGAGATCGCGGACCGCTATGGCCTCTTTCTCCACGCAGATGCTGCATATGGATCTGGCGCAATACTTTCTTCCTATAGAGAGAGGCTTGGGAAACTCGACCTTGCAGATTCAATAACTGTGGATTTTCACAAGATGTTCCTCCTCCCGATCAGCGCTTCGGTGCTCCTTGTCAGAAACGAGGAGCTCTTCTCCCCTTTCCTACTCCATGCAGACTATCTGAACAGGGAAGAGGATGAGAAGGAAGGCTTCATAAATCTTGTCGGGAAGTCACTACAGACAACAAGACGATCAGATGCTTTCAAAGCGTATGTGACATTCCGCATGCGTGGACAAGACGGGATGAAGAAAGTGATGGACAAAGTTATAGGAAACGCAAGCTACCTGTATTCTGCTCTTCTGAAAAACGGCAATTTCCTCGTTCCTGTTGAACCAGCACTCAGTTCTGTTGTATTTGCCGTAAAAGACGGCGAAGAAGTAAACAGGAGGCTGAGGAAAGCTCTATTGAAAAAAGGACTTGTAATCGGAGAGACGAAAAAGGACGGGAAGACCATGCTCAAGGCCACATTGCTGAATCCAAATCTCGAAGAAAAGCACCTTGACGAGCTGATAGATCTCATTCTGAAAGAAAAGGATGAGATCAGGAAAAACCTTGCGTGAAGAGATTATAGAGAGCTGAACACACTTTAAAACAAAATGGCATGTCCCCTGTAAATCAGGAAGCATGCCATGTGTTCAAGTCAAGTTATAGGGGTTACTCCCCTGCATTTTTCTTGAAATCAATATGCAGAATTGAGCCATTCGATTCCATCGATCCTCTCTGTGAAGTATGGAGCGGACTGGAATACTGACTCATGGAAAGCACCATCGTATACTGCTTCTTCGGAATCAGCGGTGAAATCTCCGTCTGTATCAAGAGCGTATGCGTGTGTGAGTTCCTCTCCGTTGACTGTGAATGTGCTTGTATCAAACACCTGAAGAGTTCCATCTGCAATAGCCTGCTCGACTTCAAGGATCTTCTCTGCTGTTCCAGGGGCAGCGATAGCTTCATTGAGAGTTGTCATGACGACAGCTCCGTCACCCATACCCTTGCACCAGTCCTGAGGAATTGGCTCGCCTTCCACGTATGCCTTGATCGCTTCATAGAAGTATATTGCCCAGTCGATACGTGTAGAAATAAGAGATGCGTTTGGAGCGATTCCTGTCATATCGTTATTGTATCCAGTATGGAAAATATTGCGGGACTGAGCTGCTGTTGCAGGTGTCGTGTTGTCAGAATGCTGGGAGATCATGACACAGCCCATGTCAGCAAGAGCAAGAGCGGCATCTGATTCAGCTGTTGCATCTGACCAGGATCCGACGAATGTGACTTTCATTGTCACGCTCGGGCATACAGATCTTGCGCCAAGGAAATAAGATGTGAATCCGGAGATGACCTCAGCAAAAGAATAAGCGCCAACATAACCGATTACAGCCTGATCAGGTGTGATCTGTCCTTCATCAATCATCTGCTGAAGCTTGAGACCTGCTACTACACCAGCGATATATCTTCCTTCATAAATGTTTGCAAACGCATTGTGAGTGTTGTCCCTGCCATCGAATGCAGATGCACAGTTCGTGCAGCTGACAAACTCGATTTCCGGATATTCATCCACAACTTCAAGCATGAAAGGCTCAAAACCATAACTGTTGTTGAAGATGATCTGGCAGCCTTCTTCTGCAGCTTCAATGTTTGCATCAGTACATGTAGCATCTTCGCCGATGTTGTACTTTGTGACCCATTCAACATTGATACCATCAGCAGCAAGAAGCTTTGTGGCCTCATCCCTGCCCCTGATGAAGTTGTAAGTATAACCCTGGTCATTTTCATCACCGATACAGAGGAGACCTACCTTCACTGTATTAGTATCAGCTGGTGCCTGTGCAGCCGTATCAGCACTACCGCCTGCGAAAGCGAAACTGCAAACAAACATGACAGCGACGAGAACAATTGCTATTTTCTTCATATGCCCTCCATAATTTTATGTTTCGAACTGAAACCACAATTGAATTTTAGCAGATGTTGGGCATATCGGGGAACAAATTACTTGAACATGCAACAGAGTGCAACGCAAAAACTCTCTGGATTAGTCACCTAGACGTGAGCATTTCAATGATTGTCACTATCCAAGGTGCTGTCATACTTCCTTATGTATTCCATTGCACCCTCCGCATCTCCTCTATCAAGATATTCCAGGATCATATTGTTGTGATGGCGCATATCATGACGAAAGCGCCTGGCACTATCTATGATTCTCCTCTCGGCATCAATCTCGCTTCTCAGAAGCTTCTCGCTCGCGATATATCTTGACTCCTCATTCCTGTCCTTAAGAAGTCTTATCGTTTGCAATACAATCCCGTATGCGGAAGTCACGATTACAAAGAGCATCGCAAAGACAATGAGACTGATCCTGAAATCACTGATCACATAAAAAAGAGAAAGCATCACCAAGAACGCTACGACAACAAATACAGCAATGGAAAAGAGCACAAGGATTCCCCACCCTTTCCTGATCCCCTCAAATAATGCCCTCAAATACTCTCTGACGCCAAAATGGAGAAGGAACGCATATATTATTGACATTATGCTCAGACAAAAGCTCATCACGAATCCGCTGTATTCATATGGAATGCTCGGAAGATATGAAATGCTCAGTGATATATCTGCAGCAAACATATAGTAGACGCAGTATGTAATGAACATGAAGAATGATTTCAATAGCGGGCCTTCCCAGACTAAAGCTGCAACCACTTGATAGGTAACGAACGACACGACGAGAAGTACGCCTCCAGAGACCACATCGAACACACCAAAAAAGCGAAGCACAAGCGCTGAGACGACCTCAAGGAAAAGGAATGTAGCACACCAAATAGGCAAAGACCTCTTGATCTTAGGTTTCGCATCATTCATAAGAGGAAGCGTAAATGCGTGACTAAAGAATATTAGCGATATCCTTACAAAATCCCAGATCATTACGCATTCTCCTTCAGAGGAAATGTTATCCTTGTGACAAATACATTCCCCAAATCAGAACATCCCATGATTCCATCATGCTTCTCAACAATCATCTGCACACTTCTAAGCCCAATGCCACCTCCTGACTTCGTCGTATACGGAAGCTGGCCATTCCATATGACAGGGCCTTTTACGCTGTTTCTGATCTCTGCAAGGAACAAAGAAGCAGTAGACATCATGCTTACGTTGATGAATGGCTTTGACGTAAGTTTTGCAGCTTCATATGCATTCTCCAGGATATTGCCGAATATAACAGTGAACTCAGGATCCGATATAGGAAGTTCTTCCGAAATTCTTATCTTGAACTGATAGGCAATCCCATTCTCTTCGCATCTGCCTGCATATATCCTCAACAGAGCATTCGCAGTCTTATTCAAGCACCATGTACCTGAGACTATCGTTGATTCATCGTATGCCTGAAGGTAGCTAATTGCCGCTTGAACATCTCCTCTTCCAAGAGTCTCCAGAAGTCTTAGATTGTGATTATGCATATCAGAAATTTGCCGGGAAGAGGAATCTGAATACTTCTTGAGATAAGCAAGCTCGCTATCCAGAAGCTTCTGATTTGCCTTCATATTTTCAATCCGCTCTGTATCGTTCATAAGCTTGATGAAAACAAAGACAACTACGAAGGAAGCTCCCATCAGGATGAGCATTGAAACAAACGCAACGAACTGAATGATGAGACTGGGGATGAATATCGCAACGAGTGAGACACAGGAAACAATGAATCCTGCAACACAGATGAACAGTAGAAGATTGCCCCATCCTTTGCGGTTATTACTTATCGGGATTATCAGAGGATCCTTTATCTTCAGTATCAGCAGAAGACCCAAAAAAGAGAAGAAATTCCTGATGATTACATTACTCCAGAAAGTACCGTGAAAAAGAAGCACGGAAAGATAATTTGCAAGAAGTACGTATAGCATGAAGCTGATTACGTTGCACATTGAAAGGAAAAGGCTTTCCAGCATTGGATACGATGATGTTGCGATGAACATCACAGTATAAAGGACTATCATGATAATCATGAGCGTTCCGAAAGAGAAAAATCCAGAACCAGTAAAATAGAAAAGAACTGCACTGAATACAAATAGAGCAATTGAGAAAATCAGCCATACAGCCTTGGGATGCTTAATCGAGGGAGATGGTTTTGACAGAGCATACAATGTAATGCCATGTGACAGAATCGTAGTAAATATCCTAACAATCGATTCAACAGTCAGATTATACAAATATCCTCCATTCAGCTTGTGCGTTCGCTGAAAATCCAGTCAAGGAATGCTTTCCGAAGCTTTCGGAAGTCTCCACGTTTGATAAGTACTCTGTCATTGCCGACTAACGTTATGCATGAAGGAGAAATCGTGCTGATAGCAGACATATTAACTATGTAACCGCGGTATGGCTGTATGAACTGTCCCGGTGCCATCACATCAAGGATCTCAGCAAATCCTGAAAGACTCCTCCTGACTTCTTCATAAACTCCATCCTTCGTATGGACTACCCTCTTGTATGCAATGCTCTCGATATACAAGATGTCATAGATAGAGACAGAGTGAAGTACACCATTTCCAAGCTGTATCGGAATAACCTTTGCTGTCTTATCCATAATCGAAGAGAGCGCTCTCTTCATAGCCTCATCGAAAGCCTCTGATTTGAAAGGCTTCAGGACATAATGGACTGCATTCAGATCGAAAGCATCTACAGCGAATTCAGGGAAAACAGAAATGAATATTATCTCTGCTGACTTGACTCTATTCCGTATCTCTTTTGCGAGGTTTATCCCATCAAGCTCGGGCATGCAGACATCGAGAATAAAGACATCATACTTTATCTCATTGCTCAAATCATCAAGCAGAATAAGCGGATTGCTGTATTTTGCAACAACAGGTGTCTCTATATGTTTACGCTGAACAAAATCCTCAACTGCCATGCTTACTTTTGCCAGTTGTTCAGGAGAATCATCGCACAATGCAATCCGAATCATAATTTTTTTAATATATCACTACAGTATGGAAAAGGAATATACGTGCAACGAATCATGAATATTATCAGACGGAAAGCAACTATTCGTCAGTAAAATACGGAGTAAATCCCTCAAAAGCATCGTTCAAACTACTGAATCTACAAAAATACCTGAGACTAGCGAAAAAAGTATTGTGAATACAATATAGAAAATAAATGCTCTTCCTTTAAGTACAATCTTCAGTGCTTCTAAATTCGCTATCTTCATAGCTGAACCATTTGCAAGATGTTCGAGCAGAGCATCAGCAGAAGAATTGGCTCCCAGTTTTGCCGTCAGCGTTCTTCAATTCATAGTCGGTCATCGAATCATTTCCCCTGTTGCCGTTATCTGGCGAAGCGCATGCTGCACTAGATAACGCAAAAATCACTAATAAGAATCCAATGAGAAGTTTCCTCATCAGCGAAGAGCTCCATAAACATCATCTGAAACAGGCTCGCACCATTCGTTTTTTGTATTCTCTCCCGGAACTTCCACTGCAATGTGACTGAACCATGAATCAGCAGCAGCTCCATGCCAGTGCTTGACCTCTCTAGGTATCGTTACGACATCACCAGGCTTGAGTTCGATAGCTTCCTTCCCCCACTCCTGATACCATCCGCGCCCTGATGTGCAGAGAAGTATCTGTCCGCCGCCTTTATCTGCGTGGTGAATATGCCAGTTGTTGCGGCATCCCGGTTCGAACGTGACGTTTGCCATGAATACTGTCTTCTTAGGATCCGTGAGTGGCTTGAGATAAGACTGCCCTATGAAATACTTGGCAAAAGCATCATTCGGCTCTCCGAGACCGAACATTCCACCATCCTTTCCCTCATCATCTTTGTAGACTTCCAGCGCAATGCGGAAAGCTGCCCAGGCGTTTGGCCAGCCTGCATAAAATGCGATATGGGTAAGAATTTCCCCCATCTCAGCCTTTGTCACGCCATTCTTCCGTGCTGTCTGCATGTGGTATTGGAAAGAAGAATCGACAAGCCCTTTCGATACAAGGACCGTTACCGTCAGAATCGATCTCATCTTGAGCGATAGTTTATCCTCTCTGGACCATACCTCTCCGAAAAGAATATCGTCGTTCAGATGCGCAAATTCATCTGCAAAACCTGTAAGAGCATCTCGCCCTGCTGTCTGTTTCACCATATCAGGCCTCCATTGATTCAATATCTGCTCATATTTAATATCCTTGGAATTTACATGTCTAATACTTATTTTTAATAATTAGAAATGCTTTTAAGTAATCTTTGTTCATGATAGGATCTAGCCATGGAACTCAGAGTGCTAAGATACTTTTTGACAATTGCGGAAGAAGAAAACATCACCAGGGCAGCCGATATACTTCATGTGACGCAACCGACTCTTTCACGACAGATCATGCAACTTGAGGACGAACTTGGAACAAAGCTCTTCAACCGGAGCAAATACTGCATCAAACTCACCGAGGATGGACTGTTCCTGAAGCGCAGGGCTGAGGAGATCCTTGCTCTTGCAGAAAATACAGAAGAAGCTATCAGCAATAAGCACATGGATATTGCAGGCGAGATAACTATCGGATGCACAGAAACGCATAGCATGGACAGCTTTGCCAGGAAAATGTCAGAGTTCAGGAAGCTTCACAGTAACGTCAGCTACAGGATATTTACAACAAATGCTGACGGGATAAAGGAGAACATAGAGAAAGGTGTTTTTGAGCTCGGACTCATTACAGAACCTGTGGATACATCCAGATTCGAGACATTGCATCTTTCAGGCAAGGAAAGATGGGGTGCACTTGTAAAAGAGGATGATCCGCTTGCCGAAAAGGAGTTTGTCTACCCAGAAGATGTCAACTGCCGTGATCTGATACTTCCAATACGCTCAGAAGTACGATACACACTTGAAGGCTGGTTCGGGAAATCATTTCAGGATATGAATATTGCTGCGCGCTACAATCTTGGAAGGAATGTTGCCGTTATGGTGCAAATGGGACTTGGAATCGGCATATGCTTCGATCTGTTTGCCGATCACGAAGGGCTCAGGTTCATTCCCATGATTCCCCCTCTTATGACAGGAAGTGCCGTATGCTGGAAGAAGAATCAGCTTTTCTCTACTGTCACGAAAACCTTCATAGATTTTCTTAAAAATACAGATTAGGCATTATTCAATATAAGAAATAAGTATTAGACATTATTCTTTCCACTGTCTTAATCTCTGAACTGAGGAGAAAAAGATGAAGAAGAACATAGGAAAGATGGTGGCTCTCTATCCGATGCCAGTTGTTGTCGTAGGTACGTTCGTTGAGAATAAGCCTAACTGGATGCTTGTTGCCCATACAGGAATCATAGGACATGACAGGATGATGATCAGTTCTGCAAGTCCGCATTACACGAACAAGGGCATTAGTACCGGATGCATGATAACACTGAACATCATTGACAAACCACTTCTTCCGAAAGCAGATAAAGCAGGCTCAGTCAGTGGGAGCAAAGAAGACAAATCGGGACTCTTCAGCTGGAATAAAGGCGAGTACGGAGCCCCTTTGATTACAGATTCAAAACTTTCGATGGAATGTAAAGTAGTTGATATCTACGAAAGCGAAGGATTTCATAATTACATACTCCAGCCAGTTGCTGTCTATGCAGAGGATTCAATACTCAATGATAAAGGCAAGATAGATTACGAACGCCTCTCCCCTGTTCTTTTCGATATGCCAAATTATGAATATCTGGAAACGGGTAAAGTGATCGGCAAATGCCTTTCATTCATAGGCAAGGAGGTATGAGCTACGGAATATTTTACTCTATATAACGGCGTGAAGATTCCTGCCCTTGGGTTCGGAACTTTCCAGATAACAGATAGCGAAGTCTGCACTAATAGTGTCCTTGCTGCCCTGAAATCGGGTTATCGCATGGTAGATACTGCAGCATGCTACGGCAACGAGGAAGCTGTAGGAAAGGCCATTGCCAAAAGTGGAATTATCCGCAAGGACATCACCCTTGTATCCAAGGTCTGGATACAGGATTCAGGTTATGGCAAGACCATGGACTCATTTGAGAAAACGCTGAGGAATCTTGGTACTGACTATCTTGATCTCTATCTGATACATATGCCTTTCGGCGATTACTACGGCAGTTGGCATGCAATGGCCGAGCTGTTGAAAGAGCAACGAGTGAAAGCAATCGGAGTATGTAATTTCTCTCAATCCAGGCTTCTGGATCTCATACTCGGAACTAGCATCGTTCCAATGGTGAACCAGATCGAGATGCACCCATTCTCACAACAAAAAGAATTGAGGAAGACCATGGAGGAATACTCCATCATTCCGATGGCGTGGGCCCCATTTGCAGAAGGCAGGAACGGGATCTTCTCGGACTCCAGAATCTCTGCAATCGCGAGAAATCACAACAGGACAAATGCGGAGGTGATCCTCCGATTCCTCATCGATGAAAAAGCGATTGTCATCCCGAAGTCTGTCCACGAGGAAAGAATAAAGGAAAACGCTTTGCTGGACTTCTCTTTGACATGCGCAGAGACAGAAGAGATGAGATCCCTAGACAGCGGAAAGCCTCTGATTCTTGATACAGAAGATCCACAAGAGGCCATCAGGCTGCATGGAATAAGATTCAAACAGTAAGTTGCAAGTTCCAACTCTTTGGAGGGAAACGAAATGAAGATAACAGTAATCACATCAAGTCCGCACAAGAACGGTTCATCGAATCTGCTCGCATCACACTTTATCAAAGGTGCGGAAGAAAACGGGCATACTGTCACACTCTTTGATGCGGGAAAGAGTGAAATAAAGCCATGCATCGGCTGTGACAGATGCGGAATGAACGGAAAGTGCATACAGAAGGATGAGGGGGAAACACTCCGTGACCTTGTGCTCTCTTCTGACATGATGGTGCTTGTAACACCTCTCTACTATTATGGATTCTCAGCACAACTGAAAGCTGTAATAGACAGATGGTACAGCTACACGACAAGGCTTTCATCAAAACATATGAAGACAGCCCTGATCGTCGCAGCCTGGGACAGCAATGACTGGACAATGTCAGATATCGAACATCATTACCTGACACTTTGCCGTTACATGAATTTCGAGAATGTCGTCATGATCCTTGGCACTGGGTGCGGAAGTCCGTCAATGACAACGAGAACCGAATTCCCTGAAAAAGCATATAGGCTTGGGAAAAGTCTTTGAAATGACAATCTGAACAAGAGGTGAACAACATGGAATACACACAAATCGGAAATACAGGAATAAATGCATCGAGAATATGCATCGGCTGCATGAGCTTCGGGAAGGCCGGCACAATGCACGAATGGACTCTTGATGAAGGGAGGTCAGAGGACGTCATCAAGCATGCACTTGATCTTGGCATAAACTTCTTCGACACTGCCAATGGCTACTCTGAAGGAACAAGTGAAGAGTATCTTGGAAGGGCAATAAAAAAGAACATTGCGCGAGACAAGGTCGTCATCGCATCAAAAGTCTACTTCAATCCAGGAAGACTCAGCAAAGAAGCTATCCACAGGGAAATTGACAAAAGCCTTGAGCGCCTCGGTACTGATTATCTCGATCTGTACATAATCCATCGATTTGATTACGACACCCCTATCGAGGAGACAATGGAAGCTCTGAATGATCTTGTCACAGCAGGAAAGGTACGGGCAATCGGAGCTTCTGCGATGTATGGCTATCAGTTCTACAATATGCAGATAGCGGCCAGAGACAACGGCTGGACCCAATTCTCTTTAATGGAAAATCACTACAACCTCCTCTATCGTGAGGATGAGAGGGAATTGATTCCAATCTGCAAGCAAATGAATGTTTCTCTAGTCCCGTATAGTCCTCTTGCCGCAGGCCACCTGACAAGACCAGAGTGGAATTCTGATTCGATCCGGAGCCGCACCGACAGGGCAGCGATGGGTAAATATGACAGGACGGAGAAAGAGGATATGGCGATTGTCAGCCGTGTCCATGATCTCGCGGAACGCTATGGAGTGAAGATGTCCCAGATCGCTCTTGCCTGGCAATGGGCGAAAGGGGTCACGGCACCTATCGTCGGAGCTACAAAAGCCTCATACCTTGATGATGCTGCAAAAGCAGTCTCTCTGAAACTGACAGGAGAAGACATAGCGTATATTGAAGAGCCTTATGAACCACATCGTATTGTCGGCGCAATTGATCACAATCCCGCTGATGGAGTGATGATCATTGACGAGAAGAAATAATCGTACAGTTTTCAGAAGGTTGGCGGCAATTGAGAAAAGCAATAACTATATTTTTCTTATTTTTGACCATGCTCACACCATGCGTGGCTACGGGGGAACAGGTTATGACTAAAAGGATTGAGGTCACAGGAAACACAGGCAAGATAGTTTTCGAGCTGAATGATTCAGATGCAGCTGAGAGTCTGTGGGAACAACTTCCACTTGAAACAGTGGTAAGCAATTTCAGCAGCAACGAAAAGATTTTCTACCCAGAAAACCAACTGGAGACAGCAAACACCCCTATCGCTGAAGGAGGGGATGGTACGCTCGCGTATTACAAGCCATGGGGAAATGTCGTTATGTTCTACGACCGGTTCTCATCAAACGGATCGCTTTACAGTCTTGGCGAAGCTGTTGAGGGAAAAGAAATCATTTCCACACTCACCGGAACACTGAGAATCGAGAAGGGAGGGCTGCAATGAGACGCACATTCTTGTTATTTGTGACAATCGTGCTCTCTGCAACATATATGTTTGCCGGTGGCAGCGGAGAGAACATCCAACCTTCTCGTGGAAGAACAGAAGGGAAAATACTCGTTGCATATTTTTCATGGGCAGAAAACAACGATGGAGCCTTCACTGCTGACGCAGTCTCAACATCCAGCCTGAACCGGCCGGGAAATGTCGAGGATCTGGCGCTGTTCATTACTTCCATGATCGAATCTGACATATTCTCCATACAGGTTGAGAACCCCTACCCCGCCAACTGGGACGATTGCCTTGAGAGAGCAAACAATGAGAGAAGAAATGGAGAGCATCCTGCACTTTCTACCCATATCCCAGATATAGATGAATACGACATTGTATTCCTTGGCTATCCGAACTGGTGGTATGGCATTCCAATGGCCCTATATACATTCTTCGAAGAAAATGATCTTTCGGGAAAGCAGATCTATCTTTTCTGCTCGCATGGCACGGGAGGACTGGCAAGAAGTGTGGACCAGATCGAAGAAGCCCTCCCTGAGAGCATAATCTCAGAGAATGTCTTTGATATCAATGAGCACCAGGCACACGGAGGTTTCTCTGTTATCAGAAACTGGCTTGAAGAACTTGGATTCCAGATAAGGCAAGACTGATATGGAAAGGACTGCGATAGTCTACTTCTCCCTAGGAGGAAACACTGCAGGATGTGCAACTGTCCTGCAGTCTCTTGCTGGATCTGAATTGTTTCCACTCCAACCACTGATTCCATACCCGAAAAGCTATGGACGTCTTCTGAAGGAGACAAAGAGGGAAACTGAAGGAAGAGAAATCAGGGATCTTGTTCCGATTGATTTCAATCCGGACTCTTATTCAGACATTTTAATAGGAACTCCAAACTGGTGGGGAGGGCTCTCAACTCCAGTCAGATCGTTCATCAGAAAATACAAACTTGAACATCATGGAATAGCACTTTTCGTCACGCATGGAGGAACTGGGATCAAGAACGTCGAGGAAGAGATGATATCGCTGTTACCTGCAACATCGCGCTTTCTTGGAACGCTATCAATCTTTGACGACGGTGAAGGAAGACTTGAAAGAAGATGCCAGAAATGGCTGACGAAACTTGAAGAGGAGAAAAAGAAATATGAAAAAGTTACTGGCAATCACATTTATGGCAACGGCCATTTTGATGCAGTTGCTCTCTGAACCACTTGTCGTGTATTTCTCCAGATCTGGAAACACAGAAAGTGTTGCAGAACGTATAGCAGAGAGTGTGAATGCAGATATTTTCAGGATTGAAACTGTTCAGGAATACCCAGCGGATTATGATGAACTGCTAGATTATGCGCGAAATGAGCAGCGTTCTAATGCACGCCCAGAGTTGTCATCACATATCGATGATATCACTGGATATGATGTCATTTTCCTTGGCTATCCGAACTGGTGGGGAGATATGCCGATGCCGCTTTATAGCTTTCTCGATGAATATGATCTTTCCGGCAAGACAATAATGCCATTTGTCACATCAGGAGGAAGCGGATTCTCACGTACAATAAGATCCATAGAAAACGCAGAACCAGATGCTGTTGTCCTTGACGGTCTTTCAATCAGGGACAGAAGAGTCCACGACAGCTCCACAGATAGGGCAATTGATGAATGGATCGATGGATCAGGGCTGTTCTGATGAAGAAGGAAAGGCTGATTTTAGATATCATCATGAGCATCCTTCTTGTGTTTCAGATGCTCTATCTCCTTATAGGAGAAGCTTATCATGAATGGGCAGGGATACTGCTCATTCTCTTGTTCCTGGTACATAACATACTCAACAGGAAATGGTACAAAGCTATTCCAAAGGGAAAGTACAGGCGTAAGAGGATAATTCATACAACTATCAACACTTTATGCATCATCTCTTGTATCCTGCTTTTTATAAGCGGCCTTTCCATGGCAAGGCACGCACTACCCATCTCAATCATTCCTATGGGAGCGGCAAGAATCATGCATATGCTTGCAGCCTACTGGGGTTTCATCGCAATATCGATGCACATAGGCCTGCACATGAGAGTATTTGTGGAAAAAATCGGCAGGAGAACGACAGGAAAGATTGCTATAACGATCATGATAGCTGGAGGATTGTACTCTTTCATCAAAGAAAGGATTCCATATTATCTTTTTCTTATCGACGAATTTGTTCTCTTTGACTATAGCACGCCCATTTTGTTCTTGATCCTTGAATACTTGCTCATCATGTGCCTTTTCATGATGCTTGGAATTCTTATCTCAAAGTCAAGGACAAGCCTGAAGGCTTGAACGTGAGCATTTTATCCACAGGCTCCGTTGCCGGCCTACCAGTGGCACTCCATCCATACCTCTGATTGACTGCAGCCTGCCTGGATTGCCCGACCCTGGTGATGTAATTGTCGCGGATGTTGATGGTTACATTCACATCTGCCTGCATCGAAGAAGGGGGAAGAAAAAGACAAGGAGTAAGCAGCATTGATAGAGAATAGATGCAAAGGATACTCCCGACCAATCAATACCTATTCTATTTTCTCCTTAGTAGAGAATTGTGGACAATCAGAGAAATCGGTATCCATTACTTCTCAAGCACACGCTTTTCCTATTCATGATGCCTTTTTCATAGCTCTCATACCTTTGATTTACATGTCTATACATCAGACAAGGTTTCATCAAGGTTAGAAAGATATAAGGCAAGATTCCACACTGGAGATCTTGCCGAGATAGTTTCTACTTTTTCAGGCTGACAGCCTTCTCAGTCTTTCCTGAATAATGTCCTCCTCTCCTTGATTATGATAATCATGGAAAGTATTGCACCAAGTATGTTTGTACCTGCGAAATTGAACCAGATGCCATCAAGTCCCATCGGAGAAAGCAGGAATATGAGGATCAACGGGAACACAAGGGCAATACAAATACTCAGAAGAGCTGCCGGAACTGGTTTCTCAATAGCGAGAAGGAAACTCTGGGTCGAGAAACCGATCCATCTGAAAAGGTATGCGAACGCAAAGATTGTCAGGGCCCTCGCAGAGAGCTCAATAAGTTCTGTATTTTCTGCTTCCGCAAAGAGTCCTGCTATCTGAGATGGGAAGAGCATGATGAGAGAGAACGAGATCAGACATATCACGAGAGCTGCCACTATGCAGCATTTCTCGATCTTCCTGGCCCTTTCATATTTCCCAGCACCCCAGTTATATCCTAAAGCTGGCTGTAATGCGTCGCATGAACCATACATTATTGGCTGAACCAGACCATCTGCATACATCATCACACCGTACGCAGATACTGCAGTCTGTCCACCAAAACGGATGAGCATCATATTCATGACTATGCTGACAAGCCTTCCGGCAACGTTATTCAGGAAGCTCGGCAGTCCGCACAAGAATATCCTTTTGAGAACTTCGGAAGTCAGACGAGGACGCACGAACTTCAGCATTCTCTTTCCCCTTGCAAACGGTATTATTGCAAACAGCACAGATATGAACATACTAAGACAAGTAGCAAGGGCCGCAGACCATACACCGAAGTGAAAAACAAATATGAATATGACCTCCAGTACAGCAGCACAAACGCTCATCATAATGTTAAGTGCCATGCTCGTCTTAACTTTTCCGCATATCTTCAAATAGTTGTCCATCGCAAAAACTATCGTGGTCACTGGTGAGAACGCAACATAGACTCTCAAATAAAGAATAGCCAGATCCCTGAATTCTCCTTCTGCCCCCATCAGGCTGATCATTAGAGGAGCCAACAGGAAGATAACAAATCCAAGTACTGCAGATGCACCTACAATCAGCAGCACGGAAGATGAAAATATCCCGTTAGCCTCATCTTTCTTTCCCTGCCCAAGCGATATAGAGATAGGAACAGATGAACCTACTCCGATAAGGTCCGCAAGCGCGAAGTTGATTATCACGAAAGGCATTGCGAGATTTATAGCTGCAAACGCAGTACTTCCAAGTCCCTGTCCGACGAACACTCCATCAAGGGTCTGATATATATTGCTGGCAAGCATGCTTATAGCACCAGAGATCGCTGCAATAAAGAATAGTTTCAATGGATTGGTATGTCCGAAAAGCTTATCTGATGTCGTTATATATAACTCCAGGTCATCCCTTTTCTTTTTCAGACCAGATCCTGATGTAGTTTACAAGAGCTGGTATGATTTTCTTTATCTCGATATCTGTTGTATTGATACACAGATGGTAATTGGCCTTGTCTCCCCACTTTGTTTGAGTGAAATCCGACCTGTAAGATGCTCTGTGCTTGTCGATTTCCTTTATTTTCCTTTCAGCTTCCTTTGCTGTCAGATTCTCTCCATCATGCTGTCTGGCCAAGGTCCGCTCGATCCAAGAGGCCATGGATGCATGAACGAAAATATTAAAGGGCCTGAAATCTTCAAGGATGATGTCAGCAGCCCTGCCAACTATCACGCAGTCTCCTGATTCAGCAAAGCCTCTCAGTATCTTCTGCTGAGCTGATACGATTTCAATCTTGAGACTGGCCAGACTGTTCACAGGCTGAACCATCAGCCTGCTTGCGATAGTTCCGGGATAAAACGCCTTCATACTCCTTTCCCCTGCATGTGCGATGAAATTGGAATCAAATCCACCTTGTTCAGCAACAAAATGAATAATCTCGTTATCATAACAGGGAATTGAGAGAGCATCGGCAAGACGTTTTCCAAGCTCCCTTCCCCCACTTCCGAATTCACGGCTTATTGTAATCAGCATATTCTCTCCTGACCTTTTAAAAGCATGAAAAGCACTGTAATGTGTATATATTCCATACAGTCAATGCATATGGAATAGAAAATGAAAGGAATGATGAGCATCAGTGAGTTTGCGAGAATCAGTTCTGTATGCAGGAAAACACTAATATGGTATGACAACACAGAACTCTTCAAACCAACCTTTACTGACAGCAAAGGATACCGCTATTACTCTTACGAGCAGATCTATACGATATCAGTGATACAGATGCTTCTGGAGCTTGGCATAAGCCACGCTCAGATCAAGGACTACATGAAGAGGAACAGTCCGGAAGCTGAAAAGAAAATGCTCTTGAATCAGAAAGTGATGATAGAAAAGGAAATAATGAAGCTTGAAGGAATACAGGATGTGATATCAACACGTCTTGATAGTCTGGATGAGGCAGAAACAAACAGCCCTGGAATTACACTGCAGCACCTCTCTGCCAGTCCTGTTTTCATGAGTTCCTGTCTCAATGACATTGCGCGTACAGACATCAGTGATGAGATGTGGATGACTTTCTATAAGACTTGCGAGAGCCATGGAAACAGCTTTGGATATCCGGAAGGTTTCCTGGTAAGCGATGAATCGGTCAGGAAAAGGACATTTGACAAAGTATCAGCCATTGTAAGTTATGTAGGAGACTGGAAATATGCAAACGCAGAGATGCCTGAAGGCGACTATGCTGTATATCATGGAACGGGAAATACTGATGATACAGCAGCAGCGTACAGCAAGTTGAAGGCATTCATAGCCAGACACAAACTTGCAATAGCGGGCAAGGCATGGGAGAAACGGCTCATTGATGAGAGCGGAACAGAGGATAAAAACAAACAACGGATAAGGATCGCAATTGCTGTAACATGATTGCTCATGCAACCAGATTGACCGACAGAAATATGAGTCCATTCCACCAATTCAGATAAACCTCCAAATTTGACAGAAACCTTTTCAAGTAGCATTATGAGTTTTGCTATCGAATTGGCAGTAATATGAAAAAACAGTCACCCGAAGAGAAATACAGAGCAATGACGGAGACTCCAGTAAAGAGACTCATACTCACTTTGTCTGTCCCTACAATAATCAGCAATCTGATATCAACGCTTTACAATGCCGCAGATACATTCTTCGTCGGACAGATATCGACAAGCGCATCGGCTGCTGTCGGGGTTGCACTCTCTCTTCAGGCTGTGATACAGGCAATAGGATTCTTCTTCGGACAGGGAAGCGGAAACAACATGTCAAGACAACTTGGAGCCCATGAGGAAAAACAGCAGAGGAACTTGCATCGACAGGATTCTTCTCTTCACTACTCTTCTCAACAGCTGTTACAGTGCTTGGCCTGATCCTCCTACGCCCCATGTCGATATTCCTCGGATCTTCAGAGACAATCCTGCCCTATGCTATGGATTACATGTTCTGGATACTCATCGCTTCTCCTTTCATGGCATCATCGCTTGTCCTGAACAACCAGTTGAGATTTGAAGGTAACTCATTCTATTCGATGATTGGGCTTACGACAGGAGGAATCCTCAATCTCTTTCTCGACCCTTTGTTCATTTTCGTATTTGACATGGGAATCTCCGGAGCTGCGTTGGCAACAGCAATAAGCCAGCTTGTAAGTTTCCTCATTTTGTTCATACTTTCACAGCGCATAGGAACAGTGAAAATAAGGTTGAGATCATTCAAGCCAGAACTGAAAATGCTGAAAATGATCACGAACGGGGGACTGCCTTCGCTATGCAGGCAGAGCGTAACATCTGTCGCGATGATCTGCCTGAACAATGCAGCTCTTCCTTTTGGAGATGCGGCAATAGCTGCAATGGCAATAGTGAGTGAACTACTCCATCCTTCGCTGATGCTTAGAGGATGGAGCTTCCGGTCTCTTTCCCTTCCCAGGGCGTCTCGCAGGATGCTCCCATATCTCATACGAGGTATGGAAGACTGACTTCCGCTCCTCCGGAGTTCCCGTGTGTCCCGCACGGGTGCAGGATATCTTATGCTCTCCTGCAAGAAGCAGTGTTTTCGCGGCCTTGATATCACGATCCTCAGTATATCCGCATCCGCATGTGAATATCCTGTCAGATAGCGTGATATCCTCATTGATGATCCCGCATCTGGGGCACATCTTCGTCGACGGGAAGAACCTGTCCACGACAATGACATCGGGATTCAGCATCAGCTTCCTCTTCAGTGTCCCGAGTGCTGAGTTCTGCACCTCTCTGCCGAAGAGTCCCTTGTGCCATCCCCTGATGTTCTCATCCTGGATGACGATGAGCTTCCTTCCAGTGACGATGTCATGGTACACCTGATTGGCCTTTGCCCTGCGTTTGTTGGCAAGCTTCTCGTAC
>CASFDA010000006.1 GCA_949293335.1 uncultured Spirochaetales bacterium
GCGCCTCAGCCTGGTATTCAGCAAATCCCACCTGAGTACTATTTTCCCTGCAAGTTCGTTCGCTATATATGATGTTTTTCCTGTTGAGCGTGGACCAAACAGGAATTGGCTTTTGCTATCCAGTTTTGATGAAATGTTTGCTACTCGCTTTATATACATGATAATCGGAACTCCTACTTACAATCATTATGATAATCGTAAGTATCACTTCCGGCAATCATGAAAAAAAATGCAATGAACTGAAAATATATAGAGAAGAATGTCAATCAGAAGTCAGCTGAGAAAGAGGACGAGACAAATCTTTCTTTCAGGAGAAAACAGACTCCCAGATGACCTTCAGTCAGATCTTTGACACTCAAGAAAACGCAAAATTTAAACTGACAAGAAAACAATCCCTCGTGATTGTTAATCATCCCCTTTTACATTTGCATCCCTGGATTCCTGAGAAGAACAAATTTTAAATATTTATTACGTTGGCCGTTTTCAGCTCTTTCTTTTTTGTCAAGTTGACAGTATATTCCGAAACAGGCAAAGGGAAAGGAGGATCTCGTGAAGAAGATCTGTCGCATGACCTTGCCAGAAGAGAGCAGAAAGCATCTAGTACAAGATGTGGCCTTTTCCGATGAAAAAGAGAGTCTTGCAATGCGTCGCGGAGGTCTTTCTCGCTCTCTGGAAATGAGGATAGCTGAAAATAAAATATTTAAAGCTAGATTTTCCAACTTTTTTGCATCACAAACTTCACAAAAACATTACATTTCTACTTTAAATAATTATTATCTTAAGTCAGAGAGCCATAAAATGAAATCTCTGAAGAAGTTTGCCATCTTTCTGATGCTTCTTCTATTTGTACTCTCTTCTATATGGTGCGGGGAGACGCTGGCAACAGCACAACTCAAAGTAGTGCTGACAATCCCCGACAAACCAATAACAGAAGAAACGGAGGATGGAGCATATGGGAACTACGAGATTTCCCACGATGGCAACGTGATGTATATTACTGCTTCGACTTAAGAAGTCTTGAGTTCAAGGACGACATAGCCAGAATACCGCCCTCCGAGGATCTGCGCATCATTGTTTGGTGGTTTGATAGTGAACGTAAGGTCTCCTTTACCTGTAAAAGACTCAGAAGTTCCAGCATGGAGAATCGGCTTTTCGCCAGTTACTAGCTTTATTGTCCTTTCTTCAAGAGATACTTCTGCATCAAGGTCATCAGCCAAGAATGAAAGATTATTTTGTCCACCTGAAAAAGTGACATTTGCGTTCAGTCCACCTGAATATACCCTGTTTCCATTATTATCCTCATAATCCCGGGAGAACATATAACCAGGCTCAGTCCAGTTTGCAGCAGTCGCAGTGTGCTCTACGAAATAGATATTAAGACTGTCGATCGTGAGGTCAGTATCATATGGATAGACTGCATAATACACCCCGATTGTTTCTGTATTCTCCTCTCTTGCCTTGATGATACCGAAATCAAATTCTGAAACAGGGACCGAGGAATCTGTATCATAAAAATACAACGCTGTCTCTCCCTGCTTCTTCAGCTTGAGATTGAACGAGATCTTGTCAAGCTCTGCCGCAAAAGAGGAAAAAACGAAAAGAGCAATCAGGAAAAGAGAGAGGATAATGCGCTTCATACCGCTTTCACCTCCATTTTAAGTACAGTCCTGTACGAAAGCTCTATATCAATACCATCTACATCAACAGGAACTTCGAGATGCACACTTCCCGAATAGTGGCGGCCGGTACTGAATGATCCCCCTGCACTTTCTCCTACGAGAGTGACAGAAGAACCACTTTCAGACGACGAGTATGAGCCATCTGCAGAGATGTTATCGCTTGAATTCGAAGTGACTTCAGATATTACAAGGTCAAATGGAAGATACGTAGTCGTGGCAGTCCCATCTGAAGACACCCCGTTCAGGCTATAGAACGAAAGGTTCACCTCAATCGCACTTGATGTGAATGCCTGGACATAATAGTAGAAAGTAGGAGTCATGAAGCTTCTCGATGTGACATCATAGGTGAAATTGAGTTCAGCCCCTTCCTGATAGATATTATCTGAAGCAACCGGGAAAAGATCCCCTACTGCTCTGCTAGAAAAGCCTATAAGCACATTGTCCTCAGCATAGAACGTGACTGTCCCCACTGCCTCCGGAACATTACTCTCTGCAGAAGAGAGGATGCAAAGGGGCATGAACAACAAGATAAGAAGCAAGACCTTTTTCATGATTCACCCATTATCTTTAATACTCAGTTTCACTGTCGCAATATATTCAACAGGATAGATACTCGATCTAGGAAAATTTCCGCTCACCTTGATCTGGACACTGTCGATTTCCTCTACGCTGTATCCAGTACCAGATGCAAGCGACACTTCAGATACGGGTGCACTTACCTCGCTATTTTCTTTTTCTGCTGTTATTGTCGTATTAGTGTTATCCACATTCCAACTCAGAGTCCAAGGAAGGTACACCGTCTTATTTCCATCTGTCGAAGGCACGCTTGCAGTCAGAGGAGTTGCCGAGAGATTCAGCGTGACACTGTTTCCTGTCATCCCTATTATGTCCCAGTAGACATAGAATCTTTCTTCTTCAATCGTTATCTGATCTCCATTCTCTATACCTGTAAGCACGAAATAACCGTCATCAAGGAATGACGAGGGCGTCGGAGAGTTAGCATTGACCGGGCCTCCGCTGAATCCGAATTCGTAATGGGAGGCCTTCTCAAAGTCCAGTACCGGCACTATCGTGCTCGTCTTCCCTTCCCAAGCGGCAGCAGGAAGGAAAGATGAAAATGAAATCAGAACAATCAAGAAAAGAAGAACGATCTTTCTCATCTCTTCTCCAGATCAAACTGTATCAACTGGCTCAAGCACAAGGGTCATAACTGCAGAATAACTGCCAGGAGCTGCATCTGCTGCATTACCGACGGTATTAACTGTCAGAAGATACTTATCTGTCCTCAATGCTGTGGCCGGTGGAGTTCCGTTCTCGCTCTCATCAAGAATCGTTATGGCGTTCGCAGCTTCATAATTATTCGCTCCTCCAATTACAGTTTCATCCAAATTACCAACGTTAGTTCCTGAAAGTGTTCCAGTCCAGTCGATCGGTGTGCCATTGTCTCCTGCAGTAAGCGCTGAATTTGCATAGAGCTTGATTGTCACAGCAGGACCGATGATCTTATAGCCGACATAAGTTGTACCAGAACCTGTGACAGTAGAACCATCTACATTGGTTGTAAGAGCAACCTCTTCATCCGCTGTAGAAAGAGTGTCATCTGTATAGAACCCCCATTCCCTACTAGCAGCATCTTCGGTCGACAAGTCCCACGTGACTTTGGTCGTCTTCTCTTCCGCATAAACACCTGCCATGAAAACAAGTGCAATTAGCGCGATCAAAAATACTTTTTTCATTGTTCCTTCTCCTTATTCGTTATCTATTTGTTTGATTTCAATTACCAGACTCGAAGAGTATATGTCAGGGCTCTTTTCCGAAGCATTAGAAGTTTCCGGTACAGAGAGAGTGATCTCCATGCTATCTGAGGAAATAACATTTCCTCCCTGATAGCTTAAAAGATCAGCAGATACAGGATCTGTCGGGGAAGATGCAAGACTTTTCCCATCCCATGATGCTTCCCAGGGAATAAGCTCTCTATTAGCCTCCCCTACCAGATCCCCATCTACCCTGATATCCAGATCTATGCTCTCCGGATACTGGAGATTCCATCTGACATAAAGTGTTCCTGATGCTGTCACAGTCTCTCCTTCGACATTAGTCTCAAGGTTGATGTTTGTTATCTCATTCCTTGTCCCCTCGCTCTGAGAGGAGAACCAGACATCAAAAGCTCCAAAACTAGAGAGGTCCAGAGATGCTTCAAACGAAGCACTCTGTGCCTTTGCACTTTCGATATCCGACTCTATTACCTGAGTCGCAGAAAAGAGCGGCAAGGATGTTAAAGCTATCGCGAAAAAGAGCAGCACCCTGATCATCAGAAATCCTCTTATACTCCGCCACTTGTCACTTTCAGTGTCAGTGTTCCTGTGTATGTGCCAGGGGCTTTTTCCATGATGTCGTCTGTCACGATAGTAAGTTCTGCATATCCGGCATCGCCATATGTCAGTGCTTTATCCCTATCGTAAACGGACGCATCTACATTATATTCACCACTATCTGTTGTCGAGCTCTTTCCAGTTGAAGTTTTTACACCTGAGTCTGTGCTCTCGACTTTGCTTGTCCATGTTGTCTTCCAATCAAGATTGCCATTCGAGCCATTACTCATAGGTGCGCCAGCGGAAAGCGTGATATCAAGAGGAGAGCCTGATGCAATCTGCCAGAAGACAAAAAGCTGATCACTCATCTCTACCTTCCCATCCTCTGTGAGAGTCATTGGAAAAGCACGAGCAGCATTTGGCATATCTGAATCAATGTCAAAAGAATTTGTCAGGACATCTGTAGTAAAACCAATGATTACATTGGAATCACCTGTTGACGGAGAAAGATCGAGTGTAACTTCTGTTGTTGCATTTCCACTCGTTCCATCAATGTCCGCACTTCCTGTGCCATCTGCAAAAGCGAATGTGCCTATGATAAGCACACATAATAAAGTGACTAGCCTATTCATAAATCCTCCCAATTCGTCACGTTCCTATATCGTTTCAGCTTACACTCAAAGGCCATTTTCTTGAGAAATCAGCAGCTGTCACTGACTTTTCTGCCCCCTTTATTTCTTTACATTTCTCCGATCACATGTATATACATGTTTCCCTTGTAAACTCCCTCATACATGATGTTGTCCCCCGGATCGAGCATCACATCGATTTCACCCGAATAGGAATAATAATTGAGCGATGCATTCTGATGACCTCCTGTGATGTTATTGATATTACCTGCATCCGAGTAACTCGCTATCTGGGAGACAGATATTCCACCGCCACCCGTACCTGTGATTGAACTTATAGTATCCTCTCCCCTGAACGTCGCCACAGCTGTGTTTCCTCCAGAAGTGAGAGATCTTGCTCTGACTGTAAAACCTATGCTGTTTGAATCGGTAAGAGGAGTATCGTATCGCACGTTCGTATGCACAAGTTTGAACTCGCCCGTACTATTTACAGTCGGATCACTCGATGAAGAGATGAATATCTTCGGATTGCTCCACTGAAGCATCGTGCTCTGATTTGCTGTTGTTCCTTTGAAAGCCATGAAATCCATCTTTCCAACCGGGACCCAAACTCCTCTGTCACTCTCAATCGAGAGATTACCTGCAGATGCGTATGTATCGACTATAAGTGATGCTGTGGACTCAAGTTCAACGGAACCTCTATCGTAATAACCAGAGAATGGAATGGTTATGGATTTACTTCTTCCCTCATAGGAGATGGTTATCGTGACGATAGCAGTATAGTCATTTGCCTCGATAAGAGGATATGTCACATTGTCGACCGTGATCGTATCGCGAATCGCGTCGTAGTTATCCATAGGAAGGTTGATGATAAGGTCAAACCAAAAGCCACAATATACTCTTACCTCTGTATCTCCATTGTTATATGATCCTTTGATAGCATCCTGCTTTGTAAAATTAAAGAAACTGCTATTTTCGGCAGCAGCAAGAGCATAGTCAAATTTAAGATCTTCGGATATTGGCTCTGAAAAGAGCTGTGCAGCGGAACGGCCACCATTAATATCATAACTTGTTGAAGAATCATCATTCCAAATTAAGTCACGATGTTCAGATTTAATTCCACCCATTGCATTCGACTGCCTCAAGATGATCTCAAAAGGCCTCTTGTATGCAGGATTGCTCTGGCTGACAAGATAAAAATCGTTCGGGCATGTGATCGTAACAGTCAAAGGCTCATCAAATGAACCATGTCCATCAAATGGAGTAATGTCATACACTCCTCCCATAGCTATCATCTCAGCATCTGAATACGCACCAGGAAAGGGATCTGTATAGCGATCAAGAGTGCCACTTGAATCGCTCCAGTCATACACATTGTTGTTTGAATCTACATTGTTGTAGTTTGAATCTACAATGTTTATCCCACCGCGTGCTCCATAGTACGGAGTGAGGAGCAAATACTCTTCTCTGTTCTGCCGTGCTAAGTAATCACTGTAACTGCTATGATCCTCAATATTCTCCCATGGGTAAGTAAAAGCAGACAGCGAGCAGAATGAAAATATTATCAGGAAAAGCAATATCCTCTTCATCTCACTGATCCTCCGCAACGACAGCTATCGTGACTGTCGCAAAATAATTTCCGACAGGCAGATTTGATGTATCATCTCTTATGACTTCAGTGCTCTCTTCTGCAAACTCGAAGTAAATGCTTCCCTCTGCACTTCCCACATAGCCACTACCGATCGTCTCAGGAAGGAGGAAGAATGAAAAACTATCTCCGTCTATCGCTCCGTTATCCGAGACAGCTTTTTTATTTCCAGTCGTGAACCAGAAATCACTTTCAGCACTTCCCTTTTCACCATTGCTGTCGTAGTAACCGAGGTTATAAGTGAACTTCAGCGTATAATAAAGCGGTTCGCTGCCGCCGTTCTCATGCATGAGGGGAGTAGCTGAAATCCTGAGACTGAACTTCGTATTGGCAATTACAGACCAGTATGCGATCTCCCTGCCGTCTTCCGTGACACCATACTGCACATAGTTGTCCTCGATATCGAAAGGCATTCCATTCCTGTACTGCTCTGTCTGTGCAGGGATACGGTCAACAGCAAGTTCTGCAACAGCTCCGTATCCTGCCTGAAGCTCAATTGACTTCGGATCAAGCATTTTCTGATAAACCGCATAGAGCTGGGAGAATGTGATCAGAAGTACTGAAACTGTAAGTAGCAATCTCTTCATCTCTTTCTCCTCATGGTGTTGTGAGCGTAACAGTCACAAGCGAAGTATATGTACCAAGTGGTGCTGCTTTGTAACTCTGCTGATTGATTTCCATTGCAACCGCACCGCGTGCAATCCAGACAGGAATGGTCACGCCATCAGCTGCAGATGGCGTTATTTCCCAAGAATAAGAAAGACTCGAACTTGAATCACCGCTGGGTGAACCTGGCGTGATCGTATAGGTTGTTGAACCTGACGCTGCCGTATTTGACGATGTTGACTGGAATATCTCCGTATAGTTCCTGAGTCCATAGTTTGCAGCGATCGTATTAGTTCCATCTGTAAGCGAGCCAAACGTCATGCCAATGCTATACTTGCCTGAGAGATTACCTACTACACGGTACGAGAATATGATCTTTGACTCTGAGATCAGCTCCTCTACATGCTCTGTGAGGTTTATCTCATCATAGTTTCCCGTATCTATACCTTCTTCTGTATACGGATTATCAAGTACATCCAGATCCTCGTTTATCGCATCGGTTATCGTAACTTGGAAATAAGGTGCTCCAACTTTATATGCCGCTATTTCAAATGTAGTTGATGACAAGTCAACGGCATATGATGCACTCATCACCAAAAGAAGGATGAATATGATAGTTTTTCCAATTTTCCTCATACAGCAGCCTCCGGATACATCAGATTCCAGAACTCATCCTGTGTGATTGACTCTCCTCCTCCGAATACGAATGCGTCTCTATAGATGGAAGGAAGCGAGAGCTCACTGTCTGTCCTGTAATCATCGAGGAGGAGAAGATCTCCACCTTCTTCATAACCATCTGCGTCTATCGTGAATATAACGAGATGCCACTCGCCGTTCTCGTCATCTGCGTCGAATGCATAGACACCTGGAAGGAGGTCATTCAAGACGAACCTTCCATCGCGATCAGTAAAGACGTAGGACTCTGTCGTGTCGAGATTCACAGTGCCATCCTCCACAGAGACTTCGTAAAGCGGGGATGAGCCGTTATACCAAGGCACTCCATCAAAATGCACAATTCCCGAAACCGAATACCGCTCTTCTGCAGAAAGGCGGAGGACATATCCCTTTATGTTCGATGCAGGGATTGCTATATCAAACGACTCTGCGCTTCCGAATCCCCCATCCGGGATACTGAAGAGCGAGAGATATGTGGATCCACTGGAAGGAATTCCAGTGTAGAGCGAGGAACCAAAGACCTCAGGAAGTATGGAAGTGGAAGAATTCCCTGCCCTTCCAACCGAGAGGTCATTGTCTTTCAGCGCACCGCCCTGATTTATAAGCACATAATTGGAAGGTATTGTCGAGCGTACCGTGAAAAGGCCATCGGCAAAGAGGGTGGATGTCGAGAGAGACATGTTCATCCTCGTGTAATTGAAGAGATCGGATGCATCAAGTCCGACAGAAGCCTTCGCGTATGTGCCTGTGTAAGTGTAATCACCGGAGATGCCGTAGCTGTTGATGTCAGCAAACGCATTCGGATTGTCAATTCTTGCAGAGAAGCTGTTGTGCGAATCGTTGTAGCTTCCTTCAAGATAAGAATATCCGTAAGACGAATAGCTGGCACCGACACTGCCACCGCCGAAGCGGAACGTTGCAGTGACACGACCTTCGACTATCGGTGGAGCGTCCACATCGTTTCCATTCACATCAAGGGAAGCGGAAAGCCAGAGATATCGGCCGAGGGAGAAGCTGAATGAGCCTGATACGCTGTAGTTCAGACTGCTCCAGTCTGTAAGCGGAGTTGACAGATAGCCGTTGACGCTCCATCCGAATATGCCGATGCTTCCGGAGAGGCCTGTGGAAAGCGAGAGTGTGTGAGTATCCAGATCACCGTTATAGGTCGCTGAAAGGTTGAATGAGGAAATAGGTGTCCAGTCTGTATAGACCTGATGCCCGATTCGGGCGTAGATATCAGGATATACCCACTCATTTCGGTCAGCGTGTTCTGTAACACGGAAATTGTATCTGGTTGTGCCAAGGACGTTGGCATGCGTAAGTTCCAAGGCAAGCACCGCGCTTGGATTGAAGAGGGCCGACGAATCGACGCTATTGCCGAACGCGGCTGAGAAATCCATCGTCAGGCTCTCGGAAAGACCGGATGTGACAAATCCGGAGAAAACGAGATTCCTGAAATCATACTCAAGGCTCCTCCCGTCCCAGAGAGGAATACGGAAGGCACCATCAATCATGGAAGAAGAGGAGGAGACTGTTCTTCTTCCCGTGGTGAGAGATGCTCCATAATAGGTCTCGCCAGGCGCAAGGAGTGAGCTTGAGTAATTAACATCAAATTCAATCACTTCAGGCATTGTTCCATCAAGTGGAGATATTACAATCCTGATTCTGTTGGCTCCTGTATACAGGATGAAATCAGAGAGCCGGTAATTGCCGGGATCGAGCGTCCTGTTGAAGATCTCCCTTCCCTCGTTGTAGACGGTGACCTCTGATTGCTTTTCAAGGGTGATGACCCTCTCCAGATGGCTTCTGGACCTGACTCCGGGAGCTGCATAATCGATCGCCTTCTCAAAACGGATGCCGAAAGGAGTTCCGCTCGGCGAAAGGAGATCTGTGTCCACATTACCCCAGCTGAGACGGATCATCTCGTCCTCGAAGTCTGTGTAGAACTCATAGGAGCCCATGCGGAAGTCGAATGAATCAAGATCCCAGTCCATGTACCAGTTGAAGTTTCCAAGGACTTTTCCGATCCTCACGCTGTTTGAAGATGAGAGCGTGAAGTCCAGAGTATTCTTGAATGTATCGAAATCGCTCACATAAAAGTCCGTAGAGAGCGTGAATCGGCTGGCAAGAGTGAACACAGCAGGTTCAAGCTCGGTCGCACCGAGTATCGGACGTCGCTGTATTCCGCCAGTTCCCCTCAGCGACAGCATCCTGACAGGCATATCCTCGCTCGAGAATGTGAGATAGACCTCATAGAGAGAACTGTCATACGAACTATCGATTCCAATACTGTTGAGATCAGAAAGGGTTATGCTGCTGCCACTGCCGAGGAATATTCTGTCAAATGCCTCGTCTGTAATATTCCCGTCAAGGTATTCCCTCAGTTCAGATGTGTTCAGGCCAAGTTCACCATTTGCAAGTTCAACGCTGATCTGCCCTACTGCATCACCATTGATGACAAGGAGCATGAAATATGTGCCGTCTGCAAGCGAGAGACTATCTTCTCCCTGGATGAAGAAATCAGCAAAGAAGTCCTCGTCATATATCGCATCATGATAATAGAGCGGCTCTTCTTCAGAAGAGACATCCTCACTCCCGCTTTCTGCTTCTGCTGAATCAGGCAAGGAAGCAAGAACTTCTTCATTTCCATCGGCAATCACGCCGTCGCTATTTTCCACTGAGACTAGAGGACTCTCCTCTTTTTGAACACTCTCAAAACTTTCTTCTTCAATTACTTCCTCTATGGGAAAGGCCACATCCTCTTCAACATGTTCTTCCGCTAAGGAAATGTTCTCTTCCAGAGGATGGTCTTCAGGATTGACTTGTTCTTCTTGAATATCTGTGCCTTCTGCCACTATATTCTCAGAACTGGCCTCTTCTGGAATATCTATGCCCTCTTCAACTATGTCTGCAGAACTAGTCTCTGCTGGAATCTGGACTGTCTCCATATCAGCTTCTTCATAAAAGAGTGCCCCAACATCACCAGAAGGTTCCTCATCAGGCACTATGACAGTATTCACGAGGTAATCTCTATCTTTCTGACTCTGCATCTCGGTCTTCTTCACGCTCTTTGCTGGAAGAAGGAGTATGGCAGAGAGGATAAGTGAGAAGGCAAGGACGATGGCCAGCATCCTCATCGGCGAACAGATTCCTTCTTCGAGGATGAAGAAGAACATCATCACGTTAAAAAGGGATGAGTACACAGCCCCTCCGACGAAAAGGCCCGTTATGTATGTAAGTATGCCAGGCTCGGGAGAGAGCATCCCTGATAGCACTATCGCTGGATAGAATACCAGTATGAGGCTGGATGTCAGAGAAACGAGGAAAAGACGGCCATATCGTTTCCTTCTTTTCAGGACAGCCAGTTCCCGGAATAAGAGGATAGCAGTCAGTACAGAAATGAGGGAAAGCTCCGAATCAATACCTTCATGTTCTGAAAAGAGCGCGACAGGGAAGAAGATCATCGATGTGAAGAACAGGTAGCAGACTCTGAGCGAATGCTTCTTCAGTCTCTTTTCATCCAAGGCCCCGGAACGGGACAACAGGAGAAGGAGGAGGGATGAAAAGGCTGAAACAGCCAGTACCGCGATAAAGGCAAAAAGAATGACAGAGCTTCTCTCATGACCAAATGACGCCACAAAAGCGATGCAAAAAGTCAGAAGAGATACTTTCACTATCTCTGACAAACCCTTTCCTTTCATTTTCCTTTCCTAAAAAACTGGTACTATCGCTCAGGAAGAATATCTGTAGTTGTAGCTGATAGCCACATCGAATGCAGTTGCCCCCGAAAGGGCTTCAGGGACATCAAGTACAATCCTCAAGGTAGAATCTGTAAGGAGATTCTGTCCCTTGATCACCCCCATATCATCATCGGTCAGGGTATATTCCCCACCGTTATCACCTTTTACAGTCACAGAGAGATCATTGAGAAGCTGATGAACAGTTCCCGTGTTCGTTATCAGGATCTCAAGTTTTCCTTCCTCGTTGATCTCCGCTGAAGTCTCTGTGCTCTCAATCACCCTCTCCGGCTTCACGTATGCGCTTGTCGAGTATACGAAGAGAAAGGAGATCATCTGGCCAGACTGCGCTTCCTGAGCACCGAGGGAATACGGGATCTGCTCGCTCACGATCCTGAACGCAAGCTCCTTTGGCAGCGTTGAAGGCCCTCTGTACTGCACGCGCACAAGCTGAGTGGAATTTGGTCTGATGATCATCTTGTTAGGCTGTATTGAGAAATACTCGGGCGCTTCCTCTGTATATTCGTTTCCATCAAGATCCACATTCCTCTTCTGGGACACCAGCTGCAGAGCAATCGGCGAATCCGAGTCATTAACGATTGTATACACTTTTGCAGAGTCAGCTCCGCGGGAATCATAGGTGACATTCAACGGCGACAACTGATAAGCGCTCAAAGAGAAAACCGTCAAAAGAGAAATGAGCAATATCAGCAAAAGCCTCTTCACACGCATATAAACCCCTTTGCTATTTTTCTGACGCAACATATACCAAAAGTATGACTAACTGTCTTTTCCGTCAGCGTAGATATATATATTTGATGACTCACCAATTGTCAACCCTCGAATTCAAATAATTTCTTTCAATTAAATATTTAACGTCCATTTTTTTTTATCTCGTTTTTTGCTTTGTTTTTCCGCTGTTTTTGCCTCCTTTTTTGCATTTTCCGAAAATAGCAAACCTTACCTATCAGTTACATTCCAGTCATCGAAGAAAATTTAAACGTACACGTTTTTATTTCAAAAGAAGAAACTAGCACCAGAGTACGATCTGATGAAGAGCGAATTGATAAATCATCATTTTTGTACGATGAAAAGGACGTTTAACGGCGTATGCTCCTTCAAAGAGGAAGGGAGATTTGGACAATGAAATCGTCTGCTTTTGTCATGATGTTCATCATTCCGCCGTACTTGTCGAGCGTTCTCTGTACATTCCTCAGCCCTATTCCCCCTGCCTTCTTCGTGGAGACCGGAAAACCGGAGTTGAACACGAGATTGCCGTCATATGTATTCCTGACTTCAAAGAGGAAGACATTTTTCTCAGTCATCGAGCGCACAGTGATCTTTTTCCTGATGCTCTTTTCTGCGGCTGTAATGGCGTTCTCGAGGATATTGCCGAATATTATCCCCTCTTCCGGAGATGACAGCGGCAGTTTCTCTGGAACAGATAAAGACAAATTGAAAGCGACTCCGCTTTTCTCCGCACGTCTTGAAGTGATATTCAGAAGAGCGTTCAGGACCCTGTTACGGCATAGGAAGAAGTGGGAAAAGTCATCACTAGAAGCCTCATATTCTGCAAGATATCGTTCTGCATCCTCCGCTTTTCCCTCCTTCAGATACTCCATCAGGATACCAAGATGATGCCTCTGATCGTGCCTGAATGCCCTTGCCTGCTCCACGAAAGCCCTTTCCATATCAAGTTCGTACATCAATATCACCTGCTGGTTCTCAACATGCTTGAGCCTGTTCTGCTCTTTCAGCAGTCCTATCATGTAAAGAACTACTGCATAGGACGAAGAGATCAGCATGAGCTCCATAACGAGAATGAAAAGCAGGCGGCGAGCGCTTCCAATGTTGTTGTAGGCATAGAGAGCTGTGACGGAAATGATGAAAAACGCAATGAAGGAAAAACTTGCAAGCACGGTCCAGCCTTTCGTGATCTCTTCTGTACTTTCCCGGATCAGACGGTTCAACTTGTACTTGAGGAGGATGATGAAAACGAGAGAAAGAAGTGATCTTGAAATAACAATGGCCACATCTGAAGATGAGAAGAACGCAATGGCAATGAACGTACCAATGAGTACTGTGAGCATGAAATATGACGAATATGTCGAAATGAGGAATATTTTCTTCGCAAGATTATCTGAGGAACAGTAAATGAACAGAGACAACGCTGTCAGGAAGGAAACGATGAAAAGAAATTTGCTCACACTTTCCGAAAAACCGAAGAAATAGAGAGGAATGAGACTGAAAAGGCTCAAGATTATCCAGACTGATGACCAAAGCAGGAGAGGATGCTTCAGAGATGGGCGCAGGGAGCTCAGAAGATATAGAGAATAGGCATGTGTCAGATATATGCTTATGACCCTTACTGCATCAAAGAGAAACTGCATTTCATTTCTTTTCCCTGAAAGACCACTGGAAATAAAGATCCCTTATCTTACGGAAATCTCCTCTCTTTATCATGATAGATGTTCCATCACGGAGCACAAGGCAATTCGAAGTAATTGTCCTTATCTCCGCTAGATTGACTATATACCCTCTGTATGGCTGGAAAAAAGAACCTGGGGAAAGCAATTCAAGCTCTTCGGCGAATTTTGCGAGCGTGGTCTTCGTCTCTTCGTAGGTTGTACCATTTACATGTACGATCCTCCTGTAATTCACGCTCTCAATGTAGCTGATATCTTCTACGCCCACAGACTGCACAACCCCGTTCTCAAGGTGGAGCAGGATCTTCTTGATGCTCTTTTCAGTGAAGTTCTTCATCGCCCTGTCAAGCGCTTCAGCCAGATCGTCATCAGAAAATGGCTTGAGGATGTAGTGCACTGCATTATATGAAAATGCATCAAGCGCGTAATCTCGCGATGATGAGATGAATATTATTTCGCTTTTTTCACTTCTTTTACGTATCTCGCCCGCTATCTCTGTTCCCAGGGCCTTTGGCATCATCACATCAAGGATGATGATATCGAACGCACCTTCATGCTGTATCTTCTCGAGGAGCTTGAGGGAATCAGAAAAGTCAGAGATTTCATAATACATGGAATGATGAGAAGAAAAATACTTCTCAACAGAACGATGTATCATGCTCAGCTGGCTCACCTGATCATCGCAGATTGCTATATGCAACATGCCACCGCCCTCAAAACATCAATCCCATGACAAAATAGAATCACTGAACTTCTTCCCGATCATCGCAAGAGCTTTTGTCATATTGCTCTCGCTTCCGATCCCTATCGTGCCTAGAAGGATATCTCCTTCTGAGAGAAAATAACGCTCATATCTCTTTCCGTCTTTCTTCTCGACGCATCTGGAATATCCATTTCTGGCGCCGAGGCTGTAGAAAGAGATATCATCAACTTTCATGAACGCGGAAGAGGAAGGAAGTACGAGACGCGCATCTCCTCCCGCTGCATTTATACCGGCAACCCGAGCGGTCATGTTCGCAAACGACACAAGACCTGGGCATTTTCCATCGAACTCGGCGACATCGCCTGCCGCATATATGTCCTTGACAGAGGTTTCAGCCCTGTCGTCAATGACTATGCCCCTGTTTATACTGATCCCACTTGATTTGAACGGGGAAGTATCTGGACGGACACCTATTGCCTCGAGGGAGAGCGTACAATTCACTTCGCTTCCATCAGAGAAAACTGCAGAAGAAAGGTTCTCTCCGTCACCGGAACGATATTCGATGAGGGAAACACCTTTCTTGAACGTAAGGCCCTTCTCCACCAGAAGAGACTCAAGGAAAAGGGAAGCTTCCTGATCCAGCTGCACAGGAAGAATGTATTCCCTTCCTTCCACAACCGTCACATCGATATTCTTCCTCTTCTTTATTGCAAGAGCTGCCTCCAGGCCGAGGACCCCAGCACCAATGATAAGTACAGAGGTGCAGTTCTCGTCCACATTGGAAATTATTCTCTCTGCATCAGCAACTGTCCTGAAGTGCATTATCCCAGATAGTCCGGAAAGGGGAACATCAAGAGCATTAGGCACACTCCCATTTGCGATGATGAGGGTATCATAATGGATTGTTCTGCCACTTTTGAGCAGGAGCTCCTTCTTTTCAGCATCAAGTGAGATTACAGGATCCCTATAATAGGCATGCTCCCCTGATGCAATGGAATTCGTCTTGAAGAATGAAGAAGAAAGAGAACCCGAAACGAGTTCAGGAAGTTTTGGTCGCGGATATGGCCCGAACTCCTCTTTCCCTATTACAGAAAGGGCCACATCAGAACCACCTGTTTTCTTTGCCTCCGCAAGTGCTATTGCCGCGGCAATGCCGTTCCCTATTATTACTACATTCCTCTTATCCATAGCAAAGAGAATAGCACATGATGAAAAGATTATCCTCAAAGGATACTTCTAATTAAGGTGAAATCTGCAGTCTCGGAGTGGATAATGACTTTGCAAAGCTAAGAATCCGAAGCCCTCAGTATCAAGATACTTGTGACACCAAATCTAGTTAGGTTTTCCATATCCTTCATCGTTGCCTTGATACATAAGGCAGTTATTATCATTCATAGGCTCAGGCCTACATCCAATTCCTTTCCTTATAATCTAGGAATTCCTTCAAAAACATCAATAAGCGCCAACTAGGTCTAATTTTAAACAAAATGCAAGATCTTTTGGCATTCATCCTCTTTTCATTCTCATTAAAAATTCAAATCTATTATTTATAATTAAATTACTTATACAAATAAATTTTATGTTACTCTTATTTTTCATATAGTTAGATCATCGTTCTATTTGCGTTAAATTTAAAGATGATATTTTATCATATCAACATATATTAATCTGAAAACAGAACTATAGTTAGCATTATATATCTAATTTTTTTTTGAGAAACAGATTCAGTTTTGAAAAAAAACATCTCCTCCAAAGGCAATTGACTGATGAAGAAATGGAACAGCCTTCGTATGTGCAAGGTTGAGCATTGCACCAGAGATGGATATATTCTTTTTTTAAATCAGGATCATCTTCACTTGAACTTGACCTCTTTTTCGCATTCCATAATGAGGCTTATTGCAACATCTGCCTTAAGTCCCGCTTTGTGCGATTGTAGTTCCGTACCAACAGATCTTCATCAGTATTTGGAAAAGCAGATATTGACACGGAAGCTGTATGGTTGATATTATGTTTCTATCAAAAGAAACAAAGGAGCTATGAAATGGACATAAAGAATGCAGATGCAAACGGATATTTCGGGGAATATGGCGGTTCATACGTGCCTGAGGCACTGAAGAAGGAACTTGACTATGTCGCAAGTGAATATGAGAAGCTCAGAAAGGATCCTACATACATAAAGGAACTGGATGAGCTGAACAGGACATATACAGGAAGACCAAGCCCTGTGTATCATGCAAAGAGGCTCTCTGCAGCTGCTGGAGGTGCTGAGATCTACCTAAAGAGGGAAGATCTGAATCACACAGGAGCGCACAAGATAAATCACTGTCTCGGTGAGGTTCTTCTTGCAAAGCATCTCGGGAAGAAAAAGGTTATTGCGGAAACAGGTGCAGGCCAGCATGGTGTCGCGTTGGCAACAGCAGCAGCTCTACTTGGCCTCAAATGTGATATCTATATGGGCGAAGTTGACGTCAAAAAGGAAGCGCCTAATGTATTGAGGATGAAGATCCTCGGAGCCCGTGTGATTTCGGTCACTGAAGGAACAAGGACACTCAAGGATGCAGTAGATGCCGCATTCAGGGCATACCTCAATGATACGGAAAACCAGATCTACTGCATAGGTTCTGTGGTAGGTCCTCATCCGTTCCCATCGATGGTCAGGGACTTTCAGTCAATCGTAGGGAGGGAAGCGCGCGAACAGTTCCTCGAAAGTGAGAATACACTTCCTGATGCAGTAGTTGCCTGTGTGGGTGGAGGATCAAACGCTATCGGAATATTCTCAGGCTTCCTCGATGATGAGAGTGTCGCGCTCTATGGGGTTGAGCCTGCAGGACGAGGACTGAATACACCGTACAACGCAGCCTCAATGACAAAAGGAAAGAAAGGAATACTTCATGGGTTCAAGTGCTATTACATACAGGATGAGAAAGGCGAACCACTCCCTGTATATTCGATAGCATCCGGACTTGACTATCCTGGGGTAGGACCACAGCATTGCCTCCTGCACGATACAGGAAGGGTAACTTATGATAGCGCGACAGACAGGGAGGCAATCGAGGCATTCTATGCGCTTTCACGTCTGGAAGGCATAATCCCTGCACTCGAAAGTTCCCACGCTGTTGCATACGCAGTCAAACTTGCCGAGAAACTTGGCAAGGGAAAGAGAATACTTGTGAACCTCTCCGGACGGGGAGACAAGGATATCGACTTCGTGACAACGAACTATCCGATCTCTGAATATGAAGGCACATTCGGGAAGACCGGATATAAAGAATTCCTCTCACAGATCAGCGGAAGCTGAAAAGTAGATCTGTATCATCTGGATAAATTCACTCAAAAGATCAGGGCCTGTTCTCTTCACAAGGCCCTGACTGTTCCTAAATATGTTTTATCAACACGAAGACGTCCATATATCGCAACAAACTTGGCTTCTTTGCTTTCATACAACCTGATTAGCTCTTTTCTTTCTTGTCCTCTTCCTATCCTTCATATACGTTTTAATTCGAGATATCAAACATAAAACATGAACATATCTCAAGATTAAGTAGCAATTTTCATCTTTATTTAGAGATATTCAATCAAAAATGGGTTTTAACAAAAAAGTTAAGAAATTAAAAAGATAGAACAGGAAAAGATGTCTGTACCATCTGGCAAAAACCAATCAAAACATCAGGGCCTGTTCTCTTCACAAGGCCCTGACTTCTTCTCAAAGCAGCTATTCACACTACTCGATAATCGTCACAAGATTTTCCTTCATCACTCTGGCTTTTGGTTCATCAAGAGGATAGCCAAGAGCAAGAGAACCATATACCTTGTACCCTTCCGGAACACCATAGGCACTGAATGACGGGGCATTCTCCATCAGATTGATGTAATTGATCCATACAGAACCAAGGCCAAGCATATGTGCAGCATTCATCATCTGCATGAGGGCAACAGATGTATCGAACGGAGCGAACTTCGAGCTCTGATCGTAAGAGACCATGATGAAGACAGGTGCACCATAGCAAAGTGCCTGGGCATCAGCTTTGCCTACATAAGATGCAAGCTCATCTATCTTCTTCCTGCCCTTCACGACAGAAAAGTGCCAGCCCTGCGTATTCATTCCGCTCGGAGCGTGCAATCCTGCATCAAGTACCTTTCCGATCAGGTCATCGGAAACCATTCTCTCTTCATACTTCCGCCTCGATCTGCGGGATAAAAGATCTGAATATGAACTCATTTTCTTCCTCCTCAGCTTTTCTTATCTGCGACCTTCTTCAACTGTGCAAAGCCCTTTCCCATCACCTCATATGCAGGAGTGACTATGACAAAGGCCTTGGGGTCTTCTGTGTTTATTATCTTCGTCAGGGGCTGGAGCTGATTGTTTGGCACAACGACAAGCATGAAGCTCCTGGTCTTTGCTGTATATATTCCTGTTCCATGAAGAACGGTACCACTGCGATGCAGTTCAGTCATTACCCGTTCAGATATTTCAGGAAGATGGTAATCGGAGAATATGAAACACGCCTTTGCGAGATTCGTATTGAATCCAGTGATGACGAAGTTGACCACCTGACTTGAACAGAACATTGCTATGATTGAAAAGAACATCTGCTCAATGCCTGTTACTATACCTCCAGTAACGACGATGACAGCATTGCACACGAACTGTACAGTTCCGAATGCAAAAGGAGTGAACGCAGCTACAACCTGCGCTATGATGTCCGTTCCTCCCGTATTGCATCCACTTTTGAGCACGAGACCAATACCTGTTCCCATGAGGACACCACCAAAAATCGCACTCAGGAGGATATTCACATCGCTCGAGTAATCCAGCACCCCACGATAACCAGTATAGGCACCGATTATTGAGACGCAGAATGAAAGGAGCGTTGATCCAACGAGGGCCCTCAGGCCATACTTCAGACCGAAGAACTTGATGCCAATGAGGAACAGGAAGAAGTTCGTGATGAGCATCACGACACCCTGATCAAAGCCGAAGAGGAAATAGAAGATGGCTCCCACACCGATTGCCCCGCCTCCTGTGATGCGGGCGGGAGTATAGAAAGTGGCAGTGGCGACTGCCGCTATTATAACGCCAGAAAACAAGTATAAATAATCACTGAAGCTCGTGAAGAGCCCGAGATGGACAGTTTTGTTTTTCATACGATGGACACCATTACTCTACACCAAGTTGCCTTATGTTTGTATAAGCTTTTTTCGGATTACGAAAAGCTCATTACTACATTCCGTCAAATGACAATACCACATAAGCAAGCATGATGGGGTCTTTTCTCTTTAATTCGATAGCGTATCGCAGATGCCAGGAATTTGCGATGAGAAATCACATCTTCCGTTTCAGTTCATTGAGAAGCTTCTTGTCAAAGGATACGATCTCTGCTCCAGAAGAAAGAGCTTCTGCGACAAGAAGGCTATCAACATAATCGAGATTTGTCTCACTGTATATGGATAATGCTTGCCGGATTGCATCCTTGGCATTTTCATACGGGATGCAAAGCTCCGAGGCTCTTGAGATGGAATATTTACTTTTTTTCATTAACATCCTGTTCATTTCCTGACGAAATCATGTGAAGCAGAGGAAAAGAGCCATTGGTTATGGCATTTTCACGAAGTTAAACAGCAACAATTTCCCTTTTCCTTATTTTTCTCTATTATTGACGTTAGGAGAGATAGGATAATGATCGTTTCAATCTCAGACAACAAGATCACATTAGGTCATGAAGCATCTATTTCAGGCGGACATCATATAAGGAAAGCCATCAGGGAACAGGGATATGCCAACGTTGCATTCGTCACTGGCACAAGTCAGATACAGACGCTCTCATATCTTGCGAAGAGTGACAGGATCGACTGGAGCAAAGTCAATGTATTCCTGCTTGATGAGTTCATCGGCCTTGAAAAAGGGCACAAAGCATCATCGACGACATTTCTGGAAGATCATTTTCTCTCGCTGATCAAGCCTGTGGGATCATTCCACAGCATCTCTTCCGATGCGGACAAGGTAGAAGAGACAGTGAGAACGCTCAACGAGACACTAAAGAGTCATCCTCTGGATGTTGCTTTCATCTGTATTGGCGAAAACGGGCATCTGGCGTTCAATGATCCTCCTGCGAACTTCGATACAAAAGACCCTTACATCGTCGTGGAACTCGAGACAAGATCAAGGCGACAACAAGCAAGCGAGGGATGGTTCGATTCCATCAACGATGTCCCAAAGAAAGCAATCACGATGTCGGTGCACGAAATTCTCTCCGCAAAGCATATCATTTGTTCATGCCCGGACCAGAGGAAGGCCAAGGCAGTCGCATCCTGCATATTCGATGACATCACTCCGCTTTCCCCTTGCGCGGCACTGCGCATCAGCCCGGATGCGAGGCTATATCTTGACAGGCAGAGCAGCAAGCTCGTCTTCGCGGACGGAAGGAAAAGTCTCTGATACGAACAGAAGGGTAAGAGGATAAATGCCCATAAGCGACTCGTCGCTTACATGAGTATAGTTCTCGTTTACCCTTTCGCTCCTGTGCCCGAGCGCGAGCATCCTGTCTTCACGAGATATGTGCTCTTCCTTTCCTATCGTCGAGAATGAATGCCTTATCGAATGGAAAGTGAGTTTTCTCCTCTTCTGCTCCTCGACATCTATTCCGCAAGCTACCAGGATGCGTGAAAAGAAATTGCGCAGCGTCGGGGACGATATGTAGCCTCCGCTTTTGGAAGGCAGGCAGAGCCCCTTCTCATTTGAATTCGAGAGAAGGAGTGAAAAAAGTAATTTGGGAACAAGTATCGCCCGCTCATACTTTCCCTTTGTCCCTTTGACTCCTGAATACGGAGCTATTGACTCAGTTATGTTAAGCCTCATGACAGATGGGTATTTCGTATTCTCGAAAGCAGAGATCCTGAGTGCCCTTATCTCCCCGCTTCTCATCCCGCTGTAGAAGGCAAGGCGGAGGGCAAGCACGTATGAAGGGAAATACTGATTTCCCGAACTATCAAGATAACGAAGGACCTTCAGGCATTCATCAAGGGTGAGATATCCCCTTTTCCCGTTTTCCTTCTCTATCTTCATCAGTCTCTCCGCCGGATTCTCATCTATAAGCCCGGAACGATAGGCTTCCTTGAGCGGCACAGAGACAGAAAGGAGAATCAGTTGCATAGTACCAGAGGACAATGTACCTCTCCTCAGCGATTCAGAAAGGGTTTCGAGGTCTTCAAGCGTGACATCTGAAAGCTCCTTTTCCCTGTCAAAGAAAGGAAGGACGTGCTTGTTGAAGAATAGAAGCATGTTCTTCGCATACTCCCTGCCGATACTTCCTTTCTTTATGCTGTTGCGCATCCGTATGTAATCGCTTTCATCGAAAGACCAGAACTTCTGGCAATAGTCAGACAAAAGTATGTGATTGTCATTTCCCTTCTTCTCAAGGGCCATCAGAGCGACCTTGAAGGCCTCAGCCCTATTCCTGACCGAATACCCGTAGCCAAGCCCTAGTTCCTCTTTCAGAACGTCTATGCTCTTTGCATTCCCCTGTCTCCCGCTCTTTCTGTCAATGAAACAGACATACCAGTAACTTCTTTTCTTCTTCTGTCTCTTGTAGAGATAGAATTCTGAACGTTTAGGCACAATACACCTCCATCAGTCAGTTCAAAATCCTTTGCAATGAGGGTATCATCCGAAACATGATAATGTTCCAAAGTGATTACCTCGAGGGAGCACATCCCTCAATTCTGAAACGCCTTGTAGAGACAAACGACGTTCAGAGAGTCGGCTATGGTCTGGATGAGTATTCAGAAAGCGCAAAGAAGAAGATCAGAATGGCCATAAGGGATGAAAGCGCAGATATACACTTCATATCCGGAGGAACCCTCACGAACCTCCTGGTAATTTCTTCTGCACTGAGACAGTATCAGGGCGTGATCGCCCCAAAGACCGGGCACATCAATGTCCATGAGACAGGGGCAGTCGAGGGAACAGGGCACAAAGTCATCGCTCTCGAGGAAGAGGATGGCAAGATAAATGCACAGCAAGTTGAAGAGGTAATGGAAAAACATCTTGCAGATCCATCAATGGAACATACAGTCCAGCCCAAGATGGTATATATCTCATTTCCGACAGAGACAGGAACACTCTACTCAAAGAAAGAACTGGAAGATCTCCGCTCTGTCACCAAAAAATATGGCCTCTACCTGTTTATGGACGGGGCACGTCTCGGCTATGGCCTTGGCGCAGAGAACAACGATCTGACTATATCAGATATAACAAAGCTTACAGATGTGTACTACATCGGAGGGACAAAATGCGGAGCACTTCTCGGGGAAGCCGTTGTAATTACAAATGAGGAACTCAAGAAGGACTTCAGATACAACATCAAGAACAGAGGGGCAATGATAGCGAAAGGAAGTCTCATTGGAATCCAGTTTGATGTCCTCTTCTCTGATGATCTGTACTTCAAAATAACAAAAGATGCAGTTCATAAGGCATCAAGAATACAAAAGGCATTTGAAGACAAGGGAATCAGGATGTTCGGATCCTCAAAGACAAACCAGATCTTCCCGATTCTTTCTGACGAAGAGATTGCAAAACTTGAGAAGAAGTACATTTTCGAAGAATGGGGAAAGCTGGAAGGAAAGACAATAGTAAGATTCTGCACGAGCTGGGACACGAAGGAGGAGAACGTTGAAATGCTCCTGAATGATATTTCATCCCTCTGATTCTGCACTTTTTACTGCACCCTATTTATCCAAGTTTTTATTACAATAGATTTACTTAGCAGAAAGGAAGGAAAATCCTTTCTGCACTTCTTACTGCACTAATGAATAAAAACAGCTGAAAACAAGGTCAAAATAAGCACTTTTCTCATAGAGGAAGTATGAAAAAAGTACTTGCACTATTGCTTGTTTGCTTGCTCGCAACTTCTGTAGCATTTGCAGCTGTACAGTTCAGTGGATCTCTTACAGCTGGTGTAGCAGTAAACTATGATGACACAAGAGCAGACAATAACGGTTGGCGCTTCTACACATACGGTGACGATGGCGACGATTCAAACGAGATGTCTCTCACATTCAGGCTTGCAGATGATCAGGGCCTCTGGTCAGCTGAAGTAAAGGGCCTTCTTGATACCGCAGATATCCAGCAGCTTTTCAGTGGTGAAAATGGCAAGATTGAAGCTATCTTCAAGACAAATATCGCTAAGGCAATTGCAATGGCAGTTGGTGGCGAGAGCCCGGTTGATGTAACACTCGAGATCGGTGGTGACAGACGTGTAACTGGTTTCAGAGCATACAACAATGCATCTGGCGCTAACCTCGACAGAGTTAGAACGCTCAATAACATCAGCCCGTTTGGTGTAACAATTGGTTACAAGGATTACGTACAGGCTCAGGTAATGTATTCACCTCTTTGGTATTCAGGTGATATGAAGGCCGATCCTGATGATAATGGTCCACTTGAACCTGTAGAAGTTCCTATCTATGGAGAAGACCTCTCTGCATCTGCATTGATCAAGCCATACAGCGGAATCGCAGTATCTGTTGACTATGCAATGAATGGTGAATCAAAAGATTTCCTTTCTGATGCAGATGTTGCTGGCGGACTTCTTGGTGGTGCAGTTGATATCAACGTCGGTGAGCTTATTGGTGCAGACTTCAATGTTGGCGTATCTGTATCTGACCGCTACGAGTTCGGAACAAAGTACAACCAGCTTGCAGCAGTTGTTTACGGTGGCGTAGACATGGTATCTGGCTATATTGAATATGCTCTCAGAACTTTTGATAAGGCTGTAAGTGAGGATCCATGGAACTACCTCAACGTCGGCGTTGATCTTGCTCTCGTAGAAAACATGAACCTCAACGTATACTTCGGTGCAGATGATCTTGGTGATTTCGTTAATCAGTACTTCGTTGGTGGCAACATCGGTTATACACTCTATGGTGTAAAATACAACCTTGGCATTGAGTACAATGCAAGCAACATTGGCGCATACAACTACGATCACAAGGGTCTCATGATTGTCCCAAGCGTATCTGTATCCTTCTAATAAGTAATAGAAGTTAGAGCAATTATTATAGAAATCCCTTGGTTTTCGAACTGAGGGATTTCTTATTTACACTTTTGACAAAACAATCATAATTAGTTTTCATGGACAGAAAATACAAGGGAATAATCTGCATAATACTTTCATCCTTCTTTTTCGCGATGATGAACGTGTTTGTACGCCTTTCTGGTGATCTGCCATCAATTGAGAAGAGTTTCTTCCGAAATTTTGTCGCAATGTTCTTTGCCTTGATTCTCCTCATTCGAAGCGGTAGTTCATTCAAATGGAAGAAAGGTAACTTCCCATTGCTGTTCATGAGATCATTCGCAGGTACAGTTGGAATAATCTGCAACTACTATGCAATCGATCATCTGGTTCTGGCCGATGCTTCTATGTTGAATAAGATGTCACCATTTTTCGTGATAATCTTCTCGGCCCTCTTCCTTTCTGAAAAGATAAAGCCAGTCCAGGCTCTTTCTGTGCTTGGGGCATTCATAGGAAGCCTTTTTATAATCAAGCCAACATTCGCTAATGTAGATATGGCAGCAGCGTCAATAGGACTTCTCGGAGGTCTTGGAGCAGGGGCGGCATATACATTTGTGCGTGCTCTTGGAACAAGAGGGGAAAACAAGGCATTGATAGTCTTCTTCTTTTCCTCTTTCTCCTGCCTTGTCACTCTGCCTTATCTCATCTTCAATTTCCATCCGATGAGCACAATGCAGTTTGTCTACCTCATTCTTGCAGGTCTTGCAGCAAGCGGTGGGCAGTTCTCTATTACAGCGGCCTATTCGTACGCTCCGGGAAGAGAAATATCCGTATATGACTATTCGCAGATAATCTTCTCCGCATTCCTCGGTTATTTCATCTTCAATCAGATTCCAGATGGGCTGAGCATACTCGGATACTTCATCATTGTATTTTTCGCGATCCTCATGTTCCTCTATAACAAAAAGGAAGAAAAGCACCAGACAATCTGAAATCTTTTCTCTCTGATCGGCGATATTTCTGACATTTTTATCAACAAATTCTTATCAGGAAAGAAGATTTTCATATAATTTCTTGACAGTGAGGGATGCGGAAGAATATAAACGGAGCATAGGGAGATGAAAATTGGTGCGGAAAATATCTCTTGCTGTCATTCTGCTGTTATTCCCCTTTATGCTTTTCGCTTCCTCTGGATGGTATTTGGGCATCGAATCAGGATACAGTTACAGCATAGTTGATTCGGATACAGGCTGGCCTAACACTTATATACTCAACAGCCATGGCTTTGATGTCTCTGTTCCTGTTGAGTACAAAGTCAACGATTGGTTTTCAATCAATACTGGTGTGCGATGGATCATGAAAAGTTCTGGTTATCAGAAGCTGCAAGCAAATGGTTCATATGTCGATAATCTTACGAAGATGCATCATTTCCTTGAATTCCCTCTCTCCCTGCGTTTCTCTGCCGGAAACGACTTTGCCAGATGTTTCATAGGATTCGGTGGATATATCGGGGTTAGGACAATGGATTTCACCGGAGGAATTACTGAAAGTGAGAGCGTCAGGAACAATTACATTGCATATGCTTACCAGCAGATTCCATTCACAGCTTCAGACAACCTTTTTGACGCAGGTATCATCGCAGAGACTGGTTTGACAATATCTGTTGAAAGGACTGGATATTTCTATACCCTCATACGTTATCAGTATGGACTGACAAGTCTGGAGAAGAATCACATGGGTGCAGTACATACATACTTCAGCAATCTAAGCGCTGATATAGGCTTCATGTTCTCACTCGGAGGTCAGAGATGAAGAAAGCAAAGTTCCTTATTATTCTGCTACTTATTCCAATAGTTTTCTTCTCCTGCAGGATGACTTCTGATCTGGACTATACGCAAGCGTATGAAGTGCCAACGACATGGGCCTCCCTTTTCGATATCTTCTGGAAGAAGATGAATACTAACTACGTATTCTGGAGCCTTGATTACAACGAAGGTACAGAATGGGATGATGTTTATAGCACGTATATGCCTCAGTTTGAAGTACTTGGAGACATAGAAAGCGACGCAAGGACAGCTGATGAACAAAGGAGCAACTCACTTGAGGCGTTCCAGTTATTCCTTGATATTACGAAGGTCCTTCATGATGGCCATTTGGCAATACGTATGAGTGATAGTGCGAATGGGGATGGAAACAAAATGGGCCTTTCTCCGAGCGGGTACAGACAACTGAAGGAGATGGGTTACACAGAGGACGAGATCTTCAGATTCTTCTCTGCAAGTACAATTGAGGAGCGACAAAAAATCTGTCCGAAGTATTTCGAAGCGGATGAAGAAAATACAAAAGGGGTGATAGAACATGTATTTGGTATCAGCTCGCCAGAAACAAATACCGGAGAAAAAAATATCTCAGGCAATAGATATGGTTTCATAAGTGCAACAGTCGGATATGCTGCAACAACTATGCTCGGCAGTCCTCTTTATGCTATCTGTGCAACAACTGAAGATGGAATTGTGTATCTCAGCTTCAATGAGTTTGCAATTACTTCATTTCTGGAAGGAGAAACCTCAATCAAGAATGTCATCAACACTTATTTTGATGAAATATTCAACAACAATCCTAAAGGAGTAATAATTGATCTGAGAGGAAATGGAGGTGGTGCTGTTATTGATCTCACTACTCTCTGGAGTGCGTTCCTTGCAGGAAATGAGGACAGCATACACCCTGCTGATACAAGACGCAAGGACGGGGATAACAGGACAGATTATGGTCCTTGGGTACCGTTTGAAATCGGTGCACAGCCAGAGATGTTCGGCTCGGCTACTTTCAACAAAAACATTCCAATTGCTGTTCTTCATAACAGGAACAGCGTCTCTTGTGCGGAAATGTCCACAATGATAATGCACTGTCTAAGAGATTATCATGGATACACGGTGAGGACTTTCGGCTCATATACTGCGGGAGGGAATGGGATGCTGAACGGGACAAGTGAAGGTTCTGAATATGAGTATAATGCAGGCACGACACGAATTGATCCATATGTTTCCTTGATCTATACGCCTTACCTGCAGCTGAGATACTGTAATGGAACAATATATGAAGGCGTAGGAATAGCACCTGATGAGGAAATTCCATTTAATTACAACAACTTCTGTAGTGGCAATGATGAAAGACTTGATGCGGCAATAAGTTGGATCAGGGGAAACTGAAATCTCATACTCTTCATCCAGCCATTTCTTCATATTGCAATTTTTTCACATCTGCTGATCTTTCCTCCATTCCTCTCCACCTTTCGCTCTGCTTTGAAGGTGGAGACTCCTGGAGATTAAGGTTGAAATATATTTGTATGATAATTTACTCAGTTAATTGAGTTAATTATCTCAGTCCTTTGAGTAAAATAAGGAAGGACATATGGAAAGATCTCGATACACGGGCATTGTAAGGGGACGTCTCAATGAGAAGAGACGGTTAATTCAGGTCATCGCAGGACCACGTCAGGTTGGCAAGAGTACCATAATAAAAGATGTCCTGTCATCGACGAACATCCCATATGTCAGCATGAGCGCTGATGACATCCCTGTTTCGGGAGAGGACGTCAGTCTCAGCTACTGGTGGGAGAAGCAGGATGAGGTCGATTTCGTACTCTGCAATGGCCACTCCGCTGCTGTCTTCGAGGTGAAAAGCGGAGGGAGGACATATGGGAAAGGAGTGGATGCTTTCCTGAAAAGATATCCGGGGAGCAGAGTCTTCACAATATCAGCGAGAAGGGATCCGGATTCTGTGACCATTCCGTTGGAGGAGTTCCTGCTTGAAAATCCCCTGGCATATCTGGATTAGGATACTTCGGGGAAAGAAATAGCGCCAAAAGGAACGAAAAAGAGGGCCACACGAATGTAGCCCTCGAGAGAGAAAACAAGAGAGATTACAGATATGCATCTATGTTCTGCATCTTGTTCATGTCGTATTCCCTCAGCTGGTTGATGAGAGAATCCGGATTGTCGAAGTTCTTTTCCTTCCTCTTGTTGAGGAGCAGGTAGAGCGTCGGGGAAAGGAAGAGAGTCAGCATAGCACCAGTCATCATGCCTCCGAAGAAGGTAAGTGCAATCGGCTGGATCATCTCTGAACCATTTCCAGGGAAGAACGCCATCGGGATAAGTCCTACGATTGTCGTGATTGTCGACATCAGGATAGGACGAAGCCTTCCGTGCGCTGCCTGAAGACAGGCCTGCTCAACTGGTATCTTGTGCTCAACAAGTCGGTTGATACAGTCGATGAGGACAATACCGTTGTTGACGACAACTCCTATGAGCGCAACGACACCGATTATCGAGAAGAGGCTGAAGCTCTGATTCATGAAGATATGCACCCAGATAACTCCGATGAGAAGCAGAGGAATCGTCGCAAAGATGATGAACGGATCCATCAAGCTTTCAAACTGGGCTGCCATGACAGCATATACCAGGAAGAGAGCGAGGGCCACGATCATAACAAGCGTAGTCACATACTTTGAGAACTCAGAAAGCTCACCGCTCTGGATGATCTCTACTCCTTCAGGAAGCATCAGGTACTCGTTAAGTGCCTGATCGACCAGAGGCTGTACATCACTTGTGGAATAACCACTTGCAAGATCTGCCGTTACATGGTTGACCCTTATCTTGTCCTCCCTGACGATCTGGATAGGAGATGTATCAAAGATGAAGTCAGCCACGCTGTCTACACGGACAAATCCACTTGTCGTGCTTGGAACTAGGATCGAACCAATATCGTTGATGGATGTGATGTCATTGTCTGCAAGCTGCACATACACGTCATATGTGGTATTTGCATCGAATGTTGTGATCTGCGTTGCTACCGTACCATTGATCGCTGTAGTGAGTGCACCTGTGATATCACTTACAGATACGCCAAGGTCATGCGCTCTTTCATGATCGATCTGGACAGAAAGCTTAGGAGCACCATTGTTGATATCGCTGACGATGTTCGTAACCTGAGGTACATGTGTCGAAAGGATGTCAACGACCTGATTGGCGACAGCAAGTGCCTGATTTGTGTCCGTGCTGTGGATCTCGACGTCGATCGGACTGATTCCAACGCCACGAGAATCAGAGAATGACCATGTGGCAGAAGGATCGTCTCCAAAGAGAGGACGTACAATATCCTTTATCTCCTCAACTCCCATTGTCTGTTCCGTGATATCCGGAAGCTCGATGGTAAGCGTTCCTTCGTTGTTGCCGCTGACAGATATCATCATGTCAATCCAAGCATCCCTCGGAAGCGCATCCATGACCTTTGTCTGGAGATCGAAGAGGTATCTGGTTGTGATCGCATCATTTGTTCCAGGCTCAAGCTCAAGATTGATCTCGACCTGGTCGTCAGTCGTCTGACGTGGAACGAAATCGATTCCGATGCGGCCGAACTGAACAAAGCTGAACAACAGAAGAAGGACGAGGAACATGATGAGCAGGAACTTGTGGTGCAAGAAGTACCTGAGAACCTTTACGTATCCGCTTCTGAGTTTCTCTTCAGCATTTGCAAATGCATCATCGATCTTCTTGAGCACTCTGTTCTTCAGCGGCTTCTGTGTCCTTGTATTGATCTTCAGGATGCTTCCGCAGAGAGCTGGAACAAGGGTGACAGAAACGAAGAGGGAACAGGCAAGCGATACACAGATCGTTATGACAAGGTCCTGAATCATGACACCGATCATCTCAAGGTCATACTTGAAGATGATGAATGGGACAAATACACAGAGCGTTGTCATCGTCGATGCGAAGATTGCATTAAACATGTTCTTGCTTCCGAGAATTGCTGCTATTGCAGCCTTCTGACCCATCTGACGATATGTGAACGTGTTCTCAAGGATAACGATCGACGCGTCAACGATCATACCGATACCGAGAATGAGTCCGCTCATACTCATGAAGTTGATTGATACACCGGCAATAGCCATGACCATCAACGTGAAGAGGATTGAGATCGGCATTGAGAGCGAGATGATCAATGTGGTCTTGATACCTCTGAGGAAGATATAGATGACCAATGCGGCCAGCAATACTCCCTGATATGCAGAGTTGTATACCTCACTCATCGTGTCCCTGATCATCTGTGTATTGTCGTTCTGGAGTGTGAGTGTGACCCCTTCTGGAAGGCCATCATTTATTCCAGGGATGGCTGCGATAACATCATCTGCAACTCTTGTTGCACTGCTGTCAGAATCGTTCGTGACGCGCATTGAGACAACTTCAACACCATTGAGGTAAGATTTGTTTCCACCTGTCTCTTCGTCCTGAGAGATTTCTGCAACATCCTGGATACGCACAGGAACTCCATCGATGGTTGTGATGACTGTCTGCCTCATCTCCTCAAGGTTCATGTACCTTTCGTCAGATGCGACCTGGAAGTCAACGCCATTCCACGTTACAGTACCTTCTGTTACCTGGAGGTTTCTGGAAGAGAGTGCCGCGATTACCTGGGCAAAAGAAATGTTATATGCCTCAAGCCTGTTCGGATCGACGTTTACGTTGTAGATAGTGTCACCACCACCATAGGATGTTACCTGGGCAACACCTGGGATTCTCTCGATAATCGGTGCGATCGTATCATCTGCAAGTGAGAGAAGTTCGTCACGAGGTCTTTCGCCCTGTACGACGAGTGTGGCAACACGTGAACCACCGACAGCATCAAAACGGAAGATCTGAGGAGCTTCTGCCCAGTCCGGAAGTACTCTTGTGACACGAGAGACAAGAGTTGTCAGGTCTGTCTGGGCATCATCGAGATCCGTACCGTAATCAAACTCAAGAATCGCAAAACACATCCCTTCTTGGGATACAGTTGTGAATGTATCGAGATTCTCGATGCTTCCGAGGTAGTCTTCCAGCTCTTTTGCGACCTGCTGCTCAATTTCTTCAGGACCTGCATCGTTACAGTCAACTATGACAGATATGACAGGCAGATCGACCTGTGGATATAGTGCTATGTCGAGACGTGGCAGGAATACTAATGCGATGACACATATCAGAAGATAGACCATCGTCATGAGTATTGGACGTCTGACAGATAATTCTGATAACGTCATATGCCTGTCTCCTAGTAAACGATATTGACGGCTGTTCCGTCAGCTACAGTTCCTTCGACAACGACTACATCTCCAAGTTCAAGACCGGATGTGATTACCGTGTCCGTATCGTTGTTGCTTCCTGTGGTGACCACACGGCGTGTAGCGATGTTGTTGTTAACGACATAAACGATGCTTGAATCGATGTAGGATACGATAGCAGTAGTAGGAACTGTAATTGCCGATTCTACCTGCTCTGTCACGAGATTGATCGAGACATACATGCCTTCCTTCAAGTCCGTGATATCTCCATCGAGTTCAAGCTCGATAGCGACACTCCTGTTTGTCGGAGAGACTGTGGGAGAGATGTACCTGACAACACCTGTATATGTCCTGTCCGGATAAGCTACAGAAGTGAAGGTTGCTGTCATCCCGTTCTTGAGTGTGCCCATGTATTTTTCCGGGATATTGGCCTCTACATACAGTGTTTTATCAGAAACGATCGTTGCAATTACTGTGCTTGTTGAGATCTTCTGTCCGACAGTGACACTCACATCGCTGATCTCTCCACCGACTTTCGCGGTCACAGGGCTTGCCATATATCTCGATCCTGGAACAGATGCGTCTATCATCGCAACCACATCGCCAGGTTCAACTATATCACCGCGTCGTACATAGACTGCAGTCACTGTTCCTGCGGTGTCAGGCAGGATAGTGATGTCGCTTCCGTCTGCTGTGACTTCACCGTTGATATGAGTTACTCTCTCGAACGGCTCATAGGCAACAACCTTTGTTCCTACGTTGACAGCCGATGAAGATTCACCTTCTGTCACCTGAAGGGTTTCCGCAGGCGCCTTCATCTCGGTTATCACCGCCACTGCAAGGGCCACACAGATGGCGAGAAGTACCAAAGTTACTAAATTCTCAATAGGTTTACTGTTTTTCATATTTCACTCATTCAATTCGTTTCTGTATTTGGAGCAGGTTCTACAGCTCTGTAGACTTCCTGCAATGTAGATAAGTCGACACCCAGGAGATATGCGAGATCGTAACAACTTGAAAGATGCTCAAGTTGTGTTGAAATCATATTCAGCTGAGTAGTGAACAGATTGATACGGCTACTGTTGAGGTCCGTAATTGTTATGAGACCTGCATTGTAGGCTTCCTCGGAAAGGTCATATGCATACTGGGCCTGCTGGAGATTCTCTTCCAGAAGATCAAGACTCTCCTGATTATGTATGATTGTCTGCGTATCTGTGTTGATGTCGTTTATGAGCGTATCCTGCGCATCTTTGAGTCTCAGGCGGTACTCTGTGATGCTATCCTCTGACGCCTGAATGTCCAGGTATGTGGAAGATCCGGGTATATAGGCAGAGATAGGAACGGTCAGAGTTGCAGTGAGCGAAAGGCCATCTGAAAGATCTGTGGTGCTCTCTGGAGAATGAGGATTTGAAAGAATCGGAGTCTGGTTTATTCCATATGAAGCATTGACGCGAAGAGAAGGAGCCCAGGAAGACCATTTGAGAGTATCGCTGGTATTCTCAGCTACCTGCAGGTTATTCTGGCTCCGACGGATCGAGAGGCTGTTGTTGCCATATTTCGCATATACTTCCACAGGAGACGGGAACTGAAGGTAAATGGTTTCTGGAAGATCCTCAAGTTCGTAGATCGAGGCGTCTTCAATTCCTGTAAGGATTTCAAAAGCATCAAGTGCAAGCTGCTTTGTATCTTGCAGGTTCTTCACATTCAAAGAATCTCTTGATACCTGATACTGTGCCTGTACATATGCAAGTTCGTCTACAAGTCCTGCTTCATAGCTTTCTTTTGTGGAAAGCAATGTATTCTGTGAACTTTCAAGGGTCTGCATGGCAACTTGCACAGAATTGTCACAAGTAACAAGATTCCAGTATGAATCAACTACACTTTTTTCAAGTGTCTCCCAATTTGATTCATATGTAAGGTTTGCACTTATTCTCTCAAGATTTCTCCTCGTGCCGTCTGTGATCATATTGCCTGCAAATGTCATGGAAGCATCAAGGCCGACACTATATGTCAGGCCAGATTGGAGATTACTGTTGATAAACCCCCAACCACCTGTAGTTGTGCCTATACTTCCTGTTAAATTAATCGTTGGCATGTAAGTACTTGAGACGGCATTTGCCTCTCTGATTGCTGTATTTAGCTGTACTTGCGCAATCTGAAGGCTGACATTGTTTTTCCTTGTCTCCGCAATTGCATCGCTGACAGTAAGAAGCGGTTTATTCTGACTATCATCAGAACTTACATCTGCTGCCATCAGCGGCAATGCTAGCAGGAGAACCATGAAAAATGTCAGTGTTCTCATTCTTGACATATGGAATATTCCTCCTAATGGAATTACTTTTCCTCTATATATGCTTTTCTGTACACGTGAATTAGGTAAAACACGAAAAGCTCTGCATGTTATGCACTATATCCAAAGAAAACCATTTTTGTTAGTCGTCTAACAGTATTTATCTGTGAAACTTTTGTGTAGATTTTTATAAGGAAAATGATGATAGAAAAGTCGAAATAATCGATAAAAAAAGATGTACTAATAAAAAGGATTCGTCCTTAAAGGGCTAAACCTGTTTAGATATATAGAAATCCAACGCAGAAGGAATAAGAGGTTTTTCGTATAGAAAGCAAGAAATCCCTCAGTTCGAAAACCAAGGGATTTCTATAATAATTGCTCTAACTTCTATTATTTATTAGAAGGATACAGATACGCTAGGAACAATCATGAGTCCTGCATAGTCGTAGTAGTATGCACCCATGTTGCCTTCACTGTACTGGATTCCAAGGTTGTACTTTACACCAGAGAGTGTATAGCCGATGTTGCCACCTACGAAGTAGGACAGATCAAAATGTCCAAGGTCATCAGCACCGAAGTATACGTTGAAGTTCATGTTCTCTACGAGAGCAAGATCAACACCAACGTTGAGATAGTTCCATGGATCTGCACCTGTAGCTTCATCAAAAGTTCTGAGAGCATATTCAACATAGCCAGATACCATGTCTACGCCACCGTAAACAACTGCTGCAAACTGGTTGTACTTTGTTCCAAACTCGTAGCGGTCAGATACAGAGAGGCCAAGAGCGAAATCTGTGCCGAGAAGTTCACCAAGGTTGACATCTACTGCACCACCAAGAAGTCCGCCAGCTTCAGAGTCTGATGTATAAAAATCTTTTGTTTCACCATTCATTGCGTAGTCAACAGATACTGCGATTCCGCTGTATGGTTTTACCAATACAGATGCTGTGAGATCATCATTATTTGCATATAGCGAATTATATGTTTCACCGGTGCCATCAGTATAAGCTGAATCATCCCAAAGCTTTGGTGCATATGTCACCTGTGCCTGCACGAAGTCCTGATAACCAACTGTGAGGCCAAATGGTGTTGTGTTATTGAGTGTTCTTACTCTGTCAAGGTTAGCGCCAGATACGTTGTTGTATGCTCTGAATGTTGTTACACGTCTGTTGCCACCAATCTCGAGTGTTACGTCAACTGGGCTCTCGCCGCCAACTGCTGCTGCAATTGCCTTTGCGATATTTGTCTTGAAGATAGCTTCAATCTTTCCAGACTCACCAAAGAGCTGTTCTGTGTTTGTAAGTGAGCCACCCCAAAGTCCCTTCACGGCAGCTGACCAGAAGCCCTGATCATCACCGATTGTGAAATTGAGACTCATCTCATCAGTTCCATCGCCATCATCGCCATATGTGTAGGCTGTCCACTGATCCTGATAGTAATTTGCTGCTACACCAGCTGTAAGAGATCCACTGAACTGTACAGCTGCAAATGCTACAGAAGTTGCGAGCAAGCAAACAAGCAATAGTGCAAGTACTTTTTTCATACTTCCTCCAAATAAAACTAGGGACACACCACAAGGTGCATTTTTCCCCCTTATTCCGTTATACGTCTCATATTCTAGTTATGTGATTTGTTTGATGTCAAGATGAAATCACACACAACCAACACAAAAGGGTATCAAACATGAATAATAATACATAAAATTTGCATAATTTCTGTACTAAGTACTATTAATTTATGGCTTATGATTTTTTACTTGGTTAATTGGTGATTCCCACATAAATTCTTTTAATACTTGGAATAAGTGAACTAGTTCAAACAGGTGTTTATATCCTTAAGAGAAAACCCCTTTCGCTCAAAGAACAAAATACTCTTCTCTTTGCCACGAATTCTTATGGACTTGTCTAGAGCTTTTGAAAGATATGGAATATGCTCTCCGTTCTCAAAAAATGAGTGCGTGATCAAACGAGCAAGGTCGTTTTCTACTCCTCTTTCTCTTAATCTTATATATATAATATACTCCCCTTCTGGAGTTTTTCTCATGCGGGAGTTTATGTAGCTGAGTGCATAACGTTCATCCGAGAGAAAGTTATTTTTCTTCAGTGTTGCTATGCTGTTTTCAACTTCTTTCTTTCCAAAGCCCTTGTCGATGAGTTTTCTTTCAAGTTCCTTTGATGAATATTCCCGGATGGCAAGCAGAGACAATGCCTTATCATATGCATTCATGACAACATTCTAGCAGATAATGATAAAATTTGCGCTCATGATTACTAGCTGACATTGATAATACCAAATTAAAACTCACAAAGATAAAACATCTGCTATGATGCGATTGTTGTTAAGAATAGATTTCTGAGATTTTCTCCTCCTGTCGCTTCGACAGGGCAAGGTTCCATATCCTACTTTTATCTCTGCCTCCGCTTCTTTGAAGCCCGGCTTTCCAGACCAAAGCAGGAAACGGATGATGAGATTCGTATCAATGAGACTTATCATATCGCCTCACCACCGATCTTCTGTATGCGCCTTTTTCCTTCTCTCAGTTCAGGGTTTGCATATTCGGAAAGAATCCCGGCCGCTTTGAGTGATTTCTGCTTTGATTCCTTTTTCCTGATTATGATTGAACCTGACACTTGCGATATTTCCACAGGATCGCCATCTCTTATTCCTGTTTTTTTCAGGATCTGCTCGGGAATTCTTGCCGCGAATGAGTTGCCCCAGCGTGCTATTTTTGTCTTGTACATAAGTTTCTCCCGTATCTACAGTATATATGTCAGATCCGAAAAGATTATCTGGATGAAACAGATCCAATTCATTTTGCATCTTGTTTTTGATTTAACGCAAAATGATAGTTTTAACACTCATTTTGTGCATTTCAAAAAATTTTAATGCAATCTTGCCGTAGAAGAACACAAATCCCATTGGAGATGTCATCATTGAAAGATGGGACTCTGCTCTCGCGATTGATCTGCTTGTACAAAAAAATTACCCCTCCTTCGGTTCAACGAAAAAGGGGCATACATCATTACTGATGATTTTGCTAAATACGAGATAGAAATAATTATCTCTTTGAGAACTGGAAGTGCCTTCTTGCCTTCCTCTGTCCATACTTCTTTCTTTCGACCATTCTCGGGTCTCTGGTCATAAGACCTGCTGTATGGAGTGCGCTCTTGAAGCTTTCATCAGAATTTACAAGTGCTCTTGCAACGCCATGCCTGCATGCTGCAGCCTGACCGTTGATTCCGCCACCTGTTACAGTGATCACGAGATCATACTTTCCTTCTGTCTCTGTTACCTTGAAAGGCTGAGATACGAGGGATGCGTTGAGGACGTCTACAAAGTACTCATTTACATCCTTTCCATTGACTGTGATCTTGCCATTACCCTCTCTGAGGTAAACTCTAGCCACAGCAGTCTTGCGCCTTCCAACTCCGACTCCGAGATTGACGACTTTGCTATCTTTCTTGTTGGCCATCTTCATCTACCTCCTCAAAACTCTACCTTTTCAGGTGTCTGTGCCATATGTGGATGCTCTGCACCAGCATATACCTTGAGATGTGTGAAGAGAGTCCTTCCCAGCTTGCCTCTTGGAAGCATGCCCTTGATTGCGTGCTCCATCGGATATGTCGGCTTGCGAACGATCATGTCCCTGTAATTCTCAGCCTTGAGTCCGCCTGGGAATGTTGAATGACGATAGTAGAACTTGTCGTCAAGCTTGTTTCCAGTCACATTGGCCTTAGCGGCATTGATGATGATTACATAATCCCCCATGTCCTGATGAGGGACATACTCACTCTTGTTCTTTCCCCTGAGGATCCTTGCAGCCTCTACAGCTACGCGTCCGAGGGTCTTTCCTTCAGCATCGATGAGATACCATTTCTTATTCATCGTTGCAGGTTTGACGAAAATAGTCTTCATTTAATAACCTTCATTCTTTTTCTGCAGGAAAGCCAGGTTCACCAGCCAGGGAATGTTTCTGGAAGTTCTTCTATCTCCGGGGAAAGGGGGATGAAGAAGAATAGCTCTTCCATATCTCATTCCAAGGACACAAGGCCTAAAAGAAATTCTGATCAGACTCGGGTTGTGGAGGCCTTTCTCATGATCGATGTTCTTTTACCTGCCGCTAGGCTGCCAAGACAGCCAAGTTGGTATTATATTGATAATGAAAATTGATGTAAATACTTAAAGTGTAAAAACAACGGTGATCATAGGATTGGTTAATTGAAAAAGTAAATGCAGGACAAAAGGGGTAATGACCTGCGCTAACTTTTTCAAACCTGAAGTATCACCACAAACAGCATTTACTTTTTCAAAAAATGAAGGTGTTCCTAACGCTCATTCTTTTCTTCAGTAC
>CASFDA010000007.1 GCA_949293335.1 uncultured Spirochaetales bacterium
GCTGGATGAGGGTAAAGACATCCTGAACCGCTGGGCTAGCGGGGATAGCTCGCTGATACTGGCGCCATCAGGCGTCTTGAGTGAGAAGAAGCTCCATCCTCAGGCTCACAGCAATGTGAGGCAGGGTGGAGAGTAGGTCACTTCTCCTGATATCAATGTTGAAGATTTTCAGGCTGCAGTCAATCAGAGGTATGGATGGGGGGGGTGCCACTGATAATCCGGCAACGGAGCCTGTGGGCAGAACGCTCACGTCCAAGCCTTCCGTTTTTCCTGAAGGTCGTTGACGCTTTGCGTTTATTATCAGATTTCTTATCGTCTTATTTATCTGATTTTGACTCGTCTGCAATTCCAAATGTTAAGCTTATATTTCTTGAGGTTTTCAAAACTCGAAACGGCTGAATGAAAATACATCTGGAAAGATATGAATATGCAAAAGCATAGGGTTTCCTCCTCGCATAATGCAATTTCTTGTGCTGTTGGCTTTGTTTTTCCCAGTTTCTCTTCTGAAAATTTCTTATAGATTCCTAGTTTTACTCGGAATTTTCAGTTATAATTCCGATCAGAGGCAGCAATATGGAATACATTAGGCGAGCACTTGAGATTGAAGACCTGCTAGAAGAAAGCTCTCTTTTCCTCTTCGGCCCGAGGATGACAGGAAAGACTTCCTATATCGAGAATGAGCTTCAGAAGAAAGCGATTCTCTCAATTACCTTCCTTGATGGTGACACTCTCGATGCTTTCCGTCGAAACCCAGTGCTTCTGAGATCGATGCTGAATGGAAAGACTGAAGGCTTTGTCATCGTCGATGAGGTGCAGCTCTTCCCTCCTGTACTCCTTGATATCCAGCATATCATGACCCATAGTGATATCCAGTTCCTTCTCACAGGATCCAGTGCAAGGAAACTGAAGAAGAGCGGGAGCAACCTCCTTGGAGGAAGGGCTGGAATAGTTTCGATGCACCCTCTTGTATGGAAGGAGATAAAGGATAGGAATCCGGAGCTTGATTCGATTTTTGCTACGGGGATGCTTCCCAAGGCATTCATGGCCAGATCGTATCAGACTCAGCTTAGGAACTATGTCAGAGGCTATCTCGATAATGAAATCGCAGCCGAAGGAGAAAGACGTGATCTTGGAGCCTTCAGCAACTTCCTCACATTCGCCGCTTCTGAGAATACTGAGCTGATGAACTTCTCGAATGTATCCAGGGATATCGGAATGTCCGCAGATACGATCAAGGAGTGGTATCAGATTCTTGTAGACACCTTCATAGGCTACTATCTTAGACCATACAGAAAAGGATCAAAGAGAATCCCTGTAAACACCTCGAAGTTCTATTTCTTCGATGTAGGAGTTGCTAGAGCCGCAGCCAGAATGCCAGTTCCTTCAGAGACAATGACAGAGTATGGAAAGATGTTCGAGAACTACATCTTCATGGAGCTGAAGGCTTACATCGACTACAACATGACAGATGACGAGCTTTACTTCTGGCGTACACGGGAAGGCTATGAGGTTGACTTCGTAATTGAGAATAAAGTTGCCATTGAAGTGAAGACAGCAAAGAATATCACTAATAAGGAACTCAAAGGACTGAGGGCTTTCATGGATGAGAATGCTGTGAAGGACTATATAATCGTATGCCGAGAGCTTTTCGAACGAACGACGGATGATGGCATCAAGATAATGCCGTGGAAGGCTTTCCTTGATAGGCTTTGGGACGAGAAGATTATCTGATTGTGGGTTTCTCATGGTAATCGTTATGGAAGCTTTTGCTTGCATAGTAGCTCCTCTGTGATGCAAAACACAGAGGCTGTGTTGCAATAGTCGGAAAGAGTAGGGAGTGTAATTCGTTTTAGAAGCTGGATGTCGTCTTCAATAGAGGCTCTACATCATCTACTGAGGACTTATAGCTTGAAGAGCCGCTCCAGAGCAGATGGAACCAGTCCAGGATCTTCTTTTCGCCTGACCGGAAAATCAGAGAGAATACCTCATCAATCTCTGCGGCCTGACCAAGCAGGTCGAGGTCAATTTCAGTGACCGCCTTGATGCGGTCATTGACCTTCTCCTTCGATATCGGGAAGGTCTCGACAAGTTCACATGCGTGCTCGAGGACGAGTTCTTTGGTAGAGTTCTCGACAAACGTCTTCTTGATTGCTGCTGATTGTTCTCTTGTATTCTTATGAACATCTAAGGACGCAGAATGCGCATGATGTTGTCTGTTACGTTACCCTCGATTTTCAACTGCAGTTACATGAGAATCCCATACCACGATGACATATTTCATGAAATACAGCTTTTCAAAAGTCATTTTTAATGAAAATTGATTGCTAGCCAAGCGTTTCCAGTTTATCCTGTAGGCATGAGATACATAAAGCGGGTATTGGATATCAGTCATGACCTCGAAAGAAAGTCACAGTTTCTATTCGGGCCCAGACAGACGGGCAAGACCTCTTGGATAAGGGAAGAGCTTGATGATGTGAGCTACCGTTTCAACCTTCTTGACAAGAAGCTGGTGAAGGCACTGCGGGACAATCCTGCCCTGTTTGCAGGCATACTGCGCAGGGACGGAATCGACAGCGGGATTGTCGTCGTGGATGAGATACAGAAGCTTCCATTCCTTCTTGATGAGGTGCACAACCTGATCAAATCCACAGACATCAGGTTCCTTCTGACTGGATCCAGTGCAAGAAGGCTCAGGGAACAGGGAACGAATCTCCTTGGAGGTAGAGCCGGCTGGAAGGAGATGTATCCTCTCGTATGGCCTGAAATCAAAGGTGATGTACCTGAACTTGATTCGATTTTCAGAACAGGACTCATCCCTGCCATGTATCTTTCAGATGATCCTGACTCAGATCTCTTCGATTATGTACAGCTCTATCTCAATGAAGAGATACAGGCTGAAGGACTGGTCAGGAACCTGAGCTCATTCGAGCGGTTTCTGGAAGTTGCGGCATTGAGCAATAGCGATATGCTCAACTATGAGAACATCTCGAAGGATGTCGGTGTCAGCCGCTCGGCTGTCATCAGCTGGTTCCAGATCCTCTATGACACTCTCATCGCATTTGAGGTTCCTGCCTATACGAAGACGAAGAAGCGCAAGGCATATGCCTCCTCGAAGTTCTATATGTTCGACCTCGGTGTCATCCGCCATCTTCTCGGCTTCGAGAAGATAGAGGCTGGTAGCACTGAATACGGAAAGTTCTTCGAGACCTATATAGCAATGGAGATGAGGGCGTATATCGGCTACAGGTCAAGACCAAAGCTCAACATCACTCCACTCAGCTATTGGCGGAGCCTTTCCGGATTCGAGGTCGATTTCGTACTCATGGAGAATGTCGCCATAGAGACGAAGACCACGCGCCGCCATACACAAAGGGATCTGAAAGGACTGAAGGCTTTGAAGGAGGAAGGCCTCTTCTCCCGGTACATTCTCGTATGCAACGAAGACTATGCCCAGACGACAGAAGACGGCATCGAGATTGTCCCATGGAGGCAGTTCCTTGATGAGTTGTGGATTGGGAAGATCATATGATGGCATCATCATATGTCATTCTAAAAATGAACCCTTTCTCTCTTTCCCATTTGCTGAATCACCTAATGAGAATGATACTTTAAAAACAGATGGTGCATACCAGAGATGATGTTAAGCATACTTATTGCAGAAGCGACTGTTTGTGATTTCAAAGAGGCACTTGAGGTAAAGAAGAAAAGTGCCAGTGTTTTTTGCAAACACATTTTGTGGCACTCTTTTCTTATGATGCGAAATTGAAGCAAGGACGTGTTGACTCAAAAATAAATCTAACCAAAGAAGCATCTGAAAATCATAATTGAAATCTAACTTTCAGCAGATGCATATGATCCAGTATTAGACAGTGCAGAAGAGGACGAGCTCCTCTGTGCTGTCGTACGCAATAAGTAGACTGCAGCTGTAATGCTCTGGCCCCATTCATCCTTTCTTTCCATCCTGCCTTCCTTGGTGGCAAGGGAAAGCAGCTCCTCCTGCCGGAGATTCACAGTTTCCTTCAGTGGCAATAGCTGGCACTCATTCCTGTCCAGGGAGAGCCTAGCCTTGCATCTGTCAGGCACAGACGGATCCATCATGATCCTCTCATAAGGAGATCTCGGCTCATCGTATCTTTACCGTGCGTATCCCTATGCGCTCCTTTGAAAGCAGCTTCACGGAAGGATAATAGAGATTCAGAAGCCTCTCCAGATGCCAGTAGAGATCCTCAATCGCGTAATTACCTGCAATACCCGACATATGAGCGGACTGTGGTGAAGTTCTTTGCCTCCACGAAGCGGTTGTCGTTCTTGTGGTATGACCGCGAGCGTGTATACCCGATGCCATGCCTCCGGCACCAGCTGAGGAATCCGAAGTTCTTGAACTCCGTTCCGTTGTCCATATGCAACTCTCTAGTGGCAGAAATTCCTTGGACTAACAATCTCCTGATTATGACTGCTTGCAAGACCGACGAAGCAAAGGAATTCTACATTAGAGCTTGTATTGAGAATCACTACTCGTTCAGTCTTGCTTGTAGTATATTGCAATAACTCTTAGGTTCAAATTTTATAGTCGGGCATACATATTTGCCAGATAATATGAAAAATCAGATGTCATCGGTTGATATTGCTTTTCGCCGTGATCTCCTCAAAGGAACTTGTTATCTGATCATATTCTCGTCATAATCTAATCATGGCATACATCTGGCAAGATCAATCATGGCCGAACTTCACATGGGACGCAGCGAAGTTGCTCCCACTCCTTTCCTCCGCATTGCGCATGGAAACAGCTTTCGTCGAGAAGATGAAAGGACTGGGAAAGAAGGGAGAGGTGCTCTCTCTTGAGGCAATGACAGACGAGGTCATTTCCTCAAGCGCAATAGAAGGCATCTACTTCGACAGATCCTCTGTCCGTTCATCCATACTCCGTAGACTTGGTATAGAGACAGAAGGAATAGAGACAAGGGATAGTCATGCTGAAAACGCCGCATCCCTCTTGATTAGTGCCTTGAAGGAAAAGGATAAGGAGCTTACGGAAGAAAGCCTCTTGCAGTGGCAATCGATCATCTACGAAGGCAGGATTGACAACAGAGGAAGATGGAGAGCAGAACCTGTCTACGTCATATCAGGTCGCTATGGACATGAGAGAATACACTTCGAGGGAATACCAGCAGCAAACATCCCAGATGAAATCAGAAGGTTCCTCAACTTCGTGAACAACGATGATGGGACAGAGCCATTTCTGAAGGCGGCCATTGCCCATCTCTGGCTCGTCACAATCCATCCATTTGCAGACTGCAACGGAAGAATCTCAAGGACGATAATGGAGCTTCTCCTTGCACGAGCCGATGGCACTGAACACCGCTATTACAGCATTTCCAAGGCAATTCTCAGCAAGAAAAAGGACTACTACGATATCTTGGAGAAGACACAGTCTGGGAATCTGGACATAACGGAATACCTCATATGGTTCTTTGCCATGCTCAAGGGGGCAGTGTCAGCATCCGAAGAATCACTCAAGGAAGCTCTTTCCAACACGGCAATCTGGGATAAGCTCAGGAATATCCAACTCAACGAAAGGGAGGAGAAGATGCTCCGCCTCATCATTGATGGCTTTTCTGGAAAGCTTACAGCAGAGAAGTGGGCGAAAATCACGAAATGTTCCCATTCGACAGCATTGAGGGACATCACGGATCTCTTGGAAAAAGGTGTCCTTTTGAAGGAAAGTGGGAAGACAAAGAGCGCATCATATGCCCTTGCTCCACAGTACACCCCTTGAAAACGGAGTTGAATGCTGCGATTTCCATTTCCGCAAGGGATGATACTGGCCTTATTGTAACAATGCTATATAACTCCTTGTTTGCACAAAATCCTAAAAATTGGCTTAAGAAGGCAATAAAAAAGTCCTTACAGTGTAAGGACTTAGTTTCTTCGTGAGAGACGGGGCTCGAACCCGTGTTCCGTACTAAGAATCAAGTCCATGTACTGTGGATAATTGTATATCACCGCGAAAATAATGTTTCAATAAACGGAAATAACGTTTCAGTAAAAGGAATCATTGTTGCATTTTCAATTGTCAGCCGGAAATATGCAACAAAGGCAGAAATCCGTAAATACTAAGTGACTTTTTGTATTGTCTTTCCATATTGCGTACTTCGGAAATACGATTGCAAATGGGAGAAAGCCTGTTTAAAAAACAATTGTCAGTCGGTGAAACAGCGTTTTTCCAATGTGAAACACCCATTCTTGTATGCGTCCTTATGTGTAGTTCTTCACATGGCAGACCATGCCTGGAGCAGGATGGAAACAGAAGGATTGTTGCGTTTCTCGGAGTCATTGTTGCCTGTTCCCTGAGTCTGGCCGCTACATTTGCCTCCGTTACCATGCTTTTGTCATAATTAAACGTCATATTTCAGATAACAGAAAGGCTGTTGCATTATCTGGAAAGATTGTTTACTGCTGTTTTGGTATCAGATCGCCGCTTCGGTCCCGTCTCCAGCGCATATATGCAACTGCTTTACTGATAAGCACTTCTGAATTTCAGTTTCTTTGATTTCTTGCAAGATTTGGACACACGGCGATGATTTTCCTATGACTAAGAAGGTTAAGTTGAATCAAGTAAGTGGTTCAATTCACGTCTGGATGCGAAGTGCAGTATAAAGTAGTGCAACTGACAGATTTTTATAAAAATCGCTAGTAGAAATAGCAAAAAGGATAATATAATGACAACAGAGGTGATATATGGAAAGGTATATAAAGCGCATCATAGACATTCAGGGCAAACTTAAGAGCAAGTCCCTTTTTCTCTTCGGCCCAAGGCAGACTGGGAAAAGCTCGCTGATAGCAAATCAGATCCAGGATGACGTGAAGCTTTCATGGTCACTCCTAAACGCAAGAATAAGAAGAAGGTGCCAGGCTGATCCTGGTGTCCTTCGTGACGAGATTGAAACAAGAGGAATCCATGATGGCCTTGTGATAATCGATGAGATTCAGAAAGTTCCTGAACTCCTTGATGAGGTTCACCTCCTGATTGAGGAGACAGGCATCAGATTCCTTCTCACAGGCTCAAGTGCAAGAAGGCTCAAGGAACAGGGAGTGAATCTTCTTGGAGGAAGGGCTGGAAAGATGAATCTCCACCCCTTTGTATGGCCGGAGATAAGAGAGTTCAAGCCGACACTGGACAGGATTCTGAAGTATGGACTGCTTCCCTCCGTATTCCTGTCAGATACTCCTGATGATGTGCTTGATGCCTATATCAATGTCTACCTCCAGGAAGAGATTGCCGGAGAAGGACTGGTCAGGCAGCTTCCAAAATTCGAACGCTTCTTAGAGGTCGCAGCTCTTACCAATGCCGAGGAGATCAACTACTCCAACATTGCAAGCGATGTGATGATGAGCAGAGCCTCTATAACCGAATGGTATGGCATCCTCTATGACACAATGATTGGATTTGCAGTACCACCGTATACTAAGACGAAGAAGAGAAAGGCTGTGGAGACTGAGCGCTTCTACTTCTTCGATGTAGGTCTTGTCCGCTTCCTTCTCGGCCTTGGTGATCTTGTCGATACGCAGACTGAATATGGCAAGCTGTTTGAGACTTACATTGCTGAAGAGCTCTCGGCATACCTCGACTACAACAAGCGCAAGGAAAAACTATCGTATTGGCGCACTCGGCAGTCCTCATTCGAAGTGGACTTCGTGATTGGCGATGATGTTGCCATTGAGACCAAGACAACGAAACTTGTGAATGAGAACAAAGATCTCAGGGGACTCAGAGCATTGAAGGAAGAAGGGATATTCAAGAAGTACATCGTCGTCTCCAGGGACAACATTTCAAGGACAACTGATGATGGAATCATGCTTCTTCCCTGGAACCTCTTCCTGGATTGGCTGTGGGAAGGAAAGATTATCTGATTATTGAACTGCGGTACTCATACTGAGTCTCCTAACTATGCAAAGCAGCTTCGTGATGCAAAACACGGAAGCTGTGTTGCAGTAGTCGGAAACTGCCACCATTTCATCTTGTTCAACCATCTTCAATACCAATTTAACTATGGATGTAAGGTGATAAAGATTTATTGAAATTCATATCTCAATAAAGATGGAGGAACTCATGATTACCATATCAGTAGCCAATCAGAAAGGATGTGTCGGCAAGGCAGGGGCTGTCAAGAATTCTGTGTAAATGGAATTCTCAATCATAGTTTGACCCTGTCTCCAAAGACGATGGAGAACTAGTTGATGGCAAGTCCTCAGTTGCGGATCGGCTGAGTCCATTTCTGGCTTGCCTTTCCAATGGCAAGATACATGATCTTGTAGACCGAGTCATCATCTGGGAATGCAGAGCGGTTCTTGGTCACCTTCCTGAGCGAATAGTTCAGGCTCTCGATGGCATTCGTGGTGTAGATGACCCTTCGGATCTTATCCAGGTACTGGAAGAACTCGTTGAGGTCGTTCCAGTGGCTCTCCCATGAGAGCCGTATCATCGGGTACTTGGAATCCCAGGCCTATAGAAAAGAAGGATGGCAGCAGTAGTGAGCTTTCCATTCTTAATCAGCTCAAGTTCTTCAAGTATTCTCGCAGGGCTATCTTTAAGCATTTCCGCATTGACTGCTTCCTCTCTGAAGATATTGAAGCTTTCTTCATCGAGATCTGCAATCGAGACTCCTTCAATCACATTGGAATCCCATGACTGATTCATTGATTCCATTATTACTGTCTGCTGTTCACCTCATCGTCAGACCATGAGGAGATCATGCCCTTCACGTATGAGAAATATCGCTTGGGCGTAGCATTCCTAGTTGATTGTGAAATGTTGGCTTCGTTATATGAGAAGCAGACTTTATCCCAACTCCCTGTTTCTTTGAAAAGTTCAGCTATTTTTGAGACTTCGTTGATTCTAAGTCTTCCAATAGAGGGTAGATATATCTTTGTGCGCACCTTTTTTTCATACAATCTTATTTAATGTGTTAACAAAGTCGATTGAGAGAAATTCCGGATATTCACTAATAACCCGATCAAGAACAAAATTCTTCATGATGTTTTCTTGTTGTTTCCCTCCTTTCACCTTATTTAAGGCTGGCCATTTGTTCATTATTCTCTTTTCCAAGTCATGTCCATTGATTTCAAGATATTCTTTGCTTAGTTGATATTCTTGACCTTTATGTGTCTGGCAAATAACTTTATTAGCTGAAAATAAATCTAATTGAACCAAGATATAATCAATTAGACTCTGCAATTCATTATTGTGTAAACTTCGCAAGTTGGTGAATGAGTATGTACCAATCCCAATCTCGACTGTCTTGATGATTCCTTCTCTAATCAACAGAAATGCTACAAATATAGGGTCGAAAATGTAATTGTCTATTGCATAGCGTCGATTGGTTCCAAGTACATATACATAAGCAGAATCTTTGTTTTTATTATCAAAATCAATAAGGCCATATACCAGATTATTTCCCAAAGATCTGAGTTGGTTTACAATATTAATCACATCTTCACAGTTTGCCCCATCCCTACTATGAGGAGCAAGAAAAACAGGACGTGTAGAAAATTCTGTATCAAGTAGTCTGAAGACCTTCTCATAATAACTTACATCGTTACTACTCTCTACAAAAACTTGTCTCCGTTTTTCTACAGTGACTCTCAGATTATCTAAATCCTTCGTAAGGAAATTCAGGGCATTCTCTTTAGAGATTTTTACAGGATATCCAAGCTCTTTATCCATTTGATAAATTTCGCTTTCATTTGCGAGTGCTACCGTTGTAGGATTGTGTGTTGTTATAATTGTTTTTACTCCTGCAGACTGGACTATGGATTCTCTAATTGCGTTAATTAATACTTTTGAATACTCAGGATGCAATGATGCGTCTGGTTCATCCAGTAGCAGAATATCTGGTTTTGTCTCGCTTTCAGAAACATTATATATTGCCAAGGCAAGAGACATAAGAACTTTTTCGCCAGTCGATAAATCATTGACCTGGATTTGTATGTTTTTAGATTTATCTGTAAGGAAAAGATGGAAATCTGATTCCCTTGATTGCCCTTCAGGATTGTTTACCTGATACGGAAGGCGTGCATTTGACAACATAGTATTTATCAATTCCCAAGGGCGGGGTCCATATTTCTTTTCGAATTCATCCTCACTAAATACAGCATAGGATTTGCCATATTCCTTATTTAGAAAATCATGATATCTATTGTCATCCATCCTTGTATAGTAGAGTTTAAAAATAGCTGCAAAGGATGAAGCAAAAACATCATCAGCATCTGTTATGGATATGTCAAAATTCTTTTCAAATAAATCTTCTGTTATATCGTTAACATTGTTGTCAGCAAGTTTTAGCAGTCTAAAAAATTGCTTCTTACTTTTTTCGTTTCCAGAAATTTTCTGCATTATCTGCTTCTCTGAAAGATTTTGAAGCCTGCTTATCCGATTAATATATTCGTTCTTTATAGAAAGAATTTGATTCCATTCTTGCTTTCTTTTGTTTGTCAAACCTAGATATTGACAATCGGATTCGATTTTAGGATTAAGTCCATTGAATGGCACATATCTAATGCTAGTTGCAATACTGCTGCTTGAAAAGATCTGTGATATCTCTGGGTTGGTCATTGCCTCCATCAAATGACTCTTGCCGCTCCCGTTTTTGCCTGTCAATATGCAAAAATCTGGCAACTCAAATGGCTGAGATAAGGATTTTAATGATTTGTAGTTCTTTATTATAGATACTTTAATCATGACAATGATGTATGTTACTAAAGATAGGATATAAAAAAAAGACCTCAGAAATATTTCCTGAAGTCTCTTGACGTGAGAGACGGGGCTCGAACCCGCGATCTCCGGCGTGACAGGCCAGCGCGATAACCAGCTTCGCTACTCCCACAAGCGATGATATTCTTGCAGAAAATACATAGATGTGTCAACAGGAAATATGAGATTTTATCAGAAAATTTTTATTTGGTTAATTGAAAAAGTAAATGCAGGACAAAAGGGGTAATGACCTGCGCTAACTTTTTCAAACCTGAAGTATCACCACAAACAGCATTTACTTTTTCAAAAAATGAAGGTGTTCCTAACGCTCATTCTTTTCTTCAGTAC
>CASFDA010000008.1 GCA_949293335.1 uncultured Spirochaetales bacterium
AAACAGAACGGGCAGTAAGCGGACCATTGGCCTACGGTAACCAATCCATGAATATGAAAGTGGTCAAAAGCTGAAAAACTGATTTCAGCCTGCCTTGGAAGCCTAGCAGCACATGATTATTAACGTTCAAAGGAGTTGTGGTAGATTCTGAAAATTGGATTTAGTATTTGACAGAAGTCACATCATATGAATATTTGGAAAGAATAAGGATGTTTCCTGTGAACAAAAAAACCGCGTCCTACTTTTCCTTTGAGAGACGCGGCTTAGAAAGGTGCGAATCGGATTCGAACCGATGAACAACGGTTTTGCAGACCGCCCCCTTAGGCCACTTGGGTATCGCACCAAAGATATATTTGCTTTGACAATATAGCAGATAGAAATAAATCAATCAAGTTAAAGCGTTCGCGAACCTCCCCACCTTATAGAAGATGGAGACTCTGCAGGCTTGATAGCTTCAAATCGATAGACACAAATCGCCGATAAAAAGCTATCATCTAGATATGAGTGACATTGAAAAGATCTATACATTTCTAAAAAACGCGTCACACGTCTATATAGACGGAAAAGAAGTATCACTTGAAGGTATGCGCTTTGTCATGAACAGAATATGTTTTCCCTCATCTCTGATGAAAAGCGGGAATGTCGTTCTCAGTGCAAAAATGGAAAACGGTGAGCATCTTGAGATGAAGATGGTGATTGAAAACGTCAAGAGGAAGAGCTTGGAAGAAGAACTCAATGGTTCTTACACAACCCCATCGCGTATGGATGTTGCATTCTCATCAGGAATGATCATGGAGTTCTGATGAAAAAGAGGATCATTGTTTTACTGCTTATGGCCATGACACTTCTTCCCCTCTGTGCAAAGAATTACCTCTCGCTCGGAGTTGGAGGACTATATGACAATGTAAGTTCCTCTTTTGCTGTCGGCCCTTACGTAGAGTACCATGTACTCGCTCCTATAATGGATCCCATGCTCTTCGGAATAGGAGCAAGAATCGATATAGATTTCAGTACCATCTCTGATTACTGGGCAACAAATGCAATCATTGGACTGTCCATGAAAGCAGAACTTACACCCGTGGTGACCTTCACGACCCTTTTAGGAGCATCTGTCGGACTTTATTCGAGGATGCACCATGACAGAGGAACGGCACTGACAATAGGAGGAGCCGTCCTTGTGGGGACAGATCTATTCCTGAATAGTTCAAGGAATATCGGGCTCTCGTTCAGCGTTCTGGCCAACATGGGAGTTGATATGGAAACGAAGAATTTCGTTATCCAGAGCGGAGTCTCTGCAGGTATTGTGTTCACTTTCAACACCCCGGAAAGGGGAAGAGGACGTTATCATGACAGACCTAGATATGAAGAATGGGACAGCTACAATCGATGGCACTGAGTCCGGGAGGTGAGTAATGGACGAAAAGTACAGAAGAGAATATCTGGACAGATACAAAGACGATGTATTCGTTCCATTCGACAAGCTTGAGAGATTCATGAAGGAATGCCTTATGAAAGAAGGCCTTTCCAAGATCGATGCAGAGATCGTCTCCGATGTCCTGATCGAATCTGACAAGAGAGGGATAGATAGCCACGGAATAGGAAGACTGAAGCCAATTTATCTTGACCGCATCGAGAAAGGAATACTGAATCCGAAGACAGAGATAGAGATACTGAAGGACGAAGGTGCTGTCACTGTGCTCGATGCCCATGATGGAATGGGTCACGTCGCGGGGAAAAGGGGGATGGAGATTGCAATCAGCAAGGCCCGGAAATATGGCATTGGCATGACTGCGGTAAGAAATAGTTCACACTATGGAATTGCAGGCTACTATGTCACGATGGCAACAAGGGAAGGTCTTCTCGGCATCACTGGAACAAACGCACGTCCATCCATTGCGCCTACTTTCGGAGTTGAGAACATGCTCGGAACGAATCCCCTTACATTCGGCTGTCCTACCGATGAGGAATTCCCTTTCGTATTCGATGCCGCTACAAGCGTGAGTCAGAGAGGAAAGATTGAGGTGTATGCGCGCGAAGGAAAGGACGTTCCTCCAGGCTGGGTAATAGACGAGGAAGGAACGACGAGGACTGATACAGAGACAATACTGGACGATCTGACTAAGGGAAAGGCCGCTCTGGCTCCCCTTGGAGGAATCGGGACAGATGGTGCAGGATACAAAGGCTATGGTTTTGCAACTGTCGTCGAAATCCTGTCTTCCGCACTCCAGAAAGGTTCTTTCCTGAAAGATCTCAATGGAAAAGATGAGAACGGAAATAACAGGCCATATCATCTAGGACACTTCTTCATCGCAATAAACCCTGATTTCTTCATGGGAGAAGATACATTCAGGCACATTGCAGGAGAAATACTCAGAGAACTCAGGAATAGCAAGAAAGCACCGGGAGAGGAAAGAATCTGGACCGCAGGAGAACTTGAATGGACCAATTGGCAGATCAGGAAAGAGACAGGCTGCCCTATTCCAGCAGAGCTCCAGAAACAGATTTCAGAACTTACCAGGAAATTCTCACTCTCCTTCCTCTGGCCGTGGGATTAAGTCAGTATAGAGCTTCCTGATGCGGGCAAAAGACGTGTCTGCCTTTATATGCATAGCGCTCTTTGTCCGCTTGAAAGTAAATGAATCGGAATGGCATTCGCCAGAATAAAAACCCAAAGATATCCTCGGGTTATCATAATTGAAGAACCCCAGCGCGTACATTATCTTTTTCTCTTCGCCTGGAATGAGTGCCATATTCCGTGTTCCTTTTGGGCCGGAATTAAAGCCGACAGAGAGGGAAGAGACCTGACTTGTCCCACCATCAAAAAGGGCCCATGGCGCATCAATCCTGCCAAGATAATTCTCTGTGATGCTCACGTTCTCCAGATTGAATACACTCTCATCATCCAGTACAGGAGTGAATGCCAGAAGAACCGACATCATATTCGGATTAGTGACCGTTATCCAGCCAGTCTTGTCCTTTGATGGAACTTTACCGAGGATGTAATCGTAGCTGCCTGTGGGAATAGGAACGAGAGAGGCATCGGTCACGCCACCAGAAAGAAGGGGTGCTTTTCTGAGATCTTCAAATACAAGATTAGGCTTCAATCTGTTTTCAGCCAGCTCCCTCACCCCGCGCTGATAACACGTGAAATGTCTCCCATTCGTATTCATGAAGACACCTGTCTCAAAGAACGGAGAGCCGAGCATCGCATTGAATGCAGGACTGCCTTCAAGCACATCATCTCCATTGTTCCTGATATTCACAAGAGTATAGAGGAACGGATTGTCAGGAGAGAGGTAATCGAGCTTCGTAAGCTCATACCTATTGCCCTCCTCCCTGCTTTTCATAGTGCTCAGGCGCCAGACACCTCCATAGGCCTCCTCTGTCCCGTAACGTCTGACCATCCAGTAGGTATTGTTGCTCGTTATCCTCTCTTCCGACGGATAAGGAAAAGTGAAGTATGCCCCTCCCGCCTGATAAAGAGTCTCCTTCATCGAATACCATGTGCCATTCGGATCGGAAAGGACTCCGCTGCCAGTCCCCCTGAAATACGGGAGAGCAAGCGGATTCACTCTCGCTCCGGTCTTTATCAGATTGGATAGTTCGATCAAGACTTCTCCCTGATCCTCGATTACGGCATAGCTCTCACCGTTGCTCATTATGGTCGCATTCCTACCCTCCCAGAGAGGGAGTCTTCGAATATCCATGGCAAAATCCTCACTAGTACGCTATATTTGAGTATAACAGAAATAGAGGGTCTGGATGATCATACTTGGAAAGAAAGGCACACTTCATCTCTTGAACGGGAAAACGAGCATAATGCTCTGTGAAGATGAGAAAAAACGGCTGTTTTTGCTCTATTCAGGCCCTGATCTCGGGAAAGACGGAGAAAAATACATCGATGCCCTCATGCCTCAGAGGAGAGAGCTTTTCTCAAACCTGATAGAGACAAATCCGAAGTCGGGTCTCTCTTTCCATGTGACAGACAAAAAGAAGCTAAATGGCCTGATAAATTATGAAAAATCATATTTCCCGTTCCTACAGCTGAAGGGCGAGACTCTTGAGATAACAGCTCTGGAAGACGCGGGGGAGATAGAACTTGCGATGGCTATCACCAGCTATCTGGACTATGACGCGTTCTCAGTCAAGATCAGGATAAGGAACAGAGGCAAGCGGAAGATAGACATCTCAGATATCTCTCCGTTTCCAATACAAAGTGACACATTCATCAACGCGGGAGGACGCAACTGGGAAATTGGAGAAATCCAGAACCTCGTACTTGAAGATGGCGCACCATTCTCTTCGTCCCTCAGCTATATAACAGCTTGCTCCAGGGAAAAATACGTCAAGGCATTCCTCCTTTCATTCGGAGCAAAGAAAGTAAGGATAAAAGATGGAGAGGTATTCCTCTCGCAGTCTAGTGCATACTATCCTTTAACCCTTGATGCAGGTGAAAGCTTCATTACTCCAGAACTCATGCTCTTCTTCGGCGAGAGTGAGGAGAAAGCAACTGATACTGTACGTCAGGCATTGAGAACAGCAGAGAAAGGAAACGGGAAGAACATGTTCCGGCCTCTCATGATTTCCACAAGGGAAAGTTTCGGCCTCTCGATAGATGAGAGGAAAATCAGGAAGATGGCAGAACACGGAAAGGCCATGGGCTTTGAGGGAATACTGATCGACGAGGGATGGTTCTCTTCTAGAAAGAGCAAGGACGAGGGACTTGGAGACTGGAAGATCGACACGATGAAGTTCCCTTCCGGGCTCAAGGCACTAGGAGAAGAGATACATCTATCATCACTTCTATTCGGCCTCTGGGTAGATCTCATCACGGTAAATAGGAGAAGCCTCTATTGCAGCATGAAGGGAAAGAACCTACTCGGTGAAGAATGTGATGATAATCTCATCCTGGATCTGAGGAAAAACGAAGTAAGGGAAGAGCTCTTCATTTCCATCTCATCGCTGATCGAAATCGGGAAGCTGGACTACCTGAAGCTTACAATTCCAAACAGCCTTCCACACATACAAAGTGAAGCCAACCTCCTTCTCGATCTGCAGAGGGGAATATATCTCCTCCTTGAAAGGATAAGGAATACATACCCAAACCTGTATATTTCAATGGAATCGGACGACCCTTCCCTATCGCTATATGCATCTGTGCTTGAAGAGACAAATCCAGAATCCGATCAATATTACTTTCCGGAAAAGATCTCCAGGCGCGTGAAAGGGAACGACAAGATATTGCTTACATTCACACCGATCTATACAGGGAATATCATTTCCCTCTCGCATGACGAGGAAAACAATGTGAATGAGTTCACGTCGTTCACAAAAGAGAGGAGGAAGATGCTCTCTGATGGAAAGACAGGAAAAAGCGGTAGTACTTTACACATAATGAACGAAAACGGAAGTTATGCCCTCCTCCTAAATCAAGAGGAAGGACTTCTGAGAGACAAAGATCTTCCAAAAGACAAGGAATACATACTCAGATCGCTTGACGGGAAGTATCCGGTCATCCTCATAACAGGCGAACTCCTCCATACAGGAATAGAGTACGGAGCGAAAGGTTCAGTCATCGAAGCAATGTCAAAGGAGAAGCAGAGTTGAATAGAATAGTTGTCGCAGGAGCAGGTACATTCGGTACCTCTGTCGCAGAACGTCTAACATGGAACGACAAGAACGACGTAGTTCTGCATACGATCGAAAAGGATGTAGCTGAAGACATAAACAGGAACAACAGGAATCAGAAATATTTTCCGACAAGGTATCTGAACATAAAACTGAGAGCTTCATCAAGCTACGATGTATTTGAACGGGCAGATGTCGTGATGCTAGTAATCCCCTCAAAGGCGATAGTCCCATTCAGCAAGGAAGTGAGGAATAACACAAACGGCAATCCCCTGATCGTGAACCTTGCAAAGGGAATGAGTGATGATGGCGCATTCATCACAGAGAAGATACCATTTGAACGTACAGCAAGCCTCAAAGGTCCTTCTTTTGCAATCGAGACGCTTAACGGATATCCCACGTCATTCACCTTCGGAGGCAAGAAAGAGGATTACGAATATTTCAAGAATGAAATAATTCCGCAGACAGGCTTTTCCCTCGATTACTCGAGTGATGTCAGGGCGGTGGAGCTTCTGAGCATTCTCAAGAACATGTACGCAATTGCCATAGGTCTGGTCTCCGGAAGATACAATAGTCCGAATGTCGACTTCCTCGTATACACAAAGGCTGTAAATGAGATGAGGAAGCTTTTAAAGCTCTTCGGTTGCGATGAGGAGACTATTTTCCGTTACTCCGGAATAGGTGATCTTGGGCTCACAAGCCTCAATGACCTTTCGAGGAACAGGACATTCGGAATGCTGATCGGAAAAGGTTTTGCCTACGATGACATGAACAGCGGATCAACGGTCATCGAAGGAAGACGCACAATAAAGCTTATAGGAGAAATGACAAGGGAACAGGGAAAAGAGGATGAATTCCCACTTGTCCAGGCTCTTTACCGTCTGATGTACGAGAAGGAGAGCCTGAACAACTATATAGTCACAGCGCTTGAATGAAAGCCTGATTCTTCTCCCTCCAGCGGAGGAAGTACCCAAGGGCCATCATCATTATCCCGTTGCCATATTCCTCCTCTCCCATTGATGCGATAGTCTCATCCACATCGAGAGTGAGGAGATCAATCTCCTCATTCTCATCGAGATCCTGTCTTCTCTCAGGCTTGAGGTCATATGCAAGGTAAAAACTCTGCTTATTCGACATGAAGGCGGCATTGGGAGAGACAGTGCCAAGGTGCAGGAGAGAACAGGAAAGGCCGGTTTCCTCCATCAGTTCCCTTCTGGCAGCATCCTCGCTCTTCTCCCCGTCTTCCACTATGCCTCCGGGAAATTCGATCGCCATCTTGCCGCTTCCATGCCTGAACTGCCTTTCGAGGACAAATTTCAACTGCCCCTCTCGAGATCGGAAAATCGGAAGGACCAATACCCAGTCAGGGGAATCTAGTCTGACAAAAGTCCCCTTTTTTCCCCCTTCACTCTCCCGTTCTACAGACTCAAGGGAGAAAATAGGAGTCCTGATGATCTCCTTTCTCCCCTTCTCCTTCCACGGTTTTGCTACATAGTTCTTGTTGAATATTTCTGAAAGATCCTTCACTTCTTCCTCGATGGACAGTTGGATGTGCAGCTGGCACATGCGCTGGGTGAACATGACGGGGTACCCAGGAACGATGTATCCCTGCTCGTAGAGCATGCCGTCCCATTGTTTATCTCATTTGCAATGGCCTTCAAAGCCTCGGCAGACGGATGCGAGATTCCCTCGTCCATCCAGTCCTTTCCTTCATCCTCCGCACTTCTCAAGTCGATCTCCATCGGAACTTCACCAAGAAGGGGAACATGCATCTCAGAGCACATCTTCCTTCCCCCGCCTTTTCCGAAGATTGGTATCTCCTCCCCGCAGCCAGGACAACGAAGATAGCTCATGTTCTCGATGACACCGATGATCGCGACCCCCATCTTTCGTGAGAAGTTCACACTCTTACGTGCATCAAGAATTGCCACAGGCTGTGGTGTAGTGACAATGATCGTACCGGTAAGCTCTGGAATTGCCTGACAGACAGTCAGCTGCTCATCACCAGTTCCGGGAGGTGTATCTATGAGAAGGTAATCAAGTTCGCCCCACTCCACATCAGAAAGGAACTGCCTGATCGCACTCATCTTCAGAGATCCGCGCCAGATGACAGGCGCATCTGGATCTTCAAGGGCAAACGACAGGGACATCACCACAAGATTCTCCCTCACTTTCACAGGAAGGATTGTCACACCATCTCTGGAACTGAGGCTCTTATCTTCAACGCCGAACATCTTGGCTACATTCGGGCCATGGAGGTCGGTATCCAATACGCCTACTTTGCATCCCATCTTGGCCAGCTCGTATGCAAGATTGACAGTGACAGTGGTCTTGCCGACTCCACCCTTTCCACTCATTATCATGATCTTGCGACCGATCTTGTCCATCCTTGCACGGATTTTCTTGTTCACTTCCTCATATTCGTCTCTGACTTCATCAGCCATATTTCACTCCTTTGAAACTAATCCTAGTTAATTTACCCCTAAAGCGGATGATAGGAAAGGGAAAAGATGAAAAATGGGAAATGAAAATTTACACCATCATAAGGAGATAGTATTTTTTCGCCCTCTAAGGGTAATTGCTAAAGAATGTACATTGAATTACAATTCAGCCTTGAATGACTTTATTTTAAAAATAGGAGAAAAAGAATGGCGACATTGTTAACCAACCTGCCTAAAGAGACGCTTGTTGCGCAGCTTCAGGATGGTGGTATCCTTCTTATTCTCGGCATGGGAACTGTATTCATATTTCTGGTCATACTCATCTACGCTACCAAGCTTATGAGCAAGATCTGTATGAAGATGCAACCAAATACGCCGACAGCTACCACCAGAAGCAATCAGACAGCACCAAAGGCAACTGTAAAGAAGAGTGATGATGCAGCAGTAGCAGCGGCTATCGCGGCGGCATATGACAAAGAGAACTAAGGACGGAGAAAAAAATGAGCAAGAAGAAAATTAACTTTATGTGTACTGCTTTCCGTGATGGATTCCAGTCCGTTTACGGAGCACGAGTATTCACAAAGGATTTCATGCCTGCAGTAGCAGCCGCACGCGAAGCAGGAATCAAGCATTTTGAAGCAGGTGGCGGTGCACGTTTCCAGGCACTTTACTTCTACACAAACGAAGATGCATTCGAAATGATGGATGAGTTCAGGAGAGTTGCAGGACCAGATGCAAACCTCCAGACTCTCGCAAGAGGAGTCAACGTTGTAGGTCTTGACTCCCAGCCAAGGGACATGATTGCCCTCCATGCAAAGCTTTTCAAGAAGCACGGCATGACAACAATCAGGAACTTTGACGCACTCAATGATGTCAACAACCTCATTGATTCCGGAAAGGCCATCCATGATGCAGGTCTTCGCCATGAAGTCACAGTAACAATGATGAGCCTTCCAGAAGGTGTTGTAGGCGCACACGATCCTGATTTCTACGAGAAGATACTCCGCCAGATCCTCGATGCAGGAATTCCTTACGATTCTGTATGTTTCAAGGATGCATCAGGCACAAGCACACCTCACAACGTCTATGAGACGATCAAGAGGGCAAGGAAGCTTCTCGGACCGAACATGAACATCACATTCCATTCGCACGAGACAGCTGGAGTATCAATCTACCAGTACATGAGCGCTATTGAGGCCGGTGCTACACAGGTTGACCTCTCTCTTGCCCCATGCTCAGGTGGAACATGCCAGCCAGACGTGATCACAATGTGGCATGCACTCAGAGGAACTGACTACACACTCGATGTTGATATCGCAAAGGTACAGGAAGCAGAAAGAGTCTTCGAAGATTGCATGAAGGACTACTTCCTCCCACCAGAGGCAACAATGGTCAACCCGAACATCCCATTCTTCCCACTTCCGGGTGGAGCTCTTACAGCAAACACACAGATGCTCAGGGACAACGGCCTGATGGACAAGTATCCTCTCATCGTAGAGGCTATGGGCGAGACTGTTGCAAAGGGCGGTTTTGGAACAAGCGTAACACCTGTTTCCCAGTTCTATTTCCAGCAGGCATTCAACAATGTCATGTTCGGACCATGGAAGAAGTTCGCAGAGGGTTATGGAAAGATGGTTCTTGGCTACTTCGGAAAGACACCAGTCGCTCCAGATCCGGAAGTTGTCAAGCTTGCAAGCGAGCAGCTCCACCTCGAGCCGACAACAGAGAAGTGTGTCGATATCAATGACAAGGATCCTAACAAGGGACGCGCTGCTGCAGAGAAGATGCTCAAGGACGCAGGTCTTCCGATCACAGACGAGAACGTATTCATCGCTGCTGCATGTAAGGAGAAGGGTATCCTCTACCTCACAGGAGAGGCACATGTGAATGGCGTAAGAAAGATCAGCGAAGAGAAGAAGGAAGAGAAAAAGAAGAGCGGAAACGGCGAGTACACAGTAACTGTCAACGGTGTCAGCTATGGCGTCAAGCTCGAGAAGGACAGCGCTGTTGTCAACGGCACGAAGTATCCTCTTTCAATCGTTGATGGAATCAAGGCTCCAGCAGCAAAGACTGTAAAGAAGGTAGTAAAGAAGGCTGCCGGTGCAGAGGCAACAGAAGTTACAGCACCAATGCCGGGACTCGTACTCCGCTTCGCAGTCAAGGAAGGCGCTGAGGTAAAGAAGAATGACCTCCTGATGGTCATGGAAGCTATGAAGATGGAGAATGAGATCTACGCTCCTTGCGATGGCGTGGTGGCAAGCATCTCAGTTGGCCAGGGCGATCAGCTCCAGGCAGGAGATCTCCTCATGACAATTTCCTCATCCGGAGAGGCTGTTGAGGTCGAGGAAGAGGTTGTCGAAGAGGCAGCAGCTCCAGTAGCAGAGGCCAGCGAGGATAAGGCACCAGCAGAGGGCGCAGAAGTCACAGCACCAATGCCGGGACTCGTACTCCGCTTTGCAGTCAAAGTCGGTGACAAGGTAAAGAAGAATGACCTTCTGATGGTCATGGAAGCTATGAAGATGGAGAACGAGATCTACGCTCCTTGCGATGGAGAGATCAAGGAAATCTCCGTAAATCAGGGCGATCAGCTTCAGGCTGGCGATTTGCTGATGGTCATCGGCTGATAGGAGAAAACTGAAAAATGAACGCAATTATAGAAGGTTTTCGCAACCTGGCAATGACAACCGGAATCGCAGGATTCGCGGGTATTGCAGAGGATGGAAGCATCGGAAACCTTTTCATGATCCTCGTAGGGTTCGTACTACTCTATCTGGCAATCAAGAAAGGATTCGAGCCACTCCTCCTCATTCCAATCGGAATGGGATGTATTCTTTCGAACATCCCTCTGGCATATATTGCAGGAGTTGATCCATCGAACAATGCACCGGGATTCATCAAAGTTCTCTTTACAGGAATTGATCTCGGCTTGTTCCCTGTCCTCATCTTCATGGGTGTTGGAGCAATGACAGACTTCGGACCGCTTATCGCGAATCCGAAGACACTCCTTCTCGGAGCAGCAGCACAGCTTGGTATCTTCACAGCACTGATCGGCGCTCTCGTACTGTCATTCATTCCAGGAATCAACTTCGACCTGGCAGTTGCAGGCAGTATCGGAATCATCGGAGGAGCAGACGGACCTACAGCCATTTACGTGACCAGCAGGCTGGCCCCAGATTACCTCGGGTCAATTGCTGTTGCGGCTTACTCCTATATGGCTCTCGTTCCTATCATCCAGCCACCGATCATGAAGCTTCTCACCACTGAGAAAGAGAGAAAGATCAAGATGGAGCAGCTCAGACCAGTATCAAAGCTCGAGAAGATCATCTTCCCTGTAATGGTACTGACACTCTGTGCAATACTTCTTCCTTCTGCATGTCCGCTCATCGGAGCACTCATGTTCGGTAACCTCGCACGTGAATGTGGAGTCATAAACAGGCTCTCCGATACTATGCAGAACGCATTGATGAACATCGTAACGATCTTCCTTGGCCTCTCTGTAGGTTCAAAGATGGCTGCATCGAGCTTCCTCTCACTTGAGACGATCGGCATCCTTCTCCTTGGAATGGTCGCATTCGGAATCGGAACTGCAGGCGGCGTTCTTCTCGCAAAGATCATGAACGCAGTGGATCCAAAGCACCCGATCAATCCGCTCATCGGATCAGCTGGAGTTTCCGCTGTTCCTATGGCTGCCCGTGTATCGAGCAAGGTAGGACAGGAAGCTGATCCGCAGAACTTCCTTCTCATGCACGCCATGGGACCGAACGTGTCCGGAGTCATCGGATCTGCTGTTGCAGCAGGTGTCCTGATCTCGACAATACCAGACATGATGAATGTAATTGCAGCTGCAATCTGATAGAAGCAAAAGCAAACATGAAGAGGGCTTACAAGATACTTGTGGCCCTCTTTCTTTTTGCCTAAACTTTTCTTACCGTGATCATTCTTATAATCATTCTGTCCATAGCAATATTCATCTGGTGGAACAACAGCCTTCCATTCTATTCGGAAAAGGCAAAGAATGAGCTTGAGAGCGATGAGAGTAACCTCATCTCGCCGAAGGCACACTCAATCGTATATGAAAAAGGGAACAGAAAGGCAGTGCTTTTCCTACATGGGTTCCCTGCATCCCCTGTGCTATATGAGAACTCAGCAAAAATGTTCTCCGAAGAAGGTTATGATGTCTTTGCGCCTCTCATACCCACTTTCGCATCTGATATGGAGAAATTCACAGAGACCAACTTCACAGAGTGGTATGCCTTCATAGCAAGAAAGTATGAAGAACTCGAAAGAAAGTACGAAGAAGTATATGTCATTGGTGTCTCAATGGGAGGCTCGATGACACTCAAGATCGCAGAGGACTACAGGCCATCCGGGATTGCGGTCATTGCAGCTCCAGTGACGTACAACAGCTTCCTCAGAGATGGGATAATCTCTGACTGGCACTTCTATATTGCAAGGTTTCTGGGGCTTTTCACCAAGAGCATAGGGGCAAAAGCAGTAACAGGACGCCCGGAATCGCACGACGGGGACGAAAACTGGATTGGATACGATGGAGCATTTATCCATCAGAGTATATCTTTCATATATAATCTCAAGACCATCAGAAAGAATCTCCGCAAAGTGGATTCTCCGGCAATACTCATACATGACAAAGGGGACAGGACAGTTCCTTTCAAGAATCAGGAGATTATCAGAAAAGGAATATCATCCGGGAAAATAAAAGTGCTCTCTCCTGACATGGGAGATGGATATCATCACTCAAGACACAACTTGCTGATGTATGATTCTGTAGGAAAAGAGTACACTGTTGATATCTTGAAATTCTTCAATGAGGTTTGAAATGAAACGTACAGATTACATATCATGGGATGAATACTTCATGGGCATTGCAGTCCTCTCCAGCATGAGGAGCAAGGATCCGAACACGCAGGTTGGCGCCTGTATCGTAAATGAGGAGAAAAAGATTGTCGGTGTAGGCTACAATGGCTTCCCCATCGGTTGTTCTGATGATGAACTTCCTTGGGAACGAGAGGGCGACTGGCTCAATACGAAATACCCTTATGTCTGCCATGCCGAACTGAACGCGATTCTCAACTCTCCCCTGCCCTCTCTCAAGGGTGCCACTCTGTATGTGGCACTTTTCCCGTGCAACGAATGCGCAAAGGCAATCATCCAGACAGGAATCAAGAAAGTGATATATCTCTCTGACAAATATCATGACTCCGAGCAGAGCATAGCATCACGGAAAATGCTCTCTGAATCTGGAGTGGAGATCGAACAGCTGAAGACAGACAGGAAGGAACTTACCATACGTTTCTCCTGATTTCACTCCATCGCTTTCTCCTTGAGTTGACAAGAGTAACTCAGGCAAGGAAAATCTAATGAAATGACTAGTTTCAGGAGAGGTGACCTTGCCCATGCGATTTACTCTTAACGGTAAAGAAATAACAACAGACAAGGAGAAGAAACTCCTCTCTTTCCTCAGGGATGACATGCACCTGATGGGAACTAAGGACGGGTGCTCAGAAGGTATCTGCGGCACCTGTACCGTAATAATAGACGGGAAAGCCAGAAAATCCTGCACAATTCCACTCTCGAAGGTGGAAGGAAAGAATGTCATAACCATTGAGGGACTTACGGAAAAAGAAAAGGAAATCTACTCATATGCCTTCGGAAAGGCCGGAGCAGTCCAATGCGGTTTCTGCACGCCTGGGATGGTGATGTCTGCAAAAGCCCTGCTTGACGAGAACAATAATCCAAGTGAAGAAGAGATAAGGAAAGCGATCAGGGGAAATCTATGCAGGTGCACAGGCTATGAGAAGATAGCAAGGGGAATTGAGCTCGCAGCAAAAATATTGAGAGGCGAATGTTCTCTGGAAGAAGAGAAAAAGGATGGTGCGATCGGAGACGATATCATAAGGCTCGATGCGACGGACAAGGTTCTCGGAAGAGCACTATATGCAGATGACCTTCGTTTTGATGATATCGTGTATGTCTCTGCAATCAGAAGTCCATACCCCAAGGCCCTGATCAAGAAAATAGACACGAGCGGGATAGAGAGAGATGAACACCTTGTCGGAATAATCAGGAAAGCGGATGTCCCGTTCAATATGCATGGACATCTGACTGCCGACTGGCCTGTCCTCTATGGAGAGGGGGATGTGACATCATACCTCGGAGATGCTTTGATACTCATTGCAGCAGACTCCGAAGAAGAGCTGGAGAGGTTGAAGAAGGAAGTCAGGATTGATGCGGAAAAACTTGAAGGAGTGTTTTCCGCAGAAGAGGCATTGAAAGATGAGAACATCGTCCACTTCTGGGAAAAGAGCAATCTCTACAGGGAAGAGAAAATCTCTCGTGGAGACGTCGACAAGGCCTTCAGCGATGCAGATCTGATAATCACAAGGCACTTCTCCACCCCAGTCACCGAGCATGCGTTCATGGAACCAGAGTGCGCAGTAGCTATCCCAGATGGTGATGGAGTACACCTTTTTACGTCCGGACAGAGCGTATATGACGAGAGAAGAGAATGTGCGCGGATGCTGAAACTTCCTGAAAAAAAAGTACGGGTCACATCAATGACTGTAGGAGGAGGTTTCGGCGGGAAGGAAGACATGTCTGTCCAGCATCACGCAGCATTGGCCTCCTACATTCTCAAAAGGAAAGTGAAGGTTTCCCTCTCAAGGTCAGAAAGCCTGCTCGTGCATCCAAAGAGGCATCCGATGGAATTGGAAATTTCCCTCGCCCTAAGCAAAGGAGGGAAAATCCTTGGGCTCAAGGAAGATATCCTCACAGACACAGGAGCATACGCATCGCTTGGAGGACCTGTACTCCAGAGAGCATGCACCCATGCAGGCGGCCCATATGATTTCCAGTCGATATATGTGCGTGGAAGGGCTGTGTACACAAACAACATACCAAACGGCGCTTTCCGCGGATTTGGCGTAACACAGTCATGTTTTGCAATCGAATCAATCATCGATGAAGCGGCAGAAGAACTTGGAATTGATCCATTTGACATCAGGATGATGAATGTGGTGCATCCAGGAGCCTCCCTTCCAAACGGCCAGATAGCAGGAAAAGACACAGCTATTGAAGAATGCCTGAAAAAAATAGAGAAATACTACAGAAGTGCAAAATACAAAGGACTTGCAATCGGATTCAAGAATGCAGGAATAGGAATGGGGGTACCCGATGTAGGAAGGGCACTGCTGAAGGCGGAGGATGGAAAGATCCATATCCGTACGAGCGCAGCATGCATGGGGCAAGGGCTGAAGACAATGGCGCTACAGGTTGCAATTACAGCAACAGGGCTTGATAGATCCCTATTTGTTGTCGATGAGCCAGATACTCTCTTCACCCCTGACTCAGGAACATCGACAGCGAGCAGACAGACAGCTTTCACAGGAGAAGCTGTGAGGATCGCAGCAGAGAAACTCAGATCATACCTTGAAGGAAAGGATCTATCTATGATTGAAGGAATGGAATTCTATGGAGAATTCGGGCCAAAGACAGATCCTCTCGGATCAAATAAAGAGCACCCCGTCAGCCATCTTGCATACTCCTACTCTGCCCAGCTTGCAATTCTCTCCGATGAAGGAAGAATAGAGAAAATCGTGGCCGTTTCAGATGCTGGAACTGTGATAAACCCAATCTCCATCTCTGGACAGATGGAAGGTGGAATTGCAACAGGAATGGGTTTTGCGCTCACAGAGAACTTCAGGGAAAAGGATGGCTATCCTATAGACAAATTCGGTACCCTCGGCCTTCTCAGAAGTACGGACATGCCAGAAATCATTGCGGAGATGGTACATGGAAAAGGAAAAGGTCCATCAACATATGGGGCAAAGGGAATCGGAGAGCTTGCAGCAATCCCAACAGCCCCCGCCATAAGGAACGCATACTTCCATTTTGACGGGAAAAAGAGATATTCTCTTCCCCTTGAAGATACACCATACAGCAGAAAAAAGTGATGCGGGGAACTGATCCCCGCATGATCATGTCTGACTTTCTTCGTATACTGCATAGAGTGTAGTATGTGAATAAATTTCAGCACTAAAGTCAAATGGTATTTCTGTCACTTCACTTTTAGACCAGCAGATAAAACCTTCTCCTTTTGGTGTGGGTGCTTCCACTAAGCTTCCTTCCCTGATTGTCTTTACTGTCTTTTCCTCTCCGTCGACGAACGTAACATCAACATCCCAGACTGCATATATGCTTGTGTCTTCATAAATGACATGCCCATTGATATTGCCAATACTCTCTCCATTCTGCTCGAACGCCCAATGGCTGAATCTTTTTCCATCCTCCTCAGGATTTGAAATCGCAGGGATAGGCTCTGCATACTTCACGTACAAGGGTCCTATCGGAGGAAGTACATTATAGAATGTTACACGATACGTTTTTTTCTCCCAGATGCCATACAAATCGAGAGAACTTGTCACGGGAGATGAAAGATCATATTCAGTCGATCCATCGAAATCTTCACTCAAATACTTGAACATATAACCTGTTGTCTCTGGATAACTGAGAGTAGGCAAAGTCTTATTTTCTTCGACAAAGAAATATTCAACACGAGCGATATCATTGGGATCTTCCCAGTATATATTTACATAATACCCGTATACGGCGACAAGGGTAATGTCTTCAGTTACGCGGAAATTAAAATCGAATTCACCATAGTCTTTACCGCTTTCTCTCCAGTACATGAAAGTACGTCCATTACTATCTGGAACATTCGAGACATATTTTTTATCAATCAAACTGCCTTGAACGTATACTTCGGTTTCAATATCCCCATCATTGTTATAAGTAACGGTGATGGTAGCAGCATGATTCCAAACGGCATAGAGTACGATGTCTTTCTCTACTGCAGTTGATTCGAAATCGAACTTTCTTGAGATATCTCCATCCTCGATCTCCGACCAATACAGGAATTCCTTGAATTCATCCCCTTTGACTTCAGGAATTTCAGAAATAAACTCACCTTTGTTATAAACATCAGTCAGGAGTATCTCTCCTTCGCTGATGAAGGTAACGGTATATTGATCTTCGTAGACCGCATATAGATCAAAAGGTGCATAGTGCTTTATAGAGAAATCAAATGGCTCTCCACCAGGTACACTGCTCCAATGACTGAACTTTCTATCAGAGTCTATCGGATCTAAAGGAGTAGTCATCATCTCACCTGAGAAAAGCGGATTGGTATAAGTAAACTCTCCTTCATGTATCGTTACATCAAATTGCCATATCGCATAGAGATCTATGTCTCTTTCCATTGCACCAGTGAAAGGTACAGACTCTCTGCCATTCTGCGCTGTGCTCCAGTATTGGAATGTGCTGTTCTCATCATCAGATAATATTGGGAGATTTGGGAATTCCCCGAACTCCACTTCCATTGTCTGATATAGTTTCCCTGGATTGGAATACAGATTGACAGTACAAGAATCTCCTACATAGAAAGCATATAGGAAAGTGTCTCTTGTTATCGGTTCTGTAAAATTGAATTTTTCTCCAGTGTTGGGATCAAGAGTCCAATATACAAACGTATAGTTTTCATCAGGGCTCACCGGATCATTCGGTTTTACAGAAGAAGGAATGGGTTCTCCATAAGTCACATAGATCCACTCTGATTTATAATCATTCTTTTCATCTATGAATTGAACTATATATTCCTCATATTCATAGACAAGATAAAGAGTCACATCCTCTGTGATAGGGTCTTCGTATGGACTCCCACCCTCATTCAAACTCCAGTAATACTCTGGAGCAATTCCCTCTTTATCCACATATATGCCAAGAGAAGTCACGGTTCGCCCTTCAGGTACTTCCATTTCACGAAATAGTTCACCATCGACCATAAAACGAACTACATGTGTCGGCGTGTGGATTTCGCATGAAAACGCAAAGAGGAGAGCAACAGACAATATAAGCAGTAAAATCAGATTTTTTTTTGCCATTATCTACCTCAATTCATACTTATGGTAATATTATCATGGCAAAGCGTTTAGCTGGCAATGTTCAAAAATGACATTTTTCTCACTTCATTTTCTCATATGCCTTTTCAAGTGATGATTTAAAAAATGCCGAAAAACGTGGGGCAACATTTTTTTCTACCCTTTTCCATGCATCATCAATCCCTTCAGGTCTCGCAAGTGACAATGCGATGAGTTCCTTCTTGCCAAGAACCCAAGATGCCGGAACGTTAAAACGACTTGCAACTATATCACGAGCATTGAAAAAAGCCCTCAGATATGTCCGCTCTTCAAGAGAAAGTTTTTTTGTATCTATTATCTTCATCCACCCTGGAACGCTTCTCTTGACCTTTCGCGCTTCCAGAAGGCGGTGTGTGGCATCCTTTTCGACATTCATATCCACGACTTTAGCCCAAAGGACTTTTTCAAGATCGAAAAGGTACTCGACATCTGAAAGCGCATACCTGATTGCACTCTCATCAAGAGGACGGCGCATCCAGTTGAGCTGCTGGAACTTCTTCTTACTACCCTCTTGCCTTACTCCAAGGTACTCCTCCTTGATCTTATCCAACCCCCGCATATCTCCAATAGCAATGGCATAGGATCTGATGTCATGTACATTCTCTATCTTTTCCCGATATTTCTTGAAAACGATTGCCCCATCGCTTCCGTAATCGAACCAGAGTTTCTTCACGCCTGTATGAAAGAACGCAGACAAGATTTTTCTATCAATCCCAGGAGCAAGTACGTCAAAGACATAAAAACATATTCCATCGAAAACTTGTATGAGAGAAAGGTGCTCGCCATACATGTGAAGATTACATTCTTCCTCAAAATCCACAGCTATAGCATCTTTCGATTCAAATGATAAAATGATATCCAACGCCCTATCATGCTCCGTTACAAGCTCATATTCCATCTCGTTTTCTCTCTGCCATCCTCTTAACGCTATCCCAATATTTCTCTACGAACGAAGGAGGAGAAACAGGTTCAGCCTCCGAGCCGTAGAAAAGTACCCTTGACAGAAGCTCAACGTCACTTACGGCAGGAAGAGAGAGGATGAAGCTCCCATCCGATAGTATCTTTCCTACTTGATCCTTCTGCCAGATTTGCCGGGAAACAATCCTTGCAGCCCACGATGTGAACTTTATTGTATATACTACAGGCTCTGAATCGTTATTATATATTCCGTACGAAGACAAGAACAAATCAAGCTTCTTCCTGTCAGAAAACACTATATCATCATCAAGGACATCAACTTCAGCTATTCTGGAAAGGCTAAATGTAAGAATTGCATAATTGTTTTCCGGCGAGCTTGCGACAAGATACCATATCTCTGCATAGTTCACAAGTCGCAATGGTTCAAGAATTCGAATCTTCACCTTCCCTGATGGATAAATAATCCTGATTCTCTTATGAGTTCTGGCAGCATTTAAAAGCTTTAAGAACAGCTTGTTCTCAAATGGCTCCTCGGCATAGGACTTCACAGTAACGTACTCAAGGTCTTTCTTCAAGAACTGAAGCGACTCATCTCCTATTCCATACTCCTTTGTTTTTGCAAGCGAATAAAGTGTGTTTTCTCTCCATTTCACAAGCCTTTCCTTGTCGTGTTCGGAAATCACATATCCACGCCTTGCCTTGTCATATACAATATCCAGCGGAGAATAGGAGACAACACATCTCGACCTGAGGTACTCAATATCACGGAATACCTGCCTTCCAGATACCTCATATTCCTCAGTAATCTCCTTCAGTGTGAAATATCCCCTGTAGATAAGTTTATCAATAATGTAGAAAAGACGTTCACTCTGGCTCATGGAAAAAGTGTACATCAGGGAAAGTTGATGGAAAATATAAATCCCCAGACAATTGCCTGGGGATTCGATCATATCCTGATCAGGATCACTTTGCGCTCTTGAGTGCGCTCTCGAGAGTATCGAGCATGTCGCTGAGCTCGTGAGGAAGGTGTTTACCGAACTTCGGATAATGATTTGTCCTGATGTCCTCAACTTCCTTGAGCCATCCGTCGACATCGACCTTGAGAAGCTCTGCCATTGTCTCGTCAGTAACACCCTCAGGGCGATCAATAGCATCGAGAGTAGGCATGATTCCGATCGGAGTCTCGACTGTCTTTGCTGTTCCATCGCAGCACTCGAATACCCACTTGAGTACGCGGCTGTTGTCGCCGTATCCCGGCCAGAGGAAGTGACCTTCTGCATCCTTCCTGAACCAGTTGACGTAGAAGATCTTTGGCAGGACGCTCTGGTCTGGAGCAGCTGCGCCTACATCGATCCAGTGCTGGAAATAGTCTCCCATGTTGTAGCCACAGAATGGAAGCATAGCAAATGGGTCACGTCTGATTGTTCCAGCCTTGACATCGAGTGTTGCAGCTGTAACCTCAGAACCTACGATAGATCCAAGGAATACACCGTGGTTCCAGTTCTTTGACATATGCACAAGTGGGATTGTCTTAGGTCTTCTTCCACCGAAGAGGATAGCTGAGATTGGAACTCCCTGTGGATCCTCCCATTCAGGAGCGATGCATGGGCACTGGCAAGCAGGTGCTGTGAACCTTGAATTTGGATGTGCAGCTGGCTTCTGTTCCTTGTTGCCCTTGTCCTGGATCCATTCCTTTCCTGTCCAGTCGATGAGCTTTCCAGGAGCATCATAGCCAATTCCTTCCCACCAAACGTCCTTGTCCTCTGTGAGAGCAACGTTTGTGAAGATTGTGTTCTTGCTTGCAGCCATCAGAGCGTTATAGTTGCTCTGTTCGCTTGTTCCTGGAGCAACGCCAAAGAAGCCTGCCTCAGGGTTGATTGCATAAAGCCTTCCATCCTTTCCTGGCTTCATCCATGCGATGTCATCACCGATGGTCTCAACCTTCCAGCCTGGGATAGTAGGAATAAGCATAGCAAGGTTTGTCTTTCCACATGCTGATGGGAATGCACCTGTAACATACTTGCTCTTTCCTTCTGGGTTTGTGACCTTGAGGATAAGCATGTGCTCTGCAAGCCAGCCCTCATCGCGTGCGAGGACAGATGCGATTCTCAGAGCAAGGCACTTCTTTCCAAGGAGAGCGTTTCCACCGTATCCAGAACCATAGGACCAGATCTCTCTTGTCTCTGGGAACTGTGAGATGTACTTGTGCTCCATCGGAGCGCATGGCCAGAGACCATTGTCGGACTCACCCTCTGCAAGTGGCTTACCTACAGAATGGAGACATGGAACGAAATAGCCGTCTGTTCCGAGCAGGTCGAGAACCTTGACACCTACACGTGTCATGATCATCATGTTGCAGACAACATATGCAGAATCTGTGATCTCTACACCGATCTTGGAAATCGGGGATCCGAGAGGACCCATGGAGAACGGGATAACATACATTGTCCTTCCCTTCATACAACCCTTGTAAAGAGCTGTCATAGTCTTCTTAAGCTCAACCGGATCAATCCAGTTATTTGTAGGACCAGCATCCTCTTCCTTTTCAGAAGCAATGAATGTCCTCTTCTCTACACGTGCTACGTCTGACGGATCAGAGCGGAAAAGTACGCTTCCTGGCTTCTTTTCTGGATTGAGCCTGATAGCAAGACCAGAATTAACACAAAGGTCAATAAGCTCCTTGTACTGGGATTCTGAACCGTCTGCGACCACAACTTCATCTGGCTGGCAAAGGGCCTTGATTTCCTCTACCCAGCTGACAAGTTTCGCATGCTTGAGATCGTTGATTGTCATCTGAACTCTCCTTATTGGTATCAGCACTAATGCTGTTATTCACTCAAAAGTGAATTTTACTTAAAAGGATATGTATTTGCAAGACTCTCTAAATGACTATGTAGCAAGGAGTACATACTACAGAGCATGTGGTTGTGCTATCATTTGCACCATGATTGAACTTGCAATGCCATCTGGCAACCTGGAATGTGCCCTGATAGAGCTCTCTAATGGAGCAGACAGCGTCTATTTCGGATTGAAAGATTTCTCTGCGCGAAAGGGCGCTGAGAACTTCTCGATAGAAGATCTGCGGAAGATAAGAAACTATTCGAAGAGATGCGGTAAAAAGATATATATCACATTCAATACCCTCATCGACGACGAAAATCTTGAAAAAGCCTATAGCCTGCTTGCAGAGATCGAGAAATACAACATCGATGGTCTGATAGTGCAGGATCTCGGGATTGCCCGCATTGTAAGAAAGGATTTTTCTTCAATTCCACTGCACGGGTCGACACAGATGGCAGTACATACATCTAGCGGAGTCAGAACACTTGAATGTCTTGGCTTCCAGCGAACTGTACTTTCCAGAGAACTTTCATTTGAAGAGATAAAGAAGATCAGAGCAGAGTGCCCTGATGCAGACTTGAAGGTATTCATACATGGCGCAATGTGTTACGGCTTCTCCGGGCTCTGCATGGCAAGCTATATAAAGACAGGGCGAAGCGCAAACGGGGGTGCATGCGCACAGATATGCCGAACTTGGTTTGAGGATGAGGAGAAGAATCGATTCTTTCCTTTCAGCATGAAGGACCTTGATATAGGAGAAAAGATAAAAGAACTCGACCAGATAGGTATAAACAGTGCAAAAGTCGAAGGCCGTATGAAAGGGTATGAGTACGCAAAATACGTAACGCTCTATTACAGGTCAATCCTCGATGGAAAAGAGACAGATGAACGGCATCTGTTCACATTCTCTAGAGAACATTCTGATGGATACTGGAACTACTGCAAAAGCGATCATGAAAACCTGATCTGCGAAAAGTACACAGGGCATATCGGGAAAAAGGCCATAATAGTCAGAAAGAAGAAGGGAAACACATATGGATGCACATTTCTAATTCCAGTCAAGAACAGAGACGGGCTGATGGTCATCCGGAATAACAAAGGTATCCCTTTTTCCGCATCAATCAAGGACGAGCTGCTGATCACACCTAGGGAAATAGTTCTTGAAGAAGGAGAAACTGTATATAAAATCTCAGATTCGAGCATGAACACTCCATTGCTATCTGAGGAAATCCCACTTGAGAAAGAAAGAAGGGACGTGAGGGTAATTCTAGAAAAAGATGTAATCAGGCTTTCTGCAGATAATTATGAAAAAAGCTATCCAATAACGGTTCTTGAAGGAAAAAGTCAGAAGGGACTGGACGAAATAGTGAAAATCCTCTCAGAAAGCCCCGAAGACATTGCACTGAAAGTAAAGAGCATTGAGAACAAGAGTGGCTATGAAGATGTCTTTGTACGGGGAAAGGATATAAAGCGTATACGAAGGGATTTCATTGCTGGTATTCCTGCAAAAGAAGCCAAAAAATATAGGCCCGATTTGGAGGATCGCACTACAGAGTTGCTGCCTGATCGCAGATTGCTTGACAGTGATGGCTTTCCATGGAATCTCGAAGGCAATGTCATTGGAAACAAGCGCTATATCATTCTACCCCCTATTCTATTCGAAGAAGATGAAATCCTCAGGAAAGCGGAGCTATATGCAGAACGGTCAAAAGAAGAAGTCATCATCGGGCTAAACAATATTGCAGAGCTTGAATGGGCAAAGGGACACAGGAAATACAAGTACTTTGCAGATATCTATCTCTACCTTTCAAACAGGGAAGCTGCAAGACTATTGAAAGATGAACTGGGGAACAATCTCATCGGAGGTTACTTGTGGCTTGAAAGAAAAGATTATATCAGGCCATGGCCATTTACCCCTACCCCAGCTTATGACTATATACCTCCTCTTTTCATATCCCGCTCTTGCTTCCGGCATGACAGCAAGGGCCTTGCCTGTGCTTCTTGCAAAGGAAAAAGTGAATACAAGCTGTACCAGAATGGAAAGGAGTACATAGCTAGAGTAAAAGACTGCATGACTGTAGTCATGGAAAAATGAAATTTCAGAAATCCACACACAACGTATGGTAATTCTTGACACATTATGCATATCCTTGAAGCATGGAAGATCAGAATATCGAGAAAAAACCAGATGAGAGCGTTGGCATCATTCTAGGCATTATTTCACTAGTGTGTGCAGTAACTGGCTTTCTGACAATAGTCGGACTTGTCCTTGGCATAATTGCAACGGTGAAAGGAAATAACGTCAAGAAAGAAGGTGGCAGTTCGGCTGGATTCATTCTTGGTGTGCTAGGCATTGTATTCAACAGCACTTTCATGCTCATAGCGCTGATCTTTGCAAGTTTTGCAATACACGCCATGAGCACAATGTGGGCTTTTCTATAAAATACTTCGAAGTTTGACGCTTACCTTCATTTACGGGTTTTTCAGACAACAGGGAGAATAGGCAATTCTAAGCATGTTCCTGATGCTTTCTCAAAAATTATAGCAATGAAGTATTCTTTGCAGTATGGCAGTCCCCATCGAGAATACAACAGACAAAAAATGCAGAAATACGCACAAATATCTTATTAGATCATTCAACACATGTTATTCTAAAAGACAAATAGGTTTAAACCCGCAGTTTTGTCTATTATGGAGACATAAATGATTATAAGAAGAGACTCATACCTTGATAAACTCATATCAAAGAAGAAGAACGGACTGATAAAGGTCATTACAGGAATCCGCAGATGTGGAAAATCATATCTGCTGTTCAATCTCTTCAAAGAGCATCTTCTGGAAAACGGTGTTGACAGTTCCCACATAATAGAAATGGCCTTTGACTCATATGAGAACAAGAAATACAGAGAGCCTGATATTTTCTATCAATACATGAAAGAGAGGATTTCGGACTCTGGCCTATATTTCATCCTGCTTGACGAGATCCAGTTGCTGGGAGATTTTGAGGCCATACTCAACAGCCTGACACGCTTGCCAAACACAGATATATATGTGACAGGCAGCAATGCGAAATTCCTTTCAAAGGATATCATCACAGAATTCAGGGGACGCGGGGACGAGGTACATATGTATCCCCTATCATTCTCGGAGTTCATGAGTGTCTATGATGGCGACAAGCGTGATGGCTGGAATGAGTATATGATTTATGGAGGGATACCTCTCGTTCTGAATCAGAAGACACATGAGCAGAAGTCAGCTTTTCTAAAATCATTATTCAATGAAGTCTACATCACCGATATCCTCGGCAGGAACAGAATCAGGAACCGGGAAGAACTTGAGGAACTTCTTGATATCGTATCATCGGCTGTTGGTTCACTTACAAATCCAAATAAGCTGTCACAGACTTTTAAAAGCATTAAGAACAAGACGATAAACAAGAGTACCATCAAGAAATATCTAGATTCTCTCTGTGATTCATTCCTGATTGAAGAAGCCAAACGCTATGATGTCAGAGGAAGAAAATACATAGGTACTCCACTGAAGTATTACTTTTCTGACATGGGACTGAGGAATGCCAGGCTGAATTTCAGGCAGATTGAGGAAACACATACCATGGAAAACATCATATTCAATGAACTCAGGCTGAGGGGTTTTGATGTCGATGTGGGTGTCGTCACTATCAACGAAGTCACACGGGATGGAAAGAAAATCCGCAAGCAGAGTGAGATTGATTTTGTATGCAATATGGGATCGAAACGGTATTACATACAGTCAGCCTTTGCCATCCCAGACAATGCGAAGAGAGAGCAGGAAGAGAAGCCGCTCCTCCTTTCCAGAGATGGTTTCAAGAAAATAATTATCACAAAGGATGCCCCAGCTCCCCTTTATAATGAGAGCGGGATTTTGTCCATGAGTATTTATGACTTCCTTCTGAATAAGGACAGCCTCAATTTGTGATTAGACGAAAACGAGAGCTCGGCAGCGAAATGCTGTAAAAGCTCTACAGTCCTGAAAGAAAAATGAATATCAGAAGTTGACAGACTGCTGTGACTGTAAAAAGTCACAGATCTCTCTGGGATTTTACAGTCACAATATTTCAGACAAGTCCGTATTCTTTTACAAAGGTTTCTGCGTTCTCTATCGAACCGCCAGCTGCACCTTTGACGATATTGTTCACCAAAAGGCAGAAGCCGATCTTGTCGTTCTTCTTCTTTATCCTTCCCGTATATACAACCATTCCCTTAGGTTCTCCCCAGAAAGCATATTTCGGCTGAGGGAATGTATTTTCAGGAGAATAAGAGATCGGATGCTTCGCACTTGAAGGGAGATCTTCTCCAAGAGAAAACTCATCCCATGCTCTGATGACATCCTCTGTCTCTACGTTCTTTTCGAACTCAAGCCATACTGTCTCAAGATGACCGAACATCACCGGCACACGGACGGTATAGGCATACACATCTGGATCGATCGAAAGGATCTTCTTCAACTCCTTCTCAATCTTCTCCTCTTCTCCCTTGATGAAAGGAATACAGTTATCTGTGATGTCAAAGGAGGAAAGGCCAGGATAGCCTGCTCCCGACACCGACTGATAGCTGTTGATCATAACGCTCTTGATTCCGAATTTCCTCAGAGGTGCCAGAGCGACAGCAAGACCAGTAGTCACACAGTTGGCATTTGTGACAATGAACCCTGTTTCCGGATAACCCTGCTCCTTTATAAGGGAGAGCTGCTCCTTGTTTGCCTCTGGAATCATGATAGGTACATCTTTGTCATATCGCATCGCAGCAGCATTGGAGAAAACATAGAAACCATTTGCTCTGAGCTGAGGCTCTGCCTCGGATGCAACGGCAGCAGGAAGAGCAGAGAATACAATCTTTACTCCCGCTTCCTTCATCTTCCCATAGTTGAATTCCTTCATCTCGATGTCCTTTATACTCTCGGGCATCTCGAATGGCATGACCCAGTGGACTGTAGAGGCATACTTGAGTCCAATACGGGATGCCGATGCAGTAGCATAAGTGATTTCAAACCACGGATGATTACCAAGCATCCACATGAACACCTGGCCCACAGCGCCTGTAGCGCCAATAACAGCAACCTTGATCTTTCCGCCTTCCATCGAACTAAATCCTCCGTGAGGTTGGCTTTAAGAATAGACAAATATAGACAATTGCACAATATAGCGAGTTATCGAACATTTTTGCATAAAAGTGTTCGCTATCTCTCGTTTTTCTGCTATACTGGTCGCCATGAAAAATAAACTTAGATCTTTTCTCCTTTTCATGATGCTTCTCGTATCGCTCTTTTCATGCAGTGAAGTAAGCGACGAGAGCCTGGCAAAACTGCCTGTAGATGAAAGCGAGAAAACAGCATTGGAGATTACAGAAAGAGGATCGACATCGGTCAACGTATCATTTGAATATATATCACGGGCCGAGGAATACAGGATCGAGACGAGAGCAAGCGATGAGAAACTCGCATCGCACGATGACGTACTTGTCAATTCCTCGGACTTTTCTGACGGAGTTTTCACAGCATCTGTCAATTCACTCATCCCAGGTTCCACCTACTCTTTCCATCTTTTTGCGAAGAACAGCGCAATGGACAGTTTCGTAGAAGTGACAGAAGCAAGTGGCACAGAATATACCCTGGAAGAAGGAGTGCCGGAACGTGATCCTTCTGTTTCAATCACACAGGATAAGGGTATGCTGGCCATCCGGGTGAATGCAGTAAACGGATATGCGTACAAAGCTACTTTAAACAACAGTCAGGGGAATGTCATAAAAGCTGGAGACTGGAAATACTTTTATGACGAGAACGGAGGACAACTCCTGCTGCTTGAAGCAGAGACAGAAGAAGACGAAAGCTACACATATATCATTGAAAGCGCATACTACACGACCCTCGACCTTACCCATCAGACAGAGGGAGAAGTTTCCCTATCTAACTTTTCAATCGAAAGCGAGACTGACGGGATAATAAAAATAACTGGAGAACTACCTTCTGGCACATCAGAGATAGTTCTCTATGACGGGGATGAGGAAATCATAAGAGAGGCCTACCGCAATCAGAGAGAACTTGCCCTTCCTGATGGTATCGGAAGCCTGAGGACCATGTCGCTGTCACTTTCTGCGTTAAATCAGGATGGCAATCTCATTGCATCCTCCCTGCCAATCACATATACGACAGGACTTGAAATTGAGAGCACAGAGGCGACACAGCAGCACATCAGGATAAACGTAGATCTCAGAGATACCGACTACAGCTTCTACTACAGCCTCGATAATGGGAATGAGGAACAGATCAGTTATGACAGTTCTGCCAATGCTTTCATAATATCCGGCCTTGAGAGCCTGACTGAATATGAAGTGACTATTCTGGCAAAGAAAGCCGGGAAAACAGTCGCATCTGATACGGCCACTGAAACAACCACGACATTCAAAGGGTTTTACTCCTGGACAAATGAGACAGAGAAAACAGATGACAACTACCAGTCGAATTTTGTGGTCGAAGTTGTGGAAGCGCCTGCTGAGTCCTCGTTCAAGTATTATGTACTGACACATCAGGATGACAATCTCTGCAAGGAGTATGCGGACACTGTCGGCCTCAGGATCTCACCTCTGATGGAAGATAACGAGTCACTCCCTGATTCTGTCACATACCCTTCCGATGAGGCCGGAGCAATGAAAAATGCTGGAAATCCGAACTACCTTAGAGCTTATGTATGGAACAACTTGAAATGGAACTCCTCAACAAGCAAGCCAGATACGTTCAATAACATTACGGCAAGCATAAGCGGAGACAAGGTGACCGCAACTGCGGACTCGACTGCACTTGGTGTCACCCTGACAACAACTACAGAATTTGAATTCATAGAAGAAGATGGAGAGACAAAACTGAAATTCTTCAACAAGATAACTGGAAACAACGGCGGTCTTTTTGGTGGGATTGCACAAGGCATTGCAAACAACGCTCTTAGAAAGAACCCTGATCCTGGGACTGCTGTCGATGGAGAATACACATTCTATCTGGAGATGAGATGATGAAGAGACTACTCATAATATTCCTTATACTGATAATTGCAGTCACGACACTCTCTGCAGATATCGCACTAACATACGACAGCGCAGATGACCGATATTTTGACTCCCCTGCCCGTCTCGTCGAGATTGAAGAGAAGACTCCATTTGCATTCATGCTGGATCTTGATAGCGATATCGACACGCTGAGGTTCTTCTCAAACCCGACAGGTACACTTGAAGAAAGCGCACTTGCTCTTGCTTCTTTCCTCAAAAGTCAGGATCTTTCCTTCTGGGAGAACAACATTGCCCTCATCGGTGTCTTCTCATCCCTTTCGGCGAACTTCCCTAGCGACGTGACGAGTCCAACTTTCATGGCTGCAGTAGACGATTACTTCTCATCAGAGTTCCTTTCAGATGAATATGGCGATAGCCGGAGAGCCTGGGCAGTTGCGAATTCACTTGATCTGATCAGTGCCTATCAGAATCCATCATCAATCCTCGGAGGAAGACTCGATATGGGGCTCAGCCTCTACGGAGGAGAAGTAAAGAATGGTTTCGGATGGGACTATCAGGTGAACTTCAATTACAACAACTCGGATTCACTGCTCTCTTCATTCAGGAACCGGATTTCAATAGATGCAAGGTCGAATCTAGGTTATGCATTCCACATTGGATCTGAGAAATTCGCTTTTGGCTTCGCGTTCCAGCCTCAGCTGAGATTCGAGACCGAATTCACGAACGGGGAATTGCTTAGCGCGAGACTCAGTGATTCATTCATAGACCTTATCGCAAACAACAACCTGAATTTCGGCTTCGGCCTCGGACTCAACCTTGGATTTCTCTATCGGCAGAGTCCTGAATGGTCTTTCACCCTTGACCTGAGGGACGTGCCAACTTTCCAGACATTCTTCTATCTGATCCCGTCAGAACTGCTCACTTCCCCTCAGATGCACAGGGATGACACGTTCTATTTCCTGGCACCCGACGTGGCTCTCTCAGTCCTCTGGGAGAGGGACAGATACCATGTGAACATAGAGCTGAGTGACATCGTAAATCAAGTGATATGGCATGCAACAACATCATATTCATTTGACTATTTCTCGATCCTGAAACTCAGATTCAAGTATGATCTTGATTCTGACCTTTCTCTGATTGCGAAGTACGAGTACAGGGCAATTGCATTTGCCGTCTCATGGCGCGAGCTCTATGCAGAAATATCCACCCGTCTTGACAGGGGTGCAGTCGGGATGAAACTGGGTTACAGATTCTGAAAAAGAGAAATCAGAATACTTCTCTTCCAGCTTCTGGCCGCAAAAGAAGAGTTGTAGAATGCATCTGAAAAAGGTGAATTTTTCCTTGACAAGTCGGGATACTTGATGCTTATCCCGACTTACTATACAATTCGGGTGAAATTTGTATAGAAACACAAAGGGGAGTGACTTAAAAAAGCCACAATTGAATAGATGATAAAAAGGATATTATCCATCCTGACGATATCCCTCCTGCTAATTTCATGTCCTACTGCTCCACCTCTGGATCCGACAGATCAGTATGAAGCCTATATGACGCCAAGCGCTCCTGAGAGTGTGAATGCGACAAACGGATATGATGATACGATCACTCTTTCGTGGGCGGATGTTGAAAATGCCACCAGCTATCAGGTATGGGGAATTGAAAGCGTGAACTATGGAGCTGAGAGCTCTTCATCCACTGTGAGTGAAAGCTATGGGACACTGCTTGAAAGAGGGTTTCATTTCCTTGAGGACACCAATCTGACAACTTACACTCTCGATGCGACGTCGGGGACATCGTATGTATTCTCGGTTGTTGCATTGCGGAATATCGGGTCTAGCGCTACAGACAGTTCAAAGACACTGCTCTATTCCAATCCGAGCTCATATGTGGAAGGTTCTACAGCCGGTGATGTGCGCATTTCGGGAATTGCAAACTCCAATTCCGCGATCCTATACTGGTCAGTAGATGGAATTGAGAGCGTCCTTTCAGAGACAAATCTCTACAGTCCTGTCTTCACCGTCGACTACAAGCAGTCAACAGAGAGCGAATGGAAAGAAGGCACGATAGCAGAAACTGGGAACTCGACTACAGAGAATTTCTATGCCCAGCTGATGGCATCAAGCAACAATCTCATCCCGAACACAAATTACGACTTCAGAGTCAATATGATTGTATATGGAAGCGCGGGAAACGAGATTGCAAGAAGAACGAGCGAGACATTCACTATCCTCACAGATGTGAACTTGGTTCCTGAGAACATCACAGACATCAGTGCAACTACAAACATTCCGGATGCAATCGAGATATCTTTCACAGCCCCTGCTGTCTCCGCAAGCGATATGCAGAGTTATTTCAGGCTGGAAAGAGGAGTGACAAAATCATCTTTCGAGACGATCGTGGAAGGAAATGCAGATATATTCACTGAAAGCAGTGGAGTATACACATACAGGGATACCACGGCAGAAGTGAATACAGAGTACTACTACAGAGTCATCAACGGCTTTGAAAACGAGAATGGCAATGTCATATGGCAGAGCGATACAGAATCAAGCACGCTTTCAAATGTTGCATACCGCACCTGGAGAGCGGAGAACGCCTCTATAGAGATCACAAACACAACAAGCGATGAAGACAATATTCCGCTCAGCCGCGATCTCACACTCACATTCGAATACGGAAAAGAGATCACGGAAGATATCACATTCTCGCTGACAAAGAACAACTGGAGCGAAGAGAGCAACAAGACCGTAGTAAGTACGGAAGAGATTCCGAAGGACAGTCTGGTCGATCTTGGAAACGGGAAGTACAGTTATTCATATTCTGTAAGTACGCTTGATCAGAACACATATCAGACATTCACATTTGACCTGAACACGCTGCAGAACGGAAGTACCATAAATACAGTATCTGCCACATCAGACCTTATCGATCTTGGAAGGAGCACGGCGATTTCATTCATCTCTTCATTCAGCGCGTCTGACAACTATGCTGGAAAAGTTCTCCTCTCATGGACTGTTCCAGATGGTACAGAGAATGAGAATTACACATTCTACATCGATGAGAATGAAGTCACAGATGAGATCAGCGTCACAAGCTCAGGCACGGAGAGAAGCGTTTTCATCACAGCAGAAGACCAGGATGAGCACGAATACAGGATCTTGATCGAAGCGGAACTTGAGAATGTGAGAGGTCGCCAGTACTATCCATATCCTGCATATGGAAAGACACTCTCTGTTCCATCGGGACTCTCCGCAAGCGACGGGGAGAGCATCGAAGGAATAAACATAACGTTCACCGGTACAGATGATCCTGAAGTCATCTATAACGTCGAATATTCAGAAAATGGCTCGACATGGGAAACTCTCGGAGAGAAAAATGAAAAAGAGTTCTTCCTTGAGGCAAAAGGAACATCTGAAGACGGCAAGGAAATAAGTTTCCGCGTGCGGGCGAGGAACACAAACGACACAGCTTACACAGAGTGGAGTGACTTGGAGACAGGTTCTGTATTCGGTCCGGGAGCGATGAATCTCCAGGCAAGTTATGAGACAAGCGGAGAAGCGATCACGCTTACCTGGGAGAGCGTCGAAGGAGCTGATTCCTACCGCATCGCGAGAAACGGCGTTGTCATCAGAAACAATGTAAGGAACGCAACCGAATACAGCGATTCTGATTTCCTCACTTCAACGACACTGGTAGATGGCGTGGAACCGCTTGCTGCTGAATATACCTACAATGTCATCCCATTGAAGGAAGTAGATGGAGAAGAGATAGCATCAAAAACCGCGGCAGAGACTGTCGGCAAGCTGTATTCCCCTCCTGTTGACGTGACAGTCAGCAAAGGAGAGTACGCAAATTACGTGCATCTTGAATGGACTGACAGCAATGCTTACTCCGATGGCAACACATATTACATCATCAAGCGCTACAACCTTGATGAAAGCGGGAATGAGACAGATGTGACCACATTCACAAGGACGATGAGCACAGTCTTTGATGACACAAGGCCTTCCGGCAAGGCCTACTATACTGTAATGGCCCAGACAGGAGATCTCACTTCATGCTATCAGAACACATTCTCAGATGTGGACAACATCTTCGGAGAAACAGAAGATGGAAATCTCGGATACGAGCTCGGGAATGTCGGCGCCCCTGTCATCATGAGCGTAGTAGAAAATGACGGCTATCTCGCTCCGTATGTCCAGCTGACATGGGAACACGTGGACGGCGCGACTTCATACGATATAATTGCGAATATAAGCAACCCAGGCTCCGAAGCATCGGAAATCACGAACAATGTTGATGTAAGCAACCTGCCCTACGATAATCCAAACAGTGACGGCCTTGTCACAACGGGAACAGAAGGGGAACCTGGTTATCTCTCATACAATCCGGAGACAAATCAATACACATATAATGACAACAGTGGAATGATGAGGACGACAACTGCCATATCCTCCTACTCCCTCGCGGCAAGAAACGGCACAGAGAGTTCTGATGTTGCTCTCACAAGGTCAACCACATACAGATCGCCTAGAACAGACGAGTACGTCTCGATGGCGAATGAAATGATATATTCAGGACTGCACTGGGTAGATGATCAGAGAAGTGGAGACTGGATCAACTATGACTCATGGATTGGAGCGAGTGATGTAACCCTCAATTATCCAGATAGTGAAAATCCGACACTTACTGCTGTAATACCAACAGACATCAATCTAGTTTCAGTAGAATTAACAGGATCAGCATCTTTCTCTTCCTATGTCATCAGTGATCGCCCAATGACAATTACCAATGGATATTTCGGGACAAATTCTTCAGGAAGGCCACAGGACACAAACCCGCTGAGCGAACTTCAAAATGGCTCAGTCTCAATCTCGTTTGATCCAGTCACGATACAAACAGGAGAGACAGGAAACATAAGAGCAGCAGAGATCACATACCAGACAATTAACGTCCATAGCTCTCCATATGGAATCAACTACAGCGTTAATGTCGACGGCACTACTTCACCCGTCACAGACAGCTCAGACATTTCGAGGATCTTCTAGGAGGAAAGCATGAAGAAAATACTGATTTTGATATCCACAGCCCTGATCCTCCTTTCTTTCTCCTCATGCAACTGGGACGTATGGGGAGGTGAATTCACAGATTATGGAGAAGGTTCTGCCGGAGCTAACGCATCTACTCTCTTCACAGGTGCAAAGCCAGAAGAGATCAGTGTCACGAAGTCTCGTTTCTCAGATGAGATAAGGATCGCATGGAACAGTGTGCGCGGAGCAGACTACTATGAGATATTCAAGACTGAATATACTGAAGGAGATGACATTGAAAATCTCACGACCTGGCAGCGTCTTACAGATACAGCCATCAACTCGACAAGCTACTCGGACTACAATGTGGTGGCTGGAACAAGATATGCCTATCGTGTCAGAGCACGCTCATTCACCTATCGCGATGTCATTGGTGCATATTCAGATATCGGGACAGGCTGGACGCTGACACCACCGCTTGAAGTCGAAGCCTCCCAGGCCGAGAGCACAACCTCAATCACTGTCTCCTGGGAAGGGGTTGCATCTGTCCAAGGCTATAAAGTCTACTGGAGCCCGACGGGATATGACGGAACATGGGAAGCCACACAGTCTTCAGCTGTTCCCAGTACAGCACGCAGCCTCACATTCTCCCCTACCTCACAGTATTACGGGCAGACTCTCTACTTTCATGTGACATCGATAGCACGTGGAAACATCGAGAGTGAACCAAGCGTGACAAGACAGGGATACACATATGTGGAAGGTGCACCACAGAGTCCGGAGAATCTTTCGACAAACAGCGGAGAGAGTACAGAGGAGATCACGCTTTCCTGGACGGCAATGTACCCGAACGAGGGAAACTATGACTGGATCATCTACAGACGTGCTGGAAACGAAAGCGAAAGGGCCATCTACTCGACCCAGGCAGGCGACGACCAGCCAGAAGTCATCGATGGAATGATGACGTATACAGATACAACGGCATCAGGACTCACTCCGGGAGTAAGGTACACATACACAGTGATGGCAATCGGAAAGATCACAAGTGAGGACGGCTCAGGCACACAGACAGTAAACGGAATGCCAAGCACGACAACCGGATACCTGCTTTCACCTCCGACAGAGATAAGCGAGAAGAGGATCAACGATACGACAGACGGCTTTGTATTCACGTTCCTCGCTCCTCTTGGCGATGACGGGACAAGGAATCTCACTTATAACGTATACGGAAAAGCAACAGCAAACGGCTCTTTCTCTCAAGACCCAATCTATTCAGCTTCTCTTGATGGAAGTGAGAGCTATACATTTGAAATCAAATACTCTGGCGACGGAGACAATGAATACTTTGACATCAGAGTACGGAACGGGAGTACAGAAAGTGTCGGATATGCAAGCCTTTACGGAAACCTCACGGTTCCAAGGCCAATAAAGGTTCGCGGCTATTCGGCAAGTGACAATACATACACAGATGCGATGAGCATAGTTGACGGACAGTATCAGGTACTCCTGCAGATGGATGTGGATTCAAATGCCGACAATTACACGGTCAAAGTGTGGAAAACAAATCCTTCAAGCGCATCAGAGGATGCAGATTTCTCATATGAGATTGTTCCTACAACCTCTTCAGATGCAGGGTCAAACCAGATACTGATCGATCATGAGGCAAATCCTGCAGTCGGAGAGACCTACTACTACGCAGTGAGGGGAACAGACAAGCTTGGAAGGACTGGAGAATGGAGCGACATAGATTCAGGTTACCCTGCGATCACAGGTGAAGAGCTTGTACGGCACATGCAGGTATTCGGCCTGAAGCCATGGGAGTTCATTGACACAGAGATGCTGGGACCTGATCTTTCTGACAAGTGGAGGAACAGTGCTATCTACGGGTATATAAGTCAGGCTGGAATGGGAAGTCTCGGAAGCGCAGCAGAAAATGGTGAGGCATCCGGACGTATCACCTACAATGCGTCCTACTCCCCTCCTGCATCAGGAAGCGTCTCATTCAATTACACGAACTTCGGAGAGAAGGACTACCTATATATCAACGGCAGTTACAACATGAACGTCAGCATGTCGGGAGATGGAAGCGCGTCAGGTGGATTCACTGTCGGAGGAATGTATCCAACGACAATAGGGCTCACCAACATTTATGTCACGGGACAGAAATTCGCAGGAACATATACTGTCACACAATCGAACGGGTCTGCATCTCAAGAGATAGACCCAAACCCGGAGGTACAGTAATGAAGAAGATATTGATTATCCCATTGTTGCTGCTATCCCTCTTTTCTTGTGACATGTCTGAGATCCCGAACCCACTCCACGGGACTTATGTCCTGAGGGAAGAAGGCACTAGTGGATTCTATAGCGCTATGTTCTCCTTCGCCTCCGATGGTACATTCCGTTACATCGAGATTGTTGAGAAAGAGATAAAGATCGCGATGGAAGGAACTTATAGTTACAATCTCTCGTTCTTCGATTTCGAGAGAGCGAATGGAAGGATAGACATCACGCTGATCTACCCGGACGAGATTCTGACAAGCGGCATACAGAACCTCATCATAAACCATGGAAGCACTTCTTTCCTTTTCGACTGGGAGGCTGACAAGAACACAGGACCCAAGACCCTTACTCTTGTCGTGAGCACGACAGACAGGAATCAGAACTATGAACTCTACTATTACGGGAACGCAGACAAGATCCTGAGTGAAATGGAGGACGCGATATGAAGAAAATACTTTTCCTCATTCTTGTTTTGACAGCTCTCCTCTTTCCACTCTTTTCTGCGGAAGAGGCTGTGAGTGCAGAAGACATCAGATCCGCCACAGATCTTGAACTCAGCGATGAGACAATGGCGCTGCTGATGGAGCGGCTTAGAAGCGAAGGAATAGTTCCCCAGGCAGAACAGAGATCATGGTGGCAGAGGGAAGTTGATGATATCGGTGTCAGCTATGACTTCTACCTGAGAGCTCCGGTTACCTACAACACGAGCACGATCGGAATAGGCGGAGGGTTCAATATCGGGCTCAAGACCAGATCGTTCAAGTTCGAAGCATACGTCCTCGGCGATTATTATCTCACCCCGCACGGGAGCAATGGCGGAGTACAGTCCCTGGATTTCATGATCGAAAGTGGAATCATGTTCGGCTGGAAAATACTGGATGTCTGGATCACAAAGACCTACATCACTCTAGATGTTGGCTACTTCATGCAATTCGCGTCCCTTCCTGGAACTCCGAATGTGATATTCCTTGCAGAAAACGGCGTGATGCTGAGACCAAAAGTAATGACTGAATTCACATTCAACAAATACTACGATATGGCTATCGGCATCTTCTATCAGATTCCTGTATATCCGAACTATGAAGGATACCGGGGCTTTGGAGTAATGGTTTCCCTTTGTTAAAAGGAGGAATATGAAAAAACTTGCTATTCTTCTCATTTCATTACTCCTCTTCTCTTGCAGCACAGATTCTTCACCAAGTCAGATATCGAAAGAGACAACGTTCACATTCTCGTTTTCAGGAGACGAAAAATGTGACAGAGTTCTTATCGGAGATGAAGAGGCATTGCTATCAGAAAGTGGAAGTGTGACCATTGAAGGGGCAACAGGAGATCCTCTCCTATTCCTCTTCTTCAAGGATGAGAGGGTATTTGCACTTCTTGAAGTCTCTTCATATACAACAGGAAGCGAGAACAGCTACGAAATTGACACCTCGCAATTTCAAGTGAACATCATAGATGCATATGAGGCAGGCGGAACAGTATATATTTCCTGGGATGAAGTAATGTATGCCGATGAATATGAGATTACATATGAGGGCAATGAATACTTTACCAGCGCAACTGAATTCGAAATTGCGGGAAGCGCAGGTAACAGCATCTCTGTCACACCAGTATTCAATTCCCATCTGGGACTGTCCAGCACAACAGAGATCAGAGAGGGAAGAAACGACATAGAGATCATCGTAAAGCCGCTTCCAGATGAACTCGGAATAGAAATCACAGCAGAGGACAAGATCCTCGAATATGGCGGAAAAATCACTTTCTCCACGAACGTATCAAAAGATGAATATACGATCACCTGGATGCTCAACGGAAAGATTATCGGACATGAAGAGAGTGTGGATATATATTACGACGAGGAGGCCCTTTTTCTCACAGGAGAGGAAGAGTCCCTCATGCTCATCCTTGTTAAGGATACAAACGTATACTCGAAAACTTTAACTTTCGTGATAAATTGACGGGGTTTAGAAACATGAAGAGATTAACAGCAGTTTCATTGATTCTCCTGGCCCTTGCCCTGATATTCTCCTGCTCTACAGAGCCAGAGGATATTACAGAGAGAGCTGATCTGGAGATCACTACATCAGAAGTGAAGACAAGAACGATCCTGCCTGTCACTCCTGACATCACTAGCTACACAGTTACTCTGACAGGACCCGAAACGCACACCCAGACATTCTCACCTTCAGATCCTATCCAGTTTTCAGGAATTCTTGTCGGAAGCTACACCATCAAAGTCGAAGGGAAGACAGAAGATGGCACAATTGTCGCAGAAGGAAGCGAATCTGTCACAGTAAGCGCATCAGGTCCGAACTCCGCTGTGATATACCTTTCATACCTTACAAGCGGTACGGGGACCATGGTCATTGATATCTCATGGGAAGAAAGGACTACAGGCTCAGGACCATTTGATGAAGCACTGGAACATAAGAAACTCAGCTTCCAGGCAATGAATAACGAAACAGGCGAAGCATATGGCCCTCTGTTAGAAGTAGGCGAAGATGACTTTGCAGCAAAGAAGCTTACATATGTGGCAGAAGGCCTTCAGCCTTCAGACGGAACCACGATCTATTTTGATATCTACACCGAAGTCGCAGGAAAGCCTCAGGTGATCGCACGCACCTTCTATACAGTCGTCCAGATCATCCCGAACCTTACGTCCATGCCGGATTCAAATGAAACTAACAACTTCAAGATAACTGATGAGAGCATCATCCAGTACATCAAGAACGTCAGGAAATCATCGGTCAAGGCAATTATAAATGAGGAGAACCCCGACAGTGCAATCGACATCGAGTGGGAATACCCGAAGCTATCAAACGGCAACTTCAATGCAACATTGACAGTCTCCTTATACAAAGAAGGGGATGATAGCCTTATTGACGAAGAAAAGTTCGAATACAACAACGGAACTGACAGAACTTGTACCTGGACCATTGGTGGTGGAGTAAATGATATAGAACTTTCCCCAGATGATTCCTACTACGTCACATTCCAGAACACAAGTGAAACGGGTTACTCCCAAGTCCTTACAGCCCTTACTGGAATAAAGACGAAGGTAACTGTAACGGGTATAGACATCACATCTGAGGTACAAGAGTATTACACGATGGGTGATATTCTCAAAGTGGATGCTACCATCACACCAGAAGATGCGACTGATAAGGATTACACGATTTCTGTTATGAACTCAGAGGACGTTACAATCAATCAGGAGGCAAAGACAGTTACGTTCAACAGTTCTGGCGATTACACGATAACAGTCACCCCTACTGACATTTCAGCAAGCGTCTCAGCTACAGCAAATACGTATGTAAAACTCAGTATTCCAGAGAATTTCAGCGCAAACCTCACAGAGGAAGGGATTTCCCTCTCTTGGACCGAGGTCTCCAGCGCAGATGGATATGTTATCGAGAAGACTGTCCCAGATGTGGGAAATTCACAAATAGAAGCCAACGACGAGAATACTACTAGTGACGGGGATACCATCACATATGTGGATACTCAGGTATATGCCGGCAAGACGCATACATACACGATCAAGGCTATCAGAAATGATAATGAGAAGTACAATTCACTCCCGAGTTCTGAAGCCTCAGTTTCAGTCAAATCCACAGACATCGAGATCATCAATCCTCCTGATATCACAACACAGGAACTTCCTGAAATCGATTTCGGAAATCAGTATCTCGTCGAAGGCGCATCATCAGATGCGGAACACTACAGCATCTCAATTTCACTGAACGCAGCAATAGAGGGAGCCACAAACTATCAATGGCTACTGAACGGTGTGAGTATCGCCAACTCTGCTACTTTCTCTTCGGAAGTACAGAACGTCACCATCAAGGCAGATACGGAAGGACTCGATTTCTCACGTTTATATGAGACAGAAAATACTCTCGAGCTCATCGTGACTGTTGGCGGCAAGCCGTACAATACTTCTGGAACGTTCTATGTAGTCAACACTGATCTTACAAATATAAAAATCACAAATCCCTCGGATAGTAATCAAGTGACACTTGGCACACCATTGCAGTTAGGAGTCAATTTCACCCCTTCTGTCGAAGACTCCGAGAATGCCCCGAGTATTGTTTGGACAGTGTCATCCGGAGGAGAGGGAGTGGTTGAACTATCTGGAAAGGGACTTGTCACGGCAATCGATGACGGAGAAGTTACAATCCGTGCGACAGCTATTGCAACAGGAAAATACGATGAAATCACTTTGAAGACATATATTCCTGCAGAATACATCGAGATACAGAATACGACAGGAAGAGATTTCATGTTCATGAGAAAAAATGGAGTCACAGTCACAGAAGAAAGTGGCTTTGATTCAGTTTCCCTCTCTGCTGTTGCAAAGAGAAACGATGGTAAGACTATCAGTGAAGAGGCAAGAGCAATCACCTGGTCAATCCCGGAGGGAACATCAAATCTCACCCTCTCCTCAATATCAGGAGAGACCACTACAGCCAAGAGCGTCGACAGCACATCAGGAGGAGATATCGTCATAACAGCAACGAACATCGATGGTATAGAAGCAACGAAAACTGTCCATGTACATGATATGGATATTTATATCAAGAGGGACTCAGCTAGTGATTTTACTAAAGTGACAGGGGGAACATACCAAACATATGCTTTAGCTTCTGATCGAACATACAACATGAAAGTGGCATATTCATGTGGCTCGGAAGGAGCATTTGATAAGAACACTTCTAACAACCTGAGTATAAATTGGTGTTTTGATGAAAGTGGAACACAAGTGGGATCTCCTGGGTTTTATGTGACTATCGAAAATCCAACCTCAAGTGATTCCGAATTCTATGCAACATTGCAAAGAGATGGATCTACACTAAATACTTCAGACGTAACAGCCATTGTTAATTATGGCAACCAACAGGCAGCCATTGTTAGGTTTACTACAAATTAGTGTTTGATTATGCGCAAGGATCTAAAGCCTTGCGCATATTTTCTCACCAATTCAACCCAGATACAAAATTAAATGTTATAATCAAAACCCAAATGGAGAAAACCAAATGAGAAGAGCATTTATCATACTTCTAGTACTGTTAGCCATACCTGTTACACTTTTCGCAGACAATGCATACTTCTCTGTCACCTCCGGCCTGATAACCCCTGTCACATCGTTCTCTTCCACTAATGACGGAAGCAACTTCACCGAGAGGCATCCGGAAGTGCGGTTTTCTCCTGCATACACTGGTGATGTGTCGATCGGATACGAGTACAACAAGTATTTCGGATTAGGTGCGACACTGAGAGCAGACTACATACCTGCAGGAAATGCTTATCGTCTAATAGTTCCACTCTATCTGGATATCAGGGCAAATCCGAGTTGGGGAATCATCTCTTTTCCAATAACATTCTCAGTTGGCGGACATATGGACATAGAAGACGGGAATTTCAAGTTCGGACCTTCCGCTGCGATCTCACTTGCAGCAGAAATCCTTTGCAGCAAAAATCTTTCATTCTTCTTCAGGACTTTCGTCGAGCTCCACATGGGCTTTGGAAATGATATTTCAGACATGCGCTATGATCTCTTCACAGCTCCTGTGACAGCAGGCATAACCTACAGGTTCTGATCAGGAAAAGACCTCGCGGAAGCTCTCGTAATTGTTGTCATACCGTCCTTCAGGAATTGCGAAGATGATATTCCTGAAGACATTAGCGAAAGATTCATGGATCACTTTCTTGAAAATCGATGCCACAGCAACTGGATCGTTCCCAAATACACCGCAACCCCATGCACCGAGTATGAGATCCTTCTTTTTCTCCTCTGCAGCAACAGCAAGAATGCGGAAAATCCTCTTTTCAAGCATTTTCTCAAGTTCAGGGCCGGACAAAGAAAATCTCCTCTTGTTAGGAGCAGGAGAAGAAAGCACAGATGTCATGACTGGATTAGGAAGGAAATCATGGTTGCTGTTCCTGAAGAAAAAGACATATGGGGAAAAAAGAAGATATTCGAGGTAGAACTTTCCACCATTCCTCCTGTTCTCGCTATACATCACACGGGCATTTTGACTGCCGATAGAAAGGTAAAGTGTACTTGCTCTTGAAATAGCCTCTTCCTGTGCTCTTGCACCAGAGAGGAATCCCCCTCCTGGATTGACTGCAGAAGCGAAATTAAGCACTAGAGAGTCTAGTGTATCAGGAAGGGATAATAGAGCACTGACAGTGTCCTTTGCACTAACTTTTACCTCGCATCTTTCGCCTGAAGGAATCACAACCCGACATTCATCCCATGACGGGCTATAGACTTTCACCTCTTCTGCTTTTTTCCGATCAAATGAAATAGTTCTTCCTGAATAGCTGTAACACCCCGAGGACATTACACGATAGCTCTCTTCAGCAATAGATCTCAAATCTTCTTTTCCCATCTCAATCTCTCCTGAAAGGAAGTATACGCTTATCTTCTTTGCCAGACTGCCAGTACTCGAATGTGTCCATATCCATGATTGTAATGCATCCCGATGGAAGGAAAGAACCTGTGTCGACATCGATCACGTGAAATGATGAAGAAAAGAACGGACCGGAAAGCGGTGTATGTCCGACATAGAGAGTATGGCCAGAAAAATCTATAGCACTCTCTTTTCCGATGGCATTATCTTCAAAATACTTTGCTTTCCTTACATACATCCTATCCCAGAGGATGTCATCTGCAAATCTGCACTCCCTCTGCATCCGGGCAGGAAGATCAGACAACTCGAGAACCTTCTCATAGTCAAGGTATTCCGGAATTCCGCCATGGACTATTACCTCGTTATCAAGAACGCGGACAACTGGTATTCTCTCCAGTTTCTCCTTCATCTCCCGCATTTCTTCCTTTTGTACGTTTTTTCTCCGGAAGTCCCCGACTGTTTCCATTCCTCCATTGTAGAAATACCAGAGATCCTCAATAGTTCCATCATCAAGATAAGAAAGAAGATACTTGTCATGGTTGCCGAGAACAGGGAAGAAATTCGCAAGGGAAAGGAGAAAGCGCAGGACAGAGACACTCTCTTCTCCTCGGTCTGCCAGATCTCCAGTGGAGAAAAGAATATCATTCTCAGGATTGAATGACGCTCTTTCCAAAACATCCATCATTTCTCTGTACATGCCATGGATGTCCCCTATGATCAGACGTCGCATAGACTTTCTTCAAACCTTTTCAGGACAGACACCACACTGTCTGTGCGCTTGAAATTAGGAGGAACATCCCTTACGGAAGAAGTTGACATCAGATAAGGATGTCCGACTTTCATAAGCATTGGCATATCGTTGTAGTTATCACCAAAGGCCATGACAGACGAAAGTGGTATAGACAACATCTTTGCCAGCTCAGATATTCCAGTACCTTTGTCCGCAAGATTGAAGTCAAGCCAGTAAAGGCCGGCGATAGCAACAGAGAAATGATCCTCCCATCCTGCCTTCATTTCCCCCTCCAGTACAGAAGCACCCCGGAGATCAAAACCGGAGACCTTCACTATAGGCTCAGCCACATCCTCCGGCCGATTTATGATTGTCACGTTGTTCCCGACAACATCGCTTATGAGATGCACGATTTCCTTTCCCTTTGGAATGAGATAGCTCATATCATTTCCAGAGATAAGCACCTCAACATCCCCATGACTGAGAATATCGTATGCAAGCTCGATTGCAAGATCCCTATCCATCTCTGTATATGACAGAAGAGGATGATCCCCTTTCCCATAGATCAGAGAACCGTTGTCAGTAATGAAATGAAGAAGATGTTCAGTACCTTGAAAAAGCTTTCTGAGTGTCCGAAGCTGTCTTCCGCTTGCAGGAACGAACATAATGCCTTTCCTGTACAATCTTTCAATCACCTCTCCTATTCCATCCTCCAGCCTTTCTTCTTGGCCAGTCAGGAGAGTACCATCTATATCAGATGCAATAAGGAGCACCTCATCTTCTCTTCTCATGTCCAAATGATAGTGCCTTTCCTTTTTCTCATCCACAAGAGAACAGCTTCAACATATAAGACCAATCAAGAATAAAAAAAGGCCGGATTCCCGGCCTTAATATCGTTTCCCGTCAGCTTCTGATCTATGAGACAAGGGCAGACGCAGCTTCCTTCAATGCATTTATCGCATCTTCATCTGGTGCTTCATTTGCAATCACAGGGTCATGAGCCAGTATGGCACCATCCTCTCTGCATCTTTCCTCCCAGTTCCTCATCCATTCTCCATCACCCCATCCATAGGAACCGAACAGAATGATTTTCTTTCCGGATAGTGTACTTTCGACAGAAGAGAACATAGGTTCAAATACATCTTCCTCAAGTACTTCAGCACCCATCGCAGGGCATCCGAATGCGAATGCGTCATATGAGTCCATGTCATTTGGCCCAAATGCAGAAGGATCGATTGTATCGACTTCCGCCTTTCCTGAAAGTCCTTCGGCTATGGCATTTGCCATTGCCTCTGTATTACCTGTTCCAGAATAGTAAACAAGTGCTACTTTCTTCATTATTCCTCCTCAGGCTGACACACACAGCCTTGTTATATCCGTTCCTTTCAAAAAGCATTCAATATACTTCGTGCGACACTTATTCCATTTCATCAGCATCTTTTCTGCATTTTCTTCATCTGAATAGATTTTCCACAGTCCTGAAGAGATTGCATTCTTTCCCTTGTTATCGATAAAGCCTTTCACATCTTCCGGTGGATAACCAAGGAAAAGCCCGACTTCGTGAGGACAGTCAGTCGAACGGAAACGTTCTTGCAAATACATGAGCATCTCATCAAGCGTTCCAGAGTAGCCAAAATGTTCAAGGATGGCCTTGGATAGCGGATGTTCAAGAGATTTCTCCAATTTGTTCTTCCTGTATGCAAGAATAAGCGCTGTACCTTTTTTATTGACAAGAGGAAGAAACAAGAGTCCTCTCTCTTCAAGCTTCTCAATACAACAGATTTTCGATGTGAGATTGCCAAGAGCGATAAGAGAAGCTGGTTTCATGTTCGCCAAAGTCGGAGAGCCATGCATAACAAGGATTTCTTCAAAACTCATACTCTTCCCCATTAGTTAGAATATTCTAACTCATTTGCCAAAAGATTTAGCAGTAATTGAATTTTTGATATAAATCATACCAATCTACTGCTTGTTGAAAACATATTATCAGATTATGTTAGTTTATACTAACTATTTTTTTAAATTTTTCATCTCTATTTACGAATACAGATAGAATGCATTCCGTCACAATGTACCAAATCCCCCACTCTACCAGAAAAGTCCAAAGATAATTTTGTTGTAACCATTGACATTACATAAGTGAGGATAAAGAATGATAGCAGGAGGAAGAAGATGCAGATTTCGTCAAGATTCACAATAGCTCTGCACATATTCACCTGCGTAGAGTATTTCAAAGGAGAATGCAAGGTAACAAGTGATTTTCTTGCAAAAAGCATTAATACGAACCCTGTCATCATTCGCAGGATACTTGGGCAGCTGTCAAAAGCCGGACTTATAAAGGTTGCAAGAGGAACAGGTGGAATTGATGTGACAAGACCACTTGGCGATATAACTTTCCTCGATGTCTATCGCGCAGTAGAGTGCATTGGAGGCGATGAATTATTCCACTTTCATGAGAACCCAAGCCCGGATTGCCCTGTCGGAAGAAACATACATGCGCTTCTTGATGACAAACTCATATCGATTCAAGAGGCCATGGAAGAAAAGATGAAGGAATACACGCTTGATGATCTCAGGAGGGAAGCAATACAAGAACTTGATAGACAAAGTCTCTGATGCTGGGCCTTTTTTCTCTCTGCTCTGCAAGAGGATCCATACAGTAGTCGCCGCGACAGTTGATGATGATGGCCAACCTGTAACCTGTGCGCTCGATATCATGGACTGGGATGATGATAATCTGTACTTTCTCACGGCAAGGGGAAAAGGATTCTATCGCAGACTGAAGAAAAGAGCATATATCGCTCTGACAGGGACAAAAGGAAATGACACATTGTCATCAATAGCGATCTCTGTGCGTGGAAATGCCGAAGAGCTTGATGATGCAATTCTGGCACACCTTTTGAAGAAGAACCCCTACATGTATGAAATCTACTCTACCAGAAAATCGGCAAGAGAGCTCCATCCTCTACAGGGTGGAGATGAATTGCCGAAGATGCCGTATTGGACAGAGCAATCAGTTGTGATAAAATAAATTATGGATAAAAAGGCACGTATTGAGAAGAACAGCAGCATCAGGAAAAGCATCAGAGAAACCCTCACTCGTCATGCGTCGATGCGTCCACTCTGTGTGGAGCTGAAACTCGATCTGAAGTGCCTGAACAGGGTGGAACGGGAGAAGCTCTGGCACTACTTCACACAGTGCCGCTGGCTGTGCAATTACCTCATCTCCCTTGACGCTGATGCATTCAAGTCTTTCGATACAAAAACAAGGGACATCACATCCCTCGATAAGGAAGGCAACCCAGTCGAGCGCCAGCTCACCATGCCAGCCAAGTTCATCCAGTCGGTGTATTCGTCACTCAAGCGTGACATGGCCGCTCTTGCAGCGAAACGCGGGAAGACGGGAAAGAAGAACGGCAAGCTGAAGTTCAGAAGTGAGTACAATGCGATAGAACTCAACCAGTACAGGGATACGCACTGGATCTGCCATGGTCCAGAGGGCGACAAGAATGGCAAATACAAGAACACCTTCCACATCTCAGGCATCAAGCGGCCCATAAGGGTGTTCGGGATGGACCAGATTCCCCTTGATGCCGAATTCGCCAATGCGAAGCTCTTGAAAAGGTCGTCAGGGATATACCTGATGCTCACTTGCTACATCCCGAAGCATGAGGGGAATGCGAAGCGTGAGGACAAGCCTGACATCGGCCTCGACTTCGGCATCAAGACCACCATAACGACCTCCGAAGGTGAGAAGTTCGACATAACAGTCCGAGAACCGGAACGCCTCAAGGGCCTGCAGAAGAAGCTTGCCCGCCAAATCAAGGGTTCCAGGGGCTGGCATGACACGAGGCATCTCATCAGGAGGGAGTACGAGAGGCTCGCCAACAGGCGGCGAGCAAAAGCCAATCAGATATATCATGACATCGTCACGGGAAGGAAGCTCATCGTCATGCAGGATGAGAACATCAGGGGATGGCATAAAGGGCTCTTTGGGAAACAGGTGCAGAACTCCGCACTCGGCACACTGAAGAGCAA
>CASFDA010000009.1 GCA_949293335.1 uncultured Spirochaetales bacterium
CGGATACAACGCAATAGATCTTAATCAGTATGGGAACACCCACTGGATCTGCTACAGGGATGAGGGCAACAGGAATGGGAAGTACAGGAATACAGTCCACATAGCAGGTATCAAAAGACCCATAAGGGTGTTCGGGATGGACCAGATCCCTCATGATGCGGAATTCGCCAATGCGAAGCTCGTCAAGAGGCCGTCAGGGATATATCTCCTGCTCACATGCTATGTAGGGAAAGGTGGATGCTGTCAGGGGCAGGAGAGAAAGCCAGACATCGGCATAGACTTCGGCATCAGGACGACGATAACGACCTCCGAAGGAGAGAAGTACGACATATCGGTCCGAGAACCGGAACGCCTCAAGGGATTAGAAGAAGCTTGCAAGACAGGAGAAGGGTTCCAGGGGCTGGCATGCCACGAGGCATCTCATTCAGAGGGAATATGAGAAGCTTGCCAACAAACGCAGGGCAAAGGCCAATCTGGTGTACCATGACATCGTCACTGGAAGAAAGCTCATCGTCATCCAGGATGAGAATATCAGGGGATGGCACAAGGGACTCTTCGGCAAACAGGTGCAGAACAGTGCTCTGGGGACACTGAAGAGGAAGCTGATGCTGAATCCCGATGTCATAGTCATAGACAGGTTCTTCCCGTCGACAAAGATGTGTCCACGATGCGGGATCATCAATGAGGATATCACGCTATCTGACAGGATATTCACATGCGGGTGCGGATATTCTGAAGACCGCGATGTCAAAGCTGCAAAGACACTGCTTCTTGCAGGAAGGCATAAACGATCCTGCACGCTTGCGGAACGCAAGTGTTCTCCGGAGGAGCGGAAGTCAGTCTTCCATACCTCGTATGAGATATGGGAGCGTTCTGCGAGACGCCCTGGGAAGGGAAAGAGCCCGGAAGCTCCATCTTCAAGCATCAGCGAATGATGGAGTAGTTCACTGGAGACGATAGGCACATCACTGGTGGCCTTTTCACCGTTGGCAAATGGTTTTCTCTCATCCGGTGCCCATTCATTTGAATCAAGTTCAAGAAATGATTACCGCTCGTTCATGCCCCAGTTCACAAGGGAGGGATATGCGAGAGGAAAGGATCTTCTGACACTTCTCGAGGAGCTTGCAGAGGAAAAGGGGAGCAGCGTTTCTTCAATAACGTTCAGGTTGATGCTGAACAAACGTCCATACATTGTTCCAATTCCTGGTTCCAGGAGGAAAGAAAGAATACTCGAGAATGCGCTGAGCGATGAACTTGTTCTCTCGCAAGAAGAAATGGCAAGGATCGACAGGACACTTGAGGAGACAGATTTTCTGATCTTCGGAGGTAGTCGCATCAGGAAAGAATGAGGAAAGGACGCTGAGTTCTTTTAAGTTTTGGTTTTTAGGTTATCTGGATGCCGGAAGTCCTCAAGCCCCTTTCTGATGGCTTCTTGCATCTTTCTATTTGTCTTAAAATCAGAGTAAATGAATATATAAAAGTGAATATTTTGTTGTAGATAATTTCATATAATTAAATAAAATATTTTATTTATAAATAATTTTTTCATCTATAGCTATTGCATATTTATTCCTAATTTTGTATTCTCAGTTCAACTTCCTGCCAAAGGCGCCAAGAAGTTTGGAAATTCGGCTTTACAGGAGGTATGCCATGATTAAACTAGAACATGTCTTTAAGAACTTCGGAAATAACGAGGTCCTGAAAGATATAAACCTGACAGTTAAAGAAGGGGAGAAGCTAGTAATCATCGGCCCTTCCGGATCTGGAAAAAGCACCACTGTACGATGTATGAACTTTCTCGAGGAGCCAACAAGTGGCTCTGTGTACATCAATGGGATCAGACTGACAAGGAAAAACAAGGTTGAAGTCGTCAGGAACACATCCGCAATGGTATTCCAGCAGTTCAATCTCTATCCGCACATGAATGTCCTTCATAATCTTACTTTGGCTCCTGTCAAGCTTCATGGGGTACCCCGGAAGGAGGCAGAGGAGAGGGCTTTTCATTATCTTGAGATTGTAGGTCTCAGTGATAAGGCACATGCATATCCGGCGACGCTGTCCGGCGGACAGCAGCAGAGGGTTGCGATTGCCAGAGCCCTCTGCAGTCAGGCAAAAATAATCCTTTTTGATGAACCGACAAGCGCACTTGATCCTGAGATGGTGCAGGAGGTACTGGACGTAATAGTCCGCCTCAGCGATGAGAACATCACTATGGTTGTAGTCACTCACGAGATGGGTTTTGCACGTGAGATTGCTGACAGGATCATATTCATGGACAACGGGCAGATCATCGAGGAAGGAGAACCTCAGTTCTTCTTCCAGAATCCAAGAGAAGAGAGAACTAAGCTCTTTCTGAGCAAAATAATCAGATAGCCCAGAAGGGCAGGAGGAATGTATGAAAAAACTTTTAGTTGTTCTGATGGTGCTCACTGCATCTTTTATGCTCTTTGCATCCTCTTATCCGGAAGATGTTCAGGTAATTGCTGATCGGGGAGTACTGAGAGTTGGCGTCAAGAGCGATGTTCCTGGATTCGGGATGCTCGATGTCCAGACAGGGGAGTTCGAGGGAATGGAGATAGATCTTGCATGCAAGATTGCCGAGACGCTCGGCATTTCCGATGTCGAGTTCATTCCTGTAACCGCGGCAACTCGTGGCCAGCTCCTCGATTCAGGAGATATCGACATGGTGATCGCGACATTCACTATCACGGACGAAAGGCGACTGTCCTGGAATTTCACGACACCGTACTATACCGATGCGGTTTCCCTCCTCGTGAAGACAAACTCAGGAATCGAGACATACGAGGATCTTGAGGGAAAGAGGATAGGGGTCTCTACCGGATCCACTTCAAAAGCGGCGCTCATTGCAGCAGCGGAAGAGAATGGAGTAAGGCTGTCTGACAGCAGTTTCCGCGAATATGCGACATATCCAGAGATAAAAGCGGCTCTCGATGCACGTCGTGTCGATGCATTCTGCGTTGACGGATCGATCCTTGCGGGCTATCTGGATCCGAGTACACATATACTTTCATCTGTCCGCTTCGCTCCTCAGGAGTATGGTATCGCCACAAAGCTATCAAATACCGGTCTTGCTGCATATCTTGATGACCTTATCACTTTGTGGCTGGGCGATGGTACGATCGAAGCTCTTATCGAAGATAACGGTGTGGTCGCATCTTTTACGAATTAAGGGAGTGTAACCAGTGCCGGCAAAACGGCACTGGGAATTGATGGATGATCAGACAGATACTTACACCATGGCGCTGGATTGAGCTTATTTCTTCATGGCAGGAGTTTTTCTTTGCGCTCCTGACAACACTTCAGGTCGCTTTCTTTGCTCTCGTCCTAGCTCTTGTCCTTGGAGCAATCTCTGGTGTCATGTCCTCTTCACATTCGAGAATCCTCCGCATGATCTCGCGCATTTATGTCGAGTTCTTCCAGAATACGCCTCTCGCTATTCAGGTATTCTTCGTGTACTATGCGCTCCCATATGCAGGGCTTGTACTTTATGAAGTGCCGATCGGCATTCTTTGCGTAGGCCTCTACACTGGAGCATATATTTCCGAAGTGGTCAGGGCAGGAATCGGCTCTATTCCGCGCGGTCAGAGCGAAGCTTCTGCATCCCAGGGCTTTACATATGTCCAGACAATGACGCTGATCATACTTCCACAGACTATAAGGATTATCCTTCCTCCTCTGATCAATCAGTGCGTGAATCTGATAAAGAACACATCCATACTTGCGATGATCGCTGGTGGAGATCTGATGTACAGGGCAAATGCATGGGCTACGAATGGCCATTTCAGTTACGGACCGTCGTATCTGGTCTGCGGCCTTTTGTATTTTCTCCTCTGTTTTCCACTTACCAGATGGGCACATAGTTATGAGATGAAACTGAAGAAAAAGATTACCGATGCAAACGAGAAGAAGAGCGAGGCGGAGATCGAAGCTGAAATACCGAATGAGGAGGCAAGATGATGGAAGAAGGAATCCATGCTGTATTTACATCCATGAATATCCATTATCTCTTTTCAGGTCTTCTTGTTACGCTGCAGGTTGCTCTGATTGCAATTCTTCTTTCCATTCCGATCGGGACAGCACTCGCCCTCATAAGGACGTATTCAAAGAAGTTTCCTTCCCGTATTGCAGGTGTTTATATAGAACTATTCAGAAACACTCCGAATCTTCTCTGGGTCTTTGTATGTTTCATCGCAGCACCTTTCAATTCGGATGTTGCTCGTTGCGCGATGGCATATGTGCTGTTCACATCTGCGATGATGGCCGAGATCGTTAGGGGAGGATTGAATTCGATATCAAAAGGACAGTTCGAGGCAGCAGAATCACAGGGCTTTGGTTTCATGAGCACGCTGTGGTACATAATCATTCCACAGTGCTTCAGAAGGATAATACCGACAATGATGAGTCCAGATCATCACTGTCATCAAGGATACATCTTTCATGGCTCAGGTTGCGGTTGCGGAGCTTCTTTACAATACAAAGAATCTTATGGCAACGCTTTATGTCTACTCAGGTCATCCGATAACGACTAGTGAGGTGATCATCCTCTTCCTGACGGCAATGATCATTTATTTTATCGTCAACTTCTCGATCGCCAGCATAGCTCGCGTTTATCAGAAGAGGATACTCAGGGCAGTCGGAAGAAGGTGAACTGCAGAAAAGAAGTCAGATTTTGAATCAGGGGGAATATATGCTCAGGGAAGGAGAAGTGAGAATACCTTCAGGGTGTGCCATCTGCGGAATCTTTGCCCGTGATGGCCATCGTGTCAGCGGGGATGTCATAGCAAGGAGCATTGCGCTGATGCATAACAGATCGAATGGCCTTGGTGGCGGTTTCGCAGGATATGGCATCTATCCTCAATACAAGGATCATTATGCTCTTCATATTTTCTATGAAAGCCTGAAATCGAGGGAGGAGACAGAACGTTTCCTCGATTCTCATTTTGATATCATCAATCTGTCAAAGATACCTGTGAGGCAAGTTGAGTCTATAACCGATGCACCTCTGATGTGGAGATATTTCGTGTCTCCTCTGGTTCACAAGATCCAGGACAGCCAGCTAAATGAGAACGAATACACCGCAAGATGCATGATAAGGATCAACAATGCAATTGATGGTGCATATGTCTTCAGCTGTGGAAAGAACATGGGGGTGTTCAAGGCCGTTGGTTATCCTGAGGATGTGGCGAAATTCTATCGTCTGGAGGATTATTCAGGTTATTCCTGGACCGCACATGGGCGTTATCCGACAAATACTCCAGGCTGGTGGGGAGGAGCGCATCCGTTTGCGCTTCTGGATCTTTCTGTCGTTCATAATGGGGAGATCTCTAGTTACGATGCGAACAGACGCGCCGTCGAGATGTATGACTACAAGTGCAATCTTCTTACGGATACAGAAGTAATCACATATATCCTCGATTACCTGACACGAAAAGAGGGGCTGACACTTGAGGAGAGTGCCAACGTGATTGCTGCTCCGTTCTGGTCGACAATTGAAGAAAAGCCCGAAGCGGAAAAGGCTCGACTTTCGTATTTGCGTAAGATGTATTCTTCTTTCCTGATCACAGGGCCATTCTCGATACTTGTTGGATTTTCTGGTGGGATGATGGCGTTGAATGACAGGCTTAAATTGAGATCTCTTGTTGTCGGGGAAAAGGGAAAGACTGTTTATTTTTCAAGTGAAGAGGCTGCGATAAGGGCAGTTGAGCCAGAGCTTGACAGGGTATGGGCTCCACGAGGTGGCCAGCCAGTGATCGTTAGACTAGATGAGGACAGAGAAGCATGAACATGATACCTTCACGTTACAGGATAAATGTAAGGAAAGACGATTGCATACTGTGCAAAAGGTGTACCCGGGAATGTTCCTTCGGCGCAATAGGCTTTGATGATGAGAAAAATACACTTTCCTTCAAGCATGCCAGGTGTGTGGACTGCCAGCGCTGCGTTGTATTCTGTCCGGGACAGGCACTTTACATTACGAAAAATGAGAATAGGTTCGCATGCCACGCAGTCTATAGCGAGGAAGCCCTGAAGGAAGTTTACAGACAGAGTGAAAGCGGAGGTGTCCTGCTCTCATCCATGGGTTCTTCCAACAAGAGTGTGCCGATCTATTTTGATCATCTTCTTCTGAATGCAAGCCAGGTCACAAACCCATCTATCGATCCTCTTCGAGAACCGATGGAGACAAAAACTTTCATCGGAAGAAGGCCTGAACATGTAGAGCGAGGGAAAGATGGGAAACTCATTGATAATCTTCCTCCTCACATCGAATTACAGACTCCTATCATGTTCTCTGCAATGAGTTATGGCGCTGTCTCTTTGAACGTTCAGAAAGCTCTTGCTAAAGCTGCCGTGAAACTCGGTACATGCTTCAATTCTGGAGAAGGTGGTCTGCAAGAATCCCTGTACTCGTATGCCGACAACACGATAGTGCAGGTTGCAAGCGGACGGTTCGGGGTGCATGAGAGGTACCTGAACAGTGCTGCTGCAATTGAGATAAAGATAGGACAGGGGGCAAAACCCGGAATAGGGGGACACCTCACCGGAGCGAAGATAATCGGAGATATTTCACAGACGAGAATGGTTCCCGAGGGTGTTGACGCAATAAGTCCTGCACCTCACCACGATATCTATTCGATCGAGGACCTGATGCAGCTTGTCTCTTCTCTCAAGGAGGCAACTGGGTACAAGAAACCGGTGATCGTCAAAGTGGCGGCTGTCCACAATATCGCTCCGATCGCATCTGGAATTGCTCGTTCAGGTGCGGATGTGATAGCTATCGACGGCTTCCGGGGTGGAACCGGAGCCGCACCGATGAGGATAAGAGATAATGTCGGCCTTCCGATCGAACTGGCAATTGCTGCTGTGGACCAGAGGCTGAGAGAGGAAAAAATACGCGATCAGGTGAGCATTATAGCCAGTGGCGGGATCAGGAACAGTACAGATATCGTGAAAGCAATTGCGCTAGGTGCCGATGCAGTCTCTATTGGAACAGCTGCCCTATGTGCCTTAGGTTGCCATTTATGTGCAAATTGTCACAGCGGACTCTGCTCATGGGGCATTGCAACCCAGAAAGAAGAACTTCTGAAACGTCTTGATGTGAATGAAGGCTCGGAAAATCTTGTCAGACTTGTTTCTGCCTGGACTAGGGAGATCAAGGAGATGATGGGAGGAATGGGAATAAACAGCATAGAGGCTCTCCGTGGAAATCGTCTGGCTCTCAGGGCAGTCGGACTTAGCGGAAGGGAGATGGATGTTCTTGGCGTCAAGTGCGGAGGTGAGTGATGAAATGTATAGATGCGATGAAAATAGATGAGAGGAGTTTGAAAGACGCTATTGGTAAATATGGCGATGTAGAGGTGGACAACTGCCTTGGCCAGCGATATCTAGGCTGTGCGAGGAAAGATGGGTACCTCAGGATCGTCGGGACCCCTGGCAATGGATTATGTGCATATCTGGATGGGGGCGAAGTTTTTGTAGAGGGAAATGTTCAGGATGCTGTAGCTGACACGATGAATAGTGGCTTCCTTGCCGTAAGGGGGAATGCCGGCGATGCCCTATGTTATGCGATGCGTGGCGGGAAAGTATATGTCCTTGGCGATGTGGGATATAGGGCCGGCGTGCATATGAAAGCATATAAGGACATCCAGAGTACTCTTGTAATAGGGGGAACGGCAGGAAGTTTCCTTGGTGAGTATCTGGCAGGCGGTACTATTGTCGTTCTTGGCCTTGGAAGTGATGGGCAAAGTCCGCTGACTGGATTTTTCTGTGCCAACGGCATGTATGCTGGGCATATATATCTCAGGACAAGCTTCAAGCCGATGAATCTTTCTGACAAACTCAGCTATCATATAATGACAGATGAGGAAAAACAGGAAAAGCTTTCTTCACTGATCTTGGACTTTGCTATTACCTTTGGTCTTGATGGGGAGAAGATCCTTTCTTCGACTTTTGCAGACATAGAGGCAGATCCGCACAAAAGCTATAATCAGCTCTATACGACGCTATAAGTGAAATATGGCCGGTTTCCCGGCCATCGGCAATCAGAATTCACGAAGGGAATACTCCCATTTTTATGCAGGAGAGTTGGCATTGCCTGTATATAATTCATAGTATCTGCCTTTTTCCCTGATCAGATCATCGTGGCTTCCCCTTTCGATGATCCTTCCTTTCTCCATCACCATGATGCAGTCGGAGTTTCGAACTGTTGAAAGTCTGTGTGCGATTACAAATGAAGTACGTCCTTTCATCAGCGCATCCATACCTTCCTGTACTAGTTTTTCTGTCCTCGTATCGATTGATGATGTTGCCTCATCGAGGATCATCACTGGTGGATCCTGAACTGCCGCACGGGCAATTGAAAGAAGCTGTCTCTGTCCCTGGCTGAGATTGGATCCGTCGCGTGATAGCACTGTCTGGTAGCCATCAGGAAGATGTCTGATGAAATCATCAGCATTTGCAAGCTTTGCCGCTTTTATGCATTCTTCATCTGTTGCATCTAGTCTGCCGTATCTTATGTTCTCCATGATCGTAGTGGAGAATAGGTGTGTATCCTGCAGGACCATGCCGAGCGATCTCCTGAGATCCTTCTTCTTGATCTTGTTGATGTTTATGCCATCATATCTGATCTTTCCATCCTGTATGTCGTAAAAACGGTTTATCAGGTTTGTGATCGTCGTCTTTCCAGCTCCTGTTGAACCTACGAATGCGATTTTCTGTCCTGGCGTTGCATACATCCTGATGTCGTGGAGGACCATCTTGTCCTCTGTATAGCCAAAGTCCACACCATCGAATGTGACATCGCCTTCAAGTTTTTTGTATGTGACTGTTCCCTCTGCCTTGTGAGGATGCCTCCATGCCCAGATGCCTGTTCTCTCCTCGGTTTCGGTTATGTTTCCTCCCTCATCAATCTTTGCGTTGACAAGTTCGACATATCCGTTATCCTCTTCACTTTTTTCATCGAGAAGGGAGAAGATTCGTTCAGCACCAGCTGTTGCCATTATTATACTGCTCATCTGCTGGCTTATCTGGGTAACAGGCTGGGTGAATCCTTTGTTGAGATTCAGGAAAGCAACCAGAGCTCCGATTGAGAGACTCGAGAAATCCCCAAGTATCAGCAATGAGCCCACGATTGCACAGAGCACATAGCTTATGTTTCCTATGTTTGCATTCACAGGCATTATTATGTTGCTCATCTTATTGGCGTTATTTGCAGCCTCTCTCAGTTCCTTGTTGAGTTTTCTGAAGTCATCAAAGCTCTCTTCTTCATGGCAGAATACTTTGACTACTTTCTGTCCTTCCATCATTTCCTCTATGTAGCCGTTTACCTTTCCAAGTGAGTTCTGCTGTTTTTTGTAGTAAATGGAGGATGCGCTGCTGATCTTTCTTGTCACAAAAAGCATGATGGCTACCATGACTAGGGAAGTCAGCGTCAGAGGTATATTGAGTACAATCATGCTGATGAATGTGACAGTCAGGGAAATTGTGGAATTCATAAGCTGAGGAAGGCTCTGTCCGATCACCTGCCTGAAAGTATCTACATCGTTTGTGTATACCGACATGATATCTCCATGGGCATGCGTGTCGAAATATCTGATCGGAAGGCTTTCCATATGATTGAAAAGGTCCTTGCGGATCCTGTTCATGGTGCCTTGGCTTACGTTCACCATCACTCTGTTGTAGACCCATGATGCGAAAACACCGATAAGCAGTATCACAGAGAGTGAGGATATTGCACTGCTGAGATCGCTGTAGTCCGGATTCATCGCTATCGTGAGCGGAACGATGTAGTCATCGATGAGAGTCTGCATGTAGAGTGTGCCAGAGAGGGTTGCGACAGCTGAAATGAGAATGCTCAGGAGTACTGCGACAATTGAGAACTTATATCCCTGCAATATGTATTTCACGATTCGTGAGAGTACTTTCATATCTGTTTTCTTCTTGTCCTTTGCCATCATTTCACCTCACTCTTTCTGATGATCGAAATCACCGTTGCCTTCTTTCTGTGCATCTGCAATCTCCCTGTATATCTTGTTAGTCTTCAGGAGGTTGGTGTGTGTATCAAATCCATTGATCTTCCCTTCATCGAGGACGATGATCCTGTCTGCGTCCTCAACGCTTGAGATACGTTGGGAAATTATTATTTTTGTCGTACCGGGTATGTATTTCCTGAATGCTTCTCGGATCCTTTTGTCAGTCGCTGTATCGACAGCACTTGTCGAGTCATCGAGTATCAGTATCTTTGGCTTTTTCAAAAGTGCCCTTGCGATGCAAAGTCTCTGCCTTTGTCCTCCGGATACGTTGGATCCCCCCTGTTCGATATACGTTTCGTACTTCTTTTCAAAACGCTCTATGAATTCATCTGCGTTCGCTGCCCTGCATGCGTTTCTGCACTCTTCCTCGGTTGCATCCTTTTTCCCCCATCGGAGGTTCTCGAGTATTGTTCCTGAGAAGAGGGTATTCTTCTGGAGCACTACCGAAACCTGATTCCTCAACGCTTCAATATCGTAAAGGCGCACATCTTTTCCTCCTACAGATACAGCACCTTCTGTAACGTCATACAGTCTGCTTATGAGAGAGACAAGACTTGATTTACCTGAACCAGTCCCTCCTATGATGCCAATTGTCTCTCCTGACTTGATGTGGATATTTATGTCCTCAAGTACTTTCTTGTCGCTTCCTTTCTTGTAAGAGAATGAAACATGGTCGAAATCTATGCTCCCATCTGGCACTTCGGTAAGAGGGTTTTCCGGATTCTTCATCTCCGGCTCTTCGTTGAGTATTTCTGAAATACGTCTTGCGCTCGCCATGCTCATGGAAATCATGACGAACACCATTGAAAGCATCATCAGTGACATCATCATTCCTATTACATAACTGAATAGGGAAGTGAGATTCCCTGTCGTCATTTTCCCTTCTACGATGAAGTGGGCACCTTTCCAGGAGAGCATCACGATACAGCCATAGACGGCAAGCATCATTACGGGATTATTGAATGAAAGGATGCTTTCTGCCTTCACGAACATCTTGTAAAGTCTGTCTGTTGCCTTCCTGAACTTCTCTTTTTCATAGTCTTCACGGACAAATGCCTTAACGACTCTTATTGCCCCTACATTTTCCTGAACGCTTGCATTCAGTTCATCGTATTTGGCGAATACGCTATTGAATATTGGCAGTGTCAGCTTCATTATCACGCACAGTACGATCGCAAGAAGTATCAGTGCAAAAATGAATACAAGGCTCAGGTCCCTGTTTATTACAAAACTCATAATGATGCATGAGATGAGCATCAGAGGAGATCTGATTGCTATACGTATCATCATCTGGTATGCGTTCTGCATGTTCGTCACATCTGTCGTCATTCTGGTGATGAGTCCTGCAGTACTGAATTTGTCGATATTCGAAAAGCTGTAAGTCTGTACTTTCCAGAACATCTTTTCTCTCAGGTTCATTGCATAACCTGAAGATGCAGATGCTGCGTATTTTCCAGCTTGGAAGCCTGAAAACAGGCTCAAGAATGCAAGAATAACCATAATGGTGCCAAAAAGTATCACACTGTGCATGTCTTTCTGTGCAATTCCCCTGTCAATTATGGCTGCGGTTGAGAAGGGGATAAGGATCTCGAGAAATACTTCCAGCGCTGTATATAGCATTGTGAGGAGAGAATCCTTCTTGTATTCCCCAATTGCGCTTAGCAATGTTTTTATCATAGTCAATTACCTCAATCTTCTATACTTCCTAGCATCTTCTCCAGAAGGGCCCTGAAACTCTTTTTCTCTTCCTCTGAGAAAACAGAGAGGAGTTGTTGGTCGTGTGCCTTTATTCTCTCTTCCGTTGTCTCTGCGAGTCTCTTCCCCTCTTCTGTGATCTTGATATGCTTAATTCGCTTGTCACTCTCTTCTGTGTAACTTGTGATCAGTCCTTTCTTTTCAAGTCTTATTGCAATACCTGCAATACATGACTGTGCAAGACGGAAATGTTTTTCCATATCTTTCAGCGTGCTTTCGCCACCCTCCGTCTTGCGGAGGACGAGAAGCATATGGCTTTGTGAAAGTGTGATGTCGCTATCGGACAGAGCCATGTTTGCTTTCTTTTCCAGATTGTCACTGATCCTTTTGAAAAGTTCTCCTATGCCATATTCCATTGGGACCTCCAAAACAAAAGGTAATGTAGGAAGATGTCTTTTTAAAGTCAATATGATATGTTCAAATACATATGTTTGATATGTTTCCCCACATCAAATACAGATTCAGACATAGTGAAAAGTTCCAATTATGGAGCTACTGTAATTTATCTGCTGTATATGGACAGGCCAAACGAGTTGTTTGTTTTGATAAGGATGTCACCTGTCCTTTTCTAATTTTTAAACTGAATGTACACTTCTCCAATGAACAAAAGATTTGCAGGCTCAGCTTGTGCTCTGGGATGTGAAATTCTGTATGGGCTTAGCTATATCTTCACGAAGCATATAACAGGAAGTGTAACTGGATTTGCTCTCCTCGGATGGCGATTCTTGGTTGCCTTCTTGGTCATCAATCTTCTGTTGATTTCTAAAATAGTGAAAGTCAGGTTGAAAGGAAAGAGTCTGAAAACACTTGCTGCCGTAGTTCTTTTCAGTCCTTGCATGTATTTCATTGCAGAAACAATCGGCATAAAGAATACTACAGCAACTGAGAGCAGCGTGGTTCTCGCCTGCATTCCGATAGTCTCTCTGATAGCATCGTCTCTCATTCTAAAAAAGAGGCCGTCAGCCATTCAGGTGACAGGGATTCTCATGACGTTTTCTGGGGTGGTAATTACTGTTGTTGCTGCCGGAGTATCGTCTGCCTTGTCCCTATCTGGTTACGTCGCACTTGCCATTGCTGTGGTCTCATATGCGCTTTACAGCGTTTTTGTAGACAAAGTATCTGGTTTTTCTGAGATTGAAATCACTTATGCGATGCTTTCCGGCGGTTCGTTCTTATTTGTGTTGCTTGCCATTGCTGAAGCGATTTCCTCAGGCACACTCAACGCTCTGATCTCTTTGCCCTTCAGAAATCTGGATTTCCTGATTGCCATATTATATCAGGGGATCGGATGCTCGATTGTTGCCTTCTTTCTGGCCAATAGTGCAATTTCAAAAATTGGAGTGAATGGGACGTCTTCATTTGTAGGGGTGGCGACCGTTGTCTCGATCATCGCTGGTGTGTTTTTCCTTTCAGAGCCTTTTTCTGTTTGCCAGATGATTGGAACAGCTGTAATCATTCTTGGTGTATATACTGCGAATTCCAGATGAATTCTTTTTCTCTGGGGTTTTGTATCAACTTATGAGTGATTCAGAATTGAATGACGGAATGCTTGCCATCGATCCATAGTTTTGCCTTCTGTGTGAAAAATCTGATGAGGCAGTAGTTCTTATCGCACGGCCCGTCAGGGTAGTAGTGAATGAAAAATACCTTCCAAAATCGACTGAGAGTGTTCTTTGCAGTAATGACTTCAGCTTTTCCTGTGAGACTTGCACTGTCAGCTTCCCTGACGAAAGAGAGTCCGGCTTTCTGATTGCTCATGAGATGCCGCACCTTTTCAGAGGTCCTGTATGTAGTCATCCAAATCTCTCTTATCCCATCATGCGAGATGACATCCATGGCAACAGGACGTGGGAATCCTTGTTCGTCAATCGTCGAGAAAGTGACATAGCCACATCGGTCAAGGATCCATGAAGTCTTGTCTTCATCATCCATCCACCGTTTGAGGCCGGCGGTCCGTACCACTTCTGAATCACATGTGAAGACACCGTTCTCATAACAATGAATACAGTAGTCTTCGTTTCTGTGTCCATCTCCATGGGTCCCGAACAGCTCTGGTGAATCTATGACCATACCGCAGCTCTGGCAGATATGCTTTTCTTCCATGCTGTAATGGTGGCATTGGGAGATGAGGGAAGCAAGGGAAAACATCCAATCTGGTGAAAATTAGGGAAATCTAAGAAAGCAGAACAATATATGACATACATCTTCTGTATAGTGCCTCAGCGGATCATGATGGCCAGTTGATGATTGATGAAACAAAAGCAGGAGAGCTTTCCTTCCATCGTAAGGATGAATGAAGCAGAGATGGATAGGATCAGGTTTTCTCTTAACAGCTGAAAAGTTTGGAAGGAATGCCGAAGGTAGAAAGAGAATAGGAATGATGACTGTCTCTCAGCTGGAAGGCAGAAGCACGTCTCCAATCTGTAGTCGGGATGATTTGTCCGCATTTCCGGTACTTTGGGTGACAGCCTTGGCCAGAGCCTGAAAATGATGTGCTGGCAATATGTAATCCTAAATTTACGCTCTCATAGACTTGCCTCTGGGAATAGCCAGAAACTGTGCTGCTGTGAATTCAGTAACGTTTAGGTAATAATGCGATTATTCTTTTTTGCAAAATCAAAACGAAAGTGTGATAAACATCAAAACCTGATCTAATATTAAAAATTAGAAATGTTTAGGTCTGAACTAGGAATTATATACTTAATTATTAAGTGTGAATCTATGAAATAGTAGTCATTTTAAGAGAAATCCATGTCATCAAGAATGTTTATATCTGCGTATTCCAAATTGAAATGGTCTGTGCGACTATGACTGCTGGTATATGGACTTTTGAGTTCCACAAGGTTCATGTCGAAGTCATTGAGAAAATAGGGACAGGCATGGCCGTTTATTTCATAGGCCCTGATGCTTTTGGAACTCCGCATTATGTAAAGATCATTTTTTGCTCTTGTCATTGCAACATACAGGCAACGCCTTTCCTCTTCCACAGCATCAATACCATCCGCATAAGCCCTTTCCGATGGAAATGCGTAAGGAGAGACATCGAGTATGAAACATACATTTCGCTCCAGTCCTTTTGCAGAATGGATTGTTGAAAGAAGCACATAATTGTCTGTGCTTTCAGGCATTCTGATAGTTTCTTCCATATGAGGAGAGATGACAAAATCTGAGATGAATTTCTCAAGGTTTTTGGTACGCTCTGCAAGCGAAATAAGTACATCGAAGTCCTTCTTTCTGTGATTCCACTCATCCTGGTAGATTTCCATCAGTCGATTCTCCAAACTTTCAAACGATGCTTTGACTGCTTTTGCAGCATCATTTTTATTCTTGTTTATTGCGCTGAGAGTATCTGTGATTGCACTTGGAACTTTGCTGTCTCTGAGCATTTCAATTGCGTTTTCTGCATTTGCTGCCTCTTTTGTCACTTCGATAAATCTCAATGCGCTTTTTTCTCCGATTCCTCTGAAGAGAGTAAAGAAACGCATCCACGCAATTTCATCATGGACATTCAGAATCACTCTTATAGGGGCTATAACATCTCGTATGTGCTTGGATTCCAGAAGGGAACTTCCGCCATATAGACGATAGGGGATATTGCGTTCGATGCAGAAAGATTCTATCTTCCTCAACCCCATGACTGTTCTTGACATGATCATGAAATCATTGAAGTCACGGGCCTGATCAGAAATGTCATCAGCGATCCGATCGACGATATAGTTGGCCTCTTCGTAACCGTCTTCTGTATGGACCAGCTTTGGCTTTGTTCCGCTTTTCCCTTTAGCTGAAGTGAGTTCCTTGTCATAATTCAGGGGACTTTTTTTAAGAAGCCAATTGGAAACGGCCAGGATCTCATCGTAACTTCTGTAGTTTGTCCTGAGTTTGTAGACCCTAGATTCAGGAACATTGGATGAAAAGCTATGTTATGCTCTTGAAATCAGCACCGCGGAAAGCATAGATCGACTGTGCGTCATCTCCTACTGCAAAGATATGTGAATTGTCATAAAACGAGGATAGAAGTTCATATTGCAATGGATTCGTATCCTGCATTTCATCTATGAGGATATGGTCGTATCGTTTTGAAATGTACTCCCTGGCTTTTGGATTCTTGCGGAGGGTAGAGGATACGATATACAGCAAGTCATCATAATCCATATAGTTGTGTTCTGCTTTGTACCTTACATAAGATTCAATCGACTTTTGGAAATATGAAGCATAATTCCTGATGTAATCTTCCAGCTGGATTGATGGATATGTCCTGCAAAGTTTTGTTTTAATCGCCTCTGAAAGGTTTTTTCTTGTATTAACCAAATATGAATATACTTCTCTGATATCCCTGACCCGGATAGGAAGTCCTGCAGCTTCCTTCCGCGGAAATGTGTATCTGAAAATGCTTTCCGAATCATCTTCATCAATCAAAGAGTAGGAACTTTCCCTGAAGATTCCCGGATTGCTTTTTATCAGTTCCAGACACCAGGAATGAAAGGTCTGTCCTGTGATGGCTGATTTTTCTTTGATACTTATTTCTGCTTTGACCCGCTCTGCGATCTCCCTTGCACTTTTGCGGGTGAATGAGAGAATGAGAATTCTATCTGCACGAACTCCTTTCTCCCTTCGAGCAAGCGATGCTCAGTGTGCCATGAGGTCAATCACGACCTGAAGCTTTCTGACCGTGAATGGACATGCCAGTCATGTGGCACACATCACGACAGGGACAAGAACAGTTGCAAGAACCTGCTGGATGAGGGTA
>CASFDA010000010.1 GCA_949293335.1 uncultured Spirochaetales bacterium
TACATAATAACACACTTAACTCTTTATTTTAGCCTTTCTTGCTTTTTCCCTTCTGGCTGTTTTCCAATATTTCCTGCTTTTACCTTTTCAAATCTGCATTTACCCCTTTTGTCCTGCATTTACTTTTTCAATTAACCTTTTATTCAAATATCAGCAAGAAGACTCCATCCTCAGCAGGGTGGAGATGAATTGCCTGATGTGCATGACTTCTTGATGTCGTACCTGTGCCCGATGAAGAAAACAGCAAGGAAGACTTGATCAGAGACTGCTTTGACCGTTCGATTCTGAGAGCTGCAATCCAAGCTGAAGCAGACATATTGCTGACCGGTGACAAGGACTTTCTTGAATCCGGGATCAAGACGCCGAAAATCATGACAGCAGCACAGTTCATGAACCTATAGTCACCGATTGAATAAAGCCTTCCGAAAGCCTCTCACGGATTGTGATGTCTCACCAGGTTACCAGCCTTGATATCTTCATGCTTATCCCTCTGGTTGTCTTCCTCATATATCTCATGGTCGTCTGAATATTCGAGTGTCATAGCAAATCCTGAACCAGCTTAATATCCTTCGTCTTTGCATAGATGTTCCGTGCAAAGAATGCCATAACATCCATTTTGTATTTGGCAGCATAATAATGCAGCTTTTTCTTGAAAGCACCTCCTGTCATGTTCCATTTGCCCGCTAAAAAAGAATTGGGCCGAAAGATTTTGGAAAAGCATTCATGATATAGCTGTTTCTTTTGTGCATTTGCGCGTTTTAGTCATACTTTGCTTTCTTTCTCATATTGGCAAGGAAGGGAGGAAATGTTACTTTTTATTAGGCTGTCACAAATACAGCCCTTTTATTATTTTTGGAAATAGAGGTCTTGAGAAAATGGGTTCTGAACAGAATAAGACATTGCCATCAGATAAGAAGGAGAAGGCTAAGAAAAAGCCGAGGAAGGATAGAAAGTCCATTGGCTGGATTATCGGGGTGGTAGTCCTTATCCTCATTGCAATCACATTCATATTGCCAACAACCATATTCTCTGGTTCAAGTGCCGCAGATGTTGTATTCGGCCGTTACAATGAAAAGGACATTGCCCTGAACGATGTATATTTCCAGACAGCGCTGAATTCAGCTCTCTCTAGAGCACAGGGCTCAGGAGATTCACTTACGCAGAACTATACAGCATTCAATGATGCCTTCATGATGACAGCATTCAATCTGGCGACTACCGAAATGGCAGATGCTGCTGGCTATACTGTTACAGATGGTGAAATTGACAGCGCCATTGTAAGTTCCGGGTATTACAACGATGCGAATGGAAACCCAGACATCAACCGATATAATTCTACTAGCGATTATGAGAAGAATCTTCTCCGCGATACTGTGAGGACAGAGCTTCCAATGCAGACCGTCATTGATGATTTCACTACAGTCAATGCATCTTCTGATGAAGTTTCATTTGTCACAATGCTTGCCTCCACAACACGCAGTTTCGAGTATGCATATATCAATTCAAGTTTGTATCCGGACGAGGATACTATCAGGTATGCAGAAGAGAATAGCGACAGGTTCAGGACAATGGATTTGTCTGTCATAACTTTCCCGACAGAAAGCGAAGCGCAGACTGTTCTTGATCAGATTGGAAGCGGAACACTCACATTTGAGGATGCAAGTGCGAATTCGATTGACAGCTATCAGGCAAATGGTGGCGTGATAGGAAGGTCAATGCTTTACAGTGTCGAGGGCTTCCTGTCTGATGCGAACGATGCGGTAAGGATCTTCGAGGCTGAAGAGGGTGCACTTGTCGGACCGATCAGGACATATCTTGGTTATTCTATCTTCCGCGCAGATACAGCTCCTGCTGCTGCAGATACCACAGATAGATCCGCCCTCAATGAAATAAAGACCTATATCCAGAACCATGAGACAGAGGTGATGAACACGTTCCTTGATGAGACAGCCGTATCTTTCGAGGATCGGCTTTCAGCTGGAGAGGATTTCTATGACATTGCCTATGACATGGGAGTCCAGATTGTCGATGTTCCTGAGACAAATGCAAATCCATATAACTTCCCGAGCCTCTCGACGTTTGCCCAGACAGATCCTGTTGGAGGTCTTTCATCAGCGTTGAACAGCGATAGTGATTACTATACTGCACTTTTCAGCGCAGAAGAGGGGATGGTCCTTCCTGTACAGAATGCAGATGGTGCTCGCGTGATCACTAAAGTCGGCGCGATGAACGAGGGCAGGGTCTCTACTACCCACATTGAGACAATGTATCCTTTCCTTGTGGATCAGATGAGTCTTATGGATCTGCAGAATGCAGTATTCTCAAGTCCGAATTTCGAAAACAACTTCATGGAAGTGTTCCTTTCAAGGATGTTGAGAACTACAACAGTATGAGTACTGGCCGCCATTGCGCGGCCTATATTTTTCAGCCAACACCCAAATCTGTATTCTCTATCAACAATTCTGCCTTAGTGCTGTTTCGTATTAAATCAGGTACTTCCTCTTTCACAAACGAGGCAAGATCCTCGTCCAGTTCCTCGTCAGTCGTGTTCGGTGTGAAGAGATTCAATGAATAGTACTCGAAATATTCTTCCGCGATCTCTATGTCCCGTATGATATCTTCCCTTGTCTCTCCCTTCAATCCAAGAAGGATGCATACCCCTGAAAAGTATTTCCTTATGTCCTCAGGCCTGACATCCTCCGCTATTCCTTTCTTCCATCTGGTCCTCAATTTCGGATTGAACGATTCTATTCCTGTCCTGTATTTCACGAGAGAGTGGAAATTCTCTGAAAATGAGCTGAGCATGTTCCTGTACATGTAATGGCATTCAAGCCAGAGTGTTGAGATGGCCTTTCTTTCCAGTACCTGTGAAATGTACTGGATAGTCTCCCTATCAAGTTCCATAGCTGAACCTGAGTTGATGACATCAAGCGTTCCGAATTCGCCAGTGACAAGATCCAGTATTTCCTTGTTGACCTTGAATGGATCAGTGGATGTGTCCTTGTGGTAGTCACAGAAAGTACATTTTCCCCATCTGCATCCAGTTCCCTGGAGTAGGATGAATTCTCTCTTCATCCCACTTTTTATCTTGCTGTAGCGTTCAAGCGACATAGTGCCTCCTTATGTACCCGATCATGAGGTATGCAAGTGGAGTTCCTGCGACTGCTTCTATGATGGCTTTCGTGAAATATTGTACAGCGATCATGGATATGAGGTCGGATGCCGGGGCTGTGTTCCAGAAGGCAAGGACTACAAAAAGGGCAGTGTCGAATATGTATCCGATCAGGGAAGAGGCGATCGTGCGCATCCAGAGTCTTTTCCCGTCTTTCGATCTGTCCCGCATGTATGTGAGCACTTTCGCATTCATGAGTTCTCCGGATAGAAAGGCGACGAGCGATGAGATGACGATGCGTGGAACGTACGTGAAGATTGTACTGAATGCCTGCTGTGTGTTCTCCATGTACTCAGGATAGGGGAGGAATATTGCTGCAGTAGTGAAGAGTATGAAGAAGAGGTTCGCAAAGAACGTGAGGATTATCACGCGTTTTGCGATACGGTATCCCCAGATCTCTGAGAGCACATCCGAAAGCATGTAGGCGAGAGGGAATGTGATCGTGCCTGCATCAAACAGGGAGAAGGATCCTATGCTTATGATCTTTACAGCAAGCACATTTGACGTGATGTAGAGCGTTGAAAGCAGAGTAGAGACGACGAGAAGCGGTGAAAAGCTTCCAATCCGGTTTTCTGAAGGGTTTTCCGGTACCTTGATCATATGTTTGCTCCTTATCAATAGGGTCTGTTTATTTTATCCAGTTTTGAATAGAGGTATTTCTGTGCCCTCTCTTCTCCTCCAGGCGCATAGAAACCGTTCTTCTTCATCTCCAGAAGTTCGTTGTAGAGGTTCAGGAATTCCTTTGCAACGACCCTGCCATCGTATTTCCCGATCGATTTCTTCGCATTCTTTCCTTTCTCTTCAGCTTCTTCTGGGTTTTTCAGCACATGATCCATGACAGAAGCGAGGGATTCGATATTCCCGCCTTCGAAGTACCATCCCTGATCAGGTGATACAAGATCAGTCATGTTGTCCACATTAGCAGAAATTATCGGAGCCCCTGCACAGAGCGCCTCGATAACTGTCATCGCCTGATTTTCAGAAAGGGATGCTGTGACGAAAGCCTCGACTCTATTGAGCAATCTCGAACCTATTATCGTCCGGTTTGGAATTAGGCCGGTAAAGAGGATGCTGTCCTCGATCTTCAGTTTCTTCACAAGCTGCTTAAGTTCCTGTTCGGCAGGGCCTTGCCCAACGATGATCAGTTTTGCATCTTTATTGAATTCCAAAGCTTCCGCAAATGCTTTTATTGTCACATCTATCGCCTTCTCGTATCCGAGACGGCCGATATAAAGAAGGGTCTTTTTCCCAAGGAATGACTCTGGAATCGATTCTGGCAGCGGGAGCTCTGGTGCGTTCTCGTCGAACTTGGAGATATCTATTCCGTTCGAGACATACCGTACTTCCATGCCGGGATTTCTTTCGCTTACTTGCTTGCAAGTGTGCTTGTTTGGAGCTGTCACCATCCAAGTCAGACGGAAGAAAGGCTTGAATACTACAGTCCAGATTGCATCGGTTGCAGCGTTTGCCAGAAACTGGCTTTTTAGTGCATAACGGATATATATCGGATTATCTATCAGCGTGTGATGTGTTGCGATTGTCGGAACATGATAGCGTCTTGCCGCATGATTAAGTGCCATGCCCATCATCCAGGGAGAGGTATTGTGCACGATATCAAAGTGATATTTCTTGAAGAATTTCTGCAGATACCATCCATAGATTGGAAATAGCTTGAGCCCCTTATAGATCCAGGCAGGTATGTTCTTTACCCTGATGATCCTTATTCCGTGCTCTATTATCTCATCTCTGAACTCTCTGTTTTCAGGAACGAAGAAGAATACTTCATGTCCCATATCGATAAGGTTATTGGCAAGATTAATGGTTGCTGTAATAACACCATTTGTCTCAGGATAGAAGATGTCGAAGCCAAATGCGATCCTCATCTTGTCAAAGCCCCTAAAAATATTAAACACCCGGCTTTCACAAAAGTTACTTCATTACCGCGGTGAAACAAAGAGCGAATAGGCAATCCTATTCGCTCTAGTCGGGCAGAGAGGATTTGAACCTCCGGCCTTCTGGTCCCGAACCAGACGCGCTAGCCCCTGCGCTACTGCCCGTTTTGCACTTCTACAAATATAGCGGGAAGAGGGAATGTTGTCTATGGGGTACGAGTGAAACAAGCTGTTTCCATACTATTCATTGACGCCTTGAAAAAGGCATTCTAGACTGAAAATGAGGTATTTGGAGCTATGCGCGAAAATCTCAATCTTTTCTTTATCCTATCGTTCATCTCTGTTGCAATAGCTTTTGCATTTGCTTTTTATCTTTACTCGTGGGTGAAGAAAGCGAGGGTTGGGAACTCACGGATAGAAGAGGTCTCCATCCTTATAAAGGATGGAGCAAATACGTTCATGAGGAGAGAATACAAGATCCTCTTTACTTTTGCGTTCATCGTAGCTGCAATCATATTTTTCTTCCTCCCACATCCTTTCTGGATCGGAAATATAAAGAATAACCTCATGATGGCAGTCTCCTATCTCTGTGGTACTTTCTTTTCTGCTGTTGCCGGGAAAATAGGGGTAATGGTTGCGACGATGTCGAACGGAAGGGTTGCAGAGAGTGCAAAAGAGGGGATAAGGCCTGCTTTCCTCCTTGGATTCAGAGGTGGCTCCGTAATGGGGCTCCTGGTTGTTGGCTGCTCGCTTCTTGGAATTACTCTGATACTTATTGTCACCGGTGATTCTTCGATCGTGCTTAGTTTCTCGTTCGGGGCGAGCTCCCTGGCACTTTTTGCGAAAGCAGGAGGGGGGATCTTCACAAAGACGGCAGATGTCGCAGCGGATCTTACAGGAAAGGTGGAGCTTGGAATCGCGGAGGACGATCCGAGGAATCCTGCCGTTATTGCGGACAATGTAGGGGATAACGTAGGAGATGTTGCAGGAATGGGTGCAGACCTCTTTGATTCCAATGTCGCAGCCATGGCATCTGCACTTGTGATTGCATCTAGTCTGGCGGATACGGGACTGAACAATATTTCAATGGTCCTCTGCTATTCAGTCCTCGGCCTTCTTTCTTCAGTTCTTGGCATCATGTCAGCCAGGATCGGAAAGAATGGAAATCCTACTAAGGCACTCAACTCGTCCACATATACAACAACCTTGATATTCCTTGTCCTCACTGCTATTGCGACATATATTCTTCCTGGATTCTCATGGCGCATATGGGGTTCATCTGCTGTCGGACTTCTTGTCGGAGTGATCATCGGGATAACTACAGACTATTTCACTGATGATTCATGTCCTATCGTGCAGAAGGTCGCGTCAGCTTCATCCAGAGGATCTGCGTTCACAATCCTTTCTGGCGTATCATATGGATTTATTTCCGCTCTTCCTGCGATGGCGGGAATCGCGATTTCCGCACTTGTTGCCTATAAGTTATCAGAACCAATAGGAGAGGGATATGCGATTTTCGGAATTGCGATGGCTGCAGTTGGAATGCTCAGCATTGTCGGCATGATCATCTCAAACGACGCGTACGGTCCTATTGTGGATAATGCAAGGGGTCTGGCGGAAATGGGAGGTCTCGGAGAAGAGACTATAAAAGTTGCAGATGAGCTCGATAGTGCAGGCAATACTGTAAAGGCTGTGACGAAAGGATTTTCCATCGGTGCTGCCGGACTGACTGTGATTTCGCTCCTTGGCGCATTCCTTTCAGAGGTGAATGCCGTACTTGAAAGCGCTGGCCTTGATATCATCACAGGGTTTGACATAATGGATCCTGTTGTCTTTTTCGGCGTGCTCGTAGGTGCGTCAGTTCCCGCTGTCTTCTCATCTCTTCTGATTCTTGGCGTTGACAGGAATGCAGAGCGCATGGTTGATGAGATACACAGGCAGTTTGAGACAGTCAAGGGACTCAAGGAAGGACAAGTTTCCCCTGATTATGAGAGGTGCATAGACATCGCCACGATTGGGGCATTGAGGGAACTTGTTCCTGCAGGGCTCTTTGCGATCTTCATGACATTGGTTGTAGGGTTTATCGGAGGGGCAGAGGCAATAGGAGGATTCCTTCTTGGCAACATCGTAAGTGGTCTCCTCCTCGCGCTCTTCATGTCCAATTCCGGCGGGCTCTGGGACAATTCGAAGAAGTATATCGAAAGTGGTAAAGAGGGAGGAAAAGGCAGCAATGCACATAAGGCTGCTGTGATCGGAGACACGGTAGGTGATCCATTCAAGGATACAGCAGGGCCGTCGATCAATACCCAGATAACTGTCGTTTCCCTTGTCTCTTCCCTCTCTGCATCCTTGTTTGTCTTCTTCTCAATATTCTAGATTATCGTGTATTTCAGGCCTATCATGGATTGTATCCTCGGCCTGAATACACCCCCTTCATTGTGGTAGTTCCAGATGAAGAATGAAGCAGTTTCCACCTTGAGTTCAAGAGATGGGAGGATCTTGTACTTCCCTCCGAGATTGATTCTCAGCGTATGCTCTGGTGTTCCTGTCGGAGTATTGTAGTTGTAAGATTCTCCTGCTCCTAGTCTGTTGCTTGAGTTCTGCTTACTCCAGTAGGACCGTTCCATTCCTTTTTCGCCATGGACTTTGTAGAGGATGCTTCCCGCGACAGTCCAGTTGCTGTCCATGCTTGTGAAAGTTGTACCGACTGCAATACCGATCGAATCCGGACCAAAACTATGTCCTGTGTAGCTTACTTCTGATGCTCCGTTTCCCTCATAGCCATAACCAAGGATGAAGTCATAGAAGTAATTACGTGAGCCGTCATTTGAGTTTCGTTTTTCATTGAGATAAAGGTACGGATTTGTATAGACGAACTCGATCCAGGAGTCAAGGTATCCAGCCTCCCCGATTGTACTTGTGTTCTTGAAGTTCAGCATCGCACCGAACGCGTTTGGAACTTCGTCGCCGACTTCACCCGGAACATGCATCTGGTCAAGAACGAACTGGAAGGAGAAGAACCACCCTTTTGCCATTGCCCATTCAAGTTCAAGACTGATGATGTTGTTTCCCTCATCTCCATCGGTAATGACGACACCAGCCTTGTTATTTCCCCAGTTGTGCACGACCATCAAAGGTGTGAGCATCCTCCAGTCGAATGGACTATCTGTAACGAAGAGGCCACCCATATTGAAAGTAAGGCGCACCTTGTTCACTATATTGAAGTCAATGCGATGTATGATTCTTGACTGGTGGGGACCATTGAACTGGAATCCTGTATTATGGCCAGGTGAAACATTGTCAAAATGCGTAAAAGAAAGGTAGTAGGAAAAGACATCAGAAAAGACAGAGAAGAGCATCATGTCCTGATAGCTGAAATTGTCTCCCAGTATCATGTTCCCGAGAATTCCATTACCGAACTCCTGCCGATGCCTCCCGATATAGAAGTTGACTATATCATTTCCCAAAGATAACCCTACCTTGAACGGCTGGTACACGTTCATCTGGAATACATGGTCGTTCGCCATGAAATTCAAGAAATACCAATCTCCGTCGAGTCCGGGCGCTCCTAGGAGGCTGAAGTTCGTGAAGTAGTAGAAGAGATCCCCTCTCCTCTGCTTCCCGTCATCTCCAAGTGCAAGGCCTACTGGTGCATCCTTGAGCATGTACTGGAAATCAAGATAGGCAACGTCTGAAAAGAACATGTGGAGTTCTGCCGAAAGGAATGCCTCCCTGTCCCTGTATGGAATGAAGAACTCATCCATGTAGGTTCCTTTCGTGTCATTATACGCGTAGAACTCTGGTGCGAGTATGATGGATGGATCGACTTCGAATATCCCTTTTTCATATGAATATCCGTCACTTTCTTCGAGAAGCTTCATGATATTGTCGTATTCATTTCTTTCCTGTTCGGAAAGAGAATTGTAATCAAGACGGAGCAGGGCGTTTCTTATCTCAGCTCCTGTAGTAGGGGATACCGGAGAAGGTCCGAGGTGCCCTGTTGCCATACAAAGTCTGTTCGTCCTGCTCCATACTTCATCATCCATCGTATAGGTCTTTCTCATATTGCTTGCAAATAGAGAAATAGCGGTAAAAGCAAAAATTAAAAGTACTCCCAAAATTCTTTTCATATATTTCCGTTTAACACAAAAGCAACAAGATTTGCTACTCTATATCCCTGATTTTCTATCTACTAATTGAAAAACATGCTACCCTCTGAGTCATGAATGTGCGTCTAGTTCGAAAACTCATTGTTCTTTTCTTGTTTTTAGCTGTTTCTTCTTCTCTTTTCTCGGCATCGCTGAGAATTTTCGATATGGATCATCCTGTCTATGACGATATGGATGCGCTCTATCTTGTGGAAGGAAAAGCTGTCCCTTTGGGAATAAGGCCCTGGAGTGAAATCGATGTGAAGCATCTTTTGGAGTGGATAGAAATAAATACGGAAGAGGGAAGGGCAATAGCAGATAGGATCCGTTCCTACTTGCTTGATGAGACGAAGGATTTCAACTGGAAATTCTCTATAAATCTGACACCTTCGATGTATGCGCATTCTAATTCTGATTTTAATAAGGCCGAAGATGTCTTTTACGATGAGGATATCCTCAACAGATCACTCTTGGATCTTTCTCTGGAGATGACATACAAAGAGTATGTGGCTGCTTTCATGGACTTCTCGCTCGGCCTTAATTTCGCGGATGTCACTAATGGCTCAAAGTTGAATGAGTATGACATGAGGTATAACAAGTTCTTTGGAATGAACATACCATTCATTTCAGAAGGGGGCATAAGCCTCAATTTCCCGGACCGTACTTACCTTGCCGCAGGATTTGATGCTTTCCGTGTAGTACTTGCACGGGATCGTCTCTCTTGGGGAAATGGCGTAATGGGTAATATGATGCTTGGAGATACTCTTCCTTATCATGATTACCTATCGCTTACATTCACTGGCAACAGGAACTTTTCATATCAGATGCTCATTTCGTTCTTCACTCATTCTGCAAATGAAGGAAAAGGCGATAGGGATCCTCTCGAGGGTATCAGGTTCTTCTTGGGACATCGTTTCGAGTTCAGCTTCTGGGAAGGAAAGATAACAGCGGCGATAAATGAGTCAATTATGTATCAGGCGAAAAATGGATACCTCGATCCGAGAGTCCTCAATCCTCTGATGTTCCTCCATGACCTTTATATTGCAGGGAATGCCAACTCTCTGCTGACAGTAGAACTTGAGTATGCTCCTGTAAGAAATTTCAGTATATATGCACAGGCTGCGATCGATGATCTGGCAGTCGGGGAGGCCCGCCCGGGAGAAGTAGGCGCATCTTCCGACGGGTGGGGTGTGATGGCCGGGCTCAGGTTCACTGTTCCGATGGAAAAGGGAAACTATATGTTCGGCAATTTTGAGTTTGTCTACACGTCTCCATTTATCTATCACAGGGCACTAGACGGGAAAAGTGATGACCTTTATTACGTTTCCTCAATACGTTATATAGCGAACAGCAAAGTCAATTTCATATCACGTTATCTTTCATTCCGTTTCGGTTCAGATGCAATTGCAGCCCTTTTCCGTTTTGGCTATGAAGATATTGATCTCTTCAGGATTGAAGGAAATGCATTCTTCATGGTCCATGGAATCATAGATATGTTCAGCAAGACCGATTATTATTCAGAAGATTCAGGAAGTCCGGAGAACACGCCGAGCGGACAGAATCCATTTGACAAGACTGAAAGTGGCGTTCCTGAGTATACGTTTGCTATCGGTGCTGATGGCGAGATAGATATTACAAGCTACCTTTCTCTTGATACATCATGCTATCTTGTATCTGTCTGGAACAAAGACAATATAGAGAGTCCGGTTAAACTTGATGTCCAGTTCTCTCTTGGCCTACGACTCTATTACTAAATTGAGATGTATCGGACCAAGATAGTCTTGATTTCTGTCTCTATTTTCCCTTGAAACTTTGATCCGTTTGGTTCATGGCGACCTGGATAAGGCATGGATGACAAGAGAATTTGACATGATTATTAGTTACTTGTGCTGGTAATTCAAAAACGCCAAGTGAAAGATCTTGATGAACTGAGCAGCTAGAAATCGAATCTTATAAACTACGGTATTTTCAATTTAAACTTGAAATCTCCGTACTTAATCTTATATATTGAATTTATGATAGGACGATTGATTGAGCCATCCATAAGGCGTGCGATGGAGATGTATCCATCGGTCACGCTCTTCGGTCCTCGGCAGTGCGGGAAGACTACTCTTGCTCGCTCAATGTTTCCAGAGTTCTCATATGCGAATCTTGAAGAGTTTACTGCTCGGATGCTGGCGTCTTCCGATCCAAACGAGTTTTTTCGTGTTTATCCTGAACCCGTTATAATAGATGAGATACAACGTGTTCCGGAGCTTCTCAGTACTATCCAGTACAGGATTGACGAACGGAAGCAGAAGGGACAGTACCTCATCACGGGAAGTCGGCAAATAGCACTGAAGAGCTCTGTTGTACAGTCACTTGCTGGCAGGACTGCCATTATAGACATGCTTCCACTTTCATTGAGGGAGTTGTCTGATGCTGGCATAAGACTGGGAAGGGAAGAACAGATACTCGCTGGAGGTATGCCTTTCCTCTACGGTGGTGATGGCTTTGAGCCATCAAGGTATTATTCCGATTACATTGATACGTATGTAAGTCGAGATATAGCCGAAATGAGTCAGATACATGATTGGGACAGATTCTTGCGATTTTTGCACCTTCTTGCAGGGCGGACAGGGCAACTTGTCAATGCATCGGCACTGGCAGCGGATACTGGAGTGACGAGCACTACCATAGGCTCATGGATATCCCTGCTTGAGGCATCTCATCTCATATATGTCCTCAAGCCGTGGTACAGATCCAGAACGAGTCAGATTGTCAAGACTCCAAAGATCTATTTCACAGACACGGGAGTGGCATGCTTTCTACTCGGGATAACTACTCCTAGTCAGGTTTCTCGAGATCCTCTTGTCGGAAACCTGTTTGAGAACATGGTTGTCATCGAAGCTCTTAAAGCACGCTATGATTCGTATGCGGTAGATGATGGACTGTTCTTCTATAGGACAAGTAATGGCACCGAGATTGACCTCATACTTGACAGAAGGGATAAGATGGATCTCTTTGAAATCAAGGCAGGTCAGGCTGTCGACGGTTCATATCTCAAGGCGATGAGATCATTTATCCAGAAACATGGAGATGCAGGAATGCATGTTGTCTTCTCTGGTCAGATGTGCAGATATCTTGGAGCGGATTTTCTGAACTACATGGATGTTTATGAAGTATTCCGAGAGACGGAGGAACCATATCGGCTGAACTTCCGCAAGTCTTGATGTTAGTGGTAATGGGAAATAACTCTTATGCGAAGAATTCTATCAGAACATTACCTCCGTTAGCATTCCTGTCATTAACTTTGCTTTCATCTGCATTGATATATTCAAAATTTGAAGGAGATTATATAGAGAGCATATACTGCGTTAAGCGACAGCACATGCTCTTCTTTTCAATCAATTTTCTTCATTCACTAACTTTCTGTGAGGAACCAATCTTTTTTATGCGTTCATTCCTTCTTTTTGAAATGTAATCAACAAATAAAAGTACAGGTGGCAGGACAGTAAGAGTTGCTATCATAGCGGCGCTCAGCGAGATGATCATCAGCAATCCAAAGATCTTCACGGGTATGAAGGATGCAAATAAAAGCATCAGGAGTCCTGAGTCAACACTGATTGTAGTGAGGATTATTGGCCTTCCTGTTTCTATCATGTTTTGATAGAGGAGTGTCTTCACATCCAAATTCTCCTTGTTTGCTTTCTGTTTCATCCTGTAGCGGATTATGAAATGTATTGCATCGTCAACGCCCGCACCCATTGCAATTGAAGAAAAGCCAACAGTTACCATGTCGAACGGAATGCTGAATATCCACATGAATATATAGTTGATCATAACACCCACCATGATTGGTACGAGTGAGATTAGTCCATAGCGGACTGAACGGAAGGCTATGGCTGTAAAGAGAAGGATGAGCAAAAGCGATAGTCCTGTAGCTTTCGACTGATCCTCCATTATGATATCTATGCTCTTGAGGCTATTGGACGCACCACACCAGATCTTGCTGCTAGTTCCTTCTGGAAGCATATATCTGTAATAGTCGAGGACAGTTTCTAGCCTTCTTGCGCTTGAGTTCGATTGCAGATTGCCTTCCACCGAGTCATAGTTTCTCATGGAAAGAGTAATTTCAGAGGCATCCTCGTTGATAAGGATATTAAGCACATCCGAGCCTATCTGATTTCCAATCTGGCTAAGCGTACGCGAAAGCAGATTGATCAGTCCATTGCTTTCAGGTATGCCACTTTCTCCACTGTATACTTTGTTGAGGAAGCTCACGTACTGGCTGAATGACAGGATCTGCACGATATCAGGGCAGGCAGAGAGAATCGCGCATTCGTATGCATAGACATCGGCGAGGTTCTCGTGTTTCAGAAAGTATCCGCTCTCTCCCTCAGGAGCCCTGATCGTAAAGTAGTAGGGGTCGGTTCCTCCGAGAGTTCTTGCAAAGTACAAAGAGTCTTCTGCAATCACAGAGTCACGGGGGAAATATGACATGTAGTTTGAATCAAACCCGATATCATCATGTATGAATGCAAAAACTATAACGATAACTAAAAGAATGACGATGAATATTTTCCACTTTGTCGTGACAAGGATTGCCACTTTATGGACAAGCGATGTAAGGAAGCCATTCTCGATTGTCTTGATCTGTTTTTTCTTCAGGTCTGATTTCAGAACACTGAGAATAGCAGGAAGGTAAGAGAAGGCGAGAAGAGCACAGAAGAACACTCCGATTGAGATCGTTATGCCGAATTCCTTGAAGATTTCTGTCCGGCAGATAAGGAAAGAAAGGAATCCTGCAACAGTTGTAAGCATTGCAAAGAAGATAGTTTTCGAAACTTTCTCGAAATGTTCTGAAAGTTTATCCTTTTCATTTTTCGAAACAGCATCGAAGTATTCACTGATCGTATGTATTGAATAGGAAGATCCAAGTGTAAGGACAAGACACGGGGTGAGTATTGTCACGATCGTGAGATCAAAACCCAGGAAGGCCATCGCACCCAGTGTCCATATTATGCCTATCATGGAAAGCGAAGCAGGTATGAGCATTGCCCGCATTGATCGGAATGAAAGGTAATAGACGAGAAGAATGACAAGGAAACAAAGTACCAAAAGGACAATGAGATCCTTGTTTATGTAATCCATTACCGCATTGTTTATCAGTCCTCCGCCATTTAACGCGACATGCCCGTATTCACGAAGCGGATTGACTATTGTGTTCAATTCCTCAATCGCAGTCTCATTCAGTCCCTTTGCCCTGTAATAGAGCATGATCGTTGATCCATCTTCGGTTGATAGATAGTTCCTGGCAATTGAGTCAGAAAGCAGGCGTTCTTTGAATACCTCTGAACTCTCTTCTGTCCAGGCCTCATCTGAAGAAACTGGAGACATCGGGACAATCTGGAGTCTTGAGCCTTTCTTTTCAACTGTCACGTAATCAAAAGGAGAAAGGCATGGTCCGATCTCCCATCGCTGGGAGAGATTCCTCCTGACTTCATAAATTCTGTTCAGAACTTCTGGCGAGAACATGTCAGGGGAGGAAAAGATGATCACATATCCATCCCAAAAACCAGGATTGTCATCTGGAGAATGTTCTATTGAGGTTGGATGTACTTCCATCTGTACATATTCCCTTTCAGGAATGTCGGTGACCATGGAAATGGCATTTCTTTCAGGGATTGCAGCAATCTCTCCTTTTTCAATTGAAGGAAGAACTGAACCTTTATATACACTTGGTGCTTTATCAGGGGCTTTTCCCGGAGTAGTGACAAATTCTGCTTCTGGAACAGAGGACATGTATGAGAATACATTTGCATCAATTCTGATATTCGGAAGTTGATATATAAAGAAGATGGTTAAAAGTGCAATTACAGCTAAAACGACCTTTGCGTGTCTGATTATAAAATCCATGTAACGGCAGATTATGCTCTTCTTCTTGTCCATCTTTTCTCCTTTATTGAAAAACAAACAGTAATATTATTATCCATCGCGAAATTAATTTAAATCAGGTAATGTGTATATTGTTCTTCTTTTATGATATGATATCAGAGCACGAAAATTATGAAAGGGCTCTGTATTTACGTTGAAGGTGGAAAAGGTCACTATGTTCCTGCCAAAGCTGTTTCTGATGCCATGAACAAACTTGGCGTTGAAACAGTCTTGGAAGAGTTTTTCGATTATCTCGATATCCGATGGCTCGGGAAGCTTAACAGAAAATATTGGCGGCTCTCGCTCAGGTTTCCCGCGCTTGAAAGGATTTTCTCAAAACATAATGATACAGACCCTTCGGGAATGAATACAGCAGTCAGGTTTGGTAAAAAACACTGCGAGCGGATGCTCCGTGCAAATCTTGAAGAATTCAGGCCTGACTTTATATTCGCAACGCATCCTTATGCCAGTACGGTCCTCTCTGAAATGCTTTATGACATGAAGGTGGATATTCCTGTCTATTATTTTGCTACAGATGTGTTCTCTGCCCCTCAGGCAGCCATTTGCAACAAACTGAGGAAGTTCTTCATTTCTACAGAAGAAGGAAAAGAAGTGGTAAAGAGACAGGGACAAAAGGAAGATACCATCACCCTCGCGCCATTTCCTCTGCAAGCATCTGTGGCAGATAGTCAAAGATTAAGCAAGAAGGAAGCAAGGCGAAAGCTTTCATTGGATGAAGATCTCTTCACACTCCAGCTCAACCTCGGCGGAGAAGGCATAGGCTCTCTCTGGCTTTTGAAAAAGCTTCTTTCCGAAGATGTTCCGATGCAGATAGTTATCCTTGGTGGCATGGATAAAAGTATGCTGACTAGACTTGACCAGATAAAAAAGGAACATGAGAAGAAGGGAAAAGCGAAAGTCATAGTGAGAGGTTTTGTCGAGAACGTAAATGATTACCTTGATGCATCGGATATCGTTGCAGGTAGGGCAGGAATCAACACTATTGTTGAAGCTATCTACGCCCATCGTCCATTCCTGATCACAGAGCTTGTATATACGGTCATCGCTTCTGCATCCTTTGTAGAGAAATATCATCTGGGTTGGAATTATTCAGAAGATAAAGATAAACAGGTTGAGACCGTTCTTTATTATGCAGAAGATCCGAAAAGGCTGGATGATCTTGATCAATACTTTGAGCATGTACCGATCAAATACGGAGCAGAGGCACTATCTGAGATGATAATTGAAGATGTTACTTCTCTTCACTAGCTTCCTTTTCAAGTTTCTTCAGCTTTCTCTTGTCCATGAATGCAATCTTTAATGTCCTTACTATTATTACTGCATTCTCGTCATTTTTATAGACAATGAAGAATATCAATATGGTGATGAGAGAGGTAGTTATTGCCTTTACCACAATTTCAATGATTCCACCAAATGGAAGCAAACTGTTGATGAATAAACATAATGCAGCAGTTCCTAGTGTGAGCATGAATCTGCCAATAATGGTTATGTAATACCAGAATGCGGTACTTTTGAGTCCTTCGTGGATAATTACCCTTGGTTCGATTGTAAGGTTGACACATACTTGGGTAATGATTGTACCTAGGATGATGCCATTAAAGCCCCAGTATTTGCCAAGAATTATAGAGACGATAAGGTTAGTAAGTCCCTCGATCAAAGGCCGTTTCCTATCTTCCCAGTAAAGGCCAAGAGAACCTTTGAATGTAAGTAATATCTCTCTTTGGTTTGTCAAATAGAAATTAATACATATCAATAATACAGAAGAGAGACCAAGTACCCTGTCTGCACCAAAGAAAAGAGAAACGACAGGATTAATCAGATTAATCAGGACTATTGTAAAAAATCCATAAATAAGGAAGGAACCCAGATTTAAAGAATTAAAGCTTTTGGAAAGGTCTCTCTTCTTTTCTGTGACTCCTGCATTACCAATACTTGCTCCAATTGATTGTGGAATCAATGCGGACACAGAAATCAACCCTTTTACTATCATTTGGTAATTTGCATACAGACCAAGAAAAGTGGTTCCTACTATTGCACTTATGAGAATTGAGTCAGTTGTTGAAACAAGCATAGAACTAAAGCGAGTAATAATTAGGCCCTTTACATTACGCACAATGGAATGAAAAATTTCAGGATTCAGCTTTGTTTTCTTGTATTTTTTTATCTGTGGAAATTCTCTTGCTCCCATGAAATTAAGCAACATAGATCGTGAAATTTCAGCGATAAATATTGCTATTGTATAGTACAGAAAATTTCCAGAGGTAATCGCAATTGCCATTTCTGCTATGTATAGAAATGCCCAAGTCATATTGGTTACAATTGTCCATTTATATTGGTTTTGATTTGCGTTTAGCAAAATTGCCTTGTAAGTCAGGTAATAGCTAAATACTGTCTTTAAAAGGAAGAAAATAAAATATAAGTTAACTTCTTCCATTGGTATATCTGTTGTTATCAGACGACCTAAAAATGGAAATACAATTATTCCACCTAAAAGAATGAAAGTTCCAATAAGAATATATGCTTTTTTATAAAGCCTCATTATTGCAGCAATCTGATCATATTGTTCATATTCGATTGGTGCATATAGAGCAAAAGCAATTGCTGAGCCTATGCCAAGTTCTACGGTACTTAGTACACCTAATACATTATAATAGAAGCTGTAAAGTCCTAAGTAATCTGCGATGAAACAATGGTTGAAAACAGAACGTTCTATGAAACTTAAAACACCCATCAATATAGATGTAACAAGCGTAACCGTTGTATTGATCTTTGATTTCTGGATTCTTTTTATTCTTCGTGCCGCTGTCTTATCCATAATGCGTAGTAAATAACAACCTAAAACATGTAAAGTTTCAAGAGGCTATATGATCTCCTCTTTCCAGCTGGTGATGTTTCTCGTCTTTGATGAGAAGGAAACACCTAAAAGGTGAATTCTCTTTCCTGTCGATAGATATTTTTCGTGATAACGCTTTGCTTTGATCTGATTCAACTTCATATTCATCTCCGGCCCGTCCTGATCATATCTTGAAGAGAAGATCTGAATTCATAGAATGAATATGAAGAAAGATTTGCAAAATTGAAGTGAACTACCGGATATTTTGCAAAGTTGTATGTTGTGTTTTTCGAAATATACAATCCCTTGAAGAACTCTTTTTTCCCTTTGAAAAGCGCATCAAGAGTAGAACAGAATAGGCTTTTTCCATATCGTCTGGGTCTTGAGATAAAGTAGTATCCAAAAGGTGGTTCAACAAGAGAGTATATATACTGAGTTTTATCTACATAGATATAGTTATTTGTCCTCAAGAGCTCAAATGAAGATATGTTTATTGCAATCCTCTTCATAGCTAGAGATGATAACACAGAAGAAATGTTCTTCATAGTTTGCATATGTGGCTGTAGTATGTTTCCCTTTCTTCTGTTTTTTCTTTATATTTCTTGTGCCAGTCAAGTTTTGAGAAGATACAATCAGAGAAAAGTTTTGCCGCTTCTTCTTCCTTGTATGGCTCTGAAAGGAGATGCACAAGATCATATAATCTCTCACTCGACCAAGGAAGAGAATCTATTTCTGTTCTTACATCACTGAATTCCTGATATGCAATCATAAGGATATAGTCAATCATCAGATAGTCCACAAGCGTATCGTGTGTTTTCCAATACTCGAGAAACATTTCTCTTGCAAAGGACACAAGCTTTGCATGTGGTCTGCTGCCTATTATGAAACCATGATAGAGGTTATGCTGTACAAAACACGTTTTCTGCCACTTTGTATGTTGAGAATAAAAGTAGTAGTGGAAATAGTCTTCGGGAATTTCTTTAGAGACAAATACAGTTGCGTCAAGCCAAAGGCCACCGTACTTTTCAAGAAGCAAAAACCGGATGATGTCAGAAAGCTGTGCAAATGATATCCAATCCTTTTCTTTTTTTTCCAGAATATACTCAGGAATATCTATATATTTTGAAATATTGTCTTTTGTTATCAGGATGACTTCAGCTCCATTACTGTTTCTTTCAACACTACTAATACAGGCTTTTACAAGTTCTGGGGCAGTGTCCTTTCCCTGCCACCACAGAATCCATATCCGCCTTGGATAAGTTTCTGTCGACAATTTCTCAGAAATATTTCTGTATTTTTCGATAACGTCAGATAGTTCTCTTCGCAAATATGATAACACAAATGCATGTTTCTTCTCTGCCATGCGATAGAAAATATCTAGTGGCCTATACAAGAATAGAAAGCCTCCAAGTGTATAGAAATTGAGTTTCCATGAAATATTCTTGCCAACTCTGAACCAGTTTTTGATGTGCCAGGAGTTTCCCATCTCGTATCCCTTCAATCTTTCGTTTATTATATAGTGTGAGTTAGGTTATGGACTATAGGAAGATAAAGGACTTTGTCCTCAAACACAATATAAAAGGCAAGTATAGATTTACAGATAGAGGAAGAGGGCAGAAGAAGCTTTGCCTATTCCTTATAGGATACAAGAAGGCTCTTTGGCCCGAGGTAGTTAAAAGATTCAAGCTATTTGTTCCTGAAGATGTGGATGTCTGTCTTTTGTCTTCTGGAAAATATTTTCCAGAATTGGAGAGGATGGCAGAGGAGAACTCTTGGTCTTATATATCGACAAAAAAGAATAATGTATGCCTCATACAGAATATTGCAATCAACATCTTTCAGAAAGCTGAATTAATATACAAGATTGATGAAGACATATTCCTTACGAAAGGAACTTTTGAGAAGATGGAAAATGCCTTGAGAAAAGGGGAAGAAACCCTACCGTACAAAGTTGGGATGGCCGCTCCTCTTCTGAATGTCAATGCGTATGGCTTTTATAAGATTTTGGAAAAAATAGGTAAGCTTGGTGAGTATGAGAAAAGGTTTGGAAAACCTTATATGATTGCAGGACAGACAACACCTATTGAGACAGATATAGAGATAGCTAAGTTCATGTGGGGAGCAGATGGTACAGTTCCTCAGATAGATGTGCTCAACCAATCATTTCCTGAAGGCTTGATATCTGTATGTCCGATTAGGCTCAGCATTGGCTGCATTCTTTATAAGCGATCATTTTGGGAGTCCTTCTGGCGTTTTCCTGTTGTATTCGGAAATGGTATGGGCCTAGATGAGACTATAGCAATAGGGGCAACTGCTGCAAATTCTCAGGTGTTAGTTGTTGCCGAGGACGCAGTAGTAGGGCATTTTGGATATGGTCCACAGACAAAAGAAATGATGACTCTTTATGAAAGTAAGCCAGAGTTATTCACGCTTTGACTCTTCCATTATTGTCTCATAAAGCTTTAATACGAGGCCTCCATCATTCCTCATGTCTACTTTACGTACAAAAGGAAGGCCAGATGATATGATTTCATCATAGTCTTCTATCTTGAAAGTATATGGAAAGCCTCTTTCCCAATCGATATAACGCTGATTTGCTCTATTCGAACAATTGTATTCTTTGTCATATAGTCTTTCTCTAAAGTAGGCATTATTGTATGCAAGAATTGCTGGGAATACTTCTTCTGAAGATCTTGTCTTTTTGAAGTTTTTTTCTATCCATTTTGCTTTACTAAGTATGTATTCTGCAAATTCATTAGTAATACTGAACCAGTTTGACCCTTTTGCTGGAACGTACTGTCCGTGTATTCGGTCTATACGGCAAATAAACTGTAGAAAAACAAATCCGTATTCGATGAGGTAAACTACTCGATTTAATAGCTTGCTTTTTGTTCGGTAATACTTAGACAGAATGTGGTAATACTTTATTTCGGTTGTGTATGGTTTGTTTCTGAAAGGCCAGGCGTTTTGGGGAAAACGGAAAGAAATAAACTCCTTACCTTGGTGTTCATCAAAGAAAGAAAGGATTTTCTCTTGTGACCAAACAGGAAAATCTGCATTTGATAGCAGGTGATAATATGCATATTTGTCATGTCCTCTGGCCTTTCTTAAGAGCAGAATCTCACATTCTGTTTGAGAATAATCAGCCCAGTAAATGGGAATTTCACTAAAAACTTCAATGTATGAATGATGGGCACAAGATTTCAATCTTTCGAAATCAGAAAAGCCAGATTTTTTATCGATGTGAATAAAAATATTAACACGTGGATTATCTAGGGCCTTTATAAGGAGTTCTAGTTGCTTAAAATTCGTGTGAGCCATAATCAGATATGCATGTTTTTGTGGAATTCCCATAGTTCCAAAAGTGTATAATAATAATTACAGATTGATAAGATTTGACTTCACATTGTTAAAGAAATGAGTACTAAGGAAAAAACTTTAAAACGAAAATTTGCATTTTTAAATAAAATTTTCTGGATTGGTTTTTATTCAAAACATTGGATAAATTACATAAACAATAAGAAAATAAATTTGTTTATGAGCACTATAGGAAATGAAGCTCAATCCCTTATTGAAAAATACAAAGATACTGTTGTTCCTTCTAGCCCTATAGGAAATAGAGTTTGGGTATTTTGGTACACTGGATTGGAAACTGCTCCTTCCATAGTAAAAAAATGCATTGAAGAGATGAAGAAAGTTGAGGAGATTGATCTTGTCGTATTAGATAAAAACAACTTAGATAATTATTTCAACTGGAACGAGGATATAAAGAAACGTTTTACAGATGGAACCATATCTGTAACTTTTCTTTCAGATGTAATACGTAATCAGCTTTTATCTCGATTTGGCGGGTTCTGGTTCGATGCTACCCTTTTAATCATAGACAAGTCTTTCTTGAAAGAACATATGAATGATAATTTCTACTCTTTAAAGCATGGAGACTATGCAGCTTGCTCACATTTTAACAATGGTATGTGGAGTTCTTTTCTTACAGGAGCACCAAAAAATCATCCTCTTACCTCTTTTGCTTATGAGTTTTTTTGTTGGTATTGCAGCAAATATGAGAGCTTGGTGGATTATTTTCTAATTGATTATGTGTATATGCTTGCTTATCTCTCATTCGATCAGGTAAAAACTCAAATTGATTCTCTCGAGGCAGAGAATGAAGATGTGTTTTATATGGGGCGCAATATTCACAAAAAATGTACAGCAGTAAAGTGGGAGCAAGTTTTATATAAAAATAAACTACAAAAGCTGATATGGAATGTGAAAGGAGCTGAGAAATTAGGAAAAGAGTCTTTCTATTCTCGTATTCTTGCTTATAACGGAGAAGAAAATGACTAATCGAAAGCTCAGAGTGTTATATGTTTTTGGTGCTATTTCAGATGGTGGTGTTGAACATATCACTTCGGATCTAGTAAAAAATATGGATCCTGAAGTTGTTACTGTTTCAGCAGTTTATCATAGTTGTGATATAAAAGAAGGAATACAGGCTATACCTTGTCTTTATGAGCTGTGGCCCAATATGGAAAAGGCTCCTAATTTCAACACCTTGAATTGTGTGCAGTATAGGCATTGGTGGAAAAGCTTCATTGCTTCACATGAAAAATATGACATTGTTCATCTTCATTATGTTGATTCAGCTTTCTGTTATTTAGATTTATTTAAAAAAGCTGGGACAATAACAATTTGTCATTCGCATAACCCACACGCAAAGCCTTTTACATTAGGTCTCCTCTGGAGCATGATAATATCATATCCAGCTCGATATATATGTGATTATGCTTTTGGGTGTTCACATCAAGCCGCAGAAGAGATATTTGGTCGCAAAATGCTTGAAAGCGGGCGCTGTCAAGTTTTATTTAATGGCATATATTTAGACAAGTTTAAATATAACAAAGAAAAACGAAATCTAATCCGCAGAGAAGAAGGTATTAGTGACGATAAGGTCATCATAGGCCATGTTGGACGTTTTGAATATCAAAAGAATCACAGTTTTCTTATAGATATCTTCAATTATTATCACAATGAGATTAATAACAATTCAGAGCTTTGGCTTATTGGTACTGGTAGCCTTTTGGGGCAAATACAAGAAAAAGTAAAAACATTGGGATTGACCGATCATGTTAGATTCTTTGGCAATATATCGAATGTAAGTGACTATTTGCAGGCGTTCGATTGTTTTTTGATGCCATCGAATTATGAAGGACTGTCTTTGGCAATTGTTGAAGCACAAGTTTCTGGTCTTCCTTGTGTTGTATCTGATGCTATCCAGTTTGACAGTGATATTAAAGCAGGACTGCTCCATGTATTATCATTGAAAAAATCATCTATAAAAGATTGGTCATTGATGATCGATAACGTAGTAAAGAAAGAGAGGTTTGACTGTACAACTTATGCAAAAGAAGCAGGCTTCGATATCAAGGAAGTTGCAAAGCAACTACAGAAGTTATATTGTGATGTTTGCCTGAGATTCTCAAATTAAGACTTAATTTGTAAAACTTTAGGTCTGTACATTTATATTATAAACAGCAATGGGGTTTAATGTGTTTTATAATTTATTGACTCATAAGAAAAAGGCTTCGGGGGGGGCGCTAGCAATATTTTTAATTTTGATTTTGATTGCTATTCCTTCCTGTTCTCGTGAAACTGAAAGCAATGAAATCATGATATATACAACAGGGGAAGATTTCCGGACAGAAAATCTAAGAGCAGATCTAGATGAAAGGTTTCCTGACTATGATATAACCATTGAGTACTATCCAACAGGTAATCTTGCTGCCAAGCTTGTAGCAGAATCAGGACATTCCGAAGGTGATATTATACACTCATTCGATTATGGTTATTACAGTATGGTTGGTCATGAATTTGCTCCTCTTGACTACGATACTTCTGTATATGATCCAGATGCTTTGATTTTTGATAATGATGGTACCTTGCGTATTGTTCCAGAGTTGAAAAATAGCGGAGTTGTAGTTGTGAATACAGAGGTTCTTGCAGAAAGAAATTTGCCCGAACCTGAAAGTTATATGGATCTGCTAGATCCAATGTACAAAGGTTTGATTTCGATGCCAAATCCAAAAACTTCTGGTACGGGATACATGTTTCTTAAGCTCCTAGTTAATGAGATGGGAGAAGATGAGGCTTTCAGCTATTTTGATGCTTTCAGTGATAATGTGCTCCAGTATACAACTTCTGGGTCTGGTCCAGTGAATGCACTTGTGCAAAAAGAGGTGGCTATAGGGCTAGCGATGACTGCACAGGTAGTTGAAGAACAGCAGAAAGGAGCTCCTCTGAAGATCATTGCATTGGATTATGGTAGCCCATTTTGTTTCTATGGAAGTGCTATCATCAACGGTAAAGAAACCAGAGCACAAGTCAAAGAGGTCTTTGACTATATAGTAACTGACTATATTCCAAAAGAAAGAGAACTGTGGTTCCCAGAAAAGATATACAAAGATAAGGACTTCATTATTCAAGGATATCCGACAGATATTGTCTATGGAGATATGTCAAATAATACACCAGAAGAAAAGGAAAGGCTTCTTTCTAAGTGGGAATATTGATGAGTAAGAAGATAGAGGTTATAGGTCTTTCAAAAAGATTCAATGCGGGAAAAGAAATTCTTGATGATGTAAGCTTTGATGTAGAAGAAAGTGAATTCTTGTCGATACTTGGTCCTTCGGGGTGTGGAAAGACGACTCTTTTGCGAATACTTATTGGTTTGCTTTCACCTACATCTGGAAAAATAATTAAAGATGGAATTGATATCACATTGCTTCCTCCGGATAGAAGGAGCATGGGAATAGTCTTTCAGAATTATGCACTATTTGAAAATATGTCAGCCATCAAGAATGTTGCCTATGCTTTATATGTGCATCATGACACAAAGGAAGATGCATATAAGAAAGCAGAAGAGATCCTGACTCTGATGGGGCTTTCTAAGGATATTTTCCACCTTAAACCTGCAATGCTATCTGGAGGACAGCAGCAGCGTGTTGCAATTGCTAGAACTCTTGCACTTGGACCTGATGTAATATTGTTTGACGAACCGCTGAGCGCTCTTGATATTGATACGCGAATTCTCCTGAGAAAAGAAATAAAGACACTTCAGAAGAAGCTTGGGACAACAATGATCTATGTTACCCATGATCAGGAGGAGGCTTTCTCTTTATCTGATAGAATCATGGTTATGCAGAACGGAAAAATAGAACAGATAGGAACTCCAGATGAACTGATCGACAATCCTTCAAGTGATTATGTTCGTCATTTTGTTCGTGATAATATAGAAGCGAAGATAGAGGGCCTGATAAGGTTCTATAGAAAGGAAGAACTTACAAAGTGAAAAAGAAAATCTCGTATCTTCTTCTGTTATTCTTTTTTATCGCTCTATGCTTTCCAATAATCCTACTATTTATAGAGGCAGGGCAATCTGATGTAGCGGAGATCCTGTTTTCTTCAAGGTTCTCGGAAGCATTGAAGAATTCTATTATCTCTTCAAGTGTTGCAACATTTTTCTCTGTGACTCTTGCATATCTTCTTTCGTATTCTCTTACAAGGGTTAATATTCCTTTTTCTAGTGTTTTTAATATTCTTTTTACTTCGCCGATGCTGTTGCCATCCCTGTCGATTGGAATGGGTATAATTCTTCTTTTTGGACAGAATGGTATTGTTACTAGACTTTTCAATTCAAGTACATCTATTTATGGTTTCATTGGTATCGTGCTGGGGTCAATACTTTACTCTTTCCCTGTTGCCCTGATAATGATTACAGAGATGCTCAAAGGGGAGGATGCAACTCCATATGAAGCAGCGAAGGTTCTTCAATTAGGGAAGATACATACTTTTTTAGCTGTTACGTTTCCTTATATCAAGAAACCAATGATAGCTACGATATTTGCTGTTTTTACAATGATAATTACAGATTATGGTGTGCCGTTAATGATAGGGGGAAGATATGTAACTCTTCCAGTGATAATGTATCAGGATGTAATTGGCATGCTCGATTTCGGAAAAGGAGCGGTCATTGGAATTGTACTTCTTTTTCCTGCTGTTGTTGCTTTCATACTTGAAGTGGTTAATAAGGATTCTAATATATCTACATTTACAAGAAAGCAGATAGAAAAGACAGACAAGATATTAGTGAGAAACATTGTATTCATAATTTGTCTCGTTGCTCTTTTGCTCGTAGTTGCTCCAATCATTTGTTTTTTAATCCTTTCTTTCTCAACTGATTATCCTGTTAATCTGGCATTTACAACAGAGCACATAAGATCAACATTAGATAGGGGAGCGCTTGAGTATTGGGGCAATTCTCTCCTAATCTCGTTTTTTACATCTTTTATCGGTACAGGAATTTCATTTATGACTGCTTATATTACAACAAGATGTAATGTAAAGAGTCGGAATATTCTGCACATATTATCTCTTCTCACACTTGCTATTCCTGGTATTGTACTCGGACTTTCTTATTCGATGGCTTTTAGTGGATCTTTCATATATGGAACGATATTAATACTTGTGTTTGTTAATATAATTCACTTTTTCTCTTCCCCGTATCTTATGGCTAATAATGCTTTGAGTAAGATTAATAGTAATCTTGAAGATGTAGGGGCCACCCTTGGCATTCCTCGTCTTAATTTCATTTTCAATGTCATTGTTCCAATATCATTTTCATCAATGGTTGAGATGGCTTCATATTTCTTCATCAATTCGATGATGACAATATCTGCTGTGTCATTTCTTGCTACGTCCCATACTCGTCCACTTTCTCTTCTCATTTCTTCTTTTGAAGCGCAGATGCTGATCGAATGTATTGGGGTTGTCTCATTGATGATATTCCTGACAAACATAGTGGCAAAATTCTTATTTCATTTGTTAAAGAAGGTTGTATGAACAAAAGTGAATTCGATTTACTAACATTAATTTATAAGAATAAGAAGACAAGACTGGAAGATTTATCAAAAGTCACAAGAACTCCGCTTGCGCGAATAACACAAATTGTTGAAAAGCTAAAAGATGATGGTATTCTTTCCGAATCCAGAAAAAAAGAGATTAGCATTTCCGAAAAAGGAGAACTGAGGCTTGAGCCATATCGAGTGAGAAAAATGCTGATAATCGCTGCGGGCTTTGGCTCTCGTCTTGTTCCTGTGACACTAAATACACCCAAACCGCTTATCAGAGTAAATGGTACAAGGATAATTGATACTATTCTCGATACATCTTTGGCTGCTGGAATAGAGGATATAACGATTGTAAGAGGGTATCTTTCTGAGCAGTTTGATCAGCTATTATATAAGTACCCAAATCTGAAGTTTGTTTATAATCCATATTTCAATGAAGCGAATAACATTTCTTCACTTTATATATCTTCATCGCAGGTTGATGCAGAAAATATGTACATTGCAGAGGCTGATTTGCTTATATCAAATCCATCGATTATAGAGAAATACCAATGGTCATCAAATTATTTGGGAGTTCCGGTAAAACGAACTGACGACTGGTGCTTTACAGTATCTTCTGATAAAGATTCCAAAATACAAAGCCTTTCTGTAGGTGGATATGATTGTTATCATATGTTTGGAATTTCATTTTGGGCCAAAACCGACGTTGAAAAGTTATATGAAGATGTTCGGAAAGCCTGGCTTCTTCCTGGAGGAAAAGAGAAGTACTGGGATCAAGTACCTCTCGATATTTTTAAAGATGACTTTTCTGTCTCGGTACGAAAATGCTCTTTTTCTGACATCGCAGAGATAGATACTTTCAGAGAATTGCAGGATATTGATCATTCTTATTGCTATTAAGAATTGATCCATGCTGTAAAACCATGTGTAATGCGTTTTTCAACTGGAGGGAGTTCCATATAGTCTTTTCCATAAGCTTTCTTGAGATATGTGTCATAGTCATTAGGGACACAAAGCATGCTGTCTCTGAATTTTATTCTTCTGACTGGAAATAACACTTCCTTTTTTACTGCGGATCGCTCAATCCCTTCTCCCCAGATGATGTTGCCACAGTAATTGGCATCATCAAAGTTGATTTTAGATGCCACTTCGTTTGCCTTTTTAGTAAAAAATGGACGAATTTGTTTGTAAAGAAGATGAGGGATGAATGTTCCTATATTATTGATCAGTTTGATAAGAGGTTTCTCATTTCCTCTGTTTATCCACATTGTTCCCATTGCCGGCTGCTTTATCATATTAACTCTGTTCTGGAGCTTTTCCATTTCTTTTTTCTCATCAGGAAGGCCATCTAATGGGAAAATGTCTACATATATTCCTATATTGTATGGCTTGTAGTATTCTGTCTCATCAATAATCCTGGAATTAGGAAGATAGATCTTTCCAAAAGGAAAGGGGTATAAACCAGTTTCGTCATTTTCTGGTGAAATGTAATCGAAGTCTAGATTCTTTTCTGTCTTAATAAGTTCAGACAGCTTCATGTAATCAGGCCTGGGGACATATACATCCATGTCATCATCCCAGGGAATAAAGTCATGGTGTCTGACAGCCCCAAGGCAAGACCCATCAGATAACATGTATGTGATTGAGTGTTTTTCGCAAAACTTGTCAAAAGATACTACTAGAGAATATAGGATTTCATGCAGTTCATTGATTGATTCAATCTTTTTCATAAAAGTTCTATTTCCTTAAAAAAACTTGGATATAATGCATCTAAGCAAAGAATATGTTAGTATAACTTTGTTATTTTCAAAAGAGTTTTAAGCTTTTGTGTAAAAGTTGATTGATAGGGGATAGCAGGTAGTATGGAAACTATTTTTGTAGTAAGTCATCTAAATAATTTTAAAATATCCACAAGATCAAATCTTCATCAAATTATTCGTGTCGGTGAATCAGCAAACATGCTTTCTGAATGCGAAGAATATAAAGATAACACTTTAGACAATATATCTCAAAAAAATAAATTTTATTGTGAGCTTACTGCTTTGTATTGGATATGGAAGAATATTAATTGCGATGTAATTGGACTAGAACATTATCGTAGATATTTTATCGGAACTGAACCGCTTGTAGTTAATCCTAACGGAAAACCAGAATTAATTTATGCAATTTCTAAAGATGAAATTAATGATATTTTAGCATCTTCAAATGATACCATGATTTTGCCAAAGCCCTGGATAATGAAGAAAACAACTGTTAAAGATCAATTTAGTTCTTTTCATGGTCGAGCGAATTATTTACTGATGGAGAAATGCTTGGTTGAAACTTATCCAAACTTACGAGAAGCTTTTCTTGATATAATGAATTCAAATAGAATTTATACATGTAACATGTTTATTTGTAAAACCAATTTAATACATAAGTATTGTGAGTGGTTATTTCCTTTGCTTCTTAAAATAGAGAATGCTATGGATCTAAGTTTGCCTGCCAATAATCGCATGATTGGATATATGAGTGAGCGCTTATTTAATGTTTGGTTACTCATACAACATCCACATATTGTAGAAAAAGATACTATTGTTTTTGTTGGTAAGGAGAATGGATTAATAAAAAGAATGAAAAGAAGAATTCAAGCAAGGAAAATGGGATATTAGATTATTGTTTTACATAGAATTGATGAAATGATTTTTTGAGACTTTGTTATGAGTTTTGGGGAAAGGGACTCGGCCTCTTATGAGTAATAGATGGCAATCAGCAGTGAGTGTGCGACTGCCATCTTTGCCTTGTTCTTTCACCTTTCTTCCTGTTTGATCATAAGTCTTGAGTATTGTTCGGCGAAGAGAGAACTTGCCCCTTGAAGATCCTAGCGCCACATAGCAACGGTGTCGTCCTGAGTAGCAAGTTGCCCATGCGAGTCTTTCTATTCCTCCATATCCCCAAAAGTCTTGTGTGTTTTATCAAGAGGTAAAACAAAATGGGAAGTGTAGTCAAAAACTAAGATATAGAAATAAGGAAAAAGGTATAGATGTACGCAATAGATGACAAGAAGAAAGTAATAGAGCTTTACTAAAGTACGGCATTAGATCCATAGGTTTGTTTCATGCGCTCTAGCACATCTCGTGTTGTCTCCCATTTGCATCCCAGCCATTCTGGCTGTCTGCCTTATGGAGTGACCTCGTTTCAACAGCAGCATATCCTGCCAGTAGTTTCCTTTTTCATAAACTACCTTCGATAGAATGAAATAACGGCCCTTACGAGCCGTATCCAATCCTATTATCTATTATCCATTCTTGTCGGTGAAGTGCAGATCATTTTGCAATATCCAAATTCTTGCGCACATCTTATTCATTTTTACTGTTGGAATATAATATGGTAAGGAACAAGCAGGTTGAGGTTAAGAAGATCGTGATGCAGTCGTTGAGTTCATCTTCTTCCACAATTATAAAAGACTAAAGGACGTACTTGGAGGGTGTTTCCAATAAAGTTTAGATTGTAAAACATGAGCGGAATTCACATTGAAGATTGACAGCTAAGACATGGAATAGGAAGATAGCAAGTGAACTATAACTATTATCAATTGGATACAGTAGAAGAAAGAGTGTTCATATACCGGGTACATATATCAGCTATTAAATGGGAAGGTTTTTGAATAATGATAAAAAAAGGATTTGAAAAAGAAATTATAGATGGTTATGAAGTCTCTGAAAAAACAAAAAAAATCTGGTACGTTGAATTAGATTTATTACGAAAGTTTATTCAAGTATGCGAGGAAAATGATATAAAATATTATTTAGCAGATGGTAGCCTGTTAGGTGCAGTTAGACATAAGGGCTTTATTCCTTGGGATAATGACATAGACATTGCTGTTCCTCGAAAGGATTATAATAGGTTATTGAAAATAGCTCAGGCAAAATTTGTTTATCCATATTTTTTTCAATCATCATATTCTGATAAATACTATTTAAGGTTTCATTCACAATTAAGAAATACTACTACGACGGCAATCTTGGATGCTGAAAAGGGTGTTGCAAAGTTTAATCAAGGAATCTTTATTGATATTTTTCCATTAGATTGCTGTGCTCCAAATATAAAATTACAAAAAAAATTAGATAGGAAAATAAAATTCTACAATGCTCTTTTTTCATATATTGTTCCTTCCTGCCGAGAATCAAAAAAAGTAATAGGAATTATTCATAGTGTTCTATTAAATATAATTAGTTTATTTTTTATAGATAGAATTAAGCATAGGATATTTGCTCATGCCGATAAAATTTTGTCTTTATATTCTAATAGTAAATCAACACTATCATACAATTTTTGGATTTCATCAGCAGATTTACCGTATAATGTTTTTGTAAATTCAAATGGTCAGAATTCATTTTTGGAATTTGAAGGAATAAAAGTAGCCGTTCCTTTTGATTATCAGAAATACTTGAAAATAAAATTTGGTGATGATTATATGATTCCGAAAAAAGGTGGTGATTCGCATGGGGAAGTTTTTTTTGATCCAGAAAATAGTTATGTAAAATATGTACGACGTAGAAGGTTGTGGGTTTTATATTAATAATGATTTAAATAATGGATTATTACTTTTGCCAGAAAAAACGAGTATCCTAAAGAGGAGCTATCTTAATATAATTACAAATATCCATGAAAGAAAAAGTGTTGTGAAGATTAAACGATAACAATAACAACCTACTCTTAATGTAGATATACAATGCGTCTTCAATAAAGAAATTGACACTATTGTTTTTCAATTATTAATTATGTCGATTTGTACGGTAACTTGAGGATTCAAAGGAAGATGACTCAAAAAAGATAGGTAATGGAAGATGTTGTTAGTTTATCAGAATGTACTGATAAAGCTTTAGTGTTTTTCGAGATTTAGATTGTTTTTACTAAACGAAAAGCATTAATAAAGTTTCCTTCTATATTTTTGTCCTATTGACCGTATATATACCATATTTGTATTCTGAAGAAAACTGAACATATATGAAGCTTATAACATTTGACAATATAAAATCATTGAATATAAACCCTGTGGATTGTTATAACTGGGTTGTCGATATGATTGCACATAAATCAACTGCAATCCTTCCTGCAAAAACCCATATGGATTTGTCTTGTGGTGTTTTCTGCAATGTTATGCCTAGTATAATTAAGATGTCGGACTGTAATTGGGGCGGAGTAAAAATTGTTACAAGGTATCCTCAACGAAGTCCTTCTCTTGATAGCAAAATACTTCTTTGGAATGCTGATTCTGGAGAATTCTTGGCTTTACTTGATGGAAATTGGATCACTGCAATGCGAACAGGTGCAGTAGCAGCACATTCGATTAATTGTTTTGCAAAACAAGATTTTTATTCTATAGGAATTATTGGATTAGGGAATGTTGCTAGATCAACCCTTTTGGTTCTTGCATCTGTAATTAAACGAAAAATAAATATTAAGTTACTAAAATATAAAAATCAGGCTGAGCTATTTATTGAAAGGTTTAAAGAATATAAAAACTTGCAGTTTACAATAGTAAATTCTGTACAGGATCTTATTGTAGGGTCAGATGTTATTATCTCATGTGCGACATATTTTGAAAATAATATTGCTTGCGATGAATGGTTTGACGAAGGAGTACTTTTACTTCCTATACATACAAGGGGATTCCTGAATTGTGATTTATTTTTCGATAAGATTTATGCTGATGATACATCACATGTAGCACATTTTAAATATTTCAATAATTTTAAACATTTTGCAGAGGTCAGTGACTATGTTTGTGGACAAGATATAGGCCGTGAAAATAATCAAGAGAGAATTTTAGTTTATAATATTGGTCTTTCAATTCATGATATATATTATGCATCGCATATTTATAAAGAGATAATGAAAAGAACTGAGCTATATAACTCTTTGGTGAACTTAAGGCTAGAAGAACCTACTCAGAAATTTTGGATATAATTGTAACTTTCTTTTCAGAACTGAATGGTATGTATGTTTTTAAAATGTGAATTGTTTGTTGTATCAAAAGAGAATATCATCAGATAAAATTTGCAAAATCAAGGAAGTAATATGCAGGCAATAATACTCGCAGCAGGTATGGGACGGAGATTAAAATCCCTTACAAAATATAATACAAAATGTATGGTATCAGTTAATGGTCAAACACTAATAGAGAGAATGTTGCTTTTTCTTGAAAAGCTAAACTTTTCAAGAATTATAATTGTTGTTGGTTATAAAGCTGAAAATTTAATAAATTATGTTAAGAACTTAGAAATTAATACTGAAATTATCTTCATACATAATTATGAATACGAACATACGAATAATATTTTTTCTTTATATTTAGCAAAGTCTGAATTAGAAAAAGAAGATACAATTCTTTTAGAGTCGGATATAATTTTTGAATATGAAATGCTTGAGGAATTATATTTTGATTCTTCTCCAAATGTTGCTATTGTCTCCAAATGGGAAAGTTGGATGGATGGGACTGTTGTAGTATTGGACGATGCTACAAAAGTTACACAAATTATAGACAAGAAGCATTTTGACTATTTAAAAGTTAATGAATACTATAAAACTGTTAATATTTACAAGTTTAGTAAAGAATTTTCAAAAAATAAATATATCCCATTTTTGGAAGCATATATTAGAGTTTTTGGTAATAATCAATACTATGAACAAGTTTTACGTGTAATAACTTTAATTGATAAAGCGGATTTGAAAGCCTTCATTACAGAAAGAAAGTGGTATGAAATAGATGATGTTCTGGATTTAGATGTTGCAGAGCTTATTTTTGAGGAAAATAAAGAGCAGAAATATAATTCAATTTGCCATAGATATGGTGGATATTGGAGATTCCCCAAGCTCATTGATTTTTGTTATTTGGTGAATCCGTATTTCCCGCCTGCTGTTTTTGAAGAAAATTTAAAAATATCTTTTTCTTCTCTTCTAACTCAATATCCTTCTGGTCAGTTGCCCAATGCCCTGTTGGCGGCAAATTTATTTGATTTAAATCAAGATTCCGTTATCGTTGGGAATGGTGCAGCCGAATTGATTTCAGCTGTCACTAGGCAATTTAAAACAGCAAAATTTGGCATATGTTTACCCTCGTTTGAAGAGTATTTAAATCGGATACAAAAAACAAATGCTGTTATTTTTAATGCTATTCCACCAACATATAGATATTCTGCTGATGATTTGATTGACTTTTTTTCTTCAAAAAAAATTGATTTTCTTGTTTTAGTTAATCCTGATAATCCTACAGGATCTTATATAGATGGTGATGGAATACAAAAATTGGTTGCTTGGACGCAAAAAAAACAAATCATGTTAATCATTGATGAATCTTTTGTTGATTTTGCAGATAAGCCCTATTCTGTTCTAAACCAGGACTTTTTGGACAGAAATAAAAATGTTTTAGTAATAAAAAGTATTTCGAAATCATATGGGATACCTGGTGTCAGACTTGGAATTATGGCATCGGCAAACACTAAAATTATATCTGCTATTCGAAGTTTTATTTCAATTTGGAATATCAATTCTTTTGGTGAGTACTGTTTACAAATTTTGGAAAAGTATTCAAATGAATATGTATCTTCCTTAAAATTACTTCGGGCAGAAAGAACTTTTCTTTATGATGAATTGTGTAAGATAAAACAAGTTCATCCTGTAGAATCTCAGGCAAATTATATTATGTGTAAATTGGATCTTGATTCTAGTTATATTTCATCTGAATTATTTACATCATATAATATTTTAATAAAGGATTTATCAAAGAAGAAAGGAATAACTGGGAATTATGTTCGAATAGCTATTCGAAATAGACAAGACAATTTAAAATTGCTTGCAGCTCTGTATAAAGTTTTTGATGATTATTATAGGAAGACGAAATAAATCAATTTTATTTGCTATGTCATAAATCTAGTTATAGGTAAAGGTTGTAGTAAATAGGAGGATAAATGTAATAGAGGTTTTATTTTAAATAAAAATATAATTAGTTCTCGTGGTTTCCTGCCACCAGTCTTCATTAGAAAGATACCAATCAATTGTCTTCTCAATCCCGTCTGCAAACATAGTTTCAGGAAGCCAATCTAGTTCCGTGTGTATTTTTTCCGGATCGATTGCATATCTCTGGTCATGTCCTTTTCTGTCTGCAACAAACTCTATCAATGATTCTGGTTTGTTGAGCTTTTTGAGAATGAGCTTAACTATATCTATATTTCTCATCTCATTATGGCCACCAATATTGTAGATTTCTCCATCTTTTCCTTTGTGTAAGATGAGATCTATTGCCTTGCAATGGTCCTCAACATATAACCAGTCTCTTACATTGATACCTTTGCCATAGACAGGCAGTTTCTTGTCATTCAGTGCATTGATAATCATCAGAGGAATCAACTTCTCAGGAAATTGATAGGGACCATAGTTGTTGGAACATCTTGAGATCGTTACAGGTAGTCCATATGTTCTGTGGTAGGCTTGCACCAAAAGGTCAGCCGATGCTTTGGATGCACTATATGGAGAACTTGTATGGAGTGGGGTAGTCTCTTTAAAGAGAAGATCAGGTCTGTCCAGAGGTAGATCTCCATATACCTCGTCAGTAGATACCTGATGAAACCGACTGACTCCATATTTTTTGGATGCATCCATGAGCACAGATGTTCCGATGATGTTTGTTTCCAAAAAGATACCTGGATTCTCAATTGATCTATCGACATGGCTCTCTGCTGCAAAGTTGACTACAATATCTGGATGGTACTCTGTAAAAACAGCATCAATTGCGTTTCTGTCTCTGATATCTCTTCTGATGAACTTGAACTGCGGATTATCCATTACATCTTTGAGGGTAGATAGGTTTCCTGCATATGTAAGAGCATCAAGACAGATTATATGGTAATCTGGATGCTTTTTAAGCATGTGGAATACAAAGTTTGAGCCAATAAAGCCAGCGCCACCAGTTACTAGAATTCGCAATTGTTTTCTCCCCATGAAAACATGATTTCAATTTGATGCTAATGTGCAATCAGGTTTTGGACAATGTATTTTGATAAACAATAAGAATAATTTACTGGTTTTCGTTGTGCATGATCTTTTGGAATTTGATAGAGGAAAGGATTAGATCACAACATTATGGTGACTAATTTGTGGCAATAAGCAAAACCCTCTTTCTTATAAGATTTTCAACGAATGAAAGAATGATACAGGGGAGGGTGTACAGAGAACGAAGACCTCCTTGTTGTGTTGTTTAATTAAAGTCTCCATGTTTGAATATCGCCTCAGCATAAATTTATCTGCGTCTGTATCCTTTGTTTCCATGTTCAATTGAGATTGAATTCACTGGTTTTCGATACATATCAATTCGATAGATTATGTCTCTGCAATGGGCTAATTTATGCATGTGCAGCAATGCCATCGTTACGGGAGGAATATACCTTTCCTGATGCGATTTGGCTTCAAAATTCATGTTAGCCGGTTGATAGGCCTCCTGTGTTCCTTGTCATATGGCTATAGATACATTGCCAATAGTAAAAGATGCAATTGGATATAGATAATTATATATTAAATAAAAGATTATCTATAAAAATTTATCAATCTTTATTTTTGTAAAGGCACTTTGCATAATAAAATTGCAGTGTTTGAATGCACAACAAGCTGATCGTGTCAATACCTGAAAATCTTTTACGATAAATTTTCTTGACAACTTGAAAAAATGGCCCTTAGAATCTAGTTAACTAGTTCACTAATTGAACTGGTTCACCAATGCAAAGGAGGACGTGCTGTGGGTAATGTAAACATCTCTCAGGTTGCCAAAGTCGCCAATGTTTCGAAGGCCACGGTGTCATATTATCTGAATGGCAATTTCGAAAAAATGTCACTCGCAACACGAAAGAAGCTGGACAAGGTTGTCCATGATCTTGAATACATTCCTTCTCTTGGAGCGCAATCGCTCAGCAGAAGAAGAAAGTCGATGACGATTGGTGTTGTACTTGAGCAGACCTATGTATTCTCTTCGTACAGCATGGACTTCTTCATGAACATGGTGAAGTATCTGGGTAGCGTGACAATTGGCGCTGGGTACAAGATGGTCATAATCCCTGATTCAGAGTCAGGAAGCGAAGATATTGTCGAGTACGTGCTCAGTATGGCAGGCCTTGTTGACGGATTCTTCCTTTTCAACCTTCAGGAAAAGGATGTCTATATAAAAGCATTCAAGGCTAGGAAGATACCGTTTGTCTGTTTCGGCTATCCTTTTGATGAGACTGTGAACAACTACATTGCTACAGATCAGGGGAAAGGTATCAAAATGGGAGTGGAGTGGTTCTTTTCCCAGGGTGTTGATGGAGTTGTGATTTCCCTTTCCCATGCAGCTCAGGTTGTTTCAAGACAGTACTATGATGGGTATCTTGATGCCCATAGGCAGCTTGGCCGTCAGATTGACGACGATTTCGTCATCCGCAAGATAAAACCAGAAAGTGATGATCTGAAAAATGCTTTTGTAAAGATCTTCGCGAAAGAGTCAAAGAAGATTGGATTCATTATCTCGTATCGCCAGCTGGCTGTGCTTACATCTGTCGCAGATGAATTGGGGAAATGCCTTTGTAAGGATTTTGCTGTGATACTTTTGGATTATTTCCCAGATTTCGGGTCTGATCTGAAGTATGCGCGCATTGTATGTCCGATGGAGGAGCTTGGAACAACTGGGGCAAAGATGCTTCTCAGGGCAATTGAAGAAAATGATATAAAGAAGCTCGAACCGAAGCTGTTCGATCCTGAATTCATAAAGGGAGATTCTTGTTTTTTTGGTGAATGATGCAGATGTACCCTGTCAAAAAGGAGGGCAGGGCATTTGCAAAAAGGAGGAAATATGAAAAGCAGAAATAACATCTTTGTTGTTTTTCTTGTCATGATGCTTGTCTGTTCCCTTTTTGTATCTTGTTCAAAGAGTGAATCGACGACAACGTCCGGCGACGCTGCCAGCACATCAGCTGCTACATCTGTAGAAAACACAGAAGCGACAGCTGATACTGCAACATCTGGATCTGAAGTTCCACCTCCCAGAGGAGGGAAGACACTGACGGTTGCATTCTCTGAGAATGTCGTCAATATCGATCCGCTGGACCAGTCGAACATGATCGGAAGCCTTCAGAACAACATGTATATCGAACCTCTCGTGTTCTATAGTTCTGTTGGTGGCTACGTACCATGTCTTGCTACATCATGGGAATCCAACGAAGATGGTACAGAATGGACATTCCACCTCAGAGAAGGTGTATATTTCCATAATGGTGAAGAATTTGACTCTGCAGACTGTGCAGTCACGTTCCAGAGAATTCTTGACAACCTTACAACACTCAACAATCCGTTGCAGTACTGGCCTTCCCTCATTGGCTATGAGGTAATCGACAAGTATACATTCAAGATCATACTCTCAGAACCTCAGTCTGCAATTCTCGCATCCCTTTACCTGACACCGATCCTTCCGAACGAAGCATTCGAAGAGTATGGCACAAAGCTCTGGACTGACCAGCATCTTGTAGGAACAGGTCCTTGGAAGTTCGTGCAGTGGATTGACGGACAGTATATCGAATTCGAGAAGAATGAGAACTACTGGGACAAGGAGAACTATGATCCTTATTACGACAGGATTATCTTCCGCTACACAAAGGAGCCAGCATCTACTGTAGCTTCCCACATCGCAGGAGATATCCAGCTCAATATTTCTTCTGGCGGAATCAACCCTGATATTCTTCCTCTCTATAAGGGAACCGAAGATATAATCAACATGATTTCTTTCGATTCCGGACAGGAGATGTACGTTGGCTTCAGCTGCAAGGAAGGCAGTCCGTTCGCAGATAAGAAAGTCAGGGAAGCTTTTGATTACGCTATCGACAGACAGGCAATCATCGACAACATCATCGGAAGCGGAAAGGTTCCAAACGGTGTCATCACCGATACTGTCGACGGGTACAATCCTGACCTCCAGGGTTATACATACGATCCTGAGAAGGCAAAGCAGCTTCTTGCTGAAAGTTCATACAATGGCGAGGAGATCACCCTCATGTGCAATACTTCGCTTCTGAAGGGTGAGGCAATCATGCTTGCTATGTCTGAAATGCTCAATGCTGTCGGATTCAATACTAATGTCCAGGTTGTTGAGGTTGCTGTATTGAACAATGTCAGAAAGACTGGCGACTATGATGTCTTTGCAGTCGCATGGATGTTTGCCGCTTCTGATCCTGGCCAGTTCCTCACTCTCCGTGTCATGAACGATGGCCACCACACATTCTATCAGAATGAAGAGCTCAATGATCTCATCGCACAGAGCAACAAGGAGATGGATCCTGAGAAGAGGGCAGAACTTGTCCGCCAGTGTGCTCAGATCATGGATGAGGAACATGCACCATACAGTGCATTCGCACAGCTGAGAATCACATATGCAGCAGACAAGGGAATCGTTGGTCTTGAAGGCCTGTATGATGACTGGTTCACGCTCAAGTATGTTGATTATGACCCAACTGCAAAATAATTGACCCAATCTGCGTGTCCCCTTTATCAGGGGGACATGCAGACAATAATTCTCTCGCCTTCAGTACAAGGCAAATTCTGGAAATTCTTTATTTAGGAAAAAAGCAGGCTTTAGGCATCTGCGGAGGAGATTTCTGTGCTTAAATACATGATAAAAAAGTTTTTTGAGGCACTGATTGTATTGTTCTGTGTCTCCATTATTGCTTTCCTGCTTATAAGAATGACACCTGGTAATCCTGCGCTGATGATGCTCCCTGACGGTGCTCCTGAAGAGGCTGTCAGAGAGATGGAAATACAGCTTGGTCTGGACAAGCCGTTATACGTACAGTACTTCATGTACCTCAGTGATATATTGCATGGTGATCTTGGTGTTTCCACTTCTTATAGACAGGATGTCTCTGACATCATATTGGGTAGAATCCCTGTAACGGTGGAGCTCGCACTTCTCTCCGTTTTCTTCGGATGCCTGATAGCTATTCCTTTGGGAATCATTGCAGGTTCCAGACAAGGTTCGGCGACCGATTTCTTCTGTATGGTCTTTGCTCTCCTGGGGCAGTCGATGTCACCTGTCTGGCTATCGGTTCTCAATGTCTTCGTCTTTGGTGTATGGCTGGGCTGGTTGCCGACGATGGGTACTGGTACTTGGGCCCATGCTGTTCTGCCTGTGCTGACCCTTGCATATCCTATGGCAGCCTCCATAGCAAGGATCGCACGTTCCGGCATGATCGATACGCTTTCTGAGGATTACATCACAGCTACATATGCAAAGGGTATTTCAAGTGTGAAAGTACACTGGAAATACGCATTCCGCAATGCTCTCGTTCCTGTTGTAACCCTCGTCGGTCTCCAGCTTGGTTCATTCCTTGCGGGAACAATCATTGTTGAAACTGTCTTCGGCTGGGCTGGTATCGGTCAGTTGCTGAATCAGTCAGTAGGCAACAGGGACTATGCACTCGTGCAGTCTCTCCTGCTCATTTCCGCAGCATGTTTCGTAATAATCAACTTCGTCGTTGACGTAATCAATTCTTTCATAGATCCACGCAACAAGCTTGGAGGTTAATCGTGAAAAGCAAGATTTTGATCCGCAGAATGCTTCACAGCCCGTTCTTCATGGTAGGAGCAGTGGTTGTTGCAATTATACTTCTTCTGGTAATCTTCGGGCCGCTGTTCCTTCCGTATAATCCTGAGCAGAGTTCCCTTACAGAAACATTCAGAGCTCCGGAAGGATTTAGCAGAGGGCTCGAGGGGCACATACTTGGTACTGATGAGCTTGGACGTGATGTCCTGATGCGACTTCTGGTCGGCGGACGTTATTCTCTGGTCATCGCAATCTCTGTTGTCATTATAATGGTAATATTTGGTACCGTAATGGGAATAATATCTGGGTATGCTGGTGGTATTGTAGATTCAATCATCATGCGCCTTTGTGATATCGTCCTTGCAATACCGAACTTGATACTTGCCATTGTATTCATGGCGGTTATGGGCATAAGTGTTACGAACCTTATATTCGTCCTAGCCTTTGCAGGATGGGTTGAGTGTTGCCGTGTCACAAGAAACAATGTTCGTGTTTTGAAGAATCAGGATTTTGTCAAAGCATCTGTTTCTCTGGGAGCTTCCCACATGCACATAATGTTTACTCAGATATTGCCGAACGTAACTACCCCGATAATCATTCTGGCAAGCCAGAAGATCGGTTTCACGATCCTTCTGGAAGCAGCGCTGTCGTTCCTCAGCTTGGGAATCCAGCCACCGATTCCTTCATGGGGAAATATGATCGCGAGCGGCAGGATGTTCATGACTATCTATCCATGGCTGGTCTTTGCTCCTGGAATCGCACTTATGTTCTGCGTTCTTGGATTCAACTTCCTTGGCGATGGACTGAGGGACATTCTTGACCCGAAGAAGAGGAGATGAAGATGGCTACGGATAAGTTATTGGAGATAAAGGATCTTGAGGTATGCTTCAAGACCGAACAGGCTATGGTATATGCACTTAACGGCATAAATCTGACCATAAACAGCGGTGAGTCGATCGGCCTTGTCGGCGAATCTGGTGCTGGCAAGACAACAACTGCACTTGGAATTCTGAATCTTCTTGCGCAGAACGCGATCATAAAAGGTGATGTTCTCTTCCATGGCAAGTCAATGTTCCAGATGAAGAAGGAACTGACTAACATCAGGGGATCGAAGATATCCATGATCTTCCAGAACCCTCTGACTGCACTCAACCCTGTCTTCACAGTAGGAGAGCAGATAGCAATGGTACTTCGTGCCCATAAGCACCTGAACAGGAAGGAAGCAATGAAAGGGGCAGGGGAACTTCTCGAACTTGTAGGAATCCCCGCATACAGGATCCACGATTACCCGAACCAGTTCTCCGGCGGAATGAGGCAGCGTGTTGGAATCGCAGCCAGCCTCGCATGTAATCCTGAACTCTTGATTGCTGATGAACCTACCACTGCGCTTGATGTGACAGTACAGGCTCAGATCCTTGAGCTGATGAAGGACCTGCAGAAGAAGTACTCGACAAGTCTTCTCATGATCACGCACAACCTCGGAATCATCTCAGAGCTTTGCGAGAAAGTTGTCGTCATGTATGCGGGAAAATTCATTGAATACGGTCCTGTCAGCAAAGTTTTCGCAAATCCGATGCACCCATATACGAGGGGACTGCTTGGTGCTTTGCCGAAACTGACTGGAGAGAAGAAGAGACTGGCAGCAATACCAGGAAGGATAGCCGATCCGCAGAATCTGCCACTGGGGTGCGAATTCAATCCCAGATGCCAGCATTGCCTTGAAAGATGCCGCTGTGAAAAACCGGTACTTGTTGAAGTCGAGGAAGGACATTTCTGTGCTTGCTTCAACATGGAAAGGGGAGGTGAGGAATGAGTGACGGAAAGACACTGATTGAGGCGAAGAACCTCAAGAAATACTTCAAGATAGATTCAAAGAAGACTCTGCATGCAGTCGATGATATATCGTTTTCGATAAATGAAGGTGAGACACTTGGTCTTGTTGGCGAATCAGGCTGTGGCAAAAGCACGGTTGGAAACGTTGTCATGCGTCTTCTTCCTGCATCAGGTGGACAGCTTCTGTACAAAGGGAAGGATATCTTCAAGCTCAACAAGAAAGAGAGCTTTGACATCCGCAAGAAGATGCAGATCATTTTCCAGGATCCGTATTCATCCCTGAACCCGAGGAAGACTGTTTATGAAATTCTTTCTGAAGCGTTCAAGATCCATCGCGAAGGAAATGAAAAGCAGATCAAGGAGAAGCTGGACAGAGTTTGCGATATGGTCGAACTTTCCTCTTCACTCCTTCATCTCTATCCGCATGAGCTTGATGGAGGAATGCGCCAGGTCGTCGGAATCGCGAGGGCGTTGTCCCTTGGCCCTGATTTCATAGTATGCGATGAACCAGTATCTGCATTGGACGTATCTGTCCAGGCGAGGATCATCAACCTCCTGATGGATATCCAGAGCAAGTACAACCTTTCGTATCTTTTCATATCCCATGACTTGAGCGTAGTCCGTCATATTTCCAAGAGGATTGCCGTCATGTATCTGGGAAGATTCGTCGAGATAGCAAATGCTGAAGATATATTTTCCGATGCAAGGCATCCATATGCGATCGCTCTTCTTTCTGCGGTTCCTGTCGTGTCGATAGACAAGAAGGTATCGAGGATCATTCTCGAGGGTGATGTGCCATCTCCGATCAACCCAAAGCCTGGCTGCCGTTTCGCATCCCGCTGCTGGATGAGGCATGAGCGTTGCACCCAAGAAGAGCCGCCACTAGTGGAGGTTGCTCCGGGACACTGTGTCGCATGCTTCTATGCGAACGAATCACGTGAGAATTCACTTCATGCAAAGACCAGGAGTCTTGATGACAGAAAGGAGGTCATTGATGGGATTCAATGAATCCTCGTATCCATCTGATCTGAAGATAACCGACATGAAGATATGCCGCATCTCCGGAGTCCCGATGGAATGCTCGATTCTGAAACTTGAGACAAATCAGGGCATATGCGGCTATGGTGAAGTCCGTGATTTCGCTTCTCCTGAATATGCATTTTCCCTTATGCGTCACCTGATCGGCAAGAATCCATGCTCTGTCAAGCGTCTTGTAGAGTCGATCAAGCAGTTTGGCGGGCATGGAAGGAAAGGAGGAGGGGTCAGCGGAATCGAAGTTGCGCTCCTCGACCTTGCCGGCAAGGCATACGGCGTTCCTGCCTATCAGCTCCTTGGAGGCAAATACAGGGACAAGGTAAGGCTCTATGCGGATACGGATGTTTCCGGGAAAAATGATTCTTCCAGTATGGCAGAAGCATTGAAAAGGCGTATGGATGCTGGATTTTCGATGCTGAAGATGGATCTTGGAGTCGACCTTCTCCTTGATGTTCCCGGTGCCCTGAGTGCCCCTTCTGGCTGGATAGAGAAGATGAAGGAGTCTGATAAAGAAGATATCTCGTTTGGTTTTGCAAGTGACAGCGAGATATCAATAATGGATATTCCCCATCCTTTCACCATGCTCAGGATCACCGAGAAAGGCCTTGATTTCCTGGAAGAGTATGTGAGGAACATCCGGCAGGAGATCGGTTATGAAGTCCCTCTCGCGATAGATCATGTCGGCCACATCGGATATGGCAACGTGATCCAGCTTGCAAAACGTCTGGAGAAATATTCCCTGGCCTGGATTGAAGATCCTGTTCCATGGTTCTATACAAAGCAGCTTAGAAGGATAAGCAGGGAGACAAGCATTCCAGTCTGTACGGGTGAGGATATATATCTTCGCGATGGCTTCCAGTCCCTCTTTGATGAGAATGCAGTCTCGGTTATCCATCCGGATGTGCTGACAGCAGGTGGTATGTATGAGACTTCATCGATCATAGAAGAAGCCGGAAGACATGGGGTAGCAGCATGTCTGCATATGGCTGAAACGCCGGTAGGGTGCATGGCTGCTATGCATGTTGCCGCTGCTGCGGGGAAGAACTTCGTCGCCCTTGAGTTCCACTCGTTCGATATCCCGTGGTGGGAGAGAATCGTGAAAGGCGGACGCGGAAAGATCATCTCCGATGGTTATATCGATGTTCCTGATGCTCCCGGCATTGGGATTGGGGAACTCGATGACGACGTGCTTGATGAGCATAGGAAGGATAAGGAAGGACCTCTTTGGGTCTCTGCGAATTCTTATCCGAGCTATTGGTCGCACGATCGGATCTGGAGCTGATCGGAAGAAAAAAGGAGGAAACAGATGAATGACAAGGATATGTTCGAACTGATGAAGGAGAAGCTCTATACCCCCGTATTGGGTGACATTCTCGATGCTATGGGCTATTCGCATCAGTTCCTTCCGGCATACATACAGCCACTTGATGACAAGATGAAGATTGCAGGCAGGGTATGTACGGTTCTCGAGTACGATGTATATCAGGCGCAGGAAAAGGCCTTTGGCTATCTTACTGAGGCTCTTGACCAGCTTCAGCCCAATGATGTTTTTGTCGCGACTGGAGCGCATAATAGTGCACTCTGGGGCGAATTGCTCACAGCAACAGCCAAGGCACGCGGTGCAGTTGGCGCTGTCTTGGATGGTTATACAAGGGATACTCCTCAGGTCCTCTCACAGAATTTCCCTGTTTTTGCAAAAGGACGATGGGCCCAGGATTCGTCAATCAGGACTTATGTTGCCCAGTATCGATGTCCTATCGAGATCGGGGGAGTTGTCATCCACGATCAGGATGTGATCTTCGGCGATATTGACGGATGCCTGATAGTCCCTCAGGAAATTGCAGTGGAGGCTGTTGAAAAAGCACTTGAGAAAGCTGCAGGCGAAAAGAAAGTACGGAAAGCCATTGAGGGCGGAATGTCAGCAACAGAAGCTTTCAAGAAATTCGGAATTCTTTGAAAAGGAGATGAGAAAATGATGAATGTAGTCATGACCGACGCTCAGTATGAGTCGGTCGAGATCATAAGAAGCAAAATCGAGGAAGCTGGAGCTTCATTCAAATTATGCAATTGCAAGGACGAGGAGGAGATACTCAGGGAGACTGAATACGCAGATGTTGTCCTCTGCCATTTCGACCAGATCAATCGCCGTGTAATTGAGAATCTGAAGAAGTGCAAGGCCATCATCAGGGGCGCTGTCGGAGTGGATAACATCGACATCCAGGCTGCAACAGATTGCGGCATTCCAGTTGTGAATGTTCCTGATTACGGCAGGGCCGATATTGCCGATCATGTGCTGATGTTTGCCCTTGCCGCATCAAAGAAGGTCTTCACGCTCGACAGGGAAGTCAAGGAAGGCAAGTGGACATATTATTCAGCGAAGCCTGTCCACCGGTTCTCATCGAAGACAGTAGGTCTTCTTGGATTTGGAGGCATCTCGCAACTCGTTGCAAAAAGGCTTCCGGCTTTTGGCTGCAATGTCCTTGCCTACGACGCTTTCCTCGATGTCGATGCCATTGGAATTCCCGGGATAAAGAAGGCCTCGTATGACGAAGTCCTATCCCAGAGCGACATAATCTCGATCCACGTTCCACTCAACAGCGAGACAAGGAAGATGATCAACAAGGATGCCTTTGGAAAGATGAAGGATGGAGTGATGATCATCAATACTGCCAGAGGTGGAATCATCGATGAAAGTGATCTCTGCGATGCACTTGCATCGGGAAAAGTTTCTGCTGCGTGCCTCGATGTGCTCGAGACAGAAAGCGCGGATGTGAATAATCCATTGTTCAAGTTCGACAATGTGATCGTCACCCCTCATAGTGCTTGGTATTCTGAAGAATCGGTCAATATCCTCCTCAATTCCATCGCCGACGAAGCGATCAGGGCAATCAGGGGAGAGGCACACCGACATGTTGTCAATGGCATCAGGTGAGGGCAATCGTATGGAGAATATGCGTAATCCATTCGACATGAGTGGCAGAGTCGCGATCATCACTGGTGGTGCCACTGGCCTTGGACTTGGAATGACGAAGGCTCTGATAGGATTCGGCTGCCGTGTTGTCATGATGGGACGGAGGGAAGAAGTCCTTAAGAAATCGGCAGAGGAACTTGGCCCTCTTGCTGATTACTTCCGCCTGGATGTCACGGACACAGAAGGCATCAAGAATGCTGTCTCATATGTCAGGGACAAGTATGGACGGATTGATGTTCTAATAAATGACGCAGGAATACAGTTCAAGAGCCGCGCGGAAGAGGCAGGAATCGATGAGTTCAGGAAAACACTGGATGTTCACCTGACAGGGGCATTCGCAATGACGCAGGCCTGTTTGCCGACGATGGAAAAACAGGGCAAGGGCAGCGTGATCTTCATCTCGTCGATGGCAGGCCATATGGGACTTACGTATCTTGCTGCATACTCGGCTGCCAAGGCAGGTGTGACAGGGCTTGTCATGAATCTTGCAAGTGAAGTTTCGCACACAGGTGTCAGGTTCAACGCAATCGTCCCTGGCTGGATAGAGTCACCGATGCTCCTTGCTTCTATGGGCAAGGATGTTCCACGGCAGCAGAAGATTCTCGGCAGGACGCCACTCGGGAAATTCGGTGACCCGATGGACATAGGATGGGCAGCACTTTTCCTTGCCTCCGATGCATCTAGCTTCATCACAGGTCAGTCGATTGTCGTTGATGGCGGCGCACTGATTGGATTTTGAGAAGGAGGTTTTCATGTTACCAGATAAAAGAAAAGCAATGATGCTTACAGGCATAAGGAAGATGGGCGAAGCAGTCCTGGACATGCCTGAGTATGGACCGGATGATGTTCTTGTCAAGATCGCGTCTATCGGCATTTGCGGATCAGACCTTGTCTATTATGCAAAGGGCGGATCGACTTTCGCCAAAATAAAATATCCCCATATCCTTGGGCATGAGGCTGCAGGCTATGTCGTGGCAAAGGGAAAGAATGTAAAAGGACTGGAAATAGGAGACAGGGTTACTCTTGAACCTGGAGTGCCTTGCGGAGATTGCGAGGTCTGTCGTGAAGGCAAGTACAATCTTTGTCCGGATGTCTCGTTCATGGGCATACCAATATATCGTCCCTACAGTGAAGGTGCTCTGATCGAGTATACGGTAAGGCCAGCATCCTGGGTCTACAAGCTTCCTGAGAATGTCACTATGGAGGAGGGTGCGATGATCGAGCCTCTTGCTGTGGGCATGGAAGCTGTCAGCAAGGCAAAAGCAGACATCAAGGACAGGGCACTGATCCTTGGTTGCGGACCTATTGCGCTTTGCGTGATGCTCTCTCTCTTTGCACATGGAATCCGCGAGGTCTATGCCGTGGATATCGTCCAGAAACGTGTTGACTATGCAAAGAAACTTGGATTGGAAAACGGATTCACCCAACTTGGTGATGAAGAGATAAAGTACATCATGGAAAAGACAGGTGGACATGGCGTCGATATCATTTTTGATACCACTGACTACATTCCTCTTGTAAACAAATCGATGGATGCGATGGCCAAATCTGGTAGGGTCGTGCTTATCGGAGTTCCACATGATGACTTGATAAACATAAATCACAGGGAACTTTTCATGAGGGAGGCGAGTCTAATCACGTCGTTCAGGTATGTGAACAAGTACCAGACATGCATACGGCTCGTTGCCAGCGGTCAGATCCCGATCGGAAAGATCATTACGCATCGCTTCGATTTTTCCGATGCGAACGAGGCAATGGAGGTCTGTCTCAACAAGGAAGATGCTTCGGGCATCGTCGAAAAAGCAGTCATAAACATCAGATGTGAATGATCTGAGTTTTGATAATCATGCAATTTATACTTCCAGGAGGTTATAGCTATGAAGTATGACGAGGAGTTTTTGAGAAAAAACTTGTATTCAGGAATTATTTGCGACGTCCTTGATCAGCTCGGATATCGCAATCAGGCACTTGGACCGGATTTCAGAATCCTCAATCCCGATGAGGTGCTTATCGGAAAGGCTTTTACCAGCATCGGAACTGAGGTCTACACAATGCCGGAAAGTCCATTGACGGCACAGTGCAAGGTCATCGACCAGCTGAAAGAGGGTGAGATTTACGTTCTTGCCACACGCGGAAAATACAATTGCGCAATCTTCGGAGAACTTTTGGCCACAGCTGTCCAGGCAAAAAAAGGCAAAGGCGCTCTGATCGATGGGTACGCAAGAGATCTCAAGCAGCTCAAGGAAATCCAGTTCCCTCTCTTCTATAAGGGTAACGTACCTACGACAAGTAAGGGAAGATGTGAAGTTACAGAATGTCAGGTTCCTATCATCATTGATGGCGTGACGATCAAGCCGGGCGATTATATCTTCGCAGACATCGATGGAGTTGCGATCATTCCATCTGAAGTCAAGGACGAGGTTTTCGAGAAGGCGATGGAGATCGTACAGAAAGAGAATCATGTCAGGGAAGATCTCCTGAATGGAGCTAAGCTGGCTGATACTTACGCCAAGATCGGAGCAATCTGATTCTTTCCATTCATCAAGAGATATTGGTGAATTCGGGAGAGGTCTTTTCATAAAGGATCTCTCCCTGTATTTCAAGCATGAAAAAGGAGAAATGCAATGTCTGGGAAATATGTAACGTTCGGAGAAATAATGCTCCGTCTGAAGAGCCCGGAGAGACAGAGGTTCTTCCAGTCTCCGGTTCTAGAGGCAACGTTTGGAGGCGGAGAGGCGAATGTCGCTGTTTCTCTGTCTTTCTTCGGGGATGATGTATCTTTCGTGAGTGCTGTTCCCGATAACGCGATTGGCGAAGGATGTCTGCGCGAATTGATGAAGTACGGGGTGGACATATCCGCAATCAATAAAGTGAAGGATTCACGTCTTGGCGTATATTATCTTGAGACAGGAGCAAACCAGCGTCCTTCTTTGGTTGTGTATGACAGGAGTGGATCTGCAATTTCGAATGCAAAGCCATCTGATTTCGATTTCGATGGAATCATGAAGGATGCGAAGTGGTTCCATGTAACAGGAATCACCCCTGCAATCAGTCAGAGCGCCGCAGATTGTGCCCTTTCTGCAATGAAAGCTGCAAGGAAGGCTGGCGCCAAGGTCTCAATTGACCTCAATTACAGGAAGAAGTTATGGAAATACGGCAAGTCTGCAGTCGAAGTCATGCGCGAACTTACCAAATATGCAGATGTGGTGATCGCAAATGAGGAAGATATACAGAAGTGCCTGGGTATAGAAGCAGATAGCGATGTAACGAGCGGCGAGCTTGATACAAAGGTATATCAGAAGCTTGCTGAAGAGGTTAAGAAGGAATTCAGCAATGTTTCTGTAGTGGCAATAACGCTCAGGGAAAGTAAATCTGCAGACAGGAATGGATGGTCTGCCGCTCTTTCCGGAAAAACCGGATTCTATCTTTCTCGTCACTATGACATCACAGATATAGTGGACAGGGTAGGCGGAGGAGATTCCTTTGCAGCAGGAATAATCCATGCCCTTTCACACTCTGATGATGAGCAATATGCAATCAACTTTGCTGTGGCCGCTTCATGCCTCAAGCATTCGATCGATGGTGACTTCAACCTCACTAGGCTCAGTGAAGTAGAGGCGCTATGCAAAGGCGATGGAAGCGGAAGGGTACAAAGGTAAGGAGGACTGATATGACAAAAGACGAGATATTCAATTTCTTCCATGATCTCGGAATAGTTCCTGTTATCAAGATAGATGATGCCGATAAGGCAATTCCTCTTGCCAAGGCCCTCATCGAAGGTGGCATGCCATGTGCTGAGATAACATTCAGGACAGCAGCTGCTGAAGAGGCCATAAGGAAAATGAGTGAAGCTTTCCCCGAGATGCTCATAGGTGCTGGAACAGTCATCAATCCTGAACTTGCACAGAAGGCGGTCAAGGCGGGAGCCAAGTTCATTGTTTCTGCTGGTCTCAATCCGGATACTGTCAAATGGTGTGTGGCCAACGACATACCAGTTGTCCCTGGCGTATGCACCCCAAGTGAGATCGAAACAGGGTTATCCTTAGGCTTGAATGTTCTCAAGTTCTTCCCCGCAGAAGCAAGTGGGGGAGTCGGTATGCTGAAGAATTTCCAGGGACCTTTCTCCCAGGTCAGATTCATGACAACAGGGGGAATAAATCCTTCAAATCTCTCAGATTATGCTAAAGCTCCGAATGTTCTTGCTGTAGGTGGCAGCTGGATGGTCAAGGATGCTCTCATCAACGAAGGCAACTGGGCAGAGATAACAAGGCTCTGCAAAGAGGCAACAACTCTCATGCAGGGTTTTGAGATCGTTCATGTCGGTTTCAACAACAAGAATGAAGAAGAGGCAACAAAGGTCGCCGAGGAATTTGAAAAGTTCGGATTCTCAACGAAAAAAGGTTCTTCTTCTACTTTCGTGAACAAGGAAATCGAATTGATGCACAAAATGTTCTATGGAACTCATGGGCATATTGCGATAAGAGCGAATGATTTGGAGAGAGCTGTGTTCTATCTTGAAAAGAAAGGATTCTCAGTTGTCAAAGGAACAGAGAAGTTCGATGCGAAGGGAAAAATGAAGGTCTGCTACATCGAGCCTGAAGTCGCTGGTTTTGCAATCCATCTTGTCAAATAGAATAGTATTGTAATCATTTTGGGTGTTTATCGGGTTCTTCAACTCCTTGTCCTGGAATCCCATTTTCACCTTTACATGCCTTGCTTTCGCTATTATCTCTTCCTCAGCGGAAGCAAGGAATTTTTTATATGTGCAAAACATTGTACCATGGTACGCTATGCTTCAATATCTGATGTTATCAATTGAACATGGTTTAGTATGGTCTTGGATTATTTCATATTCGTGATTCAAATCTTTATTTTAGTCACAATATGGCAATAGAGTTATTGTCAATTTCCCGGCAGATAGTTCTAGAATGAATATATTTTTCTATTTCAAACTTTGCTTTCATCAAATGTTTTTGCTGCAGAAGTGTGAGTTATTTTATGTCAGGTAATGAACCTTAAAATATATTTTATAAGCAAAATATCAGAGTAGAAATATATTTATTAAAGATTGATAATTATTGAAAAATTTATATTTATTTCTTTAAATGTAAGAAATTAAATAATAAATTATTATGTGCCATATTCTATTTGACAGATATTAATTACTGCTCGAAAATATATTTGTGAGGGTTGAATGACAGATAAACAATATAAAACAAAGAGCGATATGGTATACCATAAAATGCGGGAATCTATATTCAAGGGAGAATATACGCCCGGTGAGAGAATATTCGTTTCCGTGGTAGCTGAACAATATGGAATAAGTGAGATTCCTGTCCGTGAAGCCTTCAGAACCCTTGTGCAGGAAGGTGTTCTTACTTCCAAACCGAACAATGGATTCTTCATAAGCCAAATATCATTGAAGGAAGTCAAAAATATATTCAGAGTACGTGTTCTTTTGGAATCAATGGCAACTAAAGAAGCATGTAACAATATTACGGAAGAAGGTATAGCCTCTCTTGAGTCATTATATCAGGAAGGACGTGCGTTTATCAGTTCTGGTGATTTTTCTGGCTACTGGAAGCACAACAGAAAATGGCATTTCATGATTTATAGCTTCTCTGGAAACGATGTGCTTGTAAGACTTATTTCTGAACTTTTTGATTTCTCTGCCCGCTATCCACTGTATTTCACTAAGAAAGAAGAGATAGAGGACTCCATGGTTGTACACCGGCAGATTATAGAAGCATTGAAGGAAAGGGATGCTGATGAAGCTGAAGCCCTGATACGAATTCATACTCTCGATACACGCAATCACTATGTAGCGAGGTTGCAGGAAGTCTTTGGTGAAAGACTGGGGGATTAGAAATGAACATCAATGCAGTCAGGACCACTATTCTCAAAAAACCTGTACAGAAAAGCTTTGGAAGTTCTGGCCATAACTATAATGTCGGCGGTTATCTCCTGACACAAGTATTTACGGATGAAGGACATGTTGGTAACGCTCTTACATATTTTGGGCTGATCGAGTCCGGGATGAAGACGATCAAACTCGTTATTGACTCTGAATTGACACCTCTTCTTATTGGAAAGGATCCGCATTTCGTTCGCCAGATAAGAAGAGAGATGTTTTCTCATCTTTCATATTACGGGACTACGGGAATATCCACGATTGCCATATCTGCTGTGGACATTTGCCTATGGGATCTCATAGGCAAGGATGCTGGTGTCCCGTCTGCATTTGTCCTTGGTGCTTCAAGAAAATCTGTTCCAGCATATGCGATGGTTGGCTGGTATTACCAAGGAGGTATAGCTGATTTGGTTGATGCTTCGATCAATGCTGTCGAGGAAGGATTCAATGCTATAAAGATAAAAGTTGGGAGAGGGAATCTTTCTGATGATATTGAAAGGATCAGGGCTGTCCGGTCTGCAGTCGGAGATGATATCAGGATAATGGTTGATGCAAACTGTGCTTTCGATGAAAGTGAGGCTCTCCATAGAGGACAGTATTACCAGGATGAAGGTGTTTTTTGGTTTGAAGAACCTTTGGATCCTTATTTTCTCGAAGGGCATAGGAGGCTAAGGGAAAAACTTTCAATCCCCATTGCCATTGGGGAGAACTATTACACCAAATATCAATTCCAGCAGGCAATTGACATGAAGGCTGCCGATATCCTACAGCCGGATAACAGGCGGGCAGGGGGAGTAACTGAATGGATGGACATCGGTTCCATTGCATCTGTGCATAGGCTGAAGATCGCAAGTCATCTGGGTGGCCCGGGGAATGTTAATGTCATGTGTGCCATCGAGAATGTTATCTATCTGGAGTGCGAAGGCATAAAGAGGGACAACGAAATGTACGAACATCCCCTTACTATGACAGATGGAAAAATAGTTTTGCCTGACGTGCCTGGAATGGGAAATGAGATAAGAGAAGATTTCATAGAAAAATACAGGATTTGTTAGTTGGCATGTTATGAAAAGGAGGGTTTGAATGAAGATCACATCGTGTACAGCTATGATATTGAGAACACCTGTTTCTAGACCTTTCACATCTGCTAGAGGCTGGTGGTACAAGACAAAGAATGCAATGCTAGTGCATATCGAGACAGATGAAGGTATTGATGGATGGGGCGAGGCATATGGACCTGCTGAATGTACGAAGCAGGTTGTGGATTCTCTTCTTGCTCCTCTTCTTGTCAATCAGGATCCGTTGGATACCAATGTCCTTTGGGAGAAAATGTATCAGCGCATCGAGGATTACGCTCCTCAGGGGTTCGGTGTCGCTGCAATCAGCGCAATAGATATTGCATTATGGGATATAAAAGGTAAGTTTTTCGGACTTCCTGTATACAAGTTACTCGGAGGAGCTCACCGGCTATCTCTTACTCCTTATGCAACAGGGCTTTACTTTACAGAAGAAGATGGTGATTTCATAACTCCTGCTGTTTCTGAGGCAATTAAATACAAAGAAATGGGATTCAAAGGCATAAAAATGAAGATTGCCTTGAATAGAAAGGAAGAATTGGAAAGGGTGAAGGCCGTAAGGGAAGCAATCGGGCCAGATATTGAATTGATGGTTGATGCGAACCATGGGTATAGCCTCTATGACGCAATATGGCTTTCAAAAAAATTCGAAGATTTGGAGATAAGCTGGTTTGAAGAACCTATTTCACCGCATGACCTGAAGGGGTATGCAGATTTGAGGACAAAAACATCCATTCCTCTTGCAGGAGGAGAGAACAACTTCACCCGTTATGCCTTCAAAGATATTTTGGATGAACGTGCCATGGATATCATTCAGCCAGATCTCTGTTGTGCAGGCGGTATAACAGAAGTGATGAGAATTGCCTCTATGGCAGAAGTTGCGGGGATCACCTGCATGATGCATGTCTGGGGATCTGCTGTAGGTCTTTTTGCTGCATTGAACGTGATGGCCGCTCTTCCGCCTAGTCCGCATTCTTGGAAACCTGCACCAGTTTGGATGGAATATGAACAGACAGAAAGTCCGTTCCGTGAAAAGCTTGTTACAGAACCGATCAGACGAGAGAATGGAGAAGTATACGTTCCTCAGTCCCCGGGACTCGGTTTCACCATAAACATGGATATCGTAGAAAAATATAGGGTCAAGTAAATAGGGGCAGATATGTTCAGAATTCTACTTTCACATCCCCTTTGCGAGGAGGGGATGAGGAAACTCTACACTTTTGATGACATTTCCGTAACTGTTGCAAACGAGGATACTCCCGAAGGTATATTGCCATATCTTGTAGATGCAGACGCTTTTATCCTTCGTGTTGGCAGTGTCAGCGGCGATATGCTCAGAATGTGCAATAAGCTCAAAGTTATTGCTAGGCCGGGTGTCGGTGTCGATACTATTGCAGTTTCAGAAGCTACGGCAATGGGTATTCCTGTTGTGATCACTCCAGGAGAAAATAGCCGCTCTGTTGCAGAACATGTATTTGCTCTGCTCCTCTCCGTTTCAAAAAATCTCTTCGAGAGCAGAAAGGAAGCGCTTCTGGGAAATTACTCTGTCCGAAATAAATACAGGTCATTTGAGTTATACGGGAAGACGATAGGGATTGTTGGTTTCGGACATATAGGAAAGCTTGTTGCAAAGATTGCCCAAGGTTTTGGAATGCAGGTATATGCGTATGACCCGTTTGTCAAAAAGAGTGTAATTGAGGAACAAGGGGTAATTCCTGTGTCTTCCTTAGTAGATATTCTGGAAAAATGCAAAGTCGTTACACTGCATGTTGCATCAACGGAAGAAACAAGGGGAATGATCAGAAAAGAGACCCTTTACATGATGCAGGATGATTCGATCCTCATCAATTGTGCAAGAGGCGACCTTGTGAATGAAGAAGATCTTTATGTTGCTTTGAAAGAAGGAAAGCTCATGGCTGCTGCTGAGGATATGATGGCGAAGGAACCTTTCGATCTTTCCAGTCCTCTCCTGACTTTGGACAATTTCATTGCGACTCCCCATATGGCTGCATTGACAGGAGAGAGTGCTGCGCGATGTGCAATAAAGGCAGTGGAGGGTGTCATGGCTGTATTGCATAAAAACGAGTGGCCATATGTATACGACAAAAAGGTTTATCAGAGTAGTTCTTGGCTGGAAAGAAAGGAGGAAAAATCTGATGCTGATGCGGATAGATGATAAAGACAATGTGGCAGTCGTACTAGTTGATGGGAAAAGGGGAGATGTGCTGAAATGCGGGAATCTGACCATTAAGCTTTTATCTGACATTCCGTTTGGCCATAAATGCGCTCTTCAGGAATTCAATGTGAATGACTTGATTATCAAATATGGTCATCCCATTGGTTATGCTACGGAGAAAATTTCATGTGGCGAGATTGTCAGGGAAAACAATATGAAAGGCCTGAGAGGCAGGGGTGATATATGAACAATCTGTGTTTTTATGGGTATAGGCGCCCTGACGGTCAAGTAGGTGTCAGAAATCATGTCCTCATTATACCTTCATCAAGAGTATGCAATATCATTGCAAAACGTATTGAATCCTATGTGAACGGCGTGAAGGCAATAACAACAACAGGCGAAGTATGTCGGCATAGCAAAGACAGAAAACGTCTTTCCGATTTGTATGTTGGCCTCGCGCTAAATCCAAATGTCTATGGCACCATCATTCTTGCTCAGAAGAGGAACAATGGTTATCCGGAAATGAAGGCTGAGAGCCTTTTTGATCGAATTCAGATAGCGGGAAAGCCATGTATTGTCCTTTATATGGATGAGTGTGGTGGCCAGAACTTCCTTGTCGAAAAAGGCATTGACGAAGCGCGTGAACTTGTACGGCAGGCTTCAGCAGAAAGCAGGGTAAAGGAATCTCTGCAAAAACTACAGATCGGTGTCAAATGCGGATGGTCAGATGCGACTAGTGGAATCAGTGGCAACCCGACATTCGGAAAGGCGGCAGACCTTTTGATTGAAAATGGGGGAACGGTTCTCTTTTCAGAGACGACAGAATTAATCGGAGCAGAGGAGATTCTAGCAAAGAGATGTGTCAATAAAGAAGATGGAGAACGTCTTCTGAAAATGGTGGAACTAGTCGAGACTGCGGCAAAAGCCACAGGAGAGGACATAAGGACAATAAACCCGATACCTGCAAATATTGCTGCTGGAATAACAACGTTAGAGGAAAAGTCATTAGGCGCTGTCCGGAAAGCAGGGACAAAACCAATTTCCGGGGTTTTGGATTATTGTCAGAGACCAACCGGGCATGGCCTATATTTCATGGATGGATGGGCATCCGCCTTTTCTCTTCCTGCCAGTTTGGCTGCGGCCGGATGTGCTATCACTCTTTATCAGTTAGGGGGAGGGGATCTTCCTGATGATCCTCCGATGCTGGGGACTAATACGGCAGTTGTTGCGCCTCTAATGTATGTTACGGGTAATCCACACACAGCTGAGAAAGCAAAGAAAAGCATAGATTTTTCGTCTGCTGATGTTCTTATTGGGAAAACTTCATTAGAAGAAGCGGGATCTGATCTTTTGAAGAAAATCATAAGTGTTGCAAATGGCGAGTATGCGAAAGGCGAGACGGTAAAGTATCAGGATCTGATAGAACCCTATTTCCTGGGACCTGTTTTCTAGGGAGGCAGTATGCGTTTGGTAATGTATTTTGACAATGGAACGAATCGATTTGGAATGCTGTTGAATGACAAGGTATATGACTGTGCCAAGATTGCATCAGAAATAGGTCTTTCTGCTGACATGTCATCACTTAGTGCTCTTCTGTTTTCCTGTGATGACTGGTTCTCTTGCCTTGAGATGGTAGAAGATCAGATCAGAAGAAAGGATTATCAGTACATCCCATTTGACAAACTCAAATTCCTGTCTCCTGTTACAGATCCGGAAAAGGTATTGGGTGTCGCTCTGAATTATAGGGATTTCTGTATTCGAGGTAATCTGGAGATCCCTAAGAAACTGAAGGTATTCGGGAAATACAGGAATGCAATATGTGCTTCCGGCGATGAAGTAGATATCAGAGGACGTAATGTCACATATGAGGGTGAGATTGGAGTTGTAATCGGGAAGAAAGGCAAGAATATTCCTAAAGAAAAGGCAATGGATCATATCGCAGGATATACAGTCATCAATGATTTTACAGCGAACGATCTGACCAAGGAGGATGTGCAGCTTTTCAGAGGAAAGAATTTTGATGGTTTTCTCCCAATGGGACCTGTGTTTGTGACGAAAGACGAAATTGATGATATTGACGACCTTTGTATTGTCACTTCGGTGGATGGAGAGATGCGGCAAGATTCGAAGGCTGAGAATATGATATTCAAGATACCGGAACAGATAGAGTTCTTTTCTTCTTTCATGACTCTGGAACCTGGTGATGTGATTCTTTCCGGAACACCTGCTGGAACAGCTACACAATTTTCGCCACCGAAATTTCTACAGGATGGACAGATTGTCTCTGTGAAGATTGATGGAATATGTACGCTTACTAATAAGATAGTGAATTTCACATAACTTAAATATTTGTATTATAAATAATTATTTAGCTATTTACTACAAAGGTAGTGAATATAAGTTTGTTACAACCCATAAAGGAGGAAAAAATGGGAAAAAGGAGTTTGTTTTTCGTTCTTGTAATGTTCTTGGCCATTACAGTTGTATTCGGTGGAGGAAGCAGTGATTCTGATAAGGCGATTAATCCACGGCCGTCAGATGTAATCATTTATGGAGGAACTACTGGCGGATCATGGAACATATTCACTACAGTTGTTGGAGAGTTCCTTCCAAGACACATTGAGGGAATTCGTACTACTGTTTCCCCAGGCGCCGCATTCTCAAATGTTCAGGGTGTGAATGACGGACAGATAACACTTGCTATTTCAAAATTGCCAACAACAATAGATGGATATAATGGCAAAGCTCCGTTCAAAGCACCTACTGATAAGGTAGTGAACATGGGATTCCTTTATGATGAGCATACACATATCATTGTAAACGCTGACTCCGATATATATAGCATCGAAGATCTGAAAGGAAAGAGATGTACGACTTTTGCTAGGGGAAATACAGCAGAAGTGATTTTCAGGGATCTGCTTTCTGTTTACGACATGACATACGATGATCTCGGTAATATTACTTTCTCAAACCTCAATGACATGGCCGAACAATTCAAGGATGGGCTTACCGATTGTCTTTGCTTTGCATCTGCTCTTCCTGTATCTGTCGTACTCGACATTGTCTCATCACGCGATATCCGCCTGATAGACATCCCTGATGACAAACTTGCCGAGATGCAGGAAATCTCCCCTGCGTATATGCGTCAGATCATTCCTGCTGGAACCTACCAGGGTGTTGATACAGATAACTATACAATGGGCAATGCGCAGCACATGATCGTAAATAGTGAACTGGATGAAGAATTCGTATACGAAATGACAAAGGCTATTGTTGAAGAGCTTCCAGCAATAGGGCAGGGACACATAGTGTATGCAAATCTCACAGCTGAAGAGATGGCTAGGGATCTTGGTATTCCTATGCATCCAGGTGCAGAACGCTATTACAGGGAAATTGGAGTAATGGAGTAATTAGTCATCGTGGGAGGTGAGAACCTCCCACAGTCTAGGAAAACTGGAGGAAAGATGATGAGCGACGAAAAAGTCATCAACAATAGTGTTCAGGAAGAGATTGCAAATACAGACAGTCTCATTACAAAGAGGGAGAGTTTTCCAACAAATATAAACGATTGGATTGTATGGATAGTAGCTCTTTGTTTTGCAGTTTTTCATCTATATACAGCAGCTACGGGATCATTGTTGGCTCTTTATCAGAGGTCAATACATTTTGCGTTTGCCGGCTTTCTCGTATTTTGGCTTTGTCCTTCGAAGACATCAAATTCCAAAACGAAAAAGGTCTTAAAGGTTTGGGATGTATTCCTATCTCTCTGTGCTGTCATACCTGTTCTTTATTTGATATTTAATGAAGAACTGATAATAAATCGATTCTATTACATTGAAGATCTTGAGTGGTACGAGTATCTGTTTTGTGCAATGCTAGTGCTTGCCATTCTGGAAGGAACGAGAAGAAAGATGGGTAAGGCTTTGCCAATTATCGCTCTTGTGGCAATAGTCTACATGCTCTTCGGCCGGTATCTTCCTGGTGTGCTTGGAAACGGAGGATTTTCTCTCATTGCCTTCGTTGATACAATATATATGACGACAGAAGGACCGTTTGGCATTGCCCTTGGTGCATCTGCGACTTATGTTGTACTTTTTGTCATCTTTGGATCTTTCCTGGAGTATTCAGGGGTAGGTGAATATTTTATCCGTGTTGCACGAACGCTTACGAAGAATTCGACAGGAGGGCCTGCAAAAGCTGCTGTCATTTCATCATGTCTCTTTGGGTCCATTTCAGGAAGTACGATTGCAAATGTCGCGACCACAGGACAAATAACAATCCCTCTGATGAAGAAAACAGGCTATTCTAGTGTGTTTGCCGGTGCTGTTGAAGCCGTTGCTTCCACAGGAGGACAGATTATGCCTCCAGTAATGGGCGCAGCCGCATTCGTTATGGCAGAATATACGGGTATTCCTTATGGTCAGATCATTATTGCAGCTATGATCCCCGGTATCTTGTATTATCTTGCTGTTTTCGTGATGGTCCATTTCGAAGCGAAGAAGCTTGGGCTTCTTCCAGAAAAGAGTGTCGATCCGACATTGACATTCAAATCGCTTATCAAGGATACGTATCTTTTCATACCTCTTGTAGTCCTTGTTGTTTACCTTATCCTCGGTTATTCTGCGACATTCGCTGTCCTGAGAGCATTGATTGCTATTTTTATTGTTTCTCTTTTCAAAAAGGAAACTAGGCTCGGCCTGAGAAGAATTCTCAATTGTCTTGTAAGTGGAGCGAAAGAATGTGTCACTGTCGCGCTGGCTTGTGCTTGTGCTGGCATTGTGGTTGGCATTGTCAACTACACAGGACTCGGGACACGTCTTAGTGCAATGATCGCAACTGTTGCAGGAAACAGCTTGTTCTTGGCTCTTGTCCTCACTGCAGTTTGCTCCTTGATTCTTGGTATGGGACTTCCGACAACACCAGCATACATTATTGTGGCAACTCTTCTTGTTCCTACTATCAGGAGTTTCGGAGTCTCTGTGATGGCTGCACACCTCTTTGCATTCTATTTTGCAAACGTTTCTGCTATCACTCCTCCAGTAGCACTTGCAGCATATACCGCAGCAGGTCTATCAGGTGCATCACCAATAAAGACAGGGTACAAAGCGTTCGCACTGGGTATTGCATCTTACATGGTGCCATTCCTATTTGTGTATAATCCTGTTCTCTTGTTTGATTTTGACAGTGTTCTCAAGCTCATACAGGCGATTATCACATCTTGTGTCGGTATCATCCTTTTGGGAATAGCTGCAGAAGGTTTCTTCTATCGCAAGGAAAAGATCTGGGAACGGATACTGCTTTTCATTGCTGCTATTGGTCTGATTGATTCAGGAACACTCACAGACATTGTTGGAATTGTAATTGTACTTATCGTGATTGTACCTCAGATCATCCAGGAACTAAAACAGCGCAAGACAGAAGTTCCTGCAGTATAGGGGGATGGAATGGAAGGTACTCAGATAAAGTCTGTGATGGCAAGACAGGTTTTCTCTGGAAGGGGAGAACCTGCAATCGAAGCAACAGTCATAACGAATAACGGTGGGAAGGGAACTGTGCAGGTTGTCTCCGGTCTTTCTATCGGCACACATGAAATTGCTTTCAAATTCGATGGAAAGAGTGAATGGCGTGGTCGAGGAGTAGGTAACGCCGTCAGAAGCATAACAGAAGAAATAGGACCAGCCATCATCGGTATGGATGCAACAAAACAGGCAGAAGTGGATGATGTGATCTTGAATCTTGGAGGAAGCGATGCGAAACAAAGATTAGGAGGAAATGCTGTCGCTGCAGTTTCTGCGGCAGTCCTCAAAGCTGGAGCTGAATCGCTGGGAATACCGCTTTACAGGCATATCGGAGGAGAAAGGGCTATTACCCTTCCTTGTGCATCGTACGGATGTGTCAGTGGTGGAATAAGGTACAGCGAAGGAATCAAGAGTGGAAGTAAACCCACTTATTCTTTCATCGGTTTTGGTTTTTCATCTTTTGCAGAAGCTTCATACGCTCTCTTTGAAGTCTTCTCAAAATGGGAAACGAAGATGAATTCAAGATATGGCTTGCGATCTCAGGAACCATCTCCATATTATACTTGTTCTGGATTTTTCAGCATTCCAAAAGGTGTGATTGAAAGTGATAAGATCCTGTGGGATGAAATGACAGAGACAATCAATTCTTGTGGGTATGAAGGCCGGATCGGGCTTCAGGCGGATTTGGCTGCTGACTGTTACTTTGATCGGAAAACACAGGTATATCAGGGACTTTTCAATTCAGATCCACGAAACCGTGAAGAACAGATTGAATTTGTTGCCTCTCTTGTTGAGAAATACCCTTTTGTCATCATAGAGGACCCTCTGATGGAAGATGATTTTGAAGGCTTCAGAATCCTTTCTGAGAAGACAGGTATACAGATAGTTGGAGATGATCTGTTTACAACAAATATAAACCGTGTAAGAGAGGGGATAAAGCAGAAAGCAGGCAATACAGTCCTGTTGAAAGTCAATCAGATTGGATCAATATCAGAAGCACTGGAGATGATACAGCTTGCTTATGAGAATGGATATGGTGTCATGCCATGCTCAAGTAGGGGAGAAGGTATAGATATCTGCGACTACAGTGTTGGAATCAATGCAGGCAGTATCCGAGAATCCTCTTTGGGTACCCCAGGAACTCGTTTCCTGGAGATTGAGAAGGAATTGGGTTCTCTGGCCAGATATCAAGGAATCAAAGGTCTGAAGGGAAAGAAATTCCAGAAAGGAGAAGTTTGATGAAGCGATCTAGAATTGTCTCCGTCAGGGCCATTGAGGCATATTCTGACAGGATGACATCTGCCATAAAGGTTTACGTTGAAACAGAAAGCGGAAAAACCGGAAGCTCTTTGATATGTTCGGGATTATCGACAGGAAAGTATGAAAAACCGTTTCTGTATGATGCCGATTCTCGTTTTTCCGGAAAAGGATGCAGAAAGGCTGTCGACTTGATCAATGCAGAAATCGGAAAACATCTGATTGGCCTGGATGCGGGAAGTCAGCACCTCTGTGATGAAGTTCTGCTCTCTTTTGGTAAGGAACGAGTTGGTGCAAATACTACAGCGGCCATTTCGACGGCCATACTGTTTGCTGGCGCTGAGTCTCTTGGAATACCTGTTTACAAGCATATAGGTGGAGTGAGGGCTTCAACTCTTCCTGTCCCATCTGCATTAGCCGCAAGTGGTTCTGCCCGATACGGGAATTCTGTGCAATGTGGATATAAACCTTCGTATTATTTTGTCTCTTATGGTTATGAAACATATTCTGAGGCATCGAAGGCGTTATGGGAAACTTTCATGGCATGGAATGATCTGATGAAAGAAAAACTCAAAATCAAGATGCAACCCATTGCAGGAATGGCGATTCCGAAAGGAAAACTTCCCGATGACTTTGCTTTATGGGAACTTCTTGCTGATGCTATAAACATATCTGGAAATAAAGGCAAGGTTGGCCTTTCTGTCGATGTTGCAGCGGCATGCTTCTACAATCATGAGAAAAAAGTATATGAGGGACTTTTCTCCGAAGGTTCAAGAACTAGAGAGGAACAGATTGATCTGATTGTCAGTATGACAAAAGACTATCCTTTTTTGATTGTGGAAGACCCTTTGATGGAAGATGATTTCGAGGGATTTAGTGAAATTACTGCCAGGACTGATATCCAGATTACAGCAGATGATCTGACTGCATCTGATAAGAAGAGAGTTGAAACGGCGATTTCAGAGAAAGCAGGGAATGCTATCAAAGTAGTTACATCGCAGATTGGAACTGTCTCTGAAATAATAGACCTGGCCCTTTTTGCGAAAGAACGTGGCTTTGGCATTGTCACTTCTGGCGAGAGGGGAGAAGGACTTGCTTCATGTGATTATGCTGTTGGTCTGAACGCAGGAACGGCAGGAGAGAATGGAATGTGCTATTCGGGGAACAGACTTCTTCAGATCGAGAGCGAACTTGGTAGAAGGGCGCGTTTTTTCGGGCAATACGGCATAAAAGGTAAACGATTTCAGTTATCTGATTAGAAGGGATGATGATGAGGGTATTAAATAAAAACTCACTGCTTTCTCATGGTAACAGAGAGGGACGGAAGATTGCTCTTGATATACTGGAAAAGGGACTAGCTGCAGCAGATCCTTATGACAATACATTGAAGATACTTCGTCGTGATGGAAATATTATTTCACTTGGCAATGACGAATTTGTCCCTAAAGGATCACCTCGCACTGGCATTGATGAATATATCATTGGCAAGGACATAGATAGAATATTCGTTTTTGGTGCGGGAAAAGGCATTCAGAGAATTGCAAAAGCCATAGAGGATGTACTTGGAGATGCCATTGCTGGTGGTCTGATCATTGTGAAGGACCATGACGAACATTCTTTGTCACACATGGATGTCTGTTATGCAAGTCATCCTGTTCCAGATGAGAGCTGCTTGACTGCAAGCAAAAGACTTCTGGAAAGCATCAATAAAGCAAAACTTACAGACAGGGATCTTGTTTTTGTGATAATTGGCAATGGTGCCTCTTCAATGATGACTTATCCTTGGGATGGAATAAGTCTTGATGCTGTAGCGGACGTTACTAGGATTCTCCAGATAGAAAAGGGATTGATTACTCCTAAATTGAATATTGTGCGCAATCAGTTGGACAGACTCAAGGGAGGACGGATTACCCGATATCTGGCAAAGGCAAAGCTTGTTCATCTTTTCCCGATCGATCTTGATGAACCTAATGCATACAATGCTAGCGGATATTATGGACATCTCCATAATAATTTTTGGCTTCATTCTCTTCCTGATATAAGCACTCCTGAAAAGGCAGTAGACATTCTGAAGGCGAGTAACACATGGAATGAGGTTGATGCATCAATCAGGGATTATCTTCTCAATGCTCCTACGGAAAATGGAGTTCTTTCTCCTGAGGAGTTTGAAACGTTTGACAATAGAATCTTCGGACTCATGCCACAAAAGTATAATTTCATTTCTGCCGTGATGAATTACTCGCGTGAAATAGGTTACGAGCCTCATTTCCTCATGCGAAGAACTTTTGTTGATGCATCTACAACCGGTGAATTGATAAGTCGTATTGCTCTTAATGTGGAAAATGAGAAAGAACCTTTTTCCTCTCCATGTCTTTTGCTCCTGACAGGCGAGATGATAGTTGCTGTAGATGGGAAGAAGGGGATCGGCGGACGGAATCAGGAATTTGCCTTAGGAGCTGCGAAAGTTCTCTCCGGCAGCAAACGTATTGTCAGTGTATCTGTCGATACAGATGGAACCGACGGCCCAGGTGGTGATTTTGATCCTGATGCAACAAGACTTGGGTGCAATTGCCTTTCTGGCGGAATTGTTGATGGGTACACGATTTATGAGGGGAATGCAAAAGGCATTGACTTTTGCAGGGCACTAGAGATGCACGATGCATCCAATGTTCTCTGGAATACGGACAATGGAATATGGTCCATGCATAATATCAGCATTCAGGATCTGATCTTCATGCTTGTAATGGATCATGACGGAGGTACGCAATGAATAAAATAGATTTCAGGAAAAGACAATTGGCTCTTGCTGAAAATCTCAGGAAAGAGAATATAGATGCATATCTAGTTACACGTCAGGGTGGTCTGCATTATCTTTGCGGGGTGTTCATGCCATGGAGGGGTGTTGCTCTAGTAACGAGGAATGGAGATGCTATTCTGTTTTACTGGTGTGGAGATTCGTCTCGTGTCATTCAGGATGATCCCCACATGGAAGTGATAGAATACGATGGCAATGAGCTATTTCCCAAAATTATTTCCCATCTTCGTTCTCTCGGAATAATGTCCGGACGTCTTGGCGTTGATCTGATTCTTGGTGGGAATGCCCAGATTGCCCCAGGAATGCTGACGGCATCAGAATATCTGGAATTGTCTGGGTATAAAGAGTATCAGATAGTAAATGCTGTAAAGTGCCTTGACGATCTGCTGTTAATAAAAGAAGATGCCGAACTCGAGAGACTGAGAAAGGCTGCAGAGATTGCTGACTATGGTTATGAACAAGCACTTTCTTCAATCCATCCTGGAATGACGGAGAATCAGGTTGCCGGCATATTGGAAAAGGCAACTAGAGATAGAGGTAGTTATTGGGCTTGGTCAGTCACTGCAGGTACCGAGGTTGGTTCTGGGCCGAGGACAGCATTTTCTCATGGGGTGACACAAATTGCCACGGATAGGCAGTTAAGAGAGAATGAATTTGTGATCCTTGATTTCCATCCCTGCTTTGATTTGTATTTGTGCGATTTCAGTGTTCCTGTATTCTTGGGTACTCCTAACGAAGAGCAGCGGATTTTGATAGAATGCTGGGAGGAAGCAGTAAACACCGTATTTTCACATATCAGTCCCGGAGTTGTAATCGCAGATGCTGTCGCAGCGGGAATTGAAGTCTATAGAAGATATGGTCTTTACGAATATTGTCTCCCACGATTTGGTCATGGTCTTGGAGTTTGTGTCAGGACTCCACCTTCTCTGAATCTTAATAATAGAAATACGTTCCAAAAGGGAATGACATTCGCATTCGGAGCCCATCTTTACAAACCTGGAGTCGGTGGTTTGCGACTTGAGTATCCTGTTGCAGTAGGAGAGAAATCTGCAATACAGATAGCATCAACTCCAATGAAAGTGCATTTTGTATCTTGCTGATGTATGCCAATACGCTTAATCACGGTAGGAGAAGATTCTGACCAATGGATTCTTTATGTCCGACATGTATTGTTCAAATGCAATTGACATTGATTGCAATTTATGACAAATTACTCTTGCTAGTTTTGGCATAGATGGTGGAAGTAGTTCAGCTGGTAGAGCGCCAGATTGTGGTTCTGGTTGTCGAGGGTTCGAATCCCTTCTTCCACCCTTTTAGGTGATTCCATTTCTTGGAGTCACTTTTTTTTTCAATGCAATCGATATGGATGAAGAGCATGCATTTACTGTCAAAGGTATGACGACTACTAGAATTGATTAGTAGTAAAAGTATTGTAAAAATCCAGTAATTGCCTGATCCGAACCTTTACTTCTAAAATTAAATTGTTTATTGATCGTTTCTATAGCAGAGAGCAAGTTACATTGCATCCCTTTATCAAAAAAATCTCCTCCCGTCACTATAACAGGAGGAGTAGAGTAAGTGCGGTCGACTGGACTTGAACCAGCATAGCCTTTCGACCACTAGCACCTCAAGCTAGCGTGTCTACCAATTCCACCACGACCGCTTTTTTGCTGTCCTTTGGTATTTTGCACTTTTCACTATAGTCGGTCAAGCTGTTTTAGGAAAAAATATCATGTTTCTTTGTTTTTAAATTGTGAGTTGCGTTTCTTTTTCAATGCAATTGACGATTGGAATTGGAATAAATAATATGCTCTCGAGAGGGATATGAAAGAAAATGAAGCTATCTGAACTTGCTATAGGAAAAGATGCGGTCATTGAAAGTGTAGATACCCCGGATGTCGCTCTTAGGAAGCATATACTGGAGATGGGTCTTACTCCAGGTGTTGAAGTGACGATGATGAAGATCGCACCGATGGGTGATCCGATGGAAATAAGGGTCAGGGGATATGAACTGACGCTCAGGAAAGAAGACGCATCATATATCACACTGACAAATATTCATGACATGCATCCCATCCCCGATGAAGTCAAGAAGAAGTATATAGATGCTGTTGCCCACCCGATGATGGGGGAGGGAGAGAAAAAGAAAAGCAAGACAGCCAATACAGGCAAGGTGCTTTCATTTGCTCTTGTCGGGAACCAGAATTGCGGAAAGACGACATTGTTCAATCAGCTGACAGGATCTAATCAGCATGTTGGCAACTTCCCTGGAGTCACTGTTTCCCGTAAGGACGGAACTGTGAGGGGTGACAAGAACATGGTGGTTACTGACCTTCCTGGAATCTATTCTCTATCTCCATATACTCCAGAAGAAAGAGTGACTCGTGATTTCCTTATAGAAAACCGTCCTGATGCGATTATCAACATAATAGATGCGACAAATATCGAGAGGAATCTGTATCTCACTACAGAACTCATGGAGCTCGGGATTCCGATGGTGATAACCCTCAATATGATGGATGAGGTGAGAGAAAACGGAGGAACGATAGGGATCAACCAGCTTGAAAGTTCTCTTGGTGTTCCTGTTGTTCCTATAAGTGCCAGCAAGAATGAGGGGATTGATGAGCTTGTTGCCCATGCAAAAAACGTGGCATTGAATCAGAGTGTTCCGATCAGAAATGATTTCTGTCTTCCTGATGGGGATGACAAAGGTGCGGTCCACAGGGCAATCCATGCCATTTCGCATCTTATATCTGACCATGCCGACGCAATTGGTTATCCTTGCCGTTTTGCTGCCACCAGCATTGCTGACGGAGACGAGGAGATGATGGACACGCTCGGTCTCGATGAAAACGAGAAGGAGATGATAGCGCACATCGTGAAGGAAATGGAAACAGAGAGCGGTAAGGACAGGATGTCTGCCATAGCTGATATGCGCTTCCTTTTCATTGATACGCTCTGTCAGCTCTGTGTCGTGAAGCCACACGAGAGCAAAGAGCACATGAGAAGCCAGAAGATGGATAGGCTCCTTACCGGAAAGTACACGGCAATTCCAATGTTCGCCATCGTTATGGGATTTTCATTCTACCTGACATTCGGACCTATTGGTGGAACACTGTCCTCTCTATTGGAAATCTTCATTGCCTTTATCACGGAAAATGTCGATAGAGCTCTTTCCGCATTTGGCCTTAATCCTGTTGTCAAGTCACTGATAATTGATGGAATTTTCACTGGTGTCGGTTCCGTGCTGAGCTTCATGCCGTTCATTGTTGTGCTGTTCTTCTTCCTGTCAATTCTTGAAGATACCGGCTATATGGCACGCATCGCGTTTGTGATGGATAAGCTCTTGCGCAAGCTCGGACTTTCCGGACGGTCTTTTGTCCCCATGCTGGTTGGCTTCGGCTGTTCGGTTCCTGCGATCATGGCAACCCGTACACTTCCATCTGACAGGGACAGGAAAATGACAATACTGCTGGTCCCTTTCATGAGCTGTTCCGCAAAGCTTCCGATCTACGCGCTCTTCACTGCGGCCTTCTTTTCAGAGCATAGGGCACTTGTGATGGTAAGCCTCTATTTCATAGGAATAATAGTCGGACTTGTCTTTGCTCTCATACTCGGAAAGACATCGTTCAAGGGCGAACCCGTTCCCTTTGTAATGGAACTCCCGAATTACCGTTTCCCTTCTATGATAAACGTGGTGCGTCTTATCTGGGAAAAGGTGAAGGACTTCATCACGAGGGCATTCACGATCATATTCGTTGCAACGATAATAATCTGGTTCCTCCAGACATTTGATTTCCGTCTCAATGTCGTATCTGACTCCCGTGACAGCCTTCTGGCAATGATCGGATCGCTTATTGCCCCGATATTCGCTCCTCTCGGGTTTGCGGACTGGCGGATCTCGACTGCGCTCATCACAGGCTTTACCGCAAAGGAGAGTGTGGTAAGTACACTCACTATTCTCCTTGGAGGAAGCGTATCTGCATTGCCAGAGCTTTTCACAACGGCTTCGGCCTTCACATTCCTCATTTTCTCGCTTCTCTATACCCCGTGCATTGCGGCAATCAGTGCCGTCAAGAGTGAGGTAGGGGGACGGTCCGCTGCCTTTGTTGTCATCATGCAGTGTCTCATTGCATGGATTGTTGCCTTTGTTTTCCACAGTGTGCTGATGATGGTGTTGTAGAATGTCCAGATCATATGAAATTGACATGGTCTCCGGACCACTGCTGCCGAAGGTTCTCTTCTTTTCACTTCCTCTGATGCTCTCTGGTATCCTCCAGCTCCTTTTCAATGCTGCGGATATCATTGTCGTCGGTCAGTTCACAGGCAGCAATGCGATGGCCGCAGTAGGGGCTACGAGCAGTCTGAATACCCTGATCGTCAACATATTTCTCGGCCTCTCGATCGGAAGTTCGATTCTCATGTCACGATATTTTGGTGCACGTGACAATGAGAACATGTCTGATCTGGTGCATACATCAGTACTCCTCGCTGCAGTATCAGGTATTCTTCTTGTTTTTGTAGGGCTTTTGTTCGCACCTCTCTTCCTCACCTGGATGGGTACGCCAGAGGAGGTCCTGCCTCTTTCTGTACTTTACATGCGGATAGTCTTTCTCGGAATGCCTGCACTCCTTCTCTATGACTTTGGTGCAGGAATACTGAGAGCTATAGGAGATACGCGCAGGCCTCTGTACTTCCTTTTCTTTTCGGGAATTGTGAACGTAGTTCTCAACCTTCTTCTTGTCATCGTGTTCTCCCTCGGTGTCGCCGGAGTCGCCATTGCAACAATCATCTCACAGTACATCTCATCCTTTCTTGTGATGAGGACGCTCATGAAAGAAGATGGTGCATATCACCTTGAACTGAAGAAGCTCCACATGTCAGGTAGGAAAGTAGTCCAGATATTCCGCATCGGTATTCCTGCCGGCGTCTCCGGGGCCGTCTTCTCGATCTCCAATGTCCTGATACAGTCGTCGATCAACTCTTTTGGTCCGATTGCCATGGCAGGCAATGCCGCCTCTAGCAACATAGAGGGTTTTGTCTACACTGCGATGAACTCGCTCTATCAGGCAGCAATCACATTCGTCAGCCAGAACGTTGGTGCAGGAAAGAAAGAAAGGATAATCCCTGTTTTCAGGACGACGCTCTTTCTGGTGATTGCAGTCGGACTTCTCCTTGGAGGTCTGGCTACATTCTTTGCCTCTTTCCTTCTTTCAATATACTCATCAGACCAGAACGTGATTGCGTATGGAATGGAGAGGTTGCACATAATATGCCTGACATATTTTCTATGTGGAATGATGGATGTCGCATGCGGTATAAACAGGGGAATGGGGTATTCTGTCACGCCGACAGTCGTCTCGCTATTTGGTGCATGCATATTGCGCGTCATCTGGATTTTCACAATCTTCAAAGTTCATCATTCGCTTTTCATCCTTTATCTCTCTTATCCTGTTTCCTGGATAGTGACCTTCCTTCTGCATCTTTTCTTCTTCATCCTTTACTACAGGCGTCTCGGAACAAAAGAAAGGGGATATGTTCACGGGCATGGCGTCAAGTGATGGCAACCCACTAGACATAACAATTCAGAGATGTTATAAAAGGTGACGTTGCAAGTATGCGCTTGAATGAAAGCAGAATGCAACATCACCTTTATTTGGCGAGATAGCTCAGTAGGTAGAGCAACCGGCTCATATCCGGTCGGTCGGGGGTCCGAGTCCCTCTCTCGCTATCCCAATGAAGCAGGTTCATGCCTGCTTTTTTTATTAATTAGTTTTGATATTCAGGCCAGGCTCTTTCTCTCGCTTGAGAGGAATGGTGCCCATGGTCCCAGATTTGTCTTCTCCTCAGCCTTTGCCGCTTCGAGTTTCTCCTCGTATTCCCTTATCTTTGAGCCAATCATTCCAAGTCCTCTTATAGGACCTTCCTCATAGACAAGTGATGATAGATCATATTCGGCGAATCCCATGGCATGGCTTCTGTCCCCGATGGTCAGGAACGCTTCATTCACAGCCTTGAACAAGCATTTTTCTCCCTTCTCATCTGTTTCCTCCGCAGCTAGCTCTATCATCTTCATTACTCTTTCCGCATCACTGCGTGTTGTGTTGCCCTGTGCCCATTGCCAGGCGATATCAACACCTTTTTCCAGTATGTATGAGTTTGAATATCTTCCAGTAAGATAGGCGACAGGCTCCTTGATCAGCAGAAAACTCCAGAGAATAAGTGTTTTATGACTTGATTTCTCGACTTCCCCAAAGAGATTCTGGAGAAGATCATCATTCCTCTTGAAAAGAGGTGTGTACCCTTTTCTGAACCTTTCTTCCATGCTCTCCATACTTTAAAGTTAAGCCTCAATTGAGTACCGGTCAAACAAATATGTGCATGTACATCCAAAGTACAGATAGGAGGAGATTATCTGAATTCGATAAAGTGATTATTTCAATTAGTCTTGATTGTAAAGAAACTTGAGGGACAGGTCATCCTGTCCCCCGGTATTGTCATCTCGTACCATCCTGCGAGTAGAGGTAATCGAAGTATGTCATGTCTGTCGAGAGGATCATGTCGGTCTTCCCGAGAGAAGAACGGTATGATTCAAGTTCTGTCCAGAGACGGAAGAAATCTGGGTTCTTCTCGTATGCATTGCTGTAGATCTCGGTTGCTTCCGCATCTGCCTTTCCCTTTATGCTCTCACTCTTTGCATAGGCTTCGCTGAGGATTCGCATCTTGTCGTTGTCTGTCCTTCCTTGCCATGATGAGAGCTGCCCCCTTCCATAGGATCTGTATGCCTCCGCAATCTGATTCCTTTCCTTGATCATGCGATCGAAAACACTGGCAGTAAGATCATCCGAGTATCTTATCTGGCGGATTATTATGTCCTCAAGCGATATTCCGTAAACTTCAGTAAGAGGTGCGGCCTTCTCGAACATCATCGTGGATAACCGGTCTCTTCCGATGTATATCTCCTGCTGACGTGCATCGGTTTCAGTGAGATTCCTCAATGTCTCCCTGTCCTGCTCGCTCTCTACGTCCCCGATATTCTCTTCCACACGCATCTCGTTGATCCTGTTCGTGCTCCTTACAGCTTCGTTCAGGAAGTTCTCGCTGATGACAGTACGAATAGTCGAGTCGAGTATGTCATTCAGTCTTGAAATGCCGCCCTGCACGGTATTCACTGTCTCATAGAACTTCACTGCGTCTGTAATTCTCCAGCGGGCAGTCGCATCCACCCATATGAACTGGTTTTCCTTTGTCGGGATCCTCTGGGCATCTCCGTTCCAGGAAAGCAGCTTTGTCGTGTACTTGATTACATTGTCGACAACAGGCATCTTGAAAGAAAGTCCTGCGCTCTCATCGACCTTGACGATACGTCCAAAGCGTGTGATGACTGCCATCTGTCCCTCTTCAAGAATATAGAAGGGGCCGAGGAACAGTATTACAGCAAATACAACGAGAAGTGTGATCAATGTCGTTACTACTTTCTTCATCTGGCACCTCCGAGATCCTTGAACGGAATGAATGAGCCGACGTTCTTGTCTATGAGCGTCAGTGCTCCCTCCCTGTTGTTGATGACATCCTCCACAGCTTCTATATATAGTCTCGTTGATGTGACATCCGGTGAGTTCTCGTACGCTTCAAGCATTGAGGAAAAGCGTGATGCGTCTCCCTTTGCCCTGTTGACTCTGTCTGCGGCATATCCTTCTGCCTGGAGGATGAGCATTTCAGCCTCACCCTCTGCTGCCGGAATTTCTTTGTTGTAGAGTTCCTTTCCTTCGTTGATCAGCCTGTTCATGTCCTGAATTGCCTTGTTCACGTCCTCAAAGGCATCCTGAACGTCACCTTCAGGGGGAACTATGTTCTGAAGTTTCACAGTCACGAGCTTTATTCCCATGCCATACCGGTCGAAGATCTCCTGCATCATTTTCTGCGCTTCGTATTCGATCTGTGTCCTCTCGCTTGTCATGATGGCGAGTATTGGAAGATCTCCGACAAGCTGGTTCATCACGCTTTGCGAAATGTCCCTGATGGTTGTCACTTTATCCTCTACATTGAAAAGCCATGCCTGCGGATCAGTTATGTAATATTGCACGATCCATTCGACGTCTACGATGTTGAGGTCTCCTGTCAGCATCCTCGATTCATTCTGGTTCTCGATGCTTCCAAGGAGAGCTGACCCTCCGATATCACTTGCCTTGTATCCGAATGTCTCTGTGACAACCCGCTGCGTCGGGATGTTGATGTTCTTCTCGATTCCGAATGGCAGCTTTGTCTGGAGTCCGGGCCCTACGGTACGCACATACTTGCCGAATCTGAGAACTACGGCATTCTCGGTCTGGTCCACGACGAAAAAGGAGGTTGCCGCGCAGAGGAGCAATGCCGCTACGACAAGAACGATCAGGACCAGACGTCCCGATATCCTCCATTTCAGTCTGAATCTTTTATTTTTGTTGCCTTCTTGGTTTTCCATTTCACCATTCTAGCAAAGATGTTCCATTGCGTCTTTGTTTTCTCTCTGTGCAACTTGAAAACATGTACTCTTGGGGATATGCTCAAAAGGGTATTTTGATTTAGGAGAAATGCATTGAAGAAACGATTGATAACTTCAGCTTTGCCATATGTGAACAATGTCCCTCATCTGGGAAACCTCATGCAGGTCCTCTCTGCCGATGTGTTTGCGCGATTCTGCAGGCTCAAGGGGTATGAGACACTGTATATCTGTGGAACCGATGAATATGGAACCGCTAGCGAGACAAGGGCCCTGAAGGAGGGTGTCTCACCTCGTGAGCTCTGTGACAAATATCACAAGATCCACAGAGAGATCTACAAGTGGTTCAATATCTCTTTTGATTATTTCGGCAGGACAAGTACGGAAAAGCAGACAGAGATCGTGCAGCATATCTTTTCTCTTGTAGATAAGAATGGATATATCGATGAAAAGGAGCAGATGCAGCCTTACTGCCCGAACTGCCAGCGCTTTCTGGCCGACAGGTATGTTGTCGGCAAATGCCCTTCCTGCGGAGGAGAGCATGCCAGGGGGGATCAGTGCGACGACTGCGGAACTTTATTAAACCCTTCTGAGCTTGTTGACCCGAAGTGCTCGGTTTGCGGAACTACGCCAGTTATGAAAAGCACGAGACATCTTTTTCTGAATCTTCCCAAGATCCTCCCTCTGCTTACGAAGTGGATGGAGAAGGCCTCCAAGGATGGTTTCTGGGCGAAGAATGCTGTGCAGATGACGAATTCCTGGATCCGCGATGGCCTTCAGGAGAGATGTATCACCAGAGATCTGAAGTGGGGTATTCCTGTGCCGAAACCGGGATACGAGGACAAGGTGTTCTATGTCTGGTTCGACGCTCCTATCGGATATATCTCGATCACGGCAAACTATACGGATGACTGGAAGAGATGGTGGTATGATCCGGAGAATACGGAACTGTTCCAGTTCATAGGAAAGGACAACATCCCGTTCCATACTGTCATCTTCCCCGCAACTGAGCTTGCTACCGGGGAGAAGTGGACGATGCTCCATCACATGTCCTCCACAGAGTATCTCAACTACGAAGGTGGAAAGTTCAGCAAGGAAAGGGGAATAGGTGTTTTCGGCAACGATGCTGAGGCAACTGGAATCCCTGCAGATGTATGGCGCTTCTATATGTTCTACAACAGGCCGGAAAAGAGTGATTTCACTTTCACGTGGAAAGATCTCCAGGACAAAGTGAACAAGGAGCTGATCGGAAATCTCTCGAACCTCGTGAACAGGACACTCTCATTTATCCTCCGCTTCTTTGACGGGAGGATCTGTGACTTTGAGATTGACGAGGAGATCTGGAAGAGTGTGAGGGAATATGAAAAAAGGATAGACGAAGCATTTGAACGTGCAGATGAGAAAGATGCTATCCGCCTCCTGTTCGAGCTTTCAGACGTAGGCAACAGAGTATTCCAGAACTCTGAACCATGGAAACTGAGGACAGAGGATCCGGAGAAGGCGAAGAAAATACTTGCAACCCTTTATTTCCTCATCAGGGATCTGGGAATCCAGCTATTCCCGTATTGCCCAGAGAGCGCAGAAAAGATCCTTGGCTTCATCGGACGAAAAGACAGTACGTGGGCTGATCTTGGAAAGACCGATGGCGATGTCGTCGTAGAGAAAGTCGAGCTCCTTTTCAAGAAACTTGAGGACAAGGAGATCGAGGTTCTCAAGGAAAGATATTCCGGAAGCCAGGAAGAGAGGAAGAGCGCTGAGAGTAATAAAAAAAGCAGCAAAGGAGAAAAAGAGAAGATGTCAAAAGAAATTGACTATAGCAACATGAGCATTTCAGAGCAGTTTGCCCATCGCGTGATCCTTAAGGTCGCGCATATCGATAGCCTGGAGCGTCACCCGAACGGCGATAAGCTCTATATCCTCAATCTCTCAACGGGGGATGGAGAGACCCGCCAGATTGTAAGTTCTATTGTTCCTTTCTATAAGGAAGAGGAGCTTCTGGGACATAATATCGTGATTGTAAGCAATCTCAAGCCAGCGAACTTCAGGGGTGTAAAAAGTTATGGAATGCTGATCGCAGCCTCAGACAAGGATGACACAGAGCATAATACATGCGAGGTCATCTTTGCTGACGACATGCCAGTTGGAGCTGTGATGAAGTATGAAGGGGAAGAGGAGAATGTCGAGAAGATCACTACTTATCTCAAGCCTGAGCATTTCTTCCAGATGCCGATGAAGGTCATCGATGGTTTCGTCACGATCGAGGGAAAGAGAATCGGGTACGAAGGGAAATACCTCAAGGTAAATAAGTACGTAGACGGGAACGTCGGCTGATTAAATCTCTTCGACGAGATGACGGAACGTATCACCCCGGTTGAACTCATTCTCGAAATGTTCGAGGGAAGAGGAGCCGGGAGAGAGGAGCACTATCTGGGTGCTCCCTTTTTCTTTGTAGAAGCTCTCTGCTTCGCTTCGTGCGGCAGAGAGCGCATCCTTCATGCTGTCATACGGCCCGTGGTATCTTCTCTTGCTCTTGTCGAGCATCGGTATGAGCTTTTTCGTGAATGAACCTGAAAGTAGAGTGATCGAGGAGACATAGCGGAATGCCTGCTTCATAGTATTCTCATCAAGCTCTCCTCTTTTGTCTGTCCCCCCGCAAATGAGGTGGATCGATACTTCTCCCATAGTGCGGACCGCGAATACGACGCTTTCCGGAATAGTGGAGGCACTGTCATTGATATAAAGTATGCCGTTCTTGATGGCAATCTGCTCGAGTCTGTCAGGAACGCCCTTGTAACTCTTCAGTGCTTTTATGATTTTCCTTCTTGGAATCCTGAGGGCCCTGAGCGTTTCGTAGCAGCTGGCTTCCGGAGAAGGGTAGACATATGGATTGAAATGAGATGGAATGGCAGCGAATTTCTTCCTGTCTCCCTTCTGCCTCACAATTTCTTTTTTTAGGCTCCTGTCCGCTATGATTTTCCCGACATCCTGCCTCAGGAGGATTCCGAACTCTTCCTTTATTTCCTCTTTCTTCGTCTGAGTCGTGATCAGTATCGCAGAGAGCCTTGGCCAGTTCCGGTCAAGAAACATATGTGTGTCTCCGATCTGCCAGTTTGCCATCGCAATCACGATGTGCGTATAGCTTCTATCTCCTCCGGATGCAAGTTCGGATAGAATATGGAACCCAGATTTTCCGATTCCCCCGCAGCTTGTAGCCCTGTATCCAAGGGCATTGAGTGCATGAGTTAGGATCGCCGCACTTGTAGTCTTTCCCTTGCTGCCGACGACCACAATGAAAGAAATATTCTTGGTAAGCGGGCTTTCAAGCAGGGCTGCAAGATCGTTTGTGATTGCATGTGCCTTTTTGATCACGCTGTATTTCAAAGGCACAGATGGAGCCTTTACAACAATGTCATATTTCTCTATTTCCTGAAGCACATGCTCATCGAAACTGATGTCTATTCCCTTCCCGTCGAGCTTGTCAATCAGGCTTTGGACTTGGGATTTCTTCCTTGTCTCATAGATTGTGACTTTGTGCCCTGCGTTGTTGTAATACTCTGCTGCTTCAGCTCCAGAACCATGAGGTCCGAAACCGATTACCAAAACATTCATGTAAGAAAATATAGCCCAGGTTGCAATCAATGGCAAAAACAATATATTGCGGATGCCCTAGTGATCTTTTACTATTCATTATTCGTGGTGAGCTTCTTTTTCTCCTGACGCAGTTTTTCCGCATATGCTTCTTGACTAACATCATTTAAGTAAACATAATCGGAAAGGTAATTACAAAATCTAATCTAAGGAGAAGCGCGCTGTGCCTTGTGGAAAGAAAAGAAAGAAGCATAAGATTGCTACACACAAGAGAAAGAAGAGACTGAGAATGAATCGACATAAGAAGAAATAATCTCTTTCTTGTTGTTTTAACTAAGGGCCGCTGGAGATTTCAGTGGCCTTTTTTTTCACCAACTATAGAGTAGAGCGAGAAATGCCCCTTCAAGTTGGACTAAGGTGTAGTCAACATCTGAGACAATGCTTTTCTTTTATTTGTAGCTTTTTGTGTTTAATATTTGCGAAAAAAAAATAGGGGTTTGAAAAAATCTCTAAAAGTCAAATAAAATCCATGTTGTTTGTATCTGTTTCTTAGTTCAGCTCTGAAAATAATATAAATAATCATGTATACTCAGGCATATTTTGAGGTATCGGGTGAATAGAACAGAGTGTCTGATATTCCTTAAGAATCAGGAACGGACTGAGAGCATAGTATCCATATTCAAGGATAAGAAGACGGGTTTATTTCATGTGCGTTTTGCTGGCTCTGAGGAGAAGGAATACAGTTATAGACCTGATGATGTGAGGATATATAAGCCCGAAATCCTCAATCCTGATTTCTATACAGTAGATCTTGATGGAAAACCGTTCTCTGGGCTTAGTGCAATATACAGATATGCGGATGCCGGATACTGGTACCTTGAGCGGAGAGATCAGCACTATCTTATAAGTGACAACAGACTGAAAACCACTCATTCGGCATTGGAGAATAAGAATGCTTCGACTGTCCTTTCATATTTAAAGGAAGTTTCTTTTATCAGCCCAATAAAGGATGAAGATGGAAATAGAATACTCTCAAAGCGATACAAACAGATATCTTTTGTTGATGAGGACTCAGTGCTTGGCTGTTATCTTTCAGAAAGCAATGGATTCTCGACATCTTCCGTTCCGTCCCTCGTCATCTATCCGTTTGGTACAAACAAAAGCCAGAAGAAAGCAGTCATCAACGCCTTGTCCAATAAGATCAGTGTGATTCAAGGGCCTCCAGGAACGGGAAAGACACAGACGATCCTGACTATCATTGCGAATCTCATTTTGCAGAAGAAGACCGCTGAAATAGTCTCAAACAACAACTCGGCAGTTGATAATGTCAAAGAGAAACTTGATAGATACGGACTTTCATTTCTTCTTGCATCCCTTGGCAGTGCTGATAACAAAGAAAAATTCATATCCTCACAGAGTGGTACTTATCCAGATATAGCGGCATGGAAAATGGATGATGCAGAGATAGAATCCTTGGGAACAGAAATCTGTGAGATAAGCACATCTCTGGATAGCTATTATGAGATTCTGGAGGATAGACAGAGAAAGCAATCAGAGCTTTCTGAGCTTGAGACAGAGAGCAACCATTTCTCTTCTTCTATCGCAACGAAATCGGATACAAGTAAGAAAGAGTTATCTTCAGCTCGGCTAATGGAACTGATACAGGAATACAGCCTCTATTTTGACAAGTATGAAAATTTCTCCTTGTTCAGACGAATTGTTGCAGTGCTAATTCAGAGGAGCTTGAGCTGGAATGATTCCGGCAATTTGGGAATCCATATCATACAGCAACTTCAATGGAGATATTACTGCAGAAGAAGGAACGAACTTAAAGAAGCGATAGGAGCATTAGATGACCAAATTGTGCAATTTGATATGAGAGGAAAAGAGAAAAGGCTTTCGGAATTGTCCTTGCAACTGCTGAAAAGCATTCTGTATAAAAGGCTGAAGGCCAAATCCTCTCGTCCTGTATTCTCTGAGGAAGATTTATGGAAGAATCCGAAAGAAGTTCTTGCTGAATATCCCATAGTCACAAGTACTGCATTCTCATCTTCTTCATCTCTTGGAAACGTAATGTATGACTATGTAATCATAGATGAGGCTTCCCAATGCGATATTGCCACAGGGTCTCTTTCTCTTCTTTCGGCAAGAAATGCTGTAATTGTAGGAGATACAAGGCAACTACAGAATGTCGTGACTGAAGAGGATAAACAATACTCCGAATCAGTTTTCAGGAAATATTCTATCAATGAAGCCTACAAATATTCACGGTTCTCTTTTCTTGCTTCTGTTTCTGCTCTTTTCCCAGATATCCCTTCTGTAATGCTTATTGAGCATTATCGATGTCAGCCTAGGATAATAGGTTTCTGCAATGAGAAGTTCTATGCAGGCAATCTTGTTTTAATGTCAGAAGATAAGAAAAGGAGTGATGAGTTGGGCCTGTTTCTTACTGCGGCTGGATATCATAGCAGAGAGCATTCCAATCTTAGACAGGCAGAAATGATTGCTAAGGAGCTTCTTCCGACTCTCACGGAAGAAGCTGGAAGCATTGGCATCATCACTCCGTATCAGAACAATGTAAGGCTTATAAGAGATACGATCAAACGAGATGATATAAAGGTGGATACTATCCATAGCTTTCAGGGGCGGGAGATGGATACCATCATCTTCTCCACCTCCGATGACATAGTAACTGATTTCTCCGATTCACCAATGTTGATAAATGTAGCGGTGTCACGAGCGAAGAAACATTTCATACTTGTTGCCTCCTCAGATCCGCAGCCAGCAAAAAGCAATATCAATGATCTTATCTCATACATTTCTTATAACAACTTCAAGCCTGTACGATCAGGTATAGTCTCGATTTTCGATATGCTTTATGAACAATCAACATCGGCTAGAATCGCATTCCTTTCAAAGCATAGAAGAATATCAGAGTTTGACTCTGAGAATCTTATGTATTCGGCATTATTGAATCTTGTTGAATCGAAGATGTTCAGGGAATACGGATTCAAAGTTGCATCCCATTATCCAGTAAGATATCTATTTCATGATACAGAGCTCCTAACCAATGAAGAAAGGCTTTATCTATCGCGTACTGGAACCCATGTTGATTTCCTGATTTACAGGGCAATAGGCAAAAGCCCTGTTACTGCGATTGAAGTAGATGGATTCCATTATCACAAAAAGGGCAGCAAACAGTATGAGCGCGACATGATGAAGGATTCTATCTTTTCAAAGTATGGGTTATCTCTTCTTCGGTTCAAAACAAATGGCAGTGGAGAAATCGAGCAGATAAAGACCTTCCTTAGTCAATATGTCGTCTCTTAATTGATAATAGAAATTGTGCAAAGACATTCGAATATAAGGGAATGCACAGCATCACGTACAGCATGATGCTGATTTGGGTTGTGTCAGATGAATATTGAAGCAAGAACATAGAATATCTCTGATAGCTTCTTTGTTATCATCTTATGATTGGTTTTCTATTGTTCCCTAGGTTTGAAATGAATTACTTTGTGATCTGTAGTTACTCATAAAAATTATTTCATCTCATTTTTGTCTTATATCTGCAACTATTGATATGAGAGAAAAGGTCATGTCTTAACTCTTCTTACATATTCTGATCGTAATAGGTTGATGATACATTCTGGTCTGGAGTTACTGTGTCCGCATATTGTATTCGTGGATTGCTTCAAAAAAAACGGAATTGTCTATAGTAAGTCTAGGAATGGCAAGGTCTAGACAGTGGAAAGATGGAGATATTCTTTTTCACACTGGATAGAAAAATATGCTATGGGTATGTAAATTCAGAATCAGAGGACAGAACAAAACTGCGATAGGGGAATACAGCGACTATTAAAATAAAGATGAAACCAAAAGTATCAAAGAGAAGATAGATTTAGCACTTTAAGCCCAACTCAAAGGGTTCATACTATTTCTGTGACCTTTTCTTTTTTTCGCCAATTGGAGTAGAGTGTAGCAAGGGAGTTTTCTCGTCATGCCACTATTTTCATCTCAGTTCAATAAAGTGGATAAGGCTTTATCTGCAGTAATGCCTTTCATGACCGTGACAGGGGTCCTCTTAGGCCTCCTGCTGGGCGATAGTGTCCGTAATTTCACATTTCTCGTGAGTCCTTTCTTTGCAGTTCTTACATTCAGCAACAGCCTCGGGGTGACTGTCGATGATTTCATGAAGGTCATAAGGAAGCCGAAAAGCATACTGATATTCCTCATTCTTGCATATTTCGTCATTCCGTTTTTCATGCATTTTTTATCTGTCCTCGTCTTCTCCTCATCTTCTCCTGTGACGCTGGGTTTCGTGCTCCTTTACTCGATTCCGACAGCGGTGGTATCCGTAGTCTGGAGTTCCCTGAATGGCGGGAACAGGGCACTGAGCCTCACTTTGCTCATCATTGCGACATTCTTGTCCCCTATATCAACACCGCTCACGATAAGGGTTCTCGCAGGATCTTCTGTAGAGTTTGATGTCCGCGGCATAGTCATGTCTCTTCTCTTCATGATCCTCATTCCTTCGTTTCTCTCGATATTCCTCGGGAAGGTATCTGACAATAAGATCCCGGAACTTCTTTCTCCTTATCTGAGGCCTATTTCCAAGATACTCCTTGTAATGATTGTCGCCCTGAACATCAGCCAGGTGAGCGATGAGTTCATAAACTCACTTGGGGTTGAGTACTTAAAAATGGCGCTGTCAGTCGCAACCTTTACGATCCTCGCATTCACTTTCTCTTTCTTCGTCTCTCATGCGCTCCATCTTGAGAACGAGAATGCTGTCTCTGTGGCATTCGCATCCAGCCTGAGGAATATAAGCGCGACACTTGTACTGGCTATCAACTACTTTCCTCCTGCTGTCTCGATTCCTGTCATCTTCGGCATCGTCATGCAACAGGTCACCTGCGCATTTACAGCAAGAATTATTTTGAAACATGTCGGATAGATACTATTTTATAGTTAAAATAGTATCAAATCCATAAATTTAATGTATTGCTACAATGCCTGAGGGGTATGAATTAGTTGTCAGAGACTGTCTTTGAAGTCCTCTCTGAATGCCTTGACAAGCTTATCCTGCCACGGAGAGGTCTCTTCGAGCCTGCCGAAGAAGAATCTGAGGGAGGATGGTTCCTCAACGAATCTCAATCCACCGACGATGTCTCTGTGGTCATATAGCCATTTGATCCTGTCAACTGCATACTTTACTTGGGAAAGAGTGAATACCCTTCTTGGAAGCGCGAGGCGCAGAAGTTCTACACTGGCAAGATGCTCTGATCCGTCTTCTTCCCTCTGTTCGGATATCGTTCCTCTTTCCATTCCACGTATCCCGCCTGCGATGTAGAGAGCCGCGGCAAGGGCACCTGCCGGGTATTCTTCCTGCCTGACATGAGGGATGAACCTTGATGCGTCAAGATGGCAACCGAGTCCTCCTGCCGGTGTCACGACAGGAACGCCCAGCTTCACAAGTTCATCTGTCATGTATTTTATGAATAGCGGTCCCTGTGAAATCACGCTCTCGTCCATGGTCTCGTCAAGGCCTACCGTCATGGCCTCCATCTCCCTCACGCTCATTCCTCCGTATGTGAGGAAGCCTTCGAACATAGGAACAAGCTCCCTCATCTTCAGATAGAGGTTCCTGTCATGGAGAGAGATTCCGCCACCGCGCGCGAAGCCCAGCTTCCTCGCGGAGAAGTAGATGATGTCCATCTTCTCTGCAATTTTCTTTGTTATGTCCTTTATCGAAAGACCCTTTGCGCTCTCTTCCCTGGTCTTGATGAAGTAGAGGTTGTCCTGCAGCAGGCTTGCATCCAGTACGACAAGCTTTTTGTATTTGTGGGCAATATCTGCAACAGAGATGATGTTCTCAAGGGAAAGGGGCTGTCCTCCAATGAGATTGGTTCCAGCTTCGATCCTGACAAAAGGAATCCTCTTTCCCTCTTTCTTCATCAGATCTTCAAGCTTCTCGAGATCAAAGTTCCCTTTGAACGGGTTGTCGCTTGTAAGGCGCACCCCCTCGTCCGTAATCAGTTCCACGACAGAACCCCCGAGCCTGGTTATATGTGCCTTGGTAGTCGTGAAGTGGTAGTTCATCGGGATTATCGAACCTTTTTCGACGAATGTCATTGCGAGTATGTTCTCTGCAGCTCTGCCCTGATGGGAGGGGAGGAAGTATTTTGTTCCGAATATCTCTTCCAGTTTGTTTTCCAGGCGCGTGAATGTCGCACTTCCTGCGTAACTGTCATCTGCAATCATCATTGCGGCAAGCTGTCTGTCGCTCATTGCGTTTACTCCGCTGTCTGTGAGCATGTCAAGGAAGATATCCTTGTTCTTGAGCAGGAACGTATTGTTCCCTGCTTCCCTTATCGCTTCGGCCCTTCTCTCGACAGGAACCAGATCAAGCTTCTGCACTATCCTGACTTTGTGCAGTTCGAGAGGGATGTCCTCTCCTGTATAGAATGAAATATCCGCCATAGTTCCTCCCTTTTTATTCTTTTAGTTTCATCAGCTGTCTTTTCCAAGTCAAACAAATGTTTTCTTTTTTTTCTCAAGTGTTTGCTGTGTTATGTCAGGGACGGCAAATTTAAGTTCTTTAAGAAAAAAGTTTTAGAAAAGTTTACAGGTACTTCAAATTGTTTTCCATTTCTGATTGAATACTATGCTTGTGAGATTAATTAGCCATATCATCATAGCCAAACATCTGGCAAAAGTGCTCGGAATGCGAGGAATAGAGAGGTATACATTCATCTTCGGTTCAATAGAACCGGATGTTGCCATGTTTACTTATCTTCGAGGGCTTTCGAAGGGCAGGGGAGTCAATGGTCATAGATTTGACAATGTCTACCAGTGCATTCCAAAGTTGTTCCGTCTTACGGAAAAGAGTCAGAGGGCCCTCTCTTATGCATACAGGCTCGGGCGGCTATGCCATTATGTGATCGATTCTTTCACTTTCCCGCACAATACATGTTTTTCGGGAACCCTTTCCGAACACATGATTTATGAGAGGAAGCTCCATAACTACCTTGTCTCGAACATAGACAGGATACTCCGTGCCGCTAACGGTGTATTCATCTTCTCCCCGTCAAGGTTCACATCATTCCACGATGAATATCTGACATTGGAACATGATCCTGAAAGCGATGCCCACTTTGCCCTCATTGCATCTCTCTCTGCGGCTTTGTCATTCAGGGGAGAGGCGAGTCTTTTGCACAGGGTTGCCAACTGAGTCAGAAAGCATATCCGACAGCAAGCGATACTCCCCACCTGATCCTTTTCTCATTGAGATTCATAATTGAGTAGTTGTCAGGCTCTATTATCGTGAACGGAAGGATGTTGTATCCAAGAAATCCATTCAGATTCAGACTCAGATGATTGCTTACGATCACCTCCATGTTCATGGCAGCCGCAAGTGTGAATACATTGATGTAGGTCTTGCTGCTTTCACTCTCTTCTGGCGTGAAAGTATATATCAATCCTCCTCCGAGCCTGAAATTGAACACACCTCCAATTCCCAGTCTGTAATAGTTGAGGAAGTCTACTTCCAGTCCAGTGTTTCCATCCGTGACATTGAAAAATGCGCCTGCTCCAAGTCCCAGTGAGTATGATCCCAGGTCAAGCATCAGATTTGCCTTGAGCGGGATGTTGTGCTTCGCGCTATTTTCCGTATTCTCGAGGTTGAGATCCTGTATGTATCCGCTTTCAAGTGTAATGTTCGATGCGTAGATCGACATCGAAAGTAATATAACCAGAAGTGTGAGCAGTGTTTTTTTCATTTGTACCTCATTTCAGATGATATCATCGCAGGTGAAAATAAGTGAACTTCAAAAGAATGCAAAGGGAAACTTGAATCATCAGAGTCTTCCCAATCGGATGCTGTTCAAGTGAGAAGTTCCACTTTTTTCTTTTTCTATCTTTTTCTTTACTTTAAAGTTAAATCATTCTTTGTGAAATTTTTGTAGAATGTTAGTTGAATATTTATTCACTTTTATGTATAAGTACAGCATTAAACTGCTTTTTCCTATTCGGAGGTTGTTATGAGAGGAAAGAAAATTTTCATGGTCTTGGCAGTTCTTGCAGTCTGCTTTGCCGCATTTGCAGGCGGTAGCGCTGACAGCGGAAGCGATACTTACAAGATCGGTTTCATCGGACCACTCACCGGAGATAACGCCAACTACGGAATCAGGTGTTCCAATGCAGCCCGACTTGCTATCGATGAAATCAATGCCAATGGTGGTGTTAATGGCCATCAGCTAGTCCTTATTGCCGAAGACAGCCAGGGAACTGTCGAGAGAGCAATTGCAGCATATGAGAAGCTGGCATATTCAGATAACGTATGCGCGATTATCGGACCTGTTTTCACCTCTCCTGCACTAGCAGTAGGCCAGAGGTGCTGTGAAGATGGCATTGTCATGATCACTCCAAGTGCAACACACAAGGATGTTACAGCAGCTGGCGAGTATATATTCAGGACTGTTCCTTCCGATGCTCTCCAGTCAGAGGTCGCAGCTCATTACTTCTATGAGGTACTTGGCTACAGGAACATCGCGACTATCTACGCTATGAATGACTATTCCCAGGGTCTTGCACAGGGTCTTGTCGATTACTTCACACCACTTGGCGGAAATGTCGTGGACGAGCAGACATTCATGGTTGGAGACAGGGACTTCCGCACACAGCTTACTGCTATCCGTTCCCTTGATCCTCAGCCAGATGCAGTCTATATGCCTGACTACACAGTAGAGATGGCACAGATCCTCGAGCAGAGAGCCCAGCTCGGAATCGATCTTCCGTTCCTCTCTTCAGATGGATTCAGCGATCCTGAGATCTATAATCTCGCAGGTGACTATACAAACGGTGTTATCTATGTAGGTCCAGCACAGGCCCAGACTTCAGAGAAGTACAGCAACTTCCTTGCTAACTATGCTGCTGCTTACAATGAAGATACTCCAGACTCTTTCAGCACAAACAGCTATGATGCGACATACATCATCGCTGAGGCTATCGAGAGGGCAGGATCTGCCGATAGAGCGGCTATCCGCGATGAAGTTGCAGCCACAAAGGATTTTGAGGGTGCAAATGGAACCATCAACTTCGCACCGAACGGTGACCTTGTCGCAAGTCAGGGTGTCTACGAAGTTGTAGATCAGACACCAGTTTATCTTGGTGCATTCCAGGTTCAGGACGGCCATATCGTTAAAGTAGATTAATCGCTTTTCGATTTCAATGATGAAATCTGCTGGGAAGAGGACTTCCCGGCAGATTCATTTGTATATTCTAAGTATTACCGGAGGAATCTGGTGAGCACACTGATTCTTTATCTGCAGTACATCGTCAATGGAATAACGCTCGGGGCCATATATGCCCTTATCGCGCTTGGCTATACAATGGTGTACGGTATCCTTAAGTTCATTAACTTTGCGCACGGCGACATCCTGATGGTTGGAGCCTATGTCGGTCTCCTTATCTTCCAGGCTCTTATGGGAGACGCGCCAAGTCCTTTCTGGCTCATGACTTCATTTCTGATTGCCATGCTGCTGAGCGCAGTGCTATGTGCGATCCTCGGAATGCTGATAGAGCGGGTGGCATACAAGCCGCTGAGAAATGCCAACAGGCTTGCCCCTCTTCTTTCTGCAATCGGAGTGTCATTCATACTCTCAAACGGAGCTGCCTGGATCTTCGGAACGCAGTCAAGGCGTTTTCCTTATCCGTTTGTAAATACACCTACAAGCATCTTCGGAATCACGATCACGCCGCATCAGATACTTATCGTCGTAGTGGCTGTAGTGATGATGGTTGCCCTTACTCTCTTTGTGAACAGGACAAGGATGGGCAAGGCAATGAGGGCAACGAGTCTTGACCAGCCCACAAGTGAACTTATGGGAATAGATGTCAACAAGGTCATTTCCCTTACATTCGCAATTGGTTCTGCACTTGCTGCAATTGGAGGTATCCTCGCCGCTTTTGATTTCCGTGTCTATCCGTCAATGGGTACGATGACAGGACTCAAGGCGTTCGTTGCAGCAGTAATCGGTGGAATTGGAAATATACAGGGAGCTATGTTCGGCGGTATCCTTCTTGGCCTTCTTGAGTCTGTAGGAGCTCCTCTTTTGCATATTCCGTCAGCGCTGAAGGATACGATTGCGTTCGTTATCCTGATCATAATCCTTCTGGTCAAACCAGATGGCATACTCGGCAAGAACGAGAGGGAGAAGGTCTGATGCTGAATTTTTTCCAACTTATCATAATATACGCAGGCATATATGCACTGATGGCTATCGGACAGAACTGCATCACCGGATATACGGGAATGCTTAGTCTCTGTCATGCAGGTTTTTTCTGCATCGGAAGTTACGTTACGGCCATAATGTGCAAGACTTTCGGTTTTTCTTTCTGGCTTACTCTCCCGGTGGCTGCAATTCTCGCGGGGTTTGTCGGATTTCTTATTGGTGTTCCTACCCTCAGGCTCAAGGGGGACTATCTCTGTATCGCTACCTTGGGCCTTGGTGAGATCATCAGGAATATTGCCACCAATCTAAATCCTGTCGGTTATCAGTCGATACCACGTGCGACGCTGTTTGGATATCAGTTTTCCGCTCGTGGAAAACTGCAGTTCATCCTTCTGGTATGGGTCTTCGTATTGCTTTTCTATTTCCTTTTCCAGAGGCTTGCACATTCAAGGATCGGAAGGGCCCTTACTGCAATCAGGGAAGATGAGATTGCGGCTGTGAGCAATGGCATCGATGTCACGAAATACAAGATCGGTTCGTTTACTGTAGGTGCTGCTGTTGGTGGTGTTGCCGGATGTTTCATGGCAGCTTATACAGCGACAGTAAATCCAGGGACATTCACGTTCATGGTATCTGTCATGGTACTCTGCATGGTCGTTCTTGGTGGAATGGGAAATGGAGTAGGCGTTATTCTCGGGGCATTCATAATCCAGTTCATCTCGTATTTCCCGCAGCTTTTCAATCTTACGAGCATAATTCCAGCTCAGGCCCAGCAGATCCTCTACGGCCTCATTCTTGTTGTCATGATGATCTGGAGACCTCAGGGATTGCTCGGAAGGGATAAATTCCGTTACGGAGCCGAGAAGAAAAGGAAGAAGGGAGGTGCGGTGTGAGAATTCTTGAAACTGTACATCTTTCCAAGATCTTCGGTGGTGTTGTTGCTGTAAACGATGTGGATTTCGTAGTTGAAAAGGGGCTTGTGAACGGACTTATCGGTCCTAATGGAGCGGGGAAGACCACGCTTTTTAATCAGATTACCGGAATGGATAAGCCGACAAAGGGACAGATCCTCTTCAATGGAAATGATATTACAGGCCTTCCCGCATGGAAGATCAGTAGACTTGGTATTGCCCGTACTTTCCAGAACATAAGGCTCTACAAGGAGCTTACTGTAGTCGAGAACGTGATGATGGGGCTCCATTTCAAGGTTGGTTCAGATCCTTTCAAAGGACGATTTGTCCAGATGCTCAAGAGCTATGTGAACGCTCCTAAGGAAAATAGGGAAGTTTACAACAAGGCAATGGAATGGCTTTCCTTCTTCGGCCTCGAGAAAGATGCCCAGGAATTTGCGGGAAGCCTTCCTTATGGAAACCAGAGGGAGCTTGAGATTGCAAGAGCACTGGCATCGGGACCTTCCCTTTTGTTTCTTGATGAGCCTGCAGCGGGCATGAACCCTGCAGAGACAGACCATCTGATGGAGACAGTCGAGAGGATCCGCAAGCTTGGGGTCACGATCGTCCTGATCGAGCATGACATGAAGCTTGTAATGAACATCTGCGACCAGATCACTGTATTGAGTTTCGGACAGAAGATCGCACAGGGAACGCCTGAGGAGATCAGGCATGATCCAGCTGTCATAGAAGCATATCTCGGTGCCCCGGAGGAGGAATGAGATGAGTGAGATGTTGAAGATAGATAATATCGCAGTCAGCTATGGAAGCATCGAAGCCCTCCACGGTGTATCGATGAGCGTTGAAGAGGGGGCGATCGTTTCTCTCATCGGAGCTAACGGAGCGGGAAAGAGCACTCTTCTCAAAGCCATAGTGGGGCAGGTTCCGCTTACACGGGGATCCGTCACTTTCGCCTCTGAGGAAATCTGCAAAGGAAAGCATTCCAAAGGGCATTCTCTTCCGACACATGAGATTGCAAAGAAGGGGATTGCTCTTGTTCCTGAGGGCCGTCATGTCTTTGCGGATATGACAGTTGAGGAAAACCTGGACATGGGGGCATTCCTTGTCAGGGATCCTGCTGTTATTTCCCGCAAGAAGGAGGAAATGTTTGACTTTTTCCCGATTCTCGGAACAAGGAGAAAGCAGAAGACGAGATCTCTTTCAGGCGGTGAGCAGCAGATGATGGCGATTGCAAGGGCTCTGATGAGTTCTCCCCGCCTCCTCCTTCTCGATGAGCCTGGCCTTGGTCTTGCTCCTCTCATCGTCCAGGATATCTTCCACAAGATCAGGAAGATAAATGAAGATGAGAAGGTCACTGTATTCCTTGTGGAGCAGAATGCAAATATGGCGCTCAAGAATTCGACGGTGGGGTATGTCATGGAGAATGGTTCCATTGTGCTCTCTGCTCCAAGTTCTGAGTTGCTGGTGAACGAGAAAGTCAAGAAGGCATATCTTGGTACCTGATTGTTTTTTCTCCACAAATGAAAACTATCAAGATAGAATTGTATCTGGAGGAAGATAATGACAGTTGAATATAGAATGACGCTCAATCCGGTGACGATCAATCCGGAAGCAAGTGTTGTAGAGGCTTCTACTCTGATGAAGAAGGAGAAGGTGCATCGCCTTCCTGTCCTCGACAGCGACAAGAAACTTGTGGGGGTTATTTCAGAGAAGGACATTCTTTTTGCAACTCCTTCTCCTGCTTCAAGCCTTTCGATACATGAGATGGCATACCTTCTTGCGAAGCTCACAGTAGGATCTCTGATGACAAAAGATCCCGTGACAATCACAAAGGATGTTCCAGTGGAGGAGGCTGCTAGGATCATGGTTGATCAGGATCTTTCCTGCCTTCCTGTAGTGGATGATGGCACTCTTGTAGGAATTGTCTCCAAGAGTGATCTTTTCAAGATCCTCATCGAGCTTTTCGGAGCACGGAGCATGGGTGTTAGGGTAACGTTCTACCTCGACGAGAAGAAAGGTCAGATTTCGAATATTTCGAAAGCCCTTTCCGAGAACGATCTCGATATTATTGCTTTCGGGACTTTCATGGGAACAAACCCATCAAACAGGCTTTGTACGATGAAGGTTGACTCAACAGACATGGAAAAAGTCCTCTCTATTCTGAAGCCTTTCGTGAAATCGATCGAGGACATCAGGGTTTCTTGAATTTTATCAAAAAATATCGAGAAGACTCCATATCTCTATAGAATGGAGATGAATCGTATGGTATACCTCAATTAGTTGCTTGCAGGGCAGGAAAATCTCTGCACGTATGTGTGACGCATATGTACTCCGGTGGAGCTAACGTAAGACTTGAGTAGGTTTTCCTGAGAAAGCAGCTGGCGCTGAAGCCGGAAGCCCGCTCTTCTTAAGTGTGGGTAGTTCACTTCGTGATTTGATGGACGCGCTTCCATTCATTTTGGGAGGGCGTTTTTTTCTTTTTCAGGCCGCTGTTTGTCCCTTTTATGACTGCTATTTCGCTTCTCCAGTCGACTTCTCGGTCTGCAAGCGATGAGATGAATGCATCTTTGAATTTCTCATCCACGAACTTCGAGTAGCTTCTCTCCCACCAGGATCTGACGCTCTCTTTTGAGAGGTACCTCTTTTCCATGCTCTTTTCTATCCTGATGCTTACAGATTCGAAGTGACTTGCAATCAAGTTTTCAAGATCTGTCTCATCCCAGCGAGAAAGAGGATTGTCCGAATAGATCCTCTCCTCGGCTTTCTTCAGCTCAGCAGAAATCTCGCCATCAGTGAGTTCAGATAGCCGCGTGCTCTTTTTTGGGATTGTCTCAAGGAGCAGAAGCTTGCCATCCTTTTCAAGGTGTCTCTTGATCTCTGAAAGGAGTTTCCCGCTCTTTTCCAGACGAGTGAGGACGTTTTTTCCTGTGATTACTGAAAAATACAGATCATCATCTATTTCGGAAAAGGCCTTCTCGTCACTTTCTGATATGATCACTTCCGGCTTTTCAACTTCCTCGAACTCCCTTGCAAAGTGTTCTATGACCTCCTTGTCCTCCTTATTACGTACAAAAGCCATGGAGAGCCCTTCCGGATTCAGGCGCATCAGCGGCCAGAGGAGAAGACCTCTTGATGCATTGAGCGTAAGTGTGTTCGAGTATCTCTTGATCTCAAGGTCTGACAAGAGTTCTGATCTGAGTCTTCTCATCAGAGCGCTCTTTTCTCCCATAGCACGCTCGATCCAGATCTCCTTCTCCCTGTTTTTCGGAGAGTGCGTCAGTTCTTCTTCCCATTCGTCCTCTGTCACAGATTCAAGCTGTACTTCCCTTTTTTCAAGTACCTTGTCCCTGATTGTCTTCTCATACCCCTGACTGGATGGAATATAGAAGACCTTTCCCTGCAGTCCGGTCGGCAGATATTGCTGGCTTACCCAGTGGTCTCGGTATGCGTGGGGATACAGGTACCCTTCCCCGTGTCCGAATCCCTCTTTGTCCCTGCTTGCATCCTTCAGGTGGTTCGGGACATCTCCATCTTTTTCCTCCTCGAGGCTCTTGAGCGCATCGAAGAAGGCCATCGAGGAGTTGCTCTTTTCGCATGTTGCGAGATATAGGGCGGCAAGAGCGAGGTGATAGCGTCCTTCAGGAAGTCCTACGCGGTCGAATGCTGCAGCTGCACTCTCGACGTACGTAAGTGCAAAAGGGTCGGCAAGTCCGACATCCTCGCAGGCAAGTATCAGCATGCGCCGGAATATGAAGCGGGGATCTTCGCCAGCTTTTACCATCCTGCTGAGCCAGTACATGGATGCATCGGGATCAGAACCGCGCAGGCTTTTGATGAATGCGCTTATGACATCGAAGTGGTAATCACCCTCCTTGTCATACAGTACAGCTTTCTGCTGTATCGACTCTTCGGCGATTTCACGTGTGATGTGTATTACCTCACCATCTTTCGGAGGAAAGTTTTCGCCGGTTGTCTCAACAGCAAGTTCCAGGGCGTTCAATAGTGATCTGGCATCTCCTGCGGAGACCTCGATCAGATGTTTTTTCGCATCATCATCGATCACCACATTGTATTTTCCATAACCCCTTTCTTTGTCGGAAAGGGCATCTGAGAGAATCCTTTCAAGATCTTTCTCTTCCAGTTTCCTGAGCTGGAATATCCTTGAGCGGGAGACGAGAGCGGCATTCACTTCAAAGTAGGGGTTCTCTGTTGTTGCCCCGATGAGTATCACAGTTCCGTTCTCCACCCATGGCAGCAGCGCATCCTGCTGTCTCTTGTTCCACCTGTGCACCTCATCAATGAAAAGGATTGTCTTCTTCCCATACAAGTCGAGCCTTTCCTTAGCATCATGAATTTCCGCATCAAGCTCCTTTAGTCCTGCAAGGACAGCATTCATTGTGGAGAAATGACTTTTTGTAGTGTTTGCAATGACGCGGGCAAGTGTTGTTTTCCCTGTTCCAGGAGGACCGTAGAGAATTATCGATGAAAGCTGGTCCATCTGTATGGCTCTTCTCAGGAGTCTTCCTTTGCCGACAATGTGGTCCTGCCCGACGTATTCATCGAGCGTCCTTGGTCTCATCCGCGAAGCCAGAGGCTCTCCTGAGAGCTCTTTTTTTCTTGTACTTTCAAAAAGATCCATCAGCTGTAATCCTCCCAGAATACGCTATAGGGAGAGTCCTTGTCTTCTAGCGGTGCATTCTTCAGCATTGTCTCTGCGCTTATAAGGAGGTCAAATATCCTTTTGAACAGGAAATTGATCAGTTCGTCTTTTTCTATTCCCTTTGCTTCGGCAAGAGTTGTCCCGTATCCTGATAGGGAGAGGTTGTCGTAGTTCCTTTTCACGATCCCGAGCTCGAGGAGGAAAGATGATAATGCCTCCTCACTCTTTTCTTTGTTCTTTTCGTAGCTGTCATTGAGCACAGAGAGGACGTAAGGGCCTCTGATGCGCTCATATTCCCTTGCGATCGAATTATCTGAAGAGACGAATACAACAGGGTTTGTCATGACAAATGCGCTGTCTGATCCGATTGCACTGAACGCATCGGAGAGCATGACATTTGCCAGATCCTCTACGCATTTTACATATTCACTTTCCATTCTGTCATAAAGAGGCAGATATGCGCCATACGCTTTTGTGTCATCGCTCAGGAGAAGGAGCACTTCGTCAGAAGAGAGGGGAGAGTTGTCCTCAGCAATCTTGAATGCATCCTGCTGAAGTATCGAAACAGCCTCTTCGATTCTCTTGAACTGCTCGTCATCAAGCACTCTTGTCCGCTTTTCACTGCTCATGCAGGAGGTGATCAACAAAAGCGTGATGAGAAGAAATAAAAACTTCCTGCCCATACTGAAAATATAATCGAGTGTCTCAAAGTAATGCAAGGTTGGAAAGCTTTCAGGAAGGGGAGGGGAATCAGCTCCTTTGCTCTATTCGTGAATTCCATGAACCTGATGTGTAGATAGTGGAAAGTTTTCCTGTTCTCCGGCAGCCTCGTTTTGCCTTTGTTCTGATTTGTGTTATATTCACTATAAGGTAGGAGAATTAAATGAAAGACGATTCAATCCTTCAAAGCGCTACGCTACGTGAGAACGTTCTTTTGAAGAACGTCTATCTTTGGCTCGTTCTGGGTCTTGTTGTCTCTGCTGTCGTAGGCTATGCAGTGAGCATTTCCCGGACTCTGCAGATCATGATTTACGGGAATGCATTCTCACTTATTTTCATCGTGATTGCTGAGTTCGCTCTGGTCTTCTTCCTTTCAGCCCGTCTCGAGACGATGAAAGCAAGCAGTGCCGTTATTTCATTCATCGCATATTCTGTCCTCACAGGCTTTACTCTAGGTTCTGTATTCCTCCTTTTCGCACCAAGCGCGATCGCCAAGGCATTCCTGTCTTCAGCTGGGGTATTCATCGGTGCAGCGTTGTATGCGACATTTACAAAGCGTGATGTACGCTCCTGGGGACGCTATCTGTTCATGGGGCTCTGGGGACTTATCTTCGCATCCCTGATCAACATGTTCTTCCGTTCAAGCATGCTGGATTTTGGTATTTCCATTCTTGGTGTCGTGATATTCACATTCCTCACAGCATGGGATACGAGGAGGATACTGGATATCAACAGGAACTACGGCCCGATGATGACGAACGATGAACTTACGAAGATAGGAATCATGGGAGCATTGGAGCTCTATCTTGATTTCATCAACATCTTCCTTTACCTCATCAGAATTTTCGGAAGCCGTGACAACTGAGGAAAACGTACTATATGTCGATGACGATTTTCTGATCGTCTACAAGGAGAGCGGACTTGACAGTGTTCCCCTGAAAGGGAAGGATGGTCCGACTCTCCTTTCTTCTTTCTCGCCAATCTACCCGGAAATTGCATCGGGATTCGGAAGGAATTACTGGGAAGGGGGTGTCCTGCACCGCCTTGACAGAGGTACATCGGGGCTTGTCCTCATTGCCCGCAATAAATCTTTCTATGACAAGATCTCATCTCTCCAGGCTTCTGGAGGGTTCTTGAAAAAATATGTTGCATTGACAGATGAAAGCAATAATCTCCTCGAAGGCTTTCCTCCCTCGCCCTCTGATCTCAGGAAAGGCACCCTCATAAGATCAGGGTTCAGAGCTTACGGATGCGGACGCAAGAGCGTTCGCCCGACACTTGAAGGAATGCGCAGCTTTGATGGAAAGGTCTATGAGACAAAGCTGATGGATGTGGTGGAGAACCGCGTGTACGTGGAAATAGAAAGGGGGTTCAGGCATCAGATCAGGGCACATCTTGCTTGGCTCAAGCACCCGATAACTGGAGATGAGCTTTATGGAGGGCGGAAAAGCGAAAGGCTGATGCTGGAGAGTTATTCCATCTCGTTTTCTGGTTTTTCCTTCTCCATAGAAAGCCGGATCTGATCATTCTTCTTCGATTTTCTCTGTCTTCAGGATCGGATCATCACTCTCGCTTGTGACTTTCTCAACCCTCCGTTCGAGTTCCTCCAGTGACTTGGAGAGCTTTTTCTCGATTCTGGAAGCCTCCTCAAATAGTTTTATCGCTTCCTCAATTGGCGTATTCTCGTCCTTTAGCTTCTCGCTCAGCTGCTCAAGTTTCTTCAGATCTTCCTCAAATGACATCTTCTATCTCCTTCACTTCGAGTTTCATGCTTCCCCGCATCACCCTGAGTCTCACTTCATCACCTTTTTCAAGAAGGGAGGCATCCCTTATCACGTTCCCTTTTTCGTCTTCTGCTATCGCATAACCGCGGGAAAGGATACGAAGTGGAGAAAGTGATTCGACTTCCCGTTCCAGGTATTTTGTTTTCAGTCTCGCTTCGCCAAGCCTGTTCTCCATTTCTTTCCTGTTGCTTTTTCCATTGTAGCAGAGTTTCTCCCTGTATCCTTTGAGTCGGGCGATGATGGTACTCTTGTCGCTCTTATGCATCAACAGGAAAGTATTGGCCCTTTGCGGAAACAAGGTTATGTACTGATATATGTCTTCCCTGTATCTGTCCACTTCAATAGTCAGGGAAGAAAGACGATTTGAGATTTTACTCTTTGCGCTGTTGAATTTCTCAAGGCGCATCGATGCATCTGAAAGACGCCTTGCAATCAGATAGGATGTGATTGTTATCCCTTTCAGCTTTCTCTCTTTCTTGTAAAGCTTTTCTCTGATCGCCGTAAGTATCTCCCTCTTTATACCAAGGAGCCTCTCCCTTCTCCTCATGTTCTCTTCTGTCACGATCTCTGCTGCCGCCGATGGTGTAGATGCCCTCAGGTCAGCGACGAGATCTGAAAGAGGATTGTCCTGTTCATGTCCGATAGCACTGATTACTGGAATCCTGCTTTCGTGAATCGCCTCGATCACAAGACGTGACGAGTAGGGCAGGAGATCCTCTTCTGATCCTCCTCCTCTTGCGACAATGAGAACATCTATCAGGGAGGAGAACATGTTTGCATTCCTTATCCTGTTTGCAATCGATTCATCTGCACCATCACCCTGTACCATCGATGGGAAAAGTATTATGTTCACCCCCGGAGCCCGTCGCTTAGTGATCTGGAGTATGTCATGTATGACCGCGCCTGTGTCAGAAGTAACAACTCCGATTGTATTTATCTCTTTTGGAATCGGTTTCTTGACATCGGGATTGAAGTATCCGAGGCTCTGGTAATACTCTTTCCTCTTTTCAATCTCCTGACGCAGGTCACCCTCTCCTTTTCTTTCGAGAGTTTTGACGTTGAAGGAGAGGCTTCCCCCTTTTGCCCAGAATGACAGGTTGCCCCTGACGCGGACAAATTCTCCGTTCTCAAGTGGCTCGGTACGCCAGTTGTCACTTCTGAAGAATGTGCAGGAAATTACGCTTCCGTCCTTGTCCTTCAGATAGAAATACCAATGCTTCGAAGAATTTATCTTGTAGTTTGTGACTTCTCCTTCGACTGAAAGGCCATAGAAAAGTTCGTCGACAGTAGAGGAGATGATCCTGTCGAGTTCGCTTACGGAAAATACCTTGTCTGCAAGTGGATTGTTCAGCATAAAAAGAAAAGGGTACCCTGCGGTACCCTCACTTAGGCCTGAAGAGACTTACTCCTCAACGATAGCTCCAGTCGGGCATACGCTTGCGCAAGTTCCGCAAGAGATGCAGACATCTGGATCGATGGAATATGTGTCGCCCTCTGAAATTGCTCCAACTGGGCACTCACCCTGACATGTTCCGCATGCTACGCATGTTTCTGTGATCTTGTAAGCCATGTTATTACTCCTCTTTGGATTTTTTCATCCAGTAGCTTGCATATAAGTATAAAATTCCAGCTTTTCATCGTCAATTGAATATCTTTTGCAGAGATGGAAAATCCATTGTCTGAATATTTACATTTATGATATGAAAATATCATCTTATTGATATCAAATGATGTGTTTTTTTTCTATCTGATGGATTAAAAATGCTGATGGAATTCTCTTTTTCATGTCTTTTTCATGCTTGATGACATTCTTTCTTTTTCCATGACTTAACGAATCAACTTATGTATAATCGCTCTCGTGAAAAAACTTGTTATTGCAGAAAAACCATCGGTTGGAAGGGAGATAGCCAGGACCCTTTCACTAAGTTTCAGGAATAAAGGATATATCGAGGGATCGGATTATATTGTCACATGGGCACTCGGACATCTTGTCGAACTGGCAGAACCCAGTCATTACAGTCCTGAGTACAGAAGATGGACACTCTCATCACTTCCGATGCTCCCTGAGAAGCTTGATGAGGTTGTCATAGAAGATACGAAAGAGCAGTTCGATGTCATCTCAGATCTCCTGAAAAGGAGTGATGTCTCATCTGTCGTCATTGCAACGGATGCAGGAAGGGAAGGAGAACTGGTTGCGAGATGGATTCTGAAGATGGCAGATTATAGAGGTGTGTGTGAGCGTCTCTGGATCTCAAGCCAGACTGAACTTGCGATAAAGGAAGGGTTTTCATCCCTTCGTCCGAGTTCTGATTACGATACCCTCTACAAGGCCGCTGAATGCAGGGCAATGGCTGACTGGTATGTGGGAATGAATGTCACGCGCGCTCTTACATGTTTTTATGATGCGAAGCTTTCTGCCGGTCGTGTACAGACACCGACATTGTCATTGATCACAAAGCGCGAGGATGAACGGGATGAGTTTCTTGGGTCCTGTTACTATACAGCAAGGGGAGATTTTTCCCTCTTCAGCGCCTCATATTATCCTGAAGAGAACACAATTCGATTCAAAAGCGACGAAGTGAAGGATGCCATTTCTGCGCTCTCTGATGCCAAAGGTGTCATCAAGAGCCTGACGGAAGAGGAAAAGAGAGTGGAAATCCCACTTTGCTATGACCTCACGGAACTTCAGCGGGATGCGAATGCCTCTCTTGGCTTTTCTGCCAAAGAGACACTTGATACGTTGCAGAATCTCTACGAAGTCCATAAGGTGGTTTCGTACCCGAGGACGGATTCTAGATATATTTCAAAAGACATTGTGCCGACTCTCAGATCAAGGCTGATGGCTATCAGGGATACAGTATTCGGCATTCAGGTTGATGAGTACCTCTCATCCGGCTTCAGGGAAGATAACCCAAGATTTGTGGATGACGGGAAGGTAAGTGACCACCATGCGATCATACCAACAGAGAAGAAGGTGGATGTTTCCAAATTCTCTCCGGAGGAGGAAAAGCTCTGGCGCCTTATCGCAATGCGTTTCCTTGAGGTACTTGGAAATGACTACAGGTACAAGACGACGACTGCAGTAATCGATGTGGAAGGTTATGCATTCAAGACACGAGTTGTCACTCCAATTGAAAGAGGATACAGGAATGTCTCGATCTCTTCAGGAGAAAGGAGTACCGATCCTGATGTCGATTCGGGAGATGCCAGCTTTGCGATCCTCTCAATGAAGGAGGGGGATGAGGTTGTTCTCAAGTCGGTCAAGGTGAGAAAGCACTCAACGGAGATGCCTGAGCGATACACAGAGGGAAGCCTTCTCTATGCGATGGAACATGCAGGACGGCTGGTTGAGGATGATGAGCTTCGCGAGAATCTCTCTGGCGGACTTGGTACCCCTGCGACCAGAGCGGACATAATTGAGAAACTTATTCAGAACAGGTATGTCGAGAGGGATGGGAAATATCTTGTTCCTACAGAAAAGGGCAGAGAGCTCGTACGACTCTCTCCCGAGATCCTCCGCAGTCCTGAGCTTACCGGGAAATGGGAGAAGAGACTTGAGGACATCAGGGGAGGATGCGAAGATCCTGATACCTTCATGAAGGATATCAAGAGGATGGCAAGCGATCTTGTCCTCGAAGTCGAGAAGAGCAAGCTGAAGTTCGCACCTTCTTTCAAAGAGAGCAAGAAGTGTCCTTATTGTGGTTCTGACATGATGAGGACAAAAGATCCGGATGGTTCGATCCATTACATCTGCCAGACCCTTTCATGCCAGTATGAGGAGAGGGAAGTCAAAGTGAAGATCTCCTCAGGAACACAGGCCCAGACAGTCAGCCAGAAGATGGCTGACGGGAAAGTGCGCATCATCAGGCGTAAGGGCGATGTGAAGATTCCTTCTGTCTATGAGACGAAGATTGAAGTCGTCAGGGAATCAAAGCGGAAGGGAAGGAGTGAGAGGGTTGAGAGGCACAGGGAAGAGAAGAAGAACTTCACATCGGGGTTTGGCGATCTTTCTGGTGGCACTATGGCCGATTTCTTCAAGAAAAGTCTTGAGAAAAATAACGAGAGGAAGGAGAGGAAGAGGAAGTAGACTTCTTTTCCTTTTTTCCCGAAGATCTTATTCTTTGTTCCATGGAACTAATATTCAGAAGCCGTGTCTATTTCTCTGACACGGATGCAGGTGGAATTGTTTATCACGGAAAATACCTCGACTTTGCAGAACATGCGAGGACAGAACTGCTGAGGACTCTCCTCCCTTCGCTGAGCCAGAATGCGTTGAAGGAGACAGAGAAGATGATCTTTGTCATAAAGGAGATAAACATTGTCTACGAGAAGCCTGGATATCTTGATGACGAGATCACAGTCAGGACAAAAGTCCTCAAGGTCCAGCGCTTCAGCGTTCTTCTCGAACAGACCATTTCCCGCGGGGACGATGGGGATGTGCTTGCGAAACTCACTGTAAAGGCCGCTACGATCAACAGCCTGACGAAGCAGATCATGATGGTTCCGGATGAGGTGATCGCAACGCTCAGGGCCTCGATGGATTAATATGCGCATCTCTGGACTGAATAAGCTCACACTTGTGGATTACCCTTCGAAGATGGCTGCAATTGTCTTCTTCGGAGGCTGTGATTTCCGTTGTCCTTTCTGCCATAATGGCGATCTCGTGCTCCATCCGTCATCAATTCCAGAAATACCACAGGAGGAGGTGTTTTCTTTCCTTGAAAAGAGGAAAGGACTCCTCGATGGCGTTGTCATCTCAGGGGGAGAACCTACGTTGGAGCCAGATATTGCCCCATTTATCTCAAGGGTGAAGGAGATGGGTTTTCTTGTGAAGCTCGATACGAACGGATCCCGCCCGGATGTGCTTTCTTCCCTCATTTCATCATCACTCGTGGATTATGTGGCGATGGATGTGAAGAACTCGTTTGACCGCTACGCAGAGACAATAGGTTTTCCCTTCTACGACACCAGATCTGTCAGAACGTCCCTCTCCCTGCTTCTCGAAGAAAACTGTGACTATGAGTTGAGGACGACTTGTGTCCGCGAACTTCATGATGAAGAAAGTTTTTATAAAATAGCGTTGGATGTAAAAGGTGCCAAACGCTACTATCTGCAAAACTTTGTTCCTAATGAAAATACGATCAGGAAAGGTTTTTCTCCCGTCTCACGGGAAGCACTTCTAAAATATAGTGAAATACTTAGAAACAGTATCGGAAATGTAAGTATTCGTGATATCAAGTAGCGCTATATATGGTGTAAGCAAAATTTTATTCCACTTTATATTGCGTTATCCCCTTGCGTGAAGAATGAATGGGTGTTATGCTGTTCCTCACGTGAAGGAGATAGTATGTATAGAGTTTCCAAAAGAGACGGAAAAGTTGTTGATTTCAATATTACAAAGATAGTTGACGCAATCAGGAAGGCATTCGAGGCAACAGGTGTCGAGTACAACGATAACGTGCTTGATTTCATTGCGTTGAAGGTTACCTCGGACTTCCAGGACAAGATAAAGGATGGACTTGTACAGGTAGAATCTATCCAGGACTCTGTTGAGAAGGTCCTCGGCGAGGCCGGATACGCCCCCGTCGCCAAATCTTATATCCTCTACAGGAAGCAGAGAGAGAAGGCGAGGAACATGCGTTCGACAATCCTTGACTACAAGAATGTTGTCGACAATTACCTCAAGCTCAATGACTGGCGTGTAAAGGAGAATTCCACGGTAACATACTCAGTCGGAGGCCTCATCCTCTCCAATAGTGGCGCAATCACTGCAAACTACTGGCTCAGCGAGGTCTATGATGAGGAGATTGCCAACGCACACAGGAATTGTGACATACATCTCCATGATCTCTCTATGCTCACAGGCTACTGTGCCGGCTGGTCGATCAAGCAGCTGATACAGGAAGGGCTTGGTGGAATTCCTGGAAAGATCACATCTTCTCCTGCAAGCCATCTCTCGACACTCTGCAATCAGATGGTCAATTTCCTCGGCATCCTGCAGAACGAATGGGCTGGTGCACAGGCCTTCAGTTCCTTTGACACATACCTTGCTCCTTTCGTTAAGAAGGACAACCTTTCGTACAGGGAAGTGAAGAAGAGCCTCGAGTCGTTCGTATATGGCGTCAACACTCCATCAAGATGGGGTACGCAGGCACCATTTTCAAATATCACGCTCGATTGGGTGTGTCCTGAGGACATGAAGGATACTCCAGCTATCGTCGGAGGAAAGGAGATGGACTTCACCTATGGCGATTGCCAGAGGGAGATGGACATGGTCAACAAGGCCTTCATCGAGATCATGATCGAAGGTGATGCGAACGGAAGAGGGTTCCAGTATCCGATCCCGACATACTCGATCACTAAGGATTTCGACTGGTCTGAGACAGAGAATAACCGCCTTCTTTTCGAGATGACAGCCAAGTATGGAACCCCGTATTTCTCGAATTACATCAACAGCGATATGAAGCCGAGCGATGTACGCTCGATGTGCTGCCGCCTCCGCCTTGATCTGAGGGAGCTGAGGAAGAAGACAGGTGGATATTTCGGTTCCGGTGAGTCCACAGGATCTATTGGAGTCGTTACTATCAACCTGCCGCGCATAGGATATCTTTCAAAGGATGAGGCTGACTTCTTCCACCGCCTTGACAAGATGATGGACATCTCGGCCCGTTCTCTCAAGAGGAAGAGGGAAGTGATCACAAAGCTTCTCGAAGAGGGTCTCTATCCATATACGAAGAGATATCTGGGATCGTTTGACAACCATTTCTCCACGATCGGCATCGTTGGAATGAACGAGGCATGCCTGAATGCGAAGTGGCTCGGACTTGATCTTACTCACAAAGAGGCAGATGACTTTGCCGTGAAGGTCCTCAACCACATGAGGGAGCGCCTCGTGAAGTATCAGGAGGAGTATGGTGATCTGTACAATCTGGAGGCAACTCCGGCAGAGAGCACTTCATATCGTTTTGCAAAGCATGACGTGGAGAAATACCCTGATATCATCACAGCATCGAAGAATGGGGATGCTCCTTACTATACGAACTCGACCCATCTTCCTGTCGGGTATACAGATGACATCTTCACTGCACTCGACATTCAGGATCGTTTCCAGACGCTATATACTTCCGGGACAGTATTCCACGCATTCCTTGGGGAAAAGCTTCCTGACTGGAGGAGCGCTGCAAAGCTCGTGAGGAAGATTGCAGAGAACTATGAGCTTCCTTATTACACGATCAGTCCGACATACTCGATCTGTGCAAACCATGGGTATATCACAGGAGAGGTGTACAAGTGCCCGGTCTGCGGAGAGGCAACAGAGGTATGGTCGAGGATCACTGGCTATTATCGTCCGGTCAAGAACTGGAATACAGGAAAGGCTGAGGAGTTCAAGGAGAGAAAGACCTACAATATCGGTACGAGCGTCCTCACACATGAGAGGAAGAGTCTTGACGAACCTCTCCGGAAGAGCGTTGAGAAACTTTCTGGCAAAGATAGCGTAATGCTCTTCACGACATCCACATGCCCGAACTGCAAGATAGCAAAGAGCCTTCTTGACAAGGCTGGAGTAGAGTACGAGGTGATCGATGCGGAGAAGGTTCCTGAGCTTGCTGTGCGCTATCAGGTGATGCAGGCACCTACTCTTGTGATCGCACGTGAAAATGGGGATGACACCTCCTACGTCGGAGTTTCGGAAATCAAGGGATTCATTTCCCTCGCCATATGATTTTTTCCTATTGGTGTTTTCCACCTGATGCGCCTTGCAAGAGGTGGAAAACATCGTTATTATTGACTAGGTCAACGGGCAATAGCGCAGGGGTTTAGCGTACAAGTCTGGGGGACTTGGGGTCGGCGGTTCAAATCCGCCTTGCCCGAAAAATGGGGGTGTTTTTCTCATTTCTCATAAAAATGAGAGAAATGCCCTTTTTTCTTTTTGGAGGTGCAGGCGATGCAGAATAAAGTCATAGACGAGATACTCAAAGTCGAGGATGAGGCGGAAAGTATCGTTGATGAGGCCGAGAAGAAGGCTCGGGACATCGTCTTTTCTGCCCAGAGTGAAAAGAAGAGGTATATAGAAAGCGAGCTCGAGAGAGTGAGGAAGGAAGGGGAGATGGCTATCAGGGAGGCCAACAACACGCTCGACGAGCACCTCAAGGAATATGAAGAGATGCGTAACGAGATCGAGAAGAGGGCCAATGAGATCTCTCCGGAAGTCCTGGAGAATGCATCCGGCCGTGTTCTGGACCGCATCTTGAGCGTGGATGGTGAATATGGGCAAAGTAGGTGATTACGCATTCATCAATGCAAAGCTCCGTGCCCGTCTGGGTTCGATGAGGGAAAGTCATCTTTTCGATGAGATGATCAAGGCTCCGAGCCTCTCTGAAGCTGTGTCCCTGTTAAAGGATACGAGGTATTCCCATCTGGTGGAGGTTTACGAGGAGACAGGAGATCTGGAGCAGGTTGAGCTTGCCATCCTCGAAGAGGAGATTGCCACATACAGGGAGATCGGTTCGTTTTTGAAGGGGGAAGGGAAAAGCATGGTCTTCACCCTTCTTGAAAAGGTTGAGAGTGATAACCTGAGAAACGCTTTCAGGCTGTGGTACTCATCACAGATCAGGAAGCACAGCATGAGCTATCGTTCTGCCTATATATATAAAGGAAAGATAGTAAACGATATAGATTACGAGAAACTGATCAATTCCCGGACATATGAGGATGTCCTTTCCTCGATAAATAGGACTCCGTATTATCAGGTGTTCAGAAAATACGATATCGAAAGTCTCACATCAGGTGGCCTTTTCTATATTGAGATCGATCTTGATCATCTCTATTTTTCCCACCTTTTCGAGGCAACAGAAAATCTTTCGAGCGAAGATAAGGAAGTCGCATATAAACTCTATGAGGTGGATGTGGATCTGAAGAACATTCTCCTCTATATAAGATATGCCTTTTACCATCATCTTCCGCCATCAAGCCTAAAGAACGTACTTATCCCATATGGTTATATATACAAGCGGATGGAAAAGAGCGATATCTTCTCAAATTTCCCGAATGCAGAGGAAAAGGTTCACGAGATCGTATCCCTACGTTATGGCGAGATCCTTACGGACATCGATGGAATAAGGAAGGCAGATGACGACCTCACAGGTGAAGAGGAGAATGCCGAGCATATCCTTTCTATCGAGAACTACTTGGCAAAGACACGCAAAAAGGAGTATTCGAAAATACTCAGAGGTGATCCGTTTACTATCGGAGTAACCTTGTCATACCTCTATTCCTATAAGGATGAGGAACGTATTCTTCGCGCAATCCTGAGTGCGAAGTTCTACAAATGGGATGATGAAAGGATTAGGGAGGCACTTACATGAACATGTTCACCCGCAAGATGCGGATGCTGACAGCCGTTGTTCTCGATGAGGACAAGGACAAGGTTGTGAAGATGCTCCTTGAGAAGGGGGTCCTGGATTTCGTTCATCTCAATGCTCTGGATAAGGATCAGATGAAGAAACTATCCACGCACAAGGTGACGATGAACAGCCAGATCCTTTCTGACTATCGTGTCAGGCTCGAGGGGTTTTTCCGCCAGAGTGGCGAGAATCTGCCGCTTCTGACAGCTGACGATCTGGAGAAGCTTCCTGATCTCGATACAGATGAGCTGAGACGCTATCTGGATAAGTTCTCCTCGTCTCTTCAGGATGTGAGGAACAGGCAGCAGAGTGTGAACCAGCGTCTTCTGCTTGAAGAGGAGATGCTGAAGTATCTCAATGAGAAGAAAGGGGAATACATCGAGACTCACGTCGGTTCTGTCCAGTCCAGGAAAGATGATTTTTTAAACCGACTTTCTCCGCTGGGAGCTGTCACGATCGAGGATGGGGATAACATTGTAGTTCTTTCCCTCAGGCGCGATGGAAGCAAGATCGAGGAGATTCTCGACAAGTTCTCTTTTGTCGAAAATCCTGATGCAAAGGCCCAGAACAGAGGCAGCGAGGGAGTCAAGAGGGAACTCGAGAACAGGATCGCAAAAGACAGGGAGAGTCTGGGAAATCTCCGCCTTGAATTCAAGGATAGGATCGATGAGAGGAAGGATGAGCTCGAGAGATACTGGAAGAGCGTGCGTCTTCACGAGCTTGCAGAGAGCGTAGAGTCATATTTTTCCTATACGAAGAACACGACGTTATTCTCAGGCTGGGTCCCGCTTGATTCTGCTGATGAGATCATAGACTCGATAAAGAGCATCACTAATGGACGTTGCATTCTGGATATCAGGGAACCGGAAGATGTCGAGAGGAGCCGCATCCCAGTGTCCATCAAGTCACCGGCATTCCTCAGGCCATTCGAGCATCTTGTGAATAATTATGGAATTCCTGAGTACGGATCTATAAACCCGACTCCGTTTACAGCAGTTGCGTACATCCTGATGTTCATGCTCATGTTCGCTGACTTCGGACAGGGCTTCGTGCTTTTGCTTGTTGCCATCATCGGAAAGAGCTGGTACAAGAAGCATCCGATGGCAAAGGATGGGCTGATCAGCCGCTATTTGTGCTCGCTGCTTCTTTATCTCGGACCGGCATCGATGATAGGTGGTTTACTTTTCGGTTCTACTTTCGGCTACCAGATCATACCTGCTTTGTGGTTTGATTATCATGGAGTTGTGAACGGGCATGGCGGAAACGGATTTGTTAATGATGTTTACGATATTCTTGGCATCTCAATCAAATTCGGTATTGCAGTCATTTCGCTCGGTCTGGTACTCAACTGGATAAACCTGGTCAGGAAAAAGAGGTATTTTGAGCTCATATTCGACAAGTATGGTCTTGTCGGAGGTGCTCTGTATGCAATTGGCGTGTATGTCGGCTTTGCTTTTGTCTCGTCCGGCTATCGCTCTATCGAGATGCCTGTTTGGATGTCATATGCGATTGTTTTCCTCGTGATATTGATCTTTGTAAAGGAACCTGTGCACTTCGTGCTATTGAAGAGAAGGGGAGAGAGTGAGAGCGTCTCTCAATTGATTCTCAATACAATAATGGAATCCCTTATCGAGATCCTCGAGATATTCAGCGGCTTTCTTGCGAATACACTCTCATTTTTACGTGTTGCAGGTCTTGGAATTGCGCACGTCTCGCTTATGACGGCTTTCAGGGACATGGCTGGAATGACAGATATACTCATCTTCCAGATCCTGATCATGATCGCCGGCAATCTGCTTGTCATCGTTCTGGAAGGGCTGAGTGCAGGAATCAATTCGCTCAGGCTCAACTATTACGAGTTCTTCACAAAGTATTTCACTGGCCGCGGCCTTGCCTATTCCCCGATCGGGCTATCTGGCAGGCTGAGGGCGAGCTAATTTAAATTAGGAGGGTCTAAAATGACCGGAATCGGATTCAAGAGGAATGTAAAACTTTCATTTCTTCTAACACTCATGCTTCTTTTGGGAACAGCGTTCATCTATTCTCCGACTCTTTCGGCTGCAGCTGATGCTGTCGCTACAGGCTCAAGTGATGTCGCATGGGTGTGCTTCGCCGCCGCTCTTGCATTCGGTCTTGGAGCAATCGCTGCAGGCATTGCTATCTCAAGCGTAGGAGCTGCTGCTATGGGAGCTATCTCTGAAAAGCCAGAGATCGCATCGAATGCTCTTATCTTCATTGGTCTGGCAGAGGGTCTTGTTGTCTTCGGATTCATCATCGCTCTTATGATTTTGGGTAACGCCTGATACGGAATAGAGAAAAATGGAATATTACGTCATTGGTGATGATGACACGGTCCTCGGCTTTTCTCTCGTCGGGGTTTCCGGAGAAGCTGTACATACGAAAGAAGATGCGAAAAGCGCCTGGTCTGAGGCTCTTGAGCACCATGAGTACGCAGTCATCATTATCACTGAGGATGTGGCAGACATGATACGTGAGACTGTCGATAGATTCCTCTTTTCTGAATCTTTCCCCCTGGTTGTGGAAATCCCAGAGAAAGGTGGAAAGTTCAAGAGGGATCTGAGAGAACTAACTAATGAGGCTATTGGGGTATCCATATGAGTGATGAGAAGAACAGGCTTGTCGAAGGCATTCTCGATGAGGCCCGTACAAAGGCGGGAAAGATCATCAAGGAGGCTGAGGACGAAGCTCGTCTGATCGCAGAAGAGGGCTTCGAAGAAGCCATGAAACAGGTTGAGTCAGAAAAGAGGAGCTTCCGCCTTCGTGAACATCAGATCGCATTGAGGGAAGAGAGCGCCAAACGCAGTATTGACAGGCTTTCAGAGCTCAAGAACATGGATACAGCCTATCAGCTTGTATCTGAGGAAGTGGAAAGGAAGATCGCTAAGCTTGCAGAAAGCGGAGAGATCTCTCCTTATCTTGTTTCCTGGATTGTCGAAGCGGTGGTAGGCCTCGACAAAAAGAGTGCAACAGTCTCTTATTCTGTCCAGGCACCGGTTACAGAGGAGATGCTTAGAGAAGCTGAAGAGAGGGTGGAGAAGATCACTGGGGGCAGCGTAACACTCACTCTTGCTGACAAGAAGATCCGTGAAATCGGGGTTGTCGTCACATCCTTTGATGGAAAGGTCGCATATGAGAACACCTACTCCGTCAGGGTAAGGCGCTATCTGAAGGACATCAGGAAGATTATACAGGAAGAAAATGCAAGGCAGAATAATAGGTAGGGTGAAGAGGGTCAACGGCCCTGTCATCCTTGTCAAAGGAATTACGGATGCCCAGATGATGGAACTTGTGCACGTGGGCGAAAGTGGCCTCGTCGGTGAGATCGTGAAGCTCAACGCGGGAGAGGCGACAGTTCAGGTGTACGAGGATACCACTGGAATAGCTCCGGGAGATAATGTCTATGGTTCTGACATGTCCCTCTCTGTGGAGCTTGGCCCTGGGCTGATTGGAAACATATACGATGGAATACAGAGGCCTCTTGAGGATATCAGGGAAATCAGTGGTGATTTCATCTCAAGGGGAATCAGCGTTGATGCGATAAGCCATGAGAAGAAATGGCATTTTGTCCCATCCAAGGTCGCTGGAGACGAGGTCTCTTGCGGATCAGTGATAGGAACTGTGGAAGAGACTGACAGGGTTATGCACAAGATCATGGTCCCGCCAGGATATGACAAATCATACGTAGTTGTCTCCATCGCAAGTGAAGGGGATTATACAGTCACTGAAGAGATCGCAAGGATCACAGACAAGGACGGAAAGACATTTCCCCTCACGATGAGGCAGTACTGGCCCATCAGGGTACCACGGCCTGTCAAGGAGAGGCTCAATCTCTCGACCCCGCTGATTACAGGACTGCGCGTCATCGATTCTCTTTTTCCTCTTGCAAAGGGTGGAACTGTCGCGATACCGGGTGGCTTCGGAACAGGGAAGACCATGACGCAGCACTCAATCGCGCAGTGGTGTGATGCAGATATCATCGTCTACATCGGCTGTGGCGAGCGGGGAAATGAGATGACAGATGTACTGAGGGAGTTCCCGCATCTGGTTGACCCGAGGACAGGGCAGTCGCTGATGCACAGGACGATTCTCATCGCAAATACATCCAACATGCCTGTATCTGCACGTGAGGCGAGCATCTATACAGGAATAACGATGGCTGAGTACTACAGGGATATGGGCTATAATGTCGCGATCATGGCAGACAGTACGTCCCGTTGGGCTGAGGCATTGCGTGAGCTCTCTGGAAGAATGGAGGAAATGCCAGCAGAAGAAGGTTTCCCTGCATACCTTCCTACAAGAATCGCACAGTTCTATGAGAGGGCCGGACACATGCTCTCTCTCGGAGGCTTTGATGGTTCTGTCTCGATAATAGGTGCTGTCTCCCCTCCTGGAGGTGACTTTTCTGAGCCAGTGACCCAGCATACCAAAAGGTTTGTCCGTTGTTTCTGGGGACTTGACCGTTCGCTTGCCTCCGCACGTCACTATCCTGCCATCTCATGGCTTGACAGCTATAGTGAGTATGTCGATGAGGTAAAGAAATGGTGGGGCGAAAAGAGCAATGACCTCTGGTATGAGAACCGAAAGAGGATAATGGAGCTCCTGCAGAAGGAAGTCAGGCTCGAGCAGATTGTCAAGCTCGTTGGAAACGATGCCCTTCCAGATAGCCAGAACTTCATACTTGAAGTCTGCTCTCTCTTCAAGACTGCATTCCTGCAGCAGAATGCGTTTGATGAGATCGACCGCTATTGCGAGGTTGAGAAGCAGGTCAAGATGCTCAATCTGATATTGCATTACTATGACCTTGGGGAGGATGCGATAAGCAAGGGTGTCCCAATGGTCAAGATCAAGAGACTTTCAGTTGTCTCTGATATCGCAAGGATGCGTTTCGTCATTCCGAATGGAAAGAGCGAGGAAGTTGACAAGCTTTCCCTCAAGCTCGAACGTTCGATGATGCAGCTAGGGAGTTTGTATGGAGAAGAGTGATGAGAAGCTGTTTGCAGGCAGCGACAAAACCCTTTTGAAGGGACGTGAGTACAAGGGCGCAAGCCGTATTGACGGATCCCTGGTCTATATGAGGCATACTCATCCCGTAGGATATGGCGAGCTAGTCGAACTGAAGGGACCTGACGGAAAGACGAGGACAGGACAGGTTCTCGACACATCTGACGATGCTGTCTGTGTTCAGGTCTTTGAAGGGACAGACGGACTTTCCCTCCCTGGAACGAGCATGAAGTTCCTCGGTGAACCTCTTACTCTGGGTGTCTCAGAGAAGATGCTCGGGCGTGTCATGAACGGACTGGGAAAGAGCAGGGACGGTGCGCGCTCTGCACAGTCTGCTGACGAACGGGATGTCAATGGCTCTCCGATCAACCCGACGGCTCGTGAATACCCGCGTGATTTCATACAGACTGGCATTTCTGTCATTGACGGCATGACAACACTCATCCAGGGGCAGAAGCTTCCTATCTTCAGTGGAAACGGACTTGCACATAACCAGCTTGCCGCCCAGATCGTAAGACAGGCTAAGGTCAGGGGAGGAAAGAGTGACTTTGCCATCGTCTTTGCCGCAATGGGCGTCAAATACGATGTTGCCAAGTTCTTCATTGACAGCTTCGAGGAAACTGGAGCCCTCGATAACGTGGCCATGTTCCTCTCTCTTGCTGATGACCCTTCGATCGAGAGGACGATCACGCCGAAGACAGCTCTGACTCTCGCTGAACACCTTGCATTCGACAAAGGCAAGGAAGTCCTTGTTATCATGACTGATATGACCAACTACTGTGAGTCTCTACGAGAGATCTCCACGCTCCGCGGCGAGATCCCGTCAAGAAAGGGCTATCCAGGGTATCTGTATTCCAATCTTGCTGAGATTTACGAACGGTCTGGAAAGATTTCAGGAAGGCCGGGTTCGATTACCCAGTTGCCTATCCTCACGATGCCAAACGATGATATCTCACATCCTATTCCTGACCTGACAGGATATATCACTGAAGGCCAGATAGTATTTGACAGGGAGATGAACGGCAGGGGAATCTATCCGCCTATCAATTGTTTGCCCTCGCTTTCGCGACTCATGAAAGATGGTATCGGAGAAGGGATGACAAGAGATGATCATCCGCACCTTTCGAATCAGCTCTTTGCGTCGTATTCACATGTCAAGGATGTAAGGAACCTCGCGTCGGTCATAGGAGAAGAGGAACTTTCCGAGACTGACCACAAGTACATGGAGTTCGGAGAGTTCTTCGAGAAGAAGTTCGTATCCCAGCGTTTTGATGAGGATAGGACTATTGAGGAGACGCTTGATCTCGGATGGGATGCTCTTTCAATTCTTCCTGCAGAGGAGCTTGAGAGGCTTACAGAAGAGGAGATCAACGAACACTACAAGGGATGACAGATGGATACTAGTTTGGCACCTACGAGAAGTAATCTCATGAAAGTCAAGGACGAGCTTGAGTTCAGCAGGCTCGGCTATGACCTGCTTGATCAGAAGAGGAGCATTCTGGTCAGCGAACTGCTTACACTCGTCGACCAGGCTGTCGATTATCAGAACAGGGTTGAAAATACTCTCATTGCTGCCGACAGGACTCTCGAAAGTGCTATAATGCATATGGGAAGGCTGAAGGTTGCCAACTTGGCCGGAGCTGTAAATATCTCTTCTTCCATATCGCTTGGAGAGAGGAAGGTAATGGGCGTTGTCCTTCCGAAAGTGGATACAGCGTTCTCAGGTAACGGACCATTCTTTTCTCCCGAGGGTACCAGCATGCTTTCGGAGATGGCACTTGGAAAGTACAGGCAGGCTCTGGAGCTGATGGGTAGGATGGCTGAGCTGAAGGTCTCGATCATGAGGCTTTCCAGGGAAGTCAAGAAGACGATCAGGAAGGTGAATGCGCTTGAGAAGCTCGTCATCCCTGATAAAGAAGAGACAGTAAGGTATCTTGCAGAGAGGATAGAGGAGCAGGAAAGGGAATCTTTCATTCAGCTCAAGGCTGTCAAGGACAGACTTTCAGGGAATGCACCTGAAGATGAAAAGGAGGATGCGGATGGATTGTCCGTTTAGAAAGATACTTGTGTATCTGGACGGCTCGGAAGGGGCTATGAGTGCATTGATGTATTCGATCATGCTCGCAAAATCCACCGAGGCATCGTTGCATGTGGTCTATGTAGTCAATACCAAGGCCCTTGGAGATCTTCTTTCGAGTCATATTTTCATTGATCAGGAGAAGGTCGAGTATCAGGAGGATCTGAAGAAGGATGCTATAAGGCATCTGAAACATGCCAAGAAACTTGCTGATCTGAAAGGAATTGATATTGATACAGTACAACTTGAAGGATCACCGCATGCTGTGGTATTGAAGTATATAAAAGAACATGCTATCGATTTATTGATACTTGGTTCTGTGAACAAGATCCGTTCTAGAAGGGATGAGCTCACGAGCGAGAATGACAGGATGATGAGGACTTCTCCTTGTCCAGCCCTGATAGTAAAAGACAATGACCAGATCTGGTCGATGTTCGAAGAGGAGTGATATGGGTTTATTGGATTCGTTGAAAAAAGAGTATTGCTTCTATCCTATCATCGGCACTGACAAGCACTCTGTGCTTGCAGATTTGGTGAAGAAGTTTTCTTCAGCTCTCGGGTACTCGGAAAAAGAGGAGCTCGAGATGCTATCTGCTGTTGAGAATAGGGAAGCTCTCGGATCGACCGGACTGGAACAGGGTGTTGCCATTCCCCATGCGAAGATGGCTTCACTTGAAAAGCCTCTTGTAGCAGTTGGTGTTCTGAAGGATTCGGTTGACTATGGCTCTGTGGATGGCAAGCCGACTAAAGTGCTGTTCCTTGTACTCGGTTCTGACGAATATCCGAATGAGCACGTGCAGGTACTTGCCGAGATTGCAAAACTTGTGAAGAACAGTTATTTCCTGATGAGGATCATGAATACTACGAGTCAGAAAGATCTTGTGGATCTGTTTTTCGATTGATAATGAATAGGGGGCTCATCGCCCCCTTCTTCTTTAATAGAGATCAATATCCGAGATCTTCATCGACCAGAAGTATCGTGATTCTGTCTTTTATGCGCTGTTTTGACATGATCACGGCAGTGGAACAGAGCGGGTCGCCGCACTTTGCCTTGCACATCAGATGCTCTTCATCCATCTCCGGGCACATGCATGCATCATGCGAAGCGCAGTAGCCATCGGTTTTCAGTCTCTTTGCATTCTGTGGAGTTGCTACAGTGTTGAGCCTGTAGATCGCTTCCTTCATGTTCTTCACTATTTTGTTTCGGCCGACGACAAGGATCACGTTCTTCGGACCGTAGATGACAGCAGCAACTCGATTTCCTGTTGCATCTACAAGATAAACTTCTCCATGTTCTGTTATCGCATTTGCCGATGCGAAATAATAATCGGCAAAGAAAGCATCGTGGAATGCTTTTTCCTTATCTATTCCCGGTGCGTACCGATCGATAAAATCGTAATCTCCGCTTCTCAGGAGGGCGAGGATTCCGCTCTGGTCAAGAGTTACAGAACCACCTGATGCACATAGACTCATTCTTGGAACTGTTTTCTTTATATAATTAACTGCTTCTTTCGAGTCTTTCACTTCAACAACCACGAAGTTGTTTCTTTTCAGATTGTTTTTAAGGGTTTCGTTTATCATATTTGATATTTTAAAACGTTATTTTGAAAAAAAGCAAAAAAGTTTTGGAGGAAATATTGACAGGGAGGTGAGGAAAGGGGTAATGTGTCATAGCGCCGCAGGGAAGCGGCGATGTTTTTTGAACGAAGAGCGAAGGGAAAGGGAAGCCATAAGAAGGGAAGCGGTGCGAGCTTCCCGGTCAATTCGGAACACGGTGAAGAGAAGGTATGGATCGAGCCATGTTCGTGGAATGCTGGGAGAGAGAATAACAATCTGGAAGATAGCCCCGCGCCTCGTTGCGCGGGGAGACCATGACGGAGAGTTTGATCCTGGCTCAGAACGAACGCTGGCGGCGCGTCTTAAGCATGCAA
>CASFDA010000011.1 GCA_949293335.1 uncultured Spirochaetales bacterium
TGGCTCCATCTGATGATGGGTCCTTCACAAACTCCCTCGCATAGCCACCGGCTCCTGACTCCGTCGAGTCAAGATTACCATCGATACTGCATCTCTGTAATTCAGACCTTCCTGACTTACGGGCTCAGTGTATTTTTCTTTATCAGCCGATGCCTTCGATATCTGCAATCGGAACGGAAAACACTATTCCCTGTGCATCACTGGAAATTCCGCAGGAAGCATTTATAGCCTCCATGATCTCTTTTTTCCTGCTGTTGCGCGCAAGGATCATTACAACTTCCCTCTCCTCCTGGATCGAGATGCCAAGCAGTTTTGTCGCCGTTTCGTTTCCGAGCCTCCTGGAGTGGAATACAGTCCCTCCTGTAGCTCCTGCCGGACGTGCGGCTTTCATTACATCGTCACTTGATCCCTGATTGACAATTGTCAGTATCATGCAGGAGTCTCTTCCTTCTTCTGCCATATTTCCACCTCCGCTTTCTTCTTCACTTTCGATATCATTGACCAATGAAAAGATGCTTTCGACCCCACCAGAGATAGGAATCGTGAATGCAATGCCTGTATTTGGCATTCCCAGATAAAGTCTCTTCCTGAAGCTTCTGAGCATATGTGATGCACTCTTATCTGATGCAAGCATTGCTATCATAGTCTTGTCGGAAGTTCCCAGTCCGAACATGTTCATGATGTCACTCGATGCAGTTCCCTGCACATTCATTCTGTACTGGATGTGAGCATCGATTTCTGAAAGGTACCTTTCGGCCTTCTCCGCAACATCCGGATTCGCGATCAGAATTACGATTCTGTAGAGTTTCTTCTCAGGCATACCATTCCTCCTCGAAGAGAAGTATAGAGGCCTTCTTTTCCTCTTTCTTCTTTTCTGTCTCGCCGCTTATCTTGATCTTGTATGAGAGACCCATGATCTGGATTGCGATCAGAGGAGTGAGCGCGACGAGTGCAACGACTCCGAATGCATCTGTCATTATGTTGCCGCCGACTCCGTTGCATGCTCCGATACTCAGAGGAAGGAGGAACGTCGTGGTCATCGGACCGCTGGCAACTCCACCTGAGTCGAATGCGATACCGATGAAGATCTTCGGTACGAAGAATGAAAGAGTGAGGGCGATTATATAGCCTGGTATGATGATGTAGTAGATCGGGATGCCTGTGATGACACGGAACATGGCAAGGCCTACGCTTATTGATACACCTATCGACATGCATGCGTTCATCGCACTGGCAGAGATAGCACCGTTTGTAACACCATCTACCTGCTTGTTGAGGATCTGGATAGCAGGTTCTGCCTTCACGATGTAATATCCGATCAGCATTCCGATAGGGATCAGCAGCCATTCACTCGCTCCGGCAGAAGCGAGCATCTCTCCGATCGAGGAACCGACAGGAGCGAAGCCGACATTCACTCCGCAGAGAAAAAGGACAAGACCGAAGTAAGTGTATACAAATCCGATTACGAGCCTTATTGTCTGTATTCTCTTGTATCTTCTTGTGATGAGCTGGAATACTGCAAAGACGGCAAATACTGGCATGAGGGAGATTGCGACCTCGCTGAAATATCTCGGGAATCCGGAAAGGAATTCCGCGGCCGCATCCATCGTAGTCGTTATGTGGTTCATCGTCGCAACTTCATATACAGTATCCTGCGGGGTATAGAAGATTCCAAGCAGGAGGACGGCAAGAATAGGGCCGATCGATGATAGCGCTACAAGGCCGAAGCTATCGCTTGCTGCGTTCTTGTCACTTCTTACAGAAGCCAATCCGACACCCATTGCCATGATGAATGGAACAGTCATCGGTCCGGTTGTGACTCCACCTGAGTCGAATGCAACTGCGATGAAGCTTCTCGGAACAAAGAAAGAAACTCCGATCGTGAAGATATAGCAGATGACAAGAATCGTGGAAAGCCGTATCTGCAACAGGATTCTCAGGATGGCGATTGCAAGGAATATGCCGACTCCGATGGCGACTGTAATTATCAACGTGAAGTTCGGAATCGCAGGAACCTGCTCTGCAAGCACCTGAAGATCAGGCTCGCTTATCGTTATGATGGTTCCCATGAGAAAACCTATTACTGCAATGGCGATGACGTGTTTGCAGTGCGACATTGTCGCTCCGATGCCTTCTCCCAATGGAGTCATCGACATCTCTGCACCCAGCTGGAAGAAGCCCATCCCAATTACAAGAAGTACTGCTCCGGCCAGAAAAACTGACATGGCTCCTATATCTATCGGTACGAGGATTATGCTCAGCAACAGCACTATGAGCGTGATCGGAAGGACCGCTGTCAGGGATTCATGCATTTTCTCTTTCAATTTAGGATTCATTTAATTATTGATAATAATTGATTGTTATGCTTAGCACAATTGAAAAAACCACTTGTTGCATAAAGTGTTTTGAAAAAAAGTTTTCTGAAATTTGTGCCTTTGAAAGGGAAGGGCCAAGGAAGATGATTTCCTCAAGCCCTTCTCTTTTAATGCTCACTGTGCGATTTCGTAGATCTTCTTCATATCCTCTCTCTTGAGGTTATGGAAAATCCCCAGTGTTCTCGTATTGTTGTTTGTCAGCTTGTCCAGAAGTTTTTCCATCGTCTTCTCATCAAGCGTGATGTTCATCTCTGAAAGATGGACTGGCATATTGATGGAGGAGAAGAATTCCTCGAATTTCTCTATTGTTTCGAGTGCGACTTTCTCATTGTCCCCCTCAAGTCCGAATACGAGATTTCCGAGTTTTGCAAAACGCTCTGCGTGAGCTTTGTATATGTACCTTGCCCAGGCAGGGAAAACAACTGAAAGTCCTGCCCCGTGTGCCACATCAAACATTCCTGAAAGCTCGTGTTCGATCTGGTGACAGCTCCAGTCCCCTCTGTTCTCATTTCCAACCTGCATCAGGCCATTGTGCGAGATGCTGGATGCCCACATGATCGAGGCTCTTGCCTCATAGTCCTCGGGATTCTCAAGTACTTTCTTGCCACTAACCATGACAGTCTTGATCAAGGCTGCTGCAAGATTGTCTGTAAGGGAAATGCCATAGCCGCTATGGAAGAACCTCTCGAGAGTGTGCATGATGATATCAACGGTGCCACATGAGCTCTGGTAAGGTGGAAGGGTGAATGTGTATGTCGGATCCATGATGGCAAATTTTGCACGGCATACATCGCTGTTGCATCCTCTCTTGAGCCATCCATCCTCATCATTTGTAATGACAGAACTGTCGCTCATTTCGCTTCCTGCGGCAGAGATGGTCAGGACTACGCCGACACCGACAGAAGCCACAGGCTTCGCCTTTCCGGAATAGAAATCCCAAACGTCCCCGTCATATTTCAAGCCATATCCGATCGCTTTGGAACTGTCGATCACAGAACCTCCGCCGAGGGCGATGATGAAATTCACACCTTCTTTCTTTCCAAGTGCGATTCCTTCTCTGACCAGAGAAAGCCGGGGATTTGCCTTTACGCCAGGAAGCTCTACATGTGCGATATTGCTTTCGTCGAGTATTGAAATCACTTTGTCGAGAAGGCCAGATTTCTTTGCGCTTGATCCACCGGTATGGAGAAGTACTTTGGTTGCATTTTGCAACTTGAGTTCAGTTTTAAGTTCGCTTATAGCGTCTTTGCCAAAAACGACACGGGTCGGTGTGTAATAGGAAACAGGCATTTCCTTTCCTCCTTTTCAGATGGAAATGATCGCTTCGGATGTACGTGCACTTACCTTTATCGTGAGATCCTTTCTCGTATAAAAATGCAGGAAGTGCTTGGTTTCTCCGGCGATCTCCAGTTTTTCTAATTTGTCATAGGTGAACATTCCATCCCCATGGATTGGATTTATGTTCATGTAGATTGTACCAAGGCTGGTGAGATTTTGGAAGAAATGGGTACCCTGGCTTGGCTCTGTGTCCATTTCCCTGATCCCAGTCTCGACTATTACCCTGGCTTTTGATATCTGACTCCAGATACATGGAATTCCAAGCCATCTGTCGCTGGACCCAAGTCTTCCTGCGACGATAAGCAGGTATTCTGAATTGATCTCTTCGTTGATGAGTTCAAGTTCCTTTGCCATCTCCAGTGTCTCTTCTTTCCTGAATGCATCCAGTTTTATGGCAACTATGTCGCGCAGACCTGATATGATGCCGTTCCCCATTATTGTCTTTGCGTAGACAAAGGCATTCTTCCTGTCGTTTTCGGTTATTTCAATGTCAGCTCCTCCGGGAGATGAGGAGATCGGCCTTATCTGGAGAATCACGATATTGGCTTCTCCGTCCCTGTCTTCGACGGCAAACTCGATCTCAACAGGCTCTGCCATTGCTTTTTGTCCGAGCCTGAGCATGTCAAAAACTACTTTTGCGAGAGGGAACATGTCATATTTTATGATTCCGTTGAATGTGAGAATCTTTTCTCCAGATGCACTCCTGCTTTCGCTCAGCATCCCTGTCGAGCTTTCGATAGTCGAGAATGTTCCCTTCTGCACATCCTTGTAGTTCAGTATCTCTTCCAGCGGAATAGATACTAGATTGTCTGTATTCTCGAGTGGATTGAATTTTCTTTCCATGTCGAGAGCATAGAAACTATCCTGAGGGCTTTTGCTGATTCCCTGTGTTATTACTGCGGGTTTTTTAGGTTTCCCAGGAGAGAATCTGAAGGCCCTTCCACCGTCTACTATAGTCTTTCCGAAGCCGAGGGCAAGAAGGGCAATCCCGTCTTCCTGGCTTTGCCCTGGAGTGGGGTAATAGTTGAGGCTTCTCGCAACTCCACTTATCCACGGGAAGAAATACCTTCCCCTCCGTTTTCCCACAGCCTCCTCGATGATCACGGACATCTTCTCCTCCTCAAGTCCGTGTTCCGTTCTCTCCAGATATTCTCTTGCCCCTTTTGAATATGTGCTTGCCCAGACGGTTTTCACCGCCTTCTCAAGATCTTCAAGACGGTCCTCGAAACTTCCTATGTTTGGAATCATGGAAGTCTGGTAGACACCTGCAAATGGCTGGAAATGTGAATCTTCCAGCAGCGATGATGATCTGACTGACAATGGATATGATGTGAACTTGATGACTTCGCTCAGCTCCTCAGAGAGGCGCTTTGGCAAGTTTTTCGATAAGAACAACTTCAATATTTCTTCATCGTTGTTTTTTATGAAATAAAGCGACAGAAGATCATTTTCCTGCATGAACTGATCGAAGTATTCGGTTGTCACGACGACAGTGCGCGGTACAGATAAGGTATAGGAGGGGAATTTGCCGCTTGCCTTGTTCGCATGCATCTCCATTGAGATGAATGCAAGCCCGCGCCCTTTTCCTCCAAGAGAACCTTTCCCTATCCTTGAGAAGTGGAGAGTCTCGTCATAGTGGTCCTTTGAGAATGTTGCGATTATTCCTTTTGATCTCTCGCTCCGGTAGTCCCTAATAGTATTGTAAAGCTTCAACCTCGTCTCTTCGCTGCTTTCCTTGTCGTTGAGGTTTATGCCTTTGATCATTGATGCCAGACGATAGAGAGACTGAGCCCTCAGCCATCGGGAGAAATCATTTCTCCTGCTGTGGTAGACAAAGGATTCGATTGGTATCGTCTTCAGATACCGTTGCACTTCCTTCATCGTCTCGGCCCTTCCTATTTCTTTTCCTGTTGCAGGATCTTTGAATATGAAAGGACCGAAGTTGTAGAACTCCAGAAAATACTTCTCAAGATCCATGAAGAGGGAAGGGGAGAGCTTCCAGATGAATTCAAGCCCATAAAACTTCGCTTTTTCCTGATGTTGTTTTTCTCTCGACTGGATGAGAATAGGAACTTCCTTGCTCCGTTCCCTGATCATCGCGCTCAGCTCGAATCCCGCTTCCTCCTTTCCGCTCTTTCCTGGAAAAGAGACATCAGAGATCACACCAAGTACATTCTTCTCGTACTTCAGGTAAAGCTGCCATGCCTCTCCGAGGTTCTGGGCCAGCACGATCTTCGGCCGCCCGCGCATTCTCAGAGTCTTTCCCCATTCGTTCATCGCTTCAAGTATGCTCGTCCTGTTCTGATGGATGAGGCATGTATATATCTGAGGCAGATATGATGATATGAAGCGTACAGAATCTTCTACCAGTATTATCACCTGTACGTCAGCCTCTTTCGTATCATGATCAATGTTCATCTGATCTTCGATAAGTTTGATCATCGCAAGAAAAAGTGAAGGTGAGCCCTGCCAGTAGAACATGTAATCTATGTAGGGGCAGTTTGTCCCTTTCAGCTCTTTTGCCTTCCTGTGGTCTGGCGAAGGAGAGAGCACTATGAATGGCATTCTCGAGTCAAGTTTCTTGACATCTTCTGCGAGTTTCTCAACTTTTCCGCTTTCGAGGTCCAGCATCGAGATTACAAGATCGAACTTGAGTTTTCTCAAAGCTTCAAGCGCCTCGTTCTCATTGTTCACATGGGTTATCTTCGGAGGATTTGAAAGCCCCAGATCTGTGTATTCGTTATATAGTTCCTCTTCAACTCTTCCGTCCTCTTCAAGCATGAACCTGTCGTAGTCGGAGCAGATGAGCAGGACATTGTAAATATGCCTTAGCATGAGGTTTGAAAAAGGAACCCAGGTCTGATCAAGTAGATACATAGTATGGATTTTAGCATCAATGATTTTCATTGACGACTCAACTTTTGACATCATATTCTGAAAATGGAGGTACTTATGTATCAACTGGACAGCTTCATCTCTTATCTGGAGAGGAAGAATCCGGCAGAGCCGGAGTTCATTGAGGCAGCAAAGGAGGTCCTTTCAAGCGTTATCGATGTCGTGAATGACAATCCTTATTATCTGAAGAACAGGGTACTTGAGAGGATTACCGAGCCAGATCGTGTCGTCTCGTTCAAGGTCGAATGGGAGAATGACGAAGGAGAGATAAACGTCAATCGGGGCTGGCGCGTACAGTTCAATAATGCACTTGGCCCATACAAAGGAGGTCTCAGGTTCCATTCATCTGTTACAGAGGGATCGTTGAAGTTCCTTGCTTTCGAGCAGATATTCAAAAACAGTCTTACTGGACTTCCGATGGGAGGGGGAAAAGGAGGTTCAGATTTCTCTCCGAAAGGGAAAAGTGACGATGAGATAAGAAGATTCACGAAAGCATTCATGCGTGAATTGTACAAATATATCGGACCGGATATGGATGTCCCTGCGGGAGATATAGGGGTTGGCAGCAGGGAGATAGGATATCTCTTCGGTGAATACAAGAGACTTACGGGCCGGCATGAAGGTGTCCTTACTGGAAAGGGAATCGGGTACGGTGGTTCCGAGACGCGTGCAGAGGCAACTGGATACGGAGCTCTGTATTTTGCCCGGGAGATGCTCTCTGATATGGGCGTTTCGATTTCAGGAAAGAGAATCGCTCTTTCTGGATTTGGCAATGTGGCTTGGGGTGCTGCCATGAAGGCAACCGAGATGGGCGCCAAAGTTGTCACCCTTTCCGGACCTGACGGATATGTGCTTGACGAGGATGGTGTTTCTACAAAGGAGAAATGGGCGTATATGCTCTCCCTCCGCTCAAGCAATCAGGATGTGGTTGAGCCTTATGCACACAAATTCGGGGCAAAATTCTTCCCCGGCAAAAAACCATGGTGTGAGAAAGTTGATCTGGCTCTTCCTTGTGCGATTCAGAACGAACTTCTTCTCGAGGATGCGAAGATGTTGAAAGAGAATGGAGTGAAGGCCGTTGTAGAAGTGTCTAACATGGGATGTTCGAATGAAGCTTCAGACTATCTGATACGTAATCACATTCCGTTTGCTCCCGGCAAGGCAGCAAACGCAGGAGGTGTTGCCGTCTCTGGTCTCGAGATGAGTCAGAACGCGGGGCATATTTTCTGGTCAGGAAGAGAAGTTGACGATCGACTTTGTGTTATAATGAAAAACATCCATGCCTCTTGCCTTAAAGAAGGTATGGATGCGGATGGATATATCAACTACCGGAAGGGGGCGAATATAGCAGGATTCAAGAAAGTTGCAGATGCCATGTGTGCTCTTGGGTATTGAATTTATTTTACTGAATGATAGCAAAGGGGAGAGAGGAAATGTATCGGACAGTAAGGGATATTGCAGACGAGATGGGTGTCTCTGTTGCATCCATATCTGCGAAACTTAAGAAAAAGGGTCTTAAGAAGACGAACGGAAGGTATCGAGTCGATGAGGCTACCTACTCTTGGCTCAAGGAAAGGCGGGGTAAGTCAGGCCGTCCATGGAATGTCGATATCTACAAAGAAGCTGGAGGGGGACTTTGAGCCCCTTTCAGCTCTTTAAAATAATGAACCATTGGTATATTCTATCTTTAACTGAACTGACTCGGCTTATTATGCCGTGCCAATAAAAATAGGAGCGTAACAGGAATGGCTGAAAAGAAAATGGTCACAATTGACGGAAATACCGCTGCCGCGCATATTGCGTATGCCTTCAGCGACGTTGCCGCCATCTACCCGATCACGCCTTCATCTCCGATGGGAGAGTATGCAGAGCAGTGGTCAAGTACAGGCCGTGAGAACCTTTGGGGCAAGAAAGTAGACATCATGGAGATGCAGTCTGAGGCAGGTGCCGCAGGAGCTGTACATGGTGCCCTCGCCGCTGGAGCACTTACGACCACGTTCACGGCATCACAGGGCCTTTTGCTCATGATTCCGAACATGCACAAGATTGCAGGTGAGATGATCCCTACTGTCTTCCATGTATCGGCCCGTAGCCTTGCGGCTCAGTCCCTTTCGATCTTCGGAGATCATTCTGACGTGATGGCATGTAGGAATACTGGTTTTGCAATGACATGTGCATCCAGCATTCAGGAGACAATGGACATTGCTCTGGTAGCCCACCTTGCTACACTTGAGTCTCAGGTTCCATTCCTCAACTTCTTCGATGGTTTCAGAACAAGCCATGAGATCCAGAAGGTTGAGGAGATCAGTTACGATGACATCAAGAAGATCGTAGACGAGAAATACATCGAGCGCTTCCGCTCTCGCGCACAGCGCCCAGAGCATCCGAAGACAAAAGTTGCAGCTCAGAACGAAGACGTCTACTTCCAGGGAAGAGAGACTGTAAACAAATATTATGATGCTCTTCCTGAGATCGTGCAGAAGTACATGGACAAGGTTGCAGGTCTCACAGGCAGACAGTATCACCTCTTCGATTATGTCGGTGCAGCAGATGCAACAGATGTCGTAGTCGTAATGGGTTCTGCAGCAGATACATTCGAATGGGTAGTTGACTATATCAACAAGAAGGGCGGCAAGGTTGGCCTTCTCAAGGTCCGTCTCTATCGTCCGTTCAGCGCAAAGCATCTTGTTGCTGCTCTTCCTGAGACAGTAAAGAGGATCGCAGTACTTGACAGGACAAAGGAGCCAGGCAGCCTTGGCGAGCCTCTCTATCTCGACGTAGTTGCAGCTCTTGACCTCATGAAGAGAACTGGAATCAAGGTTATTGGTGGAAGGTATGGCCTTTCCAGCAAGGACTTCACACCTACACATGCAAAGGCAGTTTATGACTTCCTTGCTAAGGATGATTCCTTCCATAACTTCACTGTCGGTATCGACGATGATGTTACACACAGGTCAATTCCTGTTGGCGAGCCAATCGACGTAACGCCAAACGGAGTAGTATCCTGCATGTTCTGGGGCCTTGGCTCTGACGGTACAGTCGGTGCGAACAAGAACTCCATCAAGATCATCGGAGACAACACCGATCAGAATGCTCAGGCATACTTTGCATACGATTCAAAGAAGTCCGGTGGTGTAACAATTTCTCACCTCCGTTTCGGCAAGGGCAAGCTCGATATGCCATGGCTCATTGACCACGCTGACTTCGTCGCATGCCATAACCCTGCATACATTGGCCGCTATGATATGCTTTCTGCGCTCAAGGAAGGCGGAGTATTCCTCCTCAATTCCCAGATTCCTTCAGATGAGGTATTTGAGCACCTTACAAGGAAGGAGCAGGAGCAGATCATCAACAAGCACATCCACTTCTACAACATCAACGCTTTGGAGATCAGCGAGAAGGTAGGTCTTGGCACAAGGATCAATACTGTCATGCAGGCAGCATTCTTCAAGATCAGCCGCATCCTTCCTGAAGATGAAGCTATCGCATTGATCAAGAAGTACATCAAGAAGACCTTCCTCAAGAAGGGCGAGGATGTTGTCAACAAGAACTGGGCAGCTGTAGACGCAGCAAGTGCAGCTCTTGTAGAGGTAAAGGTTCCTGAGAAGATCACAAAGAGCTATGAGCCGAAGAGGCTTATCGCTGACGATGCAGATGAGTTCACAAAGAACATCATCGAGCCGATCATGCACAGACAGGGAGACAACATTCCTGTATCCCATATGTCTTTTGACGGATCTCTCCCGACAGGAACAGCAAAGCTCGAGAAGAGAGGCGTAGCTGCATTTGTTCCTCACTGGGACAGCACAAAGTGTATCCAGTGCAACCAGTGCGTACAGTCATGTCCTCACGCAGCTATCAGGGCAAAGCAGATCCTGCCAAGTGATCTCAAGAATGCTCCAGAGGGATTTGTTACAATCAAGAGCAATACAAAGAACGACAAGGACCTCCAGTTCAGGATTCAGGTATATCCTGAGGACTGCCAGGGATGTGGCGTATGTATTGAAGCTTGTCCTGCAAAGGAGAAGGCTCTTTCCTTCAGCCCACTCCAGAAAGAGAGGGAAGCTGGCGAGACAAAGAGAAGCGAATTCTTCGAGAGCCTCACATATGACAATCTCGACGGTCTCAACATGAACACAGTCAAGGGTCTGCAGTTCAAGCAGCCGCTCTTTGAGTTCAGTGGTGCATGTGCAGGTTGTGGTGAGACACCATATGTCAAGCTTCTCAGCCAGATTTGCGGAGAGAGGGCAATCATTGCAAACGCAACTGGATGTTCCTCAATCTACAGCGGAACATTCCCGACTATCCCTTATACAAAGAGGGCAGATGGAAGGGGACCAGCTTGGGGCAACTCACTTTTCGAGGATAATGCCGAGTATGGTCTTGGAATGCGCCTTGCTGTCGATTCCAACAGGAATCTCCTGAAGATCAAGGCTGATGAGCTCATGGCTGCCGGATGCTCTGACGAGCTGAAGAAGGCTATCGAGAAGTGCTATTCTCTCTGGGACAACGATGGAGAGGAAGGCATTGCAGCTCAGAAGGAAGTTCAGGCTGTTCTCAAGAACGAGAAGGCAACAGAGGCCAACAAGGCTGCTCTCGAGAAGGTTATCGAACTCCAGGATTACTTCACAGACAAGGCTGTCCTTATCATTGGTGGTGACGGATGGGCATACGATATCGGATACGGTGGTGTTGACCACGTTGTTGCTTCCGGCAAGAACGTTACTATCCTCGTTCTCGATACCGAGGTTTACTCCAACACAGGTGGACAGGCTTCCAAGAGTACTCCTATCGCTGCTGTCGCTAAGTTCGCTAATGCAGGTAAGCAGGTTGGAAAGAAGAACATGGGCTTCATGTGCATGAGCTATGGCCACGTGTATGTAGCATCCATTGCTCTCGGATACAACAGGCTTCAGGCTCAGAAGTGCCTCCAGGAAGCAGTTGCCTACAAGGGTCCTTCTATCGTCTTCTGCTATGCCCCATGTATCAACCATGGAATCAACATGCGCTATTCGCAGGTTGAGGCAAAGAAGGCTGTTGAGGCAGGTTACTGGCCGCTTTACCACTTCAATCCATCCCTTCCGGAAGGACAGAAGTTTGTTTGGGAGACCAAGCCAGCAACAGGTGACTATGAACAGTTCATCAAGGGAGAGGTCAGGTATTCTTCTCTCTACAAGACCAATCCAGAGCATGCAGATGAGCTCTTCGCTAAGTCTGCAGAGGATGCAAAGGCACGTCTCAAGTTCTATGAGGAGTGCGGAAAGGTACTTGGAGAAATTCTCTGATCTTTCGATTCAGACTGAAGAATGGGGAGGGCATGAAAGCCCTCCCTTTTCTATTGCCCTTCCATCCTTTTTTTCTATATCTTTCCTGTAGGAGGTTCCTATGTTTTTTAGACCGCTTCCGAAGAGCAGGGAGATGCTTGAGGACGAAGTGCTTGAAGTGGATCTGGATCAGAGTCTTGAGTGTGGCAATGTCTCTCTCGGGCGCGTTGCAATCTATATATCCGGAAAAGGGAAGAAGAATAAGTTCTATATCCCGTACTCTGCTATTTCAAAGGCCTTCAAGAAAGAAGACAGGAAAGCTAAAGGCGATAAATTCTATCTGGAGATTACATATGACGGCAGTACTCCGCTAGTTGTGGATATGAACTATGAAGAGGATATAGATATCGTCATTGCATATCTCGCTTATAATTTCCCCGAGATAAGGACTGTTACGGAAAAAGATGAGAAACTGGCTCTCAAAGCAAGACATGAAGTAGACAGGAAAGCGCTCAGGAAACTCAGTGATTCAGCACTAGAGGGGGTGAATGAACTGAGGAAAGAAAAGAATTTCATGGAGGAAAATGGATTCCTTTTCTCATACCGGCTATCGTTGCGGAGCCTGGCTATAAGGAAAAGCAAGAACAGGATCGCTTTTTTCTTTCTGTTCATCCTGGGGCTTCTGATGAGCCTGTTCTCGCTCTATTTCCTCACGTTATCGTATTCAGGCAACATGCTTTTCTCTATGCTGATAGGCATCCTGCTGATATATATTGTTTTTGCATATGAGATCCTTCCGACAAAGAGGAACAGGAGGAAGTTTGCAAAGAAAGAGGGAGAAAAAGTGAATAGCGAAATCAAAGTTCTCCTCGATTCATACGATGGAACTTTCCAACTTCCTCCGGATAAGGCCCATCCGCTAGTTGCGGACATGATGATCTCCATTCTTCGCCTGGGAAAGGCAGAATCGATACACGAGGCTTTGGAGATTTTGTCTTTTTCCCTTGATTCTGACACAGCGAATGAGTATGCAGACAAAATCAAGAAATACGTTTCCCCTCTATTTTCAGAAGGAAAAAGATGAAAGTCGGAATCATAGATGTTGGCGGGGGAATGAAAGGGGCTTTCAGTTCCGGTCTTTATGATTATCTGATGGATGAGAACATCATGATAACAAAAGGATATGGAGTCTCCGCAGGTGCTGCCAATCTCGTCACATATCTTTCCGGACAAAGAGGAAGAACGCTCAGGTTCTACACCATCTATCCAAAGCGAAAGGAATATATGGGGATCTCCCAGTTTTTGAAGACTGGATCGTTCTTCAATCTCAAGTATGTCTACCGCACTCTTTCCTACACAGGTGGAGAGGACGCTTTTGACTTCGATGCATATAAATCAAGTGAGATGGAAATGGAATTTGTAGCGACGAATGCGCTTACAGGAAAGCCTGTATATTTTCCGAAAGACTCGATAAGGACCAACGATATGCTGTCCCTTGAAGCATCGGCAACACTTCCTGTCCTCAACAGGCCTACTGTCATCGATGGTATTCCATATTTTGATGGCGGACTCTCTGATCCAATTCCTTATGAGAAGGCTTTTGAGGAAGGTATGGACAGGGTAGTCGTTGTCCTGACGAGAAACAGGTATCTCGAAAGGAGGGCGAAGAAGGACAGATTTCCTGCTTTCCTGCTCAATTTCACTTATCCTGAAGCTGCCAGGGCACTGAAAAGTCGTGCAGAATTGTATAACAGCCAGATAAGAGGAATGGAGTGTTATGAAAGAAATGGACAGCTTCTTTGTGTCTATCCTGACGACACCGATGGGGTGACTACAACCCGTTTTGAGGAAGAAGATATCCTCAAGTTGTATCAGAGAGGGTATGACAAGGGATCTGAAGTTGCTGCTTTCATAAAGGGAAAATGATGATTAGACATCCAATCCCTCCTGTATTTGACAAAGACTCCGAGATACTCATCCTAGGCTCTTTCCCTTCTCCAGTCTCAAGAGAGGTCGGGTTCTTCTATGGCAACAAGCAGAACAGATTCTGGCCCCTGATGGAGAGGCTGTTTTCTGTCGAGCTCGATAGCATAGCAGACAAGATCTTGTTCCTCCACAGTCATCATATCGCGCTATGGGATGTGGTCGGATCGTGTGAAATCCATGGTTCTGGAGATGAGACCATAGAAGATGTCTCAGTAAATGATATCGGGAAGCTGATTGAAGAGACCAGGATAAGGAGAATATACACAAACGGACAGAAGGCAAGTGCCATTTATCGTAAGAAAATTTATCCGGATACCAGGATATTAGATTATCCTCTGCCTTCCACAAGTCCACGTAATGCAGGATGGAATTTTGACAGACTTCTTTCCTCCTGGACGGCAATAAAAGAGTCTTGAGAAAGCCATGAAGAGAGCTACCTGAAAAGAGGTAGCTCAGCAAAGGGGGTGTGGAATTGTCCCATCCACAATTCAATACTAATCCTTAGAATTAAACAATGCAATGGAAATTGGAAGAATATTTTTCTTTTTCTCGATAAGATAAGGAAAAAGATGAAAAAAGTAAATATTTAATCCCTGTCTTTTAAATATTTAAAATCCTCAAAATAGACGCTATTTCGCGGATTTCAATAGTTAATCTGGTATATTGAGATTATTCCTTGCAGATAGGAGAGGAATTTTTTCCTGAAGGAGTAGGGATAGACGATTTCAATGCTTTTCCCGCTCTTTACAATCCCGAGGAGCAGATCTATCGAATTCTCTGCTTCCAGAGAGCAAATGAAAGTGCCATCCCGCTCTTCTTTCATGGACACATCTCCATGAATGAGCGAGGCGATGCTGTTGAGTGCAGAACGTTCCTTCAGTCTGAGTGTGAGTGGAATCATGTCGACAGTGCTCTGCTTGCTCTTTTCCATATTCCTGCCAAATGGTCTGAGATTATCTGGAATCGTATATGTCTCGTCGAGCATCACGGCCTCCTTTATCTCAGATAATGGGATTGTGGCTATATCCTGGGTATGCCTGATACGTCCTGTGACGGAAATAGGATTCCTGCCCCCGCTTTCTTCCTTGAAGCCGATGAAATATGGGGCGATCTCTATCTCCTCATTCATGCTCTTTATCCTTGCAATGTTTCCGGAAACCCAGCAGTCGATCAGGACTTCCATGATTTTGTTGTATGTCTCTGTCATGTGTCTGTTCTTCTCGACAGAGAGGTCTATCTCATCAGCGATCTGGAGTATGTTCTCACTGATTTTCGGAGCATAGGAGAACATGTTTGAGGCTATTTTCCTCAGCCCTGATGCAAGATGGGGGTTCTGTATCTTCTGGCTGCTGACAAGAGCCTCTGCGCTCATATTGAATGCAAGAGTCTCATAAAGGCTCAGAACTTCCTTCTCCTCATCCTCTTTTGCCTTTATTTTTATCAGGCCATCCTCTTCGTACAGGTCTATCTTTGATGATAACTCTTCGACATAACGTGATATCGTAGATCTGTGCAGCCCAAGTTTGCGGGCGATCTCGACCCGTCTGAGACCCTCCGGATGACTTATGAGCAGAAGTTCGAGCTGTGCAATTCGTTCACCTTTCATCTATGACTCCATGTGACAGGATAGCAGATTTTCCAAATATGTTGCATTGCCGGCGGACGGATAAGATAATCTCTCTTGTATGGAAAACGAGATTGAAAAGCTGGAAGTGAAAATAAGCTATCTGGAGAAACAGAATGAGGATCTGAGTGATATGATCTATTCACTTGAAGAAGATCTGAAAAGAGAGAAGAAGAGGGTAGACTTCCTTGAAAGGAAGATCGGAGACCTCATCGAAGAACTTTCTCCGGACAGGCCTTCAAGGAAACCTCCGCACTATTAACGCTTGTGACAACTCTCCTGCCTGAAGACAATTGATCTTCTAAATTTTTTCCTTCCAGACAGAGAATGCCTCGAAGCACTCCTTCATGCTTCCGTCTTCCTTCTCTTTGAGTACTCTGTGGATGATCCTTGTCTTTTCTCCTTTCTCAACGAACGCACTTTCGACAGAGACATGGTTATCTTCGAATGTCTGGCTCAGCCAAGCGACATCCATCTCATCGATCACATGAGTTTCCAGAAATTCATCGGGAAGGGATGAAAGCACCCAGCGTATATATACGACATTGTTTATGTGTTTGTTCAGATCCACGTCGTAATAACTGCACTCGGGCGCATAGGAAGGGAGGATTTCAAGCTTCTTTACATCATCCCAGTCTGGCATCTTCCCCAGTTCCGGGTCTTTCCTGATGCTTTCATCAGGAATCGGGAAATCGAGCGTTGATGGCCTCAGCGGCCTTTTTCGTGCGATATCAAAGAGTACCCAGTGTGTCATTGCCTCGAAAACAGGCTCACCATTATCTGTGTATCCATTGATCACCCGCGGAAAGAACAGATGGAAACTGGGCTGAGCCCATGTCTCGACTTTGATAGTGTCCCCAAGATGAGGTATTTTATGAAAACGGATCCGGCTTCTCAGTATCATCCAGGTCCAGTTGTGCTTTCCCATCAATTCCTCTGCGGAGAATCCGAAAAGGCCTGCATGGAATCCTCCCGCATCCTGACAGATCGAGAAGAAGAACGGAATTGAGGCATCGTTGAATCTGTCTGTATCCGCGCCTCGGATAAGTATCTTCTCCTCTCCTGTGTTTCTCTCTGTGACGATCATACTGTTTCTTTCCTCCTGTAGAACCTTAACATTGAGCGACCATACTTTCTTTTGTCTGTAAGGAAAAGCTTTCCTTCAAGTTCATCTGGCCACAAACAATCCTCTTCGGAAGGGATGTGGATTATATATAGTCCTTCGCTTTTTACAAGTGGAGAAAGGGCTATCTTCCTGCTCATGCCTATCTTGTCTTCCATGTTGAAAGGTGGATCGGCATAGACTATCGAATAGCTATTTGGGCATGTGGAGATAAAACGCATTACATCTGTCATGTAAAGCCTTTTCTCCTCCTCTACGAATGAAAGATTTTTCTCTATTGTTGTTTTCTTTCCCCTGTCCATCTCCACTAGGTCGATCCTGTCTGCACCTCTGCTCGCAGCTTCTATTGCAACAATGCCGCTTCCGCTGAATAGATCGAGAAAGGAAAGTCCGGAAAGATCTCCCAGGATTGCAAACAATGATTCCCTCATCCTGTCCATTGCTGGCCGGATGACTCCTGGTGGACATATTATTTTACGTCTCAAGTACTTGCCGCCTGTGATGCGCATAGTCTAAACGATAAATCAGAAATGGATTTTTTTGCAACCTTTGACACGATGTGTCTTCTGGATGAAAGAATGTTTTTCCTGGCATTCGAACAAGCGGGAAGGAATGGAGAGTATCCATCATCTGAGAGATGCTTCTATCGCCTTTCTCAGGTTCTGATTCTCTCCTTTCAGAAGTCCCGGATCTCTCTGGATTATGTCCTCTGCTTCAAGCTGTGCTTTCTCAATCAGATCACTGTCTGTGACAAGTGATGAGAACCTGAGGTGCAGGAATCCGGACTGGCGTATTCCAGTAATCTCCCCCGGACCTCTGATCAGAAGGTCCTTTTCCGCGATCCTGAATCCATCATTAGTGTCTCTCATTATCTTCAGCCTCTCGATCCCGTCTTCTGTCAGATTCTTCTGGAAAACCAGGAAGCAGTAAGAGGGAAGCGTTGAGCGTCCGACTCTTCCCCTGAGCTGGTGCAGTGCCGCAAGGCCGAATCTCTCAGCGTGTTCTATGACCATGCATGTTGCGTTCGGAACGTCAATTCCTACCTCGACGACCGATGTGGAAACAAGATAATTGATCTTTCCATCCCTGAAAAGATTCAGTATCTCCATCTTCTCTTCTTCCGGGAGCTTTGAATGTATCATCCGGGATGAATATGAGGGGAAACGCTTTTTGAGTTCTTCATACATGGTGTTCACATCCCTGAGCCCATCTTCCTCCTCGCTTTCTATCCGCGGATAGACGAAATATGCCTGATGTCCCCGTATGAATTCAACTTCTATCGAAGATAGCATCTCCTCCCTTTTCTGTTCTGAGACAAGATGAGTTTTCACAGGAAGCCGGCCTTTTGGCATTGTCTTTATTGTGGAGATATCCAGATCAGCATAGTAGGTGAGTGCCAGAGTGCGGGGAATGGGAGTTGCCGTCATCGAAAGCACATCCGGCTTTATTCCTTTTCTTTTCAAACTCTCCCTCTGTTCGACACCGAACCGGTGCTGTTCATCTATGATCACATATGTGAGGTTCTTGAAGCCAACATCGCTTGAGAAAAGCGCATGCGTGCCGATTGCTAGGTCAACGTTTCCTTTCCTGAGTGCATCAAGGACCAGAGCCCTTCCTTTTCCCTTCACGTCTCCAGAAAGGAAACATATGCGTATCCCAAGGGGGGAAAGGAGCTTCGCAGCTCCCTCCGCATGCTGATGGGCAAGAAGTTCTGTGGGCGCCATGAATGCTACCTGTCCGCCTTTTGAAATCGCATGCAGGGCACTGATCCAGGCGACTAATGTCTTTCCCGATCCGACATCTCCCTGCAAAAGCCTCTCCATCGGGCTCTTTGAATCAAGATCTTTCCTTATTTCGTCCAGGACATTCTTCTGATCTGCCGTCAGATCAAAAGGAAGGGATGAAATGAGCTTCATCTCCAGAGGAGTAGTTATGCTCTTGCTCTCCTTTTCCCTCTTTCCTCTTTCCCTCTTTGCCTTGATCTCCATCACAAGCAGTTCTGTAAAGGCAAGTGTTCTTCGTGCCTTCTCGATATCTTCCATGCGCGATGGAAAGTGGATGTCCCTGTATGCCTTGTCGTGATGGATAAAGCCATATTTGATGTAAAGCCGATCAGGAAGTTCATCCGGGAATGGAGAAAGGACGGACAGGGCATAGGAAGAGGCGTTACGCATAATTTTCTCCGTAAGGTTCCCAGAGAGGGGATAGATAGGCAGTATCTTCCCGATACCTATCTCCTCCTTTCGCCTTTTGAGCTCAAACTGAGATGTGGAGAATCGTCCCATCCTCCTTTCCACTGTTGCGTTTATATACCAGACTGAATCCAGATGGAGAACAGAATCGAGGAATTCGCGATTGAAGCACAGTATATCAAGTGGTGTGCCGTTATCGTCTTCTGCGGTTACTTTGAGCGTCCTCCCACGTCTGGATGGAAAAAAAGATTTTGAGATGATTACAATCCTGCAGTTGATCGAAGGATCTTCTATTGTCGTATCCTTCAGCAACCTCTCTTCCCTCCGGTCATCATAAGCGCGTGGAGAGAAGAGTACCATGTCGGAAAGTGTTTCTATTCCAAGCCGCTGGAACTCTCTTGCAGTTACCTTCCCGATTCCGGGGACTGTATCAATTCTCTTTTCATGCATCAGAGGGGGATCCTGGAACAAAGAACCAGCAACATTTGGAACAGATTCAGTACAAGGATGTAGAGCCCCACGAGAAGGAAGCAGAATACTACATTCATTGTAGAATCACGGAATATTCGGCGCGGAAACAGAAGGCGGAAGAATTTCCTTTCCATGTTGTCAATTGAGGCTGTCATGGCATTCATGTTCATTGCAAACCGGGATCCCGGAATGAATGATCCTATAGTCCTCAGAAGCAGCAGAATGCCAAAGAGGATGAAGAAAAGCTGAACCCCGTAAGACCAGAACATCTGCACAAAAAGCTGCATGATGAGCGAGAGTCTCATTACTCCGTATGTCCCGTATATCGTGAATATGGAACGGATGACCTCAAGCAATCCGATTCCAAGAAGCGGAGAGAAATCGAAAAGTCCCATCCTCAGATATTTTGATCTGAACATGTTCAGATAAGGATCAACCATCATGGAAAGAAAATATGTTATTGAACCGGGTCTCGGATAGGGAGAGAACCAGCTCATGATTATCCTGATCCAGATTAAAGTAAGGTAGAATCCTACAATTCTGGATATGAAAAGTGCTACAGTTGCCATAATTCTCCTCGATTAGAAATTAGCAGACCATTACAGAGCTGACAACAGCCAGAGCCTTCAGTTTTTTTGTCATTTCGTTGGAGTACGCGAGGAAATCATCATAAGATAGCCTCACACCTGTCTTCTCATTCTCCAATTCCAGATATACAGGAATCGAACCTCTTTCTGCCGACATCACTTCCTTCAGTTCCTCCAACGCTCCCTCTTTCATCACTATGTCATCCTTGAGCCTGATGACTATCTTGCCGATGTTCTCTGGCGTTATGTCATCCGGATCGAATACCTCATCGATCGCGAAATTGATTCTTCCATCTTTGTTCGAGAATACTCCCTTGAACGCATACACGCCATCTTCCTCGATCTTCTCCCCATAGGATTCATATCCTTTGGGGAAAAGGACTGCCTCTGTCTCTCCTTCTTTGGTCTGGAGGACAAAGGATGCCATCTTCAGTCCTGCTTTGCTTTTCAGCATCCGCTTTGATGCGCAGAGTGCAATGAACTGTGTCTTTCTTCCGTACGGTATTGTCGACTCATCGGACAAGTCCACTCTGACTGCTTCTTTTATCTTTTCCGAATATTTGTCGAGAGGATGTCCTGAGATATAGAAGCCGAGGAGTGTTTTTTCGGTCTTCAGCTTCTCTTCCTGTGAAAAATCCGGGACTTCCTTCATCTTGAAATCGTTCATCACAGTGTCTTCCTCTCCGAAGAGAGCCATCTGCCCGCCTTTTGTTATCTCTTTCCCGGATCTGTCGTACTCGATTGCTGATTCTAGGTTGGAAAATAGAGTCGCCCTGTTTTCTCCAAGTTCATCAAAGCATCCGGCTCCGATCAAAGACTCAAGAAGACGGGAGTTGAGATTTTCGGGCATCCTTTCCAGAAAGTTCAGGAAAGAAGTGAAATTTCCTCTCTTCTCCCGTTCTGCGATAATGACCTTGACTATGCTCTCTCCGACATTCTTGATGCCGGCAAGTCCGTATATGATGTCCCCATTGACGACATTGAAGTGCACATCGGATTTGTTTATCGATGGGGGAAGGACCTTTATTCCCATCTGTGGAGCAAGGTTGAGATATTCACTGAACTTGTCAGGGCTTCCCATTTCGTTCGTCAGGTTCGCTGCCAGGAACTCAGACGGGAAGTTTGCTTTGAGATAGGCGGTCTGGTATGCAACGACAGAGTAGGCCACTGCATGGCTTTTATTGAAGCCATAGCCTGCAAAAGGCTCGAGAATATGGAAGATCCGTTCTGCTGTCTCTGCAGAATATCCTTTCTTGACAGCACCGTTGCGGAACTTCACAAGTTCTCCCTCAAGCTTGTCCTTCTCTTTCTTGCCCATGATCCTCCTGAGGATATCGGCCTCTCCGAGAGTATAACCGGCAATTACCTGGGCAACCTGCATTACCTGTTCCTGATAAACGATGACTCCGTATGTTGTCTTGAGGATGTTCTCGAGATCTGGATGCGGATATTCTATCTTCCTGACTCCGCGTTTGCTGTCTATGTACTGGTCGATGAACTGCATCGGCCCCGGACGGTAGAGCGCATTCAAGCTTACAAGATCTTCGATCTCGCTTGGCTCTGCACGCTTCAGGATCCTTCTCATTCCTGCTGATTCGAACTGGAACACGCATGCGCTGTCACCTGCTGATAGCATCTTGAAAGTTTTCTCATCCTTCTCATCTATCTTGTTGATGTCGAAGGAAGGAATTCTCTTTCGGATCAGATCTTCCGTGTGCTTGATGAGGGTAAGTGTCTTCAGACCAAGGAAGTCCATCTTCACGAGGCCGCACTTCTCAATCTGCTTCATCGTGTATTGGGTTGCAACTCCACCGGTCTTGGGATCTGTCATCAGAGGAACATAGTTCTCGAGAGGCTCCCTGCCTATGACAACTCCTGCTGCATGCAGAGATGTATGCCGATGAAAGCCTTCCAGCTTTCTTGAAGTATCAAAAAGTTCTTTGTAGATTCCGCCGCTTTCGTAGAATTCTCTAAGTTTCTCTTCCTGTTCAAGCGCTTTGTCCACACTCATTCCAGGTTCATCCGGGATAAGTGAGCAGATCTTGTTTGCCTCGTCGTATGGAATGTCCAGAACGCGTGCGACATCCTTGACGACCATCTTTGTCTTGAGTGTTCCGAACGTGACGATCTGTCCGACCTTCTCTTTTCCGTAGTGTTCGGTCACATAGTCGATCACTTCTCCACGTCGTTCGAAGCAGAAGTCGACGTCGAAGTCAGGCATCGATACACGCTCCGGGTTCAGGAATCGCTCGAAGAGAAGGCTGTACTTTATAGGATCAATATCGGTGATTCTGATTGAATACGCTACAAGGCTTCCCGCCCCGGATCCACGTCCCGGACCTACTGGAATGCCATGGTTCTTCGCCCAGACTATGTAATCCATGACGATCAGGAAGTAACCAGGGAAGTTCATCTTCTCGATGATGCCCAGTTCATAGTCAAGACGGCTCTGAAGTTCGTCGGTTATCACTTCATAGCGTTCTTTCAATCCTTTGTTCGCAAGATATCTCAGATATTCCGCTTCGCTCTGGAATGGTTCCGGTATTTCGCACTTTGGCAGGACAGGGCCAGGGAACTTGATCTCTATATTGCATCTATTTGCAAGTTCCGATGTATTTCCAATCGCCTCTGGAATCCAGGAAAAGAGCTCTTCCATCTCTTGCTGTGTCTTGAAATAGAACTCTTCGGAAGGAAAACGCATCCTGTTCTCATCGTTCTTCTTGCTGTTTGTGCCGATGCAGAGGAGGGTATCCTGTGCATTGGCATCCTCTTTCTCGATGTAGTGGATATCGTTTGTCGCAATTATTGGGATATCAAGTTCATGTGCGAGGCGTACAAGGATAGGGTTCGTATACTTCTGTTCTTCCAGTCCATGGTCCTGGAGCTCGATGTAATACCTATCTCCGAACAGTTCCTTGAACCAGAGAGCTCTCTCACGTGCGCTGTTGTAATATATCTCTTCTTCTGCCGGCGATGGCTTTACAAATGTCCTTGAGCCTTTTGGCTGTGGTCCCATCAGGATCTGTAATATCTCTCCTGCCAGGCATGCAGATGTGCAGATCAGGTCACTGCTGTATTTTCTGAGGCATTCGTCATCGATTCTCGGCTTGTAATAGAAACCCTCCTTGAACGCGATCGAATTGAGTTTCATCAGGTTGTGATAGCCATTGTCGTTCATCGCTATGAGGATCAGATGATAATATTTGTTCAGGCTGTCCCTGCTTCGTCTGTTCTCGGGGTTTACGTAGAATTCACACCCGATGAGCGGATTGATCCCGTTGTTCCTGCATTCATCATAGAAATAGAGTGCGCCGAACATGTTTCCGTGATCGGTGATCGCAAGGCTCTTCATTCCGCAGGAAACTGCTTTCTTGACGTAATTCTTTATTGAGGCAGCTCCATCGAGAAGAGAGAAGTCGGTATGATTATGAAGATGTACAAATTCCATTTTGATTAACTTACTTTGCTTCGGCCATCGGTGTCGAGAGGATACGGATGTTTATGTTCCCGACAATTTCTTTCAGAAGTCCCTTTATCCGTTCTGCCTGAACAGGAGAGAGCTTTATCTCTGAAGAGAGGGACTCCAGTATCATGTTCACCAGTGTCTGCGCCTCCTTCGGATCGAGAGGAAACCTCACTGTCTGCATCATGTTGTCTATCTCTCTGAGGGATACGAATGGGGCTGTAGGAATCGAGAAAGAAAAACGCGCATCGTTGATCACGTTCTGGTCCTGATTCGCTACGAAACTTATCGCGACAGCGCTGTCCCTTTCACGCACGAAAGACCCTGCCGTCTTGAACTCCTGGACATTCCTTTCATATATGGGGATTCGTATTCTGCTTATGAGACCATATTGAATGGCGTTTTTCCCGAACAGATAGGAAATAGGATACCATTTCGAGTGAAGCCTCTTTTTCTTGATGGTGCGGACTTCACAGCTGGCATCGAGTATAGAAAGAGTACCTGGGATGCTCGACATGGTCTCTCTGGATTTTATCGCACCTCCGATTGTTATCCTTCTGGTAAGTATCTTTCCACCGATCGATTCGATATTCCTTACCAGTACTTCAGGTATCACAGTGCGGGCGACAGAGAGGATCTCGTCCAGTGTAACCATTGACCCGAATTCGACTAGGCGGTCATTTCTCTGGAAACGGCGAAGCTCATCTATCTGTCCCAGGAAAATGATCTCTTCGCTCTTCGAGGAAGGGTATGAGTCCTTTCGTCTCATGAGCGATGTTCCTCCTGCCCAGAATATCGCGTCCGGATGACTCTGGAGAATCGCTGAAAGCTCGGTTATCGTACTCGGATTATATATGTTCGGGGATCTAAGACCTTCGTACACGTCTGCGTCTCCTTATGTTTATTGCCTCCTTGACGATTCGTATCTCGTCAGCAGGATCCATGCATGCGCATGTGAGTGTGGCCATTTCCCTCTTTATATCCTCATCTTTTGTGATTCCTCTTGATATGAGGGATTCGAACAGCAGAGTACGGGATTCGAAACAGGCAGGACATGGCCTTATCTTCACGATCTCATATGCCTTTTCGATGTCCTTGTAGTTTCTTGTCTTCCTGAAACTTTCGAAAGTTATTATCGTTTTGCCGTTTATCTCGAAGGCGGGCACGAGACAGGAAAGCACAGGCTTGCCGTCCACAAGGGCAATGCAATTCCCGCATCCGTTTCCTTTGCAGCAAGATGAGAATCCGGGAGAACCAATATCATCTGCCAGGATATATGAAAGAGGTTTGTTCGAGTTCAGTGAGAGGGAAAGGGTTTTTCCGTCCACTATGCATTCTACCCTCATGCCTGCCCTCCTTTTTCTCTGATGGCTTTCCTCAGGCTTTCTGAAGTGACAGGAAGGAACGCTTCCTTATCTCCAAGCGCTTCTCTGAGGGCATTTGCAAGCGCACTGGTTGTAAGTGCCCTCACCAGTTCTGAAGTCGATGCGACTTTCGCGCTGTTCTTGTGGCTGAAAGAGATGGACATCTTGGCATTGTCGCTTATTGTCGCACCCAGTCGCGCTATGGTCTTGAGGATGTTCTGCTTTATCGAGTTCATGAGCTTCTCTTCCTCTGCGACACTTTCCAGAGAGAACTCTGCCCATAATCTTGTCACTTCCAGGGAAAAGGCACTTTCCTTTATCACGACTTCTATTATCATTGCTCCGAAGGAACTTGGATCAAACTCACATGGAGAGAACTTGTTCTCCACGTCGATGATCAGTGAGAACGGCGGTTTCTCGCTCTCTCTCAGCTGCTTCAGTCTTTTTGCTCCCGATATTAGTTGCTGTGAGAAGTTGCATATGAATCTCGAAAGGATTTTCGGTCCTGAATCCTTCGTATCCGGTCCGAAAGGAAGGAAAATTACCTGCTCTTCGCTTTCGAGTCCCATCTCCTCTTTTATCATTGTCTTCCAGAATTTCAATGCAGTTCCATGACTGAATGCCGATGAGTTGATCTGTACAGTGTTTTTCTGGGTGTATGTCATTACTGCCTGGAATTCATTTTCGGTGATGAACGTAGTAGAGAAGCCGGAAATGCCGACGCCCGATGCAATACCTATTCCCCTGAGTTTCTCTATCAGACCGAAGTCTCCTCTCTGCTGATGGCATGAAAACCACTTTCTCTCGAAGTATGACTTCTTTCCTATGTTCTCGAGGACTTTCTTCAGCTCATCGCTTTCAAGTGCGGGAATGTAGTCAGTAAACTTTCTCTTGTCACCTAAAAGGAGAAAACGGTATGCCAGAGGACTCATCTTGGCAATCCTTGCCATTTCGGAGATGTGGTATTCGCTGGCACCAAGAGCCTCGGCATACCCGAGGGAGCCGAAAAGAGTTGAAGGTCTCTCATCGCTGGTTTTTATCTTTATTTCCACTGAAAGGGCCTCGAGCGGGTAATAGGGGATGATGGCTGCCATCGCCTGCCTCTGGTACTCCCTCCAGAGGTACGGGTATTTTCCAAGCTCTGCCTCAAGCGTTATCTGTTCTGCCAGTGGTTTCCCGTCCTTCATGTATGTTGTGAAGTTGTACTTCACTTCACCGCGTTCTGAATAAGCACTCTCCCGTATCTCTACAGGGACCTTCAGGCTTTCAGTCGCAAGGGCCGCGATGCATGCGGTCTTTATCGGGGTGAGGAAATATTCATCGTTTGGCGCATGGTATTCAAGCTGATGGATGACAACGCGTTCAATTCTCACTCCTGTGACTTCCGAAACACACTTTTTCACGAGCATCGGATATTCAGTCGGAACCATAACGTGAAGGTTTGCCCCTTCGTGCCAGCTTGTAGTCTTGAATATTATGTGAGATGGTGATGTGGTCTTGTTGAGCATATACGAGTGCTCGAGTTTTACTATGCCATTGCTTTTCTCACTTCCATCATCGTCATTCTCCTTTTCGGAGAACGCAAGTATATTGCCGTATGAGTACTCGTCTTTTCGTGTCTTTGCAGTTTCCTCTCCTTCCTCTTTATTGACCTCTTCATAGGTTATCTCTGCTTCTCTGGCTAAAATGTCAGCAGTTTCGTAATCACTTGCAAAGACGGCAAAGATGGCTTCCCCTTTATAGCCAGTTATTCCTGGGGAGAAAATAGGTATCTTCTCTCCGAATACCCTTATGTAGTTGTTCTCTCCCAAAGTCTCTGCAGAGAGAGTGAGGTGAGGCCTTTCCATCTCCTTTGCTTCCATACTGGAAATAAGGAGGTTGGCACCATCTGCGTGCCGTATCAGGCCATAGCGCATATTGAGGCGGGAAAAGGTAGTTTCAGCCATGTTTTGAGAGTACCATTAATACCGGCATAAGGCAACTTTTGCTCATTCTGGAAAAGTGCTATCAAAGATAGGTAAGGTAGATTTATGAATAAAAGAGAAGTACGTCAGCTTGTCGATAAACTTCTGGAATACCAGAAGGCATACTACGTGGATGCGCATCCTCTCGTATCTGATCTGGAATATGACAGGCTCTTCGATGAGCTTAAAAGGATAGAAAAGAGCGATCCTTCCCTCGTTTTCCCAGATAGCCCGACACTCAGGGTCGGAAGTGACCTTTCAAATGATTTTCCTGAAGTGAGGCATACCATTCCTGTCCTCTCTCTCGATAAGGCATACAAGGCTGATGAGGTCCTTTCGTTCTTCGACAAGAACATAAAGAAGGAAAACAACCTACTTTCGTTCGTCGCGGAGGAAAAGATCGATGGGATCTCGATGGTCCTGTATTATGAGAATGGCCTCTTGGTACGTGCGGTCACCAGGGGAAACGGAGAGGTCGGTAACGATGTGACCAGCAATGTGCGTACAATCGGATCGGTTCCTTTGAGGCTCAGCGAGGATATCTCCATTGCAGTGAGGGGGGAAGTCTTCATCAGGAAAGAAGACTTCATCAGGATCAACAAGAATCTTCCAGAGGAGGAAAAGAGTGCAAATGCCCGCAATCTTGCTGCAGGCACGATACGAAGGCAGAAGAGTGAGGAGGCAAAGCTCGTCCCGCTCGATATCTTCTGTTACGAGGGGTTCTGGCAAAATGAAGACGAGGGGCTATCAGATCACCTGCATATTCTGAAGAAACTCAAGGATCTTGGCTTCAAGGTAGATCCTGACTTAGCTTTCTTTGCCTCTACACGGGAAAAGGCAGAGAACATGCTTTCTGAAGTGGGTTTATCGGGGGATGCATATTCATTTGACGATATGGAGACCTACATCAGGAAGAAGACGGAAGAGAGGAAGGATCTTGAGTATGAGATCGATGGCCTTGTCTTCAAAATCAATGAAATTGCAGTCCGCAATCGCCTTGGCTACACAGAACATCATCCCAGGTGGGCAATTGCCTACAAGTTCGAATCTCCGGAGGCGGTCACGAAACTTCTTGGAATAACAGTTCAGGTTGGCAGGACAGGAAGGATTACCCCTGTTGCGGAACTTCAGCCAGTGTTCCTTGCTGGAACTACGATAAAGAGGGCAACGCTTCACAATCAGGAGTATATCGATTCTCTGGAGCTGGCTCTTGGGGATACTGTCTCTATTGTCAGGAGAGGGGATGTCATTCCTCAGGTCGAAGATGTGATAGAGAAGAATGAACTTGGAAACAATACATACAAGATACAGCACACTTGTCCCTCGTGTTCTTCTCAGCTGAAAGAGGAGGGGGCACATCTGTTCTGCCCGAACAGAGATTGCCCGGATCAGGTTGTCGGCCGTCTCGTTTTCTTCTCGTCGAGAACTCAGATGGATATCGAGACGCTGGGGCCAAAGACAATCAGGGAACTCTATGAGAGGGGAATGCTCAGGGAAATCCCAGACATCTACGAAGCCAGGTATGAGACGCTCATCGGAGAACCCGGATATGGAGAAAAGACAGTCAGCGCGATAATAAAGGGAGTGGAGGAATCGAAAAACAGGCCGTTCAAAGTGCTTTTATCCTCGATAGGCATAAACGATATTGGAAAGATGGCCTCATCCTGTTTGGTTGAAGCTGGTTTTGATTCCTTTGAGAAACTTAAAAGCGCGACAAAGGAGGATCTGCTGAAGGCAAAGGCCATAGGGGAACAGAGTGCAAACAGGATAATCTCGTTCTTCAGCGATGCTAAGGTTCTTGAAATGATCGACAAGCTTGAAGCGTTGGGCCTCCATACATCAAGTGAGATGGATCAGGAGGAGAAGATCATTCCCGATGAGAACTTCAAAGATACACTCTGGTGTGTCTCAGGGTCATTCGAACATTTCAATCCACGGACCAAGGCTCTTGAGGAGATAGAGAGAAGGGGAGGCCGCACAGGATCATCTGTGACAGGAAAGACCACGCACCTTCTTCTGGGCACAGGAGGGGGATCCAAGAAAGAGACAGCACTCCGCCTGGGTGTGAAAATAGTAAGCGAGGAGGAGTTTCTTGCTCTTCTGGGCATGAAAAATGAAGAGAAAAAGGAAGGACAATTATCCCTCTTCTGAAGAAAAGGTGTTTTGTGTATCCTTTAGTCGTAATTGTGGAGGAAAGTAGTGAACGAACTCGCGCTTGAACTCAATGATGTGCTCCGGTCTTCCGCCTGTTATTCATTCCTCTCTGAGGAAGGAAAGCGGATGTATTTTCCGAAAGGTATAGTTGCCCAGTCTGCTGAGGCAGGGGAGAAGGCAAAGCTATATAATGCGACAGTAGGGCTTGCCACAAAGAATGGAGAGCCGATCCACCTCAGCGATATCATGTCTCAGTACAAGGATGGAATTTTCCAGCCTAAAGATATTTTCTCTTACGCTCCAGGGGGTGGAGACAAAAAACTCAGAGCTATCTGGAAGAGGGAGATGATCAAGAAGAATCCGACACTTGAGGGAAAGAAGTTCGGTGAGCCGCTGGTTCTCGGTGGCCTTACTCATGCAATAAATGTAGCATCACTTCTTTTCGTGCCATACGGTTCAGATGTAGTCTGCCCGGATCTTTTCTGGGATAACTATGAACTTATCCTGAAAGATCTGAGGGGAGCTAATATGATCCTCTTCCCGTTCTTCACAGACGATGGCCATTTCAATACTGAAGGTATGAAAGAGGCTCTTCTGAACTGTTCGGGAGATGCAAGGCTTATTCTTAATTTCCCGAACAATCCTACAGGTTACTCCCCTTCTGTGAAAGAAAAGGATGAGATTGTAGCCGCACTGAAAGAAGTTGCTTCCACCAAAAAGGTATTTGTCATTATTGATGATGCATATTTCGGTCTCTTCTTTGAAGCTGAGACGAACAAGGAATCCCTTTTTGCTGATCTTGTGGATCTGGATGAGAACATATTCGTCGCAAAGGGAGATGCCGCAACAAAGGAGGACATGGTCTGGGGCTTCAGGATAGGCTTCCTCACATTTGGAGGAAAAGGGCTTACAGATGATGTCTATGATGCGCTTTCCAAGAAAACACTCGGCGCAATCAGATGTACAGTCAGCAACTGTGACCGTCCGGGACAGAGCATGCTTTTGAAGGCGATAGAGGATGGAAAGAACTACCAGGAGGATAAAGATGACCTCTTCGAAGAGATGAAGGCGAGATATGAAATCCTCCGAGACTCTATCGAAAAACACAAAGGCGATACATGCCTCTCTCCATATCCTTTCAATTCAGGATATTTCATGGCTTTTTCAACAAATGGACATGACGCGGAGGAGCTGAGGAAGTATCTTTTGGATAAGTATCAGATTGGGGCTATCAATATTCTCGGCAGAACTTTGCGTCTTGCGTACTGTTCTGTAGAGAAGGAGAGCATTCCCGATCTTGTGGACCTTGTTTACAAGGCCGCTGGAGAGTTATGGAGCTGAACATCAAGATTTATCTTGCTGATGATGAAGGCGAGAAGTTCATGGGAATAGGTGTTCTCTGGCTGCTGGAGGAGATCGGAAAGGAAGGATCTCTCAAGAAGGCCAGTGAGAAGCTCTCTCTTTCGTATTCCAAGTCATATCACATGATCAAGAATGCAGAAGAGAAGCTCGGCATGATTCTTCTGGACAGAAAAAAGGGGGGTATAGAGCGTACGGGTGCGTCTCTGACCCCCTTTGCTTTGAAATTCATATCCCTCTACAGGGATTTCCAGGGCAAGGTCAAGGAACTTGCAAAAGAACCGTATGAAGCGTTCTCCATGGACCTTGCAGCTTTGAAGGAGGAGTTTTCAGATGGAAAAACAGTATGATTTTGAAATTGAGACGCTGGGAGAATGCAAGAGGTCCAGCCCTATTATCATGAGCTCAAGACGGGGCGACGGGATATCTGATTATGTTTCAGACAATGACCGGATCCTCTATGACATAGACACGATGGAGGTTGGCGGCAAGACTGTACCTGTGCATGCGGATGCTGTCCAGCTTGCAGGTCCAAGGGAACATATCTATTTCAATCCAAGCCATGTTCATGCGGCAATCTGCACATGCGGAGGTATTTGCCCAGGGCTGAACAATGTCATCAGAGCTGTCGTGAGATGTTTCTGGTATCGTTACGGGGTACGCCGGATCTCTGGTATCCAGTATGGCTATCTGGGACTTCTGGAGAACTCTCCGTGGCCGATAATCCCTCTGGATCCAGATGTGGTCGATGATATTCAGGAGAAGGGTGGTACTATCCTTGGTTCAGCCAGAGGGGGTGGTAAACAGGTTGAGGAGATCGTCGATTCCCTTGAGAGGATGAATATAAACATCCTGATCACGATAGGAGGAGATGGAACACTCCGTGGCGCGTATGACATCGGAGAGGAAATCAAGAGAAGAGGCCTCAAAATCGCAGTTGTAGGAGTTCCTAAGACAATAGACAATGATCTTTCCTTCATTGATTCCTCTTTCGGTTTTGACACAGCGGTCACATCCGCAGTTCCTTCTGTCCGGGGTGCCCACGTGGAGGCGAAGAACAGTATCAACGGCATAGGATTGGTCAAGGTGATGGGAAGGGAGTCTGGATTCATAGCGGCTTCCACATCCTTGGCCCAGTCTGACGTGAATTTCTGCCTTATTCCTGAATCTCCGTTTGATCTTGAAGGGCCGAATGGACTGCTTGAGAATCTCAGAAGGCGAATACTTGAACGAGGGCATGCTGTCATACTGGTAGCAGAGGGTGCAGGACAGGATCTTGTTCCGCCTACAGGGGAGACCGATGCTTCTGGAAACGTCAAGTTCCAGGATATCGGACTGTTCTTGAAGAAAAAGATTGCAGACTACTTCAGGGAACAGGGCATTCCTACTTCAATAAAGTATATAGATCCATCTTATATTATTCGCAGCGCACCGGCAGACAGCTATGATTCGATCTATTGTGCACGTCTCGGAGCACATGCTGTACACGCGGCGATGGCGGGAAAGACGCAGTGCATTGCAAGCAGGGTCAACAATCAGTTTGTGTATCTTCCAATCAAAGTGGCAGTATCCAAGAGAAGCCATGTCGATGTCGAAGGGTCCCTCTGGCGCGATGTACTTGAGAATACCAGACAGCCGTTCTCGATGAAGAATAATTGAAGATTGAGAAATCTGAATTGTGATGGGAAGGTCAGATGCCTTCCCTTTTTTTTGTGCGAAAAGTCAATGAATGAAGGGATTGCAGAATAGTGTCCGTTTCTATCAAATGTTACATGAATATGGAAACTCTATCTGATGGTCATCAGCGTTACATTGGTTTTGGATTTGTGTTACGGAAAAACAGTCAAATAAATATTATCTTCCACTATTTTTCATAAGTCAAACAAAAAATAAAAAATTTTTTGAAAAGTACTTTTCATAACCCTTTAAAACAGTTATATTACAGGTGGAATCAAGGAAATCACATATCATTCCTGGTTCCCAAACCTCCTTTTGTTCCCCTCAAAGCGGTTTACCTCCTTTTGTCCGCTGAGGGGTTTTTTATTTATAATGAAATTTGAAATTGGATCGCTGATGATTTCCGCATATTTGCAGCAATTTTGATAGAAAGTAGGAGATGGACAGTTCCTTTGACCATAGAGAAATGTGTCAGCTTGATGATGGGCTTTTCATTTTTTGTGGCAAAGGAGGATATGTCATATCATGAAACAATGATGCTTTGATCGACTATTAGAAGATGAAATCAGGCTACCTCTTCCGTTGATTTCCAGAGAGAAGATAGCCTGATCATTTCAGCTTTGGGCCCGCCTCAATTACCTCATTTGTAACTGTTCCTGGCAGGGTACTGTGGATCTGTTGTCACATTTATGCCGAGTTTCCTCAGGCCATCCATATCGCCGGCAGATGGAACGTGCGTGAAGTGCACGTCGCATCCTCTCAGTTCCTTGAGCGCTTTTGTCGCTTCAGCCGCTTCTTCCTGGAGCGTTCCGCTGATTGATAGGGCGACCAGTATCTCGTCAACGTTGATCGACACACCCTTTCCTGAGAGGATGTCCCTTTTGAGGAATGTTATTCGTTCGATAACGTCCTTATGGATGAGATCGAGTTCTTTGTCATATCCAAGTATGGCCTTCAAGGCATTCAGGATCAGAGCAGAACCTGCATGCATCAGGTTTGAGTTATGGCTTGTCACTATGCGTCCGTCTGCAAGCTCGATTGCAGCTGCGCAGACTGTGCCATCGTCTTTCCCCTTGTGATTCCTGATCGCATCCTCAAGTGCTTTCCTTGCAGGAAGGACGGTGCTTCTCTCTTCTTCCTTCAGTCCTGCTTTGTCGAGAATGCCGACAGCTCTCTGATAGACTTCCTTCGAGCAGATTCCCATCAGATAGTCGAGCTTTGTATGGAAAACTCTTCTGATTATCTCCTCGTTCGCCGCTTTTCTGCACACTTCGTCATCGATGATTCCGAAACCACAGCGGTTTACTCCCATGTCGGTAGGGGATTTGTAGACACATTCCCCTGTGATTCTCTCGAGGATCCTCTTCAAAAGGGGATATGCCTCGAGGTCCCTGGAGTAATTTACTGCAATCTTCCCGTATGCATCGTGATGGAAGTAATCGATCATGTTCACATCACCGATGTCGACAGTCGCCGCTTCATATGCGATGTTCACAGGATGATTCAGCGGCAGGTTCCAGATAGGGAAGGTCTCGAGTTTTGAATAACTAGGTTTTTCCCCTCTCTTAGCCTCGTGGTACATCTGATTGAGACAGGTTGCAAGCTTCCCAGAGCCGGGGCCGGGTGCCGTGACAATGACTACGGGGGAGTCCACTTTGATGTACGGGTTCTTGCCGTAACCTTCTTCTGAGACGATCACATCGATATCAGTGGGATAGCCCGGGGTTGCTGTATGTGTGTATACACTGATCCCCCTCTGTTCCAGCTTCCGCTTGAACTGTACAGCAGATACCTGGTTGGCGAATCGGGTTATGACCACCTTGTTGCAGGAAATGCCATAGTGGGCAAATTCATTGATCATTTTCAGGACATCGTCATCGTAGCTGATTCCGAAGTCACTTCTGATCTTCCTCTGCTCAATGTCGCCTGCGTAGATGCAGATGATGACATCCAGGTGCTCCTTGAGCGCCTGGAAGACTTTCATTTTGTTGTTCTCATCGAAGCCGGGAAGCACACGGGAGGCATGCTTGTCGTGCAGAAGCTTGCCTCCGCATTCTATGTATAGTCTTCCCGAGGAAGCATTCACCCTCTCGAGGATGAACTTGGTCTGCTCTTCGATGTATTTCTTGCTGTCAAAACCAACAGAATGCATTATACGTAGCCTTGTGCGATCATGGCTCTTGCAACACGGATGAAGCTTGCAATGTTTGCGCCATCAATGAAATTGTCCTTTGTCGAATAGGTCTCTGCTGCTTCGCTGATGTTCTTGTAGATGTTGTGCATGATGTTCTTCAGCTCGCTGTCGACCTTTTCCCTTGTCCACTGCACACGCTGTGAGTTCTGGCTCATCTCGAGGCCGGAGACAGCAACTCCTCCTGCATTCGCTGCTTTTGCAGGAGCAAGCAGCACGCCACTTGATGTGAGGATCGCTTCTGCTTCCTGGGAACAAGGCATATTTGCACCTTCTCCGACAAGCTTGATTCCATTTCTCACCAGATTGAGAGCATCTTCCTTGAGTATCTCGTTCTGTGTTGCGCACGGGAATGCATAGTCCGCCTTGATATTCCAGATCGGATTTGGTTCAGAAGGATTTCTTGGAATGTAGGTGACACCCTTATATTTCTCTGCATATTCCTTGATCCTTCCCCTCTGGACGTTCTTGAGGACCATTATGTACTTCAGTTTCTCCCTGTCGATGCCATTCTCGTCGTAGATCATTCCTGAAGAATCAGAGAGAGTCACGACTTTTGCGCCAAGGTCAAGAAGTTTCTCGACTGTATACTGGGCGACGTTTCCACTTCCAGAGACCAGACATGTCTTTCCTTCGAGGGTCATCTTCCTGTCCTCGAGGATCGCATCAGAAAGATATACCAGGCCATAACCAGTTGCTTCAGGTCTGATCTGTGATCCTCCCCAGTCCAGTCCTTTTCCTGTCAGGACTCCTACGAACTTGTTCTGGATTCTCTTGTACTGTCCGAAAAGGAAGCCGATTTCCCTTCCTCCGACACCGATGTCCCCTGCAGGAACGTCAGTATCCTCTCCGATGTGTCTCTGGAGTTCAGTCATGAATGACTGGCAGAACCTCATGACCTCAAGGTCGCTCTTGCCCTTCGGATTAAAGTCAGAACCTCCCTTTCCTCCTCCCATTGGAAGGCCTGTGAGGCAGTTCTTGAATACCTGCTCGAATGCGAGGAACTTCATGATGGAAAGGTTTACGGATGGGTGGAATCTCAATCCGCCTTTGTACGGGCCGAGGGCAGATGACATCTCGACGCGGAAACCTCTGTTGATTTCAAGTTTTCCCTCATCATTTGTCCAAGGAACGCGGAACATGATCACTCTTTCTGGTTCGACCATTCGCTCAAGGACCTTGTGATAAGTGACATCGGGAAGTTCGTCGATGATTTTGTCTACAGAGAGAAGGAAGGTGTAGACCGCCTGCTGGAATTCCTTTTCATCAGGATCTCTTTTCAGTACTCCCTGATAAATTTGTTCAGTCTGACTATTCATTGTTTTCTCCTGGTAAGAGTATTGCACTTGAAAGAGGTTTTTGAAAATACAAAACAGGGGATGATTTCATCCCCTGTCGCAAATTAGATCAGTTTTTCCGCAAATGCGGAGAGCACTTTGTCTCCACCGTCACCCTTGAGTACTTTCTTCGCAAGTACTTTACCGAGCTGTACTCCTTCCTGATCAAAGGAGTTTAGATTCCAGACCAGTCCCTGGAACATGACTTTGTTTTCGAAGTGCGAAAGGAGCGCTCCGAGAGCTTTCGGTGTCAGCTTTTCTCCATAGATGAGGGAGGATGGCCTTTCCCCATAGAATTTCTTGTTTTCGTCCTCATCGTCTTTTCCAAGAGCAAAGGCAACGATCTGCGCTGCGAGATTCGCATTCAGTTTTGTCTGGCTGCTAGACCCGTCGGTGATGGTATCAAAGCCATATTGTGAATTTTTAAATCCAATGAACTGGAGAGGCACGATGTCTGTTCCCTGATGCAATAGCTGATAGAATGAATGCTGTCCATTCGTCCCAGGCTCTCCGAAGATTATCGGGCCGGTCTTGTATGAGATCTTCTCGCCGAATCTGTTAACACTCTTTCCGTTTGATTCCATGTCGAGTTGCTGGAGGTGCGCAGGAAAGCGTGAGAGGGCCTGCGAATACGGAAGTATTGCTGTCGCCTCATATCCGAGCACGTTCCTGAGGTATACACCGATGAGAGCGTCCATCAGCGCGCCGTTTTTCTCGATATCCTCTTCAAGTGAGAGCAAATCCTCTTCGTGGGCACCTTCGAGAATCTCATTGAATGTATCAAAGCCATATGCGAGAGAAAGTACTACTGCGCCTACCATCGATGTGCTCGAATAACGTCCTCCGATGAAATCATCGATGAAGAAGGACTTGAGCATTGATTCATCATGTGCGAGCGGACTTGTCTTGCTGGTGACTGCCACCATGTGCTTCTTCGGATCAAGTCCTTTGACTGGAGATGATTCAAGAGTCTTCAGCACCAGATCCCTGTTTGTCAGAGTCTCCTGTGTAGTCCCGCTCTTCGAGACAAGGATGAATAGGGTAGTCTCGAAATCAAGTGATTTGATCACTTCAGCCGCATCATCTGGATCTACATTCGAAATGAAGTATGCATCCATCTTCCTCTCGTATCCCTTCAATGCGATGTAAAGTGCCCTCGGGCCTAAATCGGAACCGCCGATTCCAATCTGACAGACTTGTTTGAAAGCCTTGCCCGTTGAACCTTTTATTTTTCCTTCGTGAACAAGAGCAGAGAACTCCCTTATCTTTTCAAGTTCGTTCTTGTAGAAATCCTCTTTGTTCTCATCTTTGTAAACAACAGGTACACCCAGTACGTTTCCTCTTGTGAGATGGTGAAGGACAAGCCTCTTTTCTCCAGTGTTCATCATCTCTCCAGAAAGTATCATCTTGTACTTTCCGATCAGATCCTGCTCTTTTGCCAGGGCCTTCAGGGCAGAGATGGCCTGATCTCCCACAGGCATCGCCGCATAGGAATAGGTGAGGCCTCCTCCGATTCTGATCTCTTTGCTCTTTACCCTCTCTTCATCAAGCAAATCATGGAGTTTTTCCCTTTTTGCCCCCATGAGGGTGGAAAACGCCTTCAATTGGTCAAAATTTGCGAATTCCATCAGTCCTCCTTTACATCAGGTATCCTCAGCTGGAAGCTTTCCAAAAGGTCATCCTTCGTCATTCCTTCTCTGAGGATAATGAAAATTGTATCGTCCCCGGCGATTGAGCCCAGTATTTCAGGCAGGCCCAGTACGTCCAGTGCGAAACACACACTGTTGGCATGGCCTGGTCTGGTTTTCACAACGCCAATATTCCCCGAGAACTCAATTGAGATGATACCACGCCGGACATCCTGCATGTAGCTTTTTTCATTCTCGCTGACAAAATCATCATCAGGCAGAGAGTAGTAATATCCTGACCATCCGTCGGAGATTTTACTGACTTTAAGCATCTTGAGATCACGAGAGAGGGTAGCCTGTGTAACGCTGAAGCCCTCCTTCCTGAGCATGTTTAGGAGTGTATCCTGGTTGTCTATTCGATTGTTCTTTATAAGTTCCTTAACTACAGAAAGCCGGTTATGCCTTTCTCGCATCTATTCCTCCAGAAATCAGAATTGCATAAAAATGCAATCAATATGCATCTTAACAGCTCTTCATTTTGTCTTGCAAGTTGCTTTGTATCTTCTTTCTGTATTATCATTTTGCCAGATGAGTGAAAGTATTCTGTTTTTCCTCTTTTCATTCGCTTTTATCGGAGTTGCATTCCTATTATCTTATGTTTTAAAAGATAAAAATCGTGAATTGGCTAGAAAAAGCGCACACCTTGTTCTCTCTTTCTGGCCGTTTTGCGTAGTTCTCTTTCCATCTGTCCCGACATGTCTTGTCCTGGCTGGACCATTCGCCTTCTTTTTCATAAATATTCTGTCTCCATACATAGCGCCACTAGAACATCTGTTTGGACGTGATAGGGCATTGGGGCTTGCCCTCTTTCCTCTTTCGCTCTTTCTGATCACTCTTTTCTACAAAATGGGAATGATTGAGTCGAACGTACTCATAATATCCTCACTCGTGATGGGAATTGCAGATACGTTTTCTGCTCTCGGAGGTATGTATTTCGGGAAGCACAGAATATTTTCCAAGAGCATAGAAGGCTCTGTTTGCATGTTCATTTCCACATTTCTGATCCTTTCTTCTCATCTTGGCTTTGCATTTTCCCTGCTGTTTTCATTTATAATCACCATTGTGGAGCTATTCTCGCCAAAGGGCTGGGACAATCTTACTGTTCCTGTGCTGACGACGTTTCTCCTCTGTTTGGTATGAAAGGAATTGACAGACTGATTTCAGATCTTCCTCAAGGCTTGAGGATTGTTATCTTCTTCATCATCATATTGATAGTCGCAGGCATTGCCATCAGGAAGGGCTATCTGACGAAAGGCGGAACGCTTGCAGCTTCCTTTCTTGCCCTTTTCGTGCTTTATGTCCTTGGCCTGAGCGGCCTTTTGCCATTCCTTTTCTTCTTTCTCTCTTCTTCTGTCCTCACAAAGGCTGCAGAAGGGCAGAAAAGCGGGATGCGGAACTTCTCGCAGGTTCTTGCAAATGGTGTTCCTCCGTTTTCCGGACTCATTCTCTTCCTCTTCTCGCCATGGCCTGCATTGGGTCTCCTGATGTTCTCTTCTTCCATTGCAGAGATCACTGCGGATACATGGGCGAGTGAAGGTGGTCTGTTTTCCCATAAGAATCCTCGTTCAATACTTACAGGCACAGAAGTCCCGAAAGGAACCAGTGGCGGTGTGAGCCTGATGGGAATTGCCTTTTCCTTCCTTGGGTCCCTTTCAATTGCGTTCCTGACGACAGGACTCTTTTCCTTTCCCATTTCCTTTCTTTTCGTCATAACGATATCTGGTATTCTCGGCTCTCTGTTCGATTCTCTTCTCGGTGCGGTCTTTGAGGCAAGATATAGCACGAAGGATGGGGATGTAACATACTCGAGATATGACGATGAGGGAAATGAGAACTACCGCATCAGCGGGCTTCCTTTCATGGACAATGATATGATCAACTTCATTTCTTCCCTTTTTTCTGCCTCACTTTCGTTTCTCTTTTTCCTCTTTCTCTGATTGATCTTGCCGATTGCCGTCTTTGTTTATATCTTATTTTCCGTGAATTATAATCAGCCAAATTAATGGAGGAAAAAACATATGGCAAAGCAGCTTCAGTTCAATGAGGAGGCCAGAAAGTCCCTCGTTAACGGTGTGGAAAAGATTTCAAAGGCAGTAATGACCACACTCGGACCAAAGGGAAGGCTCGTACTCCTCGACAAGAAATATGGCGCTCCGACTGTAACCAAGGATGGTGTGTCGGTCGCACGTGAGATTGAGCTTGAAGATCCGTTTGAGAACATGGGAGCACAGCTTCTCAAGGAAGTTGCAACAAAGACAAACGATGTAGCTGGAGATGGAACAACAACAGCAACCGTCCTTGCCTGGTCAATTACCAAGGAGGGAATGAAGAGCGTAGCAGCTGGCGTGAACCCGATGGGAATCAGAAGGGGTATCGATATGGCTGTACGTGATGCTGTCGACTCGATCAAGGGCGAGGCCAAGATGATCGAGGACAAGGAAGAGATCGCTCAGGTCGCATCCATTTCCGCAAACAACGACAGAACAATCGGTGATGAGATTGCAAACGCAATGGACAAGGTCGGCAAGGATGGTGTCATTACAGTTGAAGAGAGCAAGACTATCGAGACTACTGTAGACTTTGTCGAAGGCATGCAGTTCGATCGCGGATATCTCTCCGCTTACTTCTGCAACAACAAGGACACAATGATCAGCGTCCTTGATAACCCTTATATCCTCATTTACGACAAAAAGATTTCCAATATGAAAGATCTTCTTCCAATCCTCGAGAAGGTCGTGCAGACAAACAAGCCGCTTCTGATCATCGCTGAGGATGTGGATGGAGAGGCACTTCCTACCCTCGTTGTCAACGCAGTCCGTGGCGCTCTCAATGTGGTTGCAGTAAAGGCACCTGGTTTTGGTGACAGACGTAAGGCAATGCTTGAAGATATTGCTATCCTCACTGGCGGTCAGGTCATCACAGAAGAACTTGGCTTGAAGCTTGAGAACGCAGATCTCTCGATGCTCGGACGTGCAACAAGTGTAAAGGTAGAGAAGGAGAATACCACAATCATCAATGGCGCGGGCAGCCAGGAAGCGATCCACGACCGCATCGCACAGATCAAGCTGCAGATAAAGGATTGCACAAGCGATTACGACAGGGAAAAGCTTCAGGAGAGACTCGCCAAGCTCGCTGGTGGTGTTGCAGTTATCAACGTTGGTGCAGCAACAGAGGTTGAGCTCAAGGAGAAGAAACACCGCGTTGAGGATGCCCTCAGTGCAACAAGGGCAGCTATCGAAGAGGGGGTGATCCCTGGTGGTGGCGTTGCTCTCGTACAGGCTGTAAAGGAACTTGAGAAGAAGGATCTTTCTGCCCTTACAGAAGAAGAGAAGATCGGCTATAGGATCGTCAAGAGAGCTCTTGAAGAGCCAATCCGCCAGATCGCGGAGAACGCTGGCGTAGATGGTTCGATCATCGCAGAGAAATGCAAGAACGAGAAGGATGGCGTTGGTTTCGATGCCAATAAGATGGTATGGTGCAACATGGTTCAGTCTGGAATCATTGATCCTGTAAAGGTAACACGTTCTGCACTTCAGAACGCAGCATCGATCGCATCTCTCATTCTCACAACTGAGTGCGCAGTAACAGATATTCCTCAGAAGGAAGCACCTGCTGCACCGCAGAACCCAGGAATGGGCATGATGTGATGTTGCGGTAAAAACTGCAAATTTTGGGGCGGAGTGTTTTTCTCCGCCCTTGTGTTTTTCTCTGCTATTTGTCAAGAATATTGACTGATAGGGGATTTCTTATGGCAACAGTAGAAAAGCAGATAAAACTCGCAAAACATAACAGGATAATCAGATTACTGGTCAAATTCATGATAATTGACCTGATTGTCTCCATCATTGGTAGTATTGTTCATCTCGTTGTAGATAATGATATTTCTGAACTTGCTATGACGATTATCGCATTTCCCTGGATGGCTGTTGTATATGCGATCGCATTTGCCTTTACGAACGAGATAGCATCAGTGCTTATTTTCAGCTTTTTCATCATCTCATTTCTTTTCCGACTGACAGTCCGGGGGATGTGGAAACTGATAACAAAGCCATACATGGTCCTGATGATGGCAGCAGGAATATTCCTTGCATATTATTTCCTTCCATACTTCTACGATGAAACTGATCTGTTCTTGACCCTTGGAAGGGCTGCTGTCTCTCCTTTTGTCCTTCTCAACGAACTTTGCCTATCCTCCTTTGGCCAGACTATTCCATATATCAATTCGTATACCTTCCTCATCAATTACGTATCACCTCTGATTGTCTACCTTTTCCTCCTTTCTGTTTTCTGCAGGATAAGGGTTTTCTTGTCCTTCAGACATCTTTCTGTGATCACGGACGAAGGTGTACTCTCAGTTCTGAATTCTGTGGTTGATGATTCGAAGAGAGTCTCGCGAAGGGTGCCTAGCAATGTCTACTTCTATCTTGATCCCAGTGACGACTTCAACGCTTACGCATTTGACTACAACAAGGTTGCTGTCAATCAGGGGCTTCTTGATTCCGATATCAAGGAAGATGAATTCAAGGCGATAATCGCACATGAAATGGGTCACATAGCACATCAGGATGTGGTTGCAATGAACTATGCGAGCGCAAATTATATGCTCTTGCTTTCAATCATCCTCATTCCGTCGATGATCCTTTACTACATGGGGACCTCTTCAGCAAAAGACAACTCGTCCAGTGGACTTACTGCTATAGCTTTCCTCCTGATGGCGGCAATTGGATTTCTCGGGGTGCTTTCGATGCGTGTCGTCAATTATATCTGTTACTTGCTTGGGGGAAAAATCAGCGAGCGCGGTGCGGATTTGTTTGCTGTGGAGACCGGACATGGGGAAGGTCTCACGACATTCTTCGCAGATTTCATCGATTCCCCTTCAGGCGGACTTTCTGATCCTCATCCGAGCATGAGAAACAGGCTCAAGTACACAATCAAGGCATTGAAGAAAAAGGGGAACTCATCGCAGGAACTTATCGCAGCACTCGAGAAAATCGCAATTTCCTGATTTGTGTACATATTGTGTTGTGCATGCGCGGATGCTAGATTCTTTTAACCAAACATGTTAGTTTTTTCTTCAGTTCAATTTGTATTAAAGGTGGAAGGATTATGAACCCAGTTCTATTGATGGCTGGCGGTTCTGCAGAGCAGAGCTCCATGACAACAACATTCGTTACATTCATTCTTATCATCCTGATCTTCTATTTTCTTATCATCAGGCCTCAGAAGAAGAGGGATAAGGAAGCAAAGAAGATGCTTGAGGCAATGAAGAAAGGTGACAAGGTCGTTTCAATTGGAGGAATCCATGGAACAATCGTTGCGGTCAAAGAGCAGACAGTTGTCGTCAAGGTAGATGATTCTGCCCGCATTGAGTTCTCCAAGAGCGCTATCGCTTCTGTCGTAAGCAAGGACAAGAGTGCTCCTGAGAAAGTGAAGAAAGAAGAGGTCAAGGTCGAAGAGAAGGCAGATGAAAAAGTAGAGGAAAGGCCGGAACTCGTCCTTGAGAAGACAGAAGAAGAAAAGAAAGAAGAGAACTGAAAGTGAAAAAGACTGGCAGGGTGCTGTTGGTCCTACTTGTTCTCGTAGTTAGTACCGCGCTCATCTATCCGACGATTTCGTGGTACTTCTTCACATCTGGGGACATAAAGAGCCTCGCACTATCATCAAATACTTCAATAAGGGACTACTCGATGAGGGAGTCCCTTAAAATTGTCAATGAGCTGAAAGAGATTGCACTCAGGAGCCGTACGGAGGAGATCCCTGGTGAGTACAGGTATCTGGGTCGTGGCAGCTGCTATGATGTGCTCTCGTCATATGAAAGTGAACTGGATCTCCAGAATGCGATCGAAAGCCACATAAGGGGAGAGATATTCCGTGTGAAGAATCTCTCTTCGCGGGCATTGAAGCTGGGGCTTGATCTCCGAGGAGGAATGTCTGTCGTCCTCGAAGCAGACAGGGATGCATATTCATCGATGCACGAAGGCGCTCAGCTGACAGACCAGGAGGTCTCTTCGCTTGTCCTTCAGGACATGGAGATACTTTCAAGCAGGGTAGACCAGTTCGGTGTTTCTGAACCAGAGATCAGGGCGCAGGGGACAGACCAGATTGTCCTCGAACTTCCGGGTGAGTCAGATCCTGAAAGGGTTGATTCGCTTCTCCGCGGACGGGGCGCTCTTTCTTTCCATCTCGCAGATAGTGCGCTGAGCGAGCGTGTGACTTCTTATTTCAGGGCAAATCCGGACGAGATATATGACGAGGATGGAAACATTGTTACCCCGTCGTTCGTTCCTGCCGGAATGAAGGTTCTCGGAATATACGAAGAGGATGAGTATGGTCTTGACCGGCTCACTGGGTATGCTGTGATTGATGAGAGTGTCGTCATCGATGGCACTCACCTTGAGACTGCAAGGAGTGACAATAGCCAGAGGGATGGCCGTCCTGTAGTCACATTCCGCTTTGACGATGAGGGAGGAGATATCTTCTACTCATTTACTTCAAGGCACATCGGATCGTCACTTGCGCTTGTCCTGGATGACATGGTCAAGAGCGTCGCGACAATCAATAGCGCGATCTCAAACAGCGTGGAACTTTCCGGAGGCTTCACCCGTGAGGAGGCAGACAGCATAGCCGTTGTTCTCAGAAGTGCATCCCTGCCGATGCCACTTCACGTGGTTTCTGAGCAGACTGTAGGAGCTTCTCTTGGCGATGATGCGGTCCGCACAGCTCTCTATGCGATCTTCTTCGGGCTCTTCTTGGTACTCATATTCATGATCATCTTCTACGGACCTGCAGGAATCATTGCAGATATCGCTCTGCTTTTGAATTTCTACATGATGTTGAGTGTGCTCTCAGCACTTAGCTTCACCCTTACGCTCACATCGATTGCGGGACTTGTCCTCACGCTCGGAATGGCTATCGATGCAAATGTCATCATCTACGAGAGGATGAAGGAGGAAAAGAGGAACGGACTTTTGCCGTTTGAGGTCGTGAAAAAAGGCTTTTCCGGGGCGTTCTGGACGATCATGGACTCGAACATAACGACGATAATCGCGGCTTTGGTCCTTTCCGTGTTCGGTTCTTCAAGTGTGAAGGGATTCGCGAACACCCTTGCGATCGGAGTCACATGCTCCCTCTTTACAGCTCTTTTCGTTAGCCACCTGATCTTTGATTTCTTCGTCAGTGAGAATAGTTTCAGGGGAGTTGCCCTTTCTTGGAGGAGAAAATGAAGAAACTGGATGTCATCAGATATAGGTTTGTAGCTTTTGCCATATCTTTGGCAATCATCGCTCTTGCCCCGGTTTTCTATCTGATCCATGGGGGTTTCAATAAAGGGATCGACTTCGGATCTGGCTATTCTCTGAATATCGGTATAGTTCCTGTCGGCCTTTATGTCTCTTCTTCTGAGGACGTTGTCCTCTCAACAGAAGAAGGTGCAATCATCGTGACTTTACCAGATGGGGAGAGTCGGATAAGTCTCACAGGAAAGAGCATGGAGGATCTCAGCGCGGAACTTGAATCGCTTTCTGTCAGCACACGTGTGGTCACCCCTTCTTTGAAGGCAGAGAACATTCAGGTTGGCCTCAACTTCCCGATGACGCTCTCTGAAGAGGAGAAGGCCATCAATTTCTCAACAGATACTGTCGATGTCACGATACCTGAAGTGCGCGATGCCCTCTCTTCTCTCGATGGTGTTAACGTACAGGCTGTCGGAAACAGAAGTAACGGTGCTTTCCAGATAAGGTTCCCTCTCTTCGAAGGAATGACAGATGAAGAGACTCTTGAAAGTGTTTATTCACTTTTATATGACGCTTTCGGAACAGATTCAATTGTCGTCTATCAGTCGGATTACGTCGGCCCGAGATTCTCGAGCCAGCTCATTTCCTCTTCCATCAAGGCGATATTGATTGCCATCGTACTCATCCTCATATACATATCGATACGCTTCAGGCCATCCTATGCCATTTCAAGCATACTCGCGCTCATGCACGACGTGCTGGCGATGCTTTCCCTGATCCTCGTCTTTGATCTTGAAGTCTCCTCGACCACGATTGCGGCCATACTCACGATAATCGGGTATTCGCTCAACAACACTATCGTCATCTTTGACAGGGTCAGGGAGGAGATGAAGATCGATCTGAACAGGAACGTCGACGATGTTATTGGAATCGCAGTCTACAAGAGTCTGACCAGGACGATAATAACCAGCCTCACCACGTTGTTCGCAATTGTCCCTCTTGCTATTTTCAGTACAGGCGGGATAAAGCTCTTTGCGATCAACCTCACTTGGGGGCTTATAGCTGGAACATACTCTTCGAACTTCATTGCCCCAGCACTTTTGCACTATTTCCATAAACTTTTCCCGATCAATGTCGAGAAGAAAAAGATAGAGAGGGACTATTCCCTGATAGATGACTGATGGAAGTTACTGTCTCTGAACGCGCCGGATTCTGTTTTGGTGTCAGACGTTCGCTCTCTCTCCTTGATGATGCGATAAAGATGTATGGGGATGTCTATCTCTATGGCTCCATAGTCCACAACAAGATCGTCATGGAGCATTACCTTGGAATGGGAGTGAAGGTTGCAGCAAGAGCTGAGGATATCCCATCGTGCTCGACGGTTGTGATCAGGGCACATGGGATCGGAAGGTGTGAGAGGGAGAGTCTGGAGAAGAGAGGTGTGCGGATCATAGATACCACATGCCCTTTTGTCGGCCTGAACATCACAGATGCCATGAAGAGCGAAAAGGAAGTGCTGCTCATAGGACTCAGAGGGCATGATGAGGTCAGTTCGATCGCATTGAACGCACGAAATGGCGTCCATATAATCCAGAATAGAGAAGAGCTTTTGGATATTGACCTGAAAAAAGATTATACTGTCATTGTCCAGACGACGTTTCCCGAGAAGGAACTCGATGGCATCCTGGAAGTGCTGGCTTCTTACGGACTCTCTCCGGAGAGGAAAGTGTGCCTCTCAAGCGTGCGTCAGCGAGAGGAGATAAGGAGACTTGCTTCTTCCTATGATGTCCTCCTTGTCGTCGGGGACCGGTCAAGTGCCAACACCAGGGCCCTCTATGAAGAGGGGTTGAGCGCGGGAAAGTGTTCGTTCCTGATAGAAAGCAGGAAAGACCTTGATTCGCTGACTCTCCGTGGCAGGGTTTTCATTACTGCAGGCACGTCGACTCCTCCCGATGTCGTTATGGATGTAAAAAGGGGCGTAGAAAGTTTATGAGCATACCTATTCCGACAGTAAAACGTCTTCCCTCATACCTCAGGATACTAACTCAGAGGAAAGAGCTGGGAGAAGATCATATCAGCGCAACACTGCTTGCCGAAGAGCTTGGTCTGAAACCTATCCAGGTCCGTAAGGATATCTCCCTGACAGGGATTGAAGGCAAACCAAAGGTGGGTTTTGAGATCGATAAGCTCATAAAGTGCATAATCCATGTTCTTGGATGGGATAATACAACCGATGCCCTGATCGTCGGGGCAGGCCATCTCGGCTCTGCGCTTGCACGTTACGATGGTTTTTCTGCCTATGGGCTCAGGATCGTCGCCATCTTCGACAAGGATCAGGAGAAGATCGGGAAGAAGATAGGGGATCTCCTTGTGCGTCCGATGGAGGATCTCAACTCATATATCGCGGAGAACAGGATCTCCATAGCGGTAATTACTGTTCCAGCCCTCCAGGCGCAGGCTGTTTCCGATCTCCTTGTAAAGTGTGGAATCAGAGGTATCTGGAATTTTGCTCCAAAAGATCTGAAAGTTCCTTGCAACGTAGTGCTTCAGAGGACAGATCTTGCAACTAGTTTCGCAGTCCTTTCTGTAAAGCTAGGCCGCAAGATTCAGGATGAAGATGAGCTTTTAGATGACTTTGATATGATTTAATCTGTACTATGTCACATTAAATTGTATTTTGTTCACATATAATCAGGCATATTTCGAGTTTAGTGTGACATTTTCACTAAAATTCTCTTATTTCTTGCGCTGTAAGGAATTTATTGACTACATTTGATTTAGTGTTGTAACCTTTTTCAAAAGAGGGAACAAATAAAATGGCTAATGATGGTAAGGTCAAGATCGAGCTTTGCATGGGCTCGAGCTGTTTTGCCCGTGGCAACAGCAGTATTCTTTCGGCTATCGAAAGCTATGCGAATGAAAAAGGGGTATCAGACAGAATTGAACTTGAGGGGCATCTGTGTCTTGGCAGATGTAACTCGGGTCCTCATATTTCAATCAACGGGAAGGAGTATTCCGCGCTTGATGCAGAGAATATAGTTGATTTGATCAGTAAGGAGCTTTCCTGATGCAGTATCCGATCTATACAGAAATAACCAGTTGCAGAGACTGCTACAAGTGCGTCAGGGCCTGTCCTACAAAAGCGATCCAGATCAAGGACGGGCATGCCATGATCATCAAAGAACGATGTGTATTCTGCGGCAAGTGTGTACACGTCTGTCCCAACAACGCGAAGAAGATCAGGGATGATGTCTCAAGGGTGCGCCTGGCCCTGTCTTCTGGCAAGAGGGCAATCTGCTCGCTTGCCCCGTCCTACGCATCTGAGTTCAGAGGGTCTGAGCGAAAGCTTCTGACAGCGATCAAGATGCTGGGATTTTCCGATGTGTCAGAAACAGCTATCGGGGCGCATCTCGTTTCAGAGGCAATTGACATCTATGTGAAGGAGAATGGGGGAGAGTGTTCATGGATCGGCACAGCGTGTCCGTCCGTTGTCGAGCTTGTAAAGAAGTATTATCCGGAAAGCGTCGGCCGCCTTGCCCCGGTGCCTTCCCCTCTTGAGGTTCATAGTGCATATCTGAGAAAGCTTTATGGCGATGACATAATCATCGTGTTCATAGGACCCTGTGCTGCAAAGAAACATGAGGCTGACACATATCCCGGTTATCCTGACTTTGCCCTCACTTTCCAGGAACTTCGCAAATGGATGGAGAGCGCCGGGATCGATCTTAAGAGTATAAAGGAAGATGAGAGCGTAAGGTTCATTCCAATGAAAGCCGGCCTCTCATCACTCTATCCGATCGAAGGGGGACAGATCGCCACAAGCGAGATCTGGGGAAAAGACCCAATCCATCCGAAGGCAATTGCACTCTCTGGAATGGATCAGGTGGTCTCTGCCCTTGCCGACAAGCACGAAGAGACCGCATTCCTCGAGCTTCTTGGTTGTGATGGAGGATGTGTGAACGGTCCTGGAACTGAAAGGGACTATTCGATTGCCTTCAGGAAAAAAGCCTCGAGTGATTACACTGCCTATCGCCTCTCATGTGGAGAAGAGCTCTTCGAGGGAGATGAGGCCTTTGCCCGTGAGATTATCGAGAAAGGATATGGAATCCTTGGCGGAAGGCAGCCTGGAATTGAGAACGCATTTGCAAGGAAATACTCGGAGGATGATATAAAGAGGGCTCTGGTAGACCTTGGAAAGCTTAGCAAGGAAGACGAGCTCAATTGCGGAGGTTGTGGTTACAACACATGTCGCGAGATGGCGATTGCATATCTTGATGGAATGGCTGAGATCGAGATGTGCGTGACAAAGATGAGGAAAGAGGCCCAGAGCAAAGTTGACGTTCTCCTCCGCACGATCCCTATGGGTGTTGTCATTGTTGACAGTGATTTGAAGATCGCCGACTGCAATCTCCAATTCCTTGAACTCTTTGGGGACATGGAGGAAAGCTTCATGGACCAGAGCGTCCTTGATATGGTGAAGGGGCTCCCTGTTGAGCGTTTTGTTCCTTTTGCTGACAAGTTCAGGGATCAGTTCTACCTTTCTCATCCGGGACAGTACCGGATGCATTACAAGGACAAGTTCATCAGAGTGACATTCTTCCTTGTGGACAAGAAGAGACTTCTCGGTGCAATGTTCAACGACATCACAAATCCGACCATCAGGAGGGAGACTGTTGTCAAGAAGGCAGAGGATGTCATCCAGAAATCGCTTGAGACAGTTCAGCAGATTGCATCCCTTCTCGGAGAGAATGCCGCTGAGACTGAGATCATGCTCAATTCCCTCATCGATGCGTTCAGCGTCCATACAGGAGAAGGGGATGGAAACTTTGCCCTGGAGGATGACGGAGATTCATGAACAACATATTTATCGACGTCGACTATGCCCAGATATACAAGCATGACCAGAAGATAGGTGGGGATGTGTTCCTCCTTTCCAGGAATCCGGACAATAACCAGATCGTCACCACCCTTTCGGATGGGCTTGGAAGCGGGGTGAAAGCGAATGTGCTTGCATCTCTTACCGCCCACATGGCGCATAAGCTCTCTTTCTCCCCGATAGACCTCCAGCACTCTGCGAAGATCATAATGGATACTCTTCCTGTCTGTAAGGAGAGGAAGATAAGTTACTCGACCTTCACTATTGCTGACATCAGGTACAAGGAGAACATGGAGAACATCCTTGTGAACCTTGTTGAGTATGATAATCCGCCAAGTCTGAGATTCTCCGGTCCAAATCCTATTGCATGGGAGAGGGAGAAGACTGTGCTCCAGAGGGAAAATGCCTTCAAGAAGGAGGAGGTTGCCTATTCCTCCTTCCCGATGGAGTTCGGAGAGCGTCTTGTGATGTTCTCTGATGGCGTGACCCAGTCAGGACTCGGTAAATCGCTTCCTCTTGGATGGAGGCTGGAAGGAGTGAGGAAATTCGTCTCTGAAGAGATTGCCAAAGATCCGGATATATCGTCGCGTGAGCTTTCCAGGGCAATTGTTCAGAAGGCATACTCTCTCGACGGGCTTTCAAGCAAGGATGACATTACATGTGTTGTAGTGTACATCAGGAGGCCCAGACGTACCCTGATTGTCACAGGACCTCCGTTTACAAAGGAAGCGGATGCGATCCTCGGAGAGAAGATCGCTGCTTTCCACGGAAAGAAGATTGTCTCGGGTGGAACGACAGCACAGATAGTTGCCCGCCTTTTTGGCAAGAAACTCACCGTGGATCTCTCCTGCTGGTCACCTGATGTGCCGCCATCTTCCAAAATGGAGGGCATAGACCTCGTGACGGAGGGGATGCTGACGCTATCAAAGGTAGCGAACATACTTGAGAAAAAAGAGAATTTACAGGATCTGCCCAATGATCCAGCGAAGAAGTTCGTTGAAATTCTCCTTGATTCAGATCAGGTGCACTTCATTGTAGGCACCAAGATCAACGAAGCCCATCAGGACCCGAACATCCCGGTGGAGATAGGAATCAGGAGGACGATAATCGGACGTCTCCGCCATGCATTGGAAGATATATATCTGAAAGAAACATCACTTGAATATCTGTAGGAGGATCAGTTGTATGAAGAAATCCAAAGTAAAAGTCAGGATTTGTCTTGGTACTGCGTGTTTTGTACAGGGAGGGGCTGACTTGCTCCTCTACAATGACTTTCTCGATCCGGAAATCCTTGCCGGATGTGAGATCGAAGGGTGCTCTTGCCTTGAAGAGTGCAAGGTAGGCGGCGGACAGGCTCCGTTCGTTGAGATCGATGGGAAAGTTTACGATGGAGTAGACCAGGAGAAGTTCGTTAAGCTTCTTCAGGAGGCAGTCAAGGGATGATAGACATCAACAACCAGTATACTCTGATGAAGAGGAGGATTGATACCGAGGTTGTCAGACATTTCTTCAACGGTACACTCGTAGATGAGATCGACAAGCTCCCGATAAAGATCATTCCGAAGGATCGAGTACCTTCTCGTTGTTGCATCTACAAGGAAAGGGCGCTGGTCCGTTACAGGATCCTCTCGCTCATGGGCATTGATCTTAATAACAATGATGATGAGCTCAAGCCTCTTTCCAAGTATTTTGAGGAAGTGATGGAGGAAGGAGAGCCAAAGCTGCCTCTCCTGACGACTATCACCTCCGGCTGCTACGGCTGTCCGAAGGATCAGTACAGGATTTCTGATGCATGCAGAGGGTGTTTTGCCCGTCCGTGCATGGCCAACTGCCCGAAGGATGCCATTGTATTCCTCAATGGTCAGGCGCATATACAGGAAGACAGGTGCATCAGATGCGGAAAATGCATGGAGGTCTGTCCTTTCCATGCTGTAGTGCATATTCCTGTTCCATGCGAAGAGGCATGTCCTGTCGGCGCGATCAAGAAGAACGAGCAGGGCTTTGTGGAAGTTGATCACTCCAAGTGCATTGGTTGTGGAAAGTGCGTGCGTTCCTGTCCTTTTGGAGCAATTGCGGAAAGAAGCGAGCTTTTCCATGTCCTCAAGATGCTCAAGAGCGAGAAGAAAGTTGTCGCCATGATAGCACCAGCTATCGAGGGACAGTTCCCCGGAAGTCTCGGACAGATCAAGAGCGCGCTCAAGAAAGCCGGTTTTGACGAAGTGTTCGAGGTTGCAGAAGGAGCAGAGGTCACTTCTATCAAGGAAGGCGAGGAACTGCTTGAGAAGATTCAGGAGAAGAAAGGATATATGACAACATCCTGCTGTTCTTCCTATATGGAATTGATCAAGAAGCACCTCCCGTTCCTCTCTGAGCGCTACAGCTCGACACTTTCTCCGATGGCATATTCAGCTGAAATCTGCCGGAAGAAATATCCGGATGCGTACAACGTGTTCATCGGTCCTTGTCTTGCCAAGCGCGTGGAAGCTGCCAGATATGACAATATTGATGGCGTAATCACTTTCGAGGAGCTTGCTGCTATCTTCATGGCTCAGGATATTGATGTCCAGCAGATGGAGAAAGATGACATGGGCGTTGTTGATAACTTTGTCGATTGCCGTGAGTATGCGGTCACCGGTGGAGTCGCTGGCTGTGTCCTCAACAGGGTCGAAGATCCGTCTTCAATAAGGGTCATGAAGATCGATGGCCTGGACAAGAAGACTGTAAGGCTTATGAATACTTGGCAGAAGAAGGCTCCTGACGTGGACCTTGTAGAGGTCATGACATGTCAGGGTGGCTGTATCGCAGGGCCTGGTGTCATTGTAAAGCCACAGGTGGCCCTGAGGCTTCGCGAGAAACTCAGAAACTCATAATAGATCTGATTCGGGCCCGTCTTTGGGCCCGTATCTCTTGAAATAGAGATGAAACTTGGATATCTTCTAACTAATAGCTGAGACGAAGAAGAGTAATATCTGATTCTGCCATAGAGAGGGCGTCCGCATTTTCGCGGGTGGAAGATGCCTGGAGATAGGATATGAAAACCACTTCCGAGCTGCATGGAGGAAACAGCAGTATTCCATGCCGTTACCCTGCGTTAATGGTCTTGAGTGTCCCCTTTTTGGGGGGAAGCAAGGTGGGACCGCGGAATTGCAAAAGGCCTTTGCAGTTTCGTCCTTGCGCATAGTTTGCGAGGATGAGACTGGAAAGGCTTTTTCTTTTTAGGAGGAGATATGGTTGATGAGACAAGACTAGGGAAGATAAGACATTCGATGGCCCATGTAATGGCAGAGGCTGTCATCGAGATGTTTCCCAGTTGCCAGATAGCAATCGGACCAGCGATTGAGAATGGCTTTTACTATGACTTTGACCTTCCGCGTCCGCTTACGGAAAGTGATCTGGAAGAGATCACAGAGAGGATGAAGAAGATCATAAGCGAGAACAAGGAATTCAAGCGAATAGTCGTCTCCAGGGATGAGGCGAAGAAAATCTTCAAGGACCAGAAATACAAGCTTGAGCTTCTGGATGCGATTCCGGAGGGCGAGGAGGTCAGCCTTTATAATCAGGGGGCATTCACCGATCTTTGCCGTGGCCCTCACGTAGAGTCGACAAAGGAGCTCAACAAGGATGCGTTCAAACTCCTTTCAATCGCGGGCGCGTACTGGAGGGGAAAAGAGACAAATCCGATGCTTACCCGTATCTATGGAACAGCATGGGAGAATTCCAAGGATCTGCGCCTGTATCTTGAACACCTCAGTGATATAGAGAAGAGGGATCATAGGAAGATAGGCAAGGAACTCGATCTCTTCAGCCTGCATGAAGAGGCAGGTCCGGGACTCGTGTACTGGCATCCGAGGGGAGCAAGGATCAGGAACACCATCGAGAACTTCTGGAGAGAAGAGCACTACAAGAACGGATATGAGCTCGTCTATACCCCGCATGTAGGGCGTTCATGGCTCTGGGAGACTTCAGGACATCTCGGCTTCTATAAAGAGTCAATGTATCCTCCGATGGAGATGGACAAGAGTGACTACTATGCCAAGCCGATGAACTGTCCTTTCCATATCATGATCTATCAGAACTCGAAGCACAGCTATCGTGAACTTCCGTTCAGATGGGCAGAGCTTGGAACTGTGTACAGGTACGAGAAGGCAGGTGCTCTCCACGGTCTGATGAGGGTGCGTGGTTTCACTCAGGATGACGCACATCTGTTCGTAACTCCTGAACAGATGGATGATGAGATTCTCGAAGTCCTGCGCTTCAGCCTCTATATGCTCCATTCATTCGGTTTTGATGACATCCATGCATACATATCGACAAGGCCCGAAAAGTCTGTAGGGGATGAGAAGATGTGGGAGGATGCTACAAAGGCCCTGATGAAGGCTGTTGAGAAAGAAGGGCTGAAATTCGACATCGACAAAGGCGGTGGCGCATTCTACGGTCCGAAGATCGATCTGAAGGTCAAGGATGCGATCGGAAGGGAATGGCAGCTTTCCACTGTGCAGTTCGATTTCAATCTTCCAGAGAGATTCAAGCTCACATTTGTTGACAAGGATGGAGTTGAGAAGAGGCCATACATGATTCACAGGGCACTTCTCGGCTCGATCGAGAGGTTCTTCGGTGTTCTCATCGAGCACTACGCAGGGGCATTCCCGCCATGGCTCAGCCCTGAGCAGGTGATGGTTATCCCTGTTGCGGAGAGCACGAACGAGTATGCGAAGGAGATCTTCAGAAAGCTCCGTGCCGATGGTTTCAGAGCAGAGATTGATCTGTCGAACGACAGGTTCAATGCAAAGATCAGGAAAGCACAGCAGCTCAAGATCCCATATATGGTCATCCTTGGAGAGAAAGAGATGAATAGCTCGCTTCTCTCGATCAGGGAAAGAACTGGAAAACAGAAGAACGGCCTCAGCTATGAAGAATTTGCCAAGGCCCTCAAGGAGAAGATAGATTCCAAGAAACAGCTTTGACGTTCAGCTTCCCCCTCCTGAACAGGGGGAGGCTCTGTTATTGTTGTCTTAATTCCTTGAAGAAACTAAAATGGATTAACGGAGAAACGTTATGAATCTGCCAAATAAACTGACTGTACTTAGACTGATACTTGTGCCGGTGTTTTTCATCGCTTACAGCCTTACCGCATGGTTTGGCCAGTCTGTGGCAGTATTTTCTACAATTTTGATGCTCCTTTGCTATGCGACTGCAGAGCTGACAGACCTGATAGACGGGAAGATCGCCAGGAAATACCATCTCGTTACCGATCTGGGGAAGGTGATGGATCCTTTTGCAGATACCCTTTCCCATCTCACGTTCTTCGTCTGCTTCATGGATAAGGGAATAATGCCAGTCTGGTGTTTCATCATCATCATGTGGCGCGAGTTCTTCATTCTTTTCTTGCGCATGCTGATGATGAAAGTGGGGAAGGCTATGCCTGCAAATATCTGGGGAAAGAGCAAGACTTGCCTCTATGCGCTCACGAGCATTCTCTCGATTGCATATATAGTCGCGGAGACCTTCCTTTCACTCGGTTCTGCACTTGAGATCTGGAAGACAGTGCTTTATGTCTTCTTCTCTCTCAGCGCACTGGCATCTCTCCTGAGCTTCGTCACATACATCATCTCGATGCTGAGGGGAAAATATCTTTCAACACTGACTAAATGATGAAAATCTTCAGTTCTGAAGATATAGAAGGAAAGAGCCTTTATTACATCGTCAGCGATGTCGATGACACAATAACAAAAAATGGAAGGCTCTATCCTTCTGCGTTATCTGCCCTGTACAAGGCAGAGGCAAACAATTTCAAGACGATACTTCTCACCGGCGGTTCATCTGGCTGGGCAGACGCATACATCAGGCAATGGCCTGTATCTGCCGTGATCGCAGAAAGCGGCGCTCTTCTCATCCTCAAGGATAATGGGAAGATAAAGTATATAGAAAATAAGAAGCTGGAAGATGGCTCATATCAGGAGAAGAGGCGAGCTCTACTTTCCGAAACTAAGTCATTTCCTTTTTCTTCAGATCAGTATGCCCGGATTTACGATGTCGCATACGAGAAAGCTTTCCTTTCTCCAAAAGACAGGGAGAAGTTAATAAACATCCTTTCTGAGCTATCGCTTCCATATCTGGAAAGTTCCATACATATCAATGTCCTTATGGGACCATATACAAAGGGAGAGGCGGTACTCGATTTTTTTGAAACACTGAAAGATGAAGATGTCATAAATAGAAAGGAGTCATTTTCTTCATTTGTTTCAAAGACAGTCGCCTTTGGCGACAGCAGGAACGATGAGTCCGTTTTCTCAATTTTTCCGCTTTCCATCGGAAACAAGAATGTAAAGGAAAAAGATAGCACTTTCGTGTCCCTGCCCTCATTTTTTATTCCTCTTGAAGGTGGCGATGCCTTCGCTTGTGCACTTGATATATTGTTAAGTCATTGCAACACAAAAGAATAAGCTTGATTGAGAAAATTTTGTAAATATTTTTGAAAATTTTGTTGACAAATCAATCTGAATTGCGTTAGGTTAATTAGGCGCGCTGAGAACGGCGCACAAAGATTTTTGACAGATATATTAGAGAAGGGAAAGAGAAGGAAACATAGGTAACGAAAGTTATCTAGACGGAAGCTTTGTGCTTCCTTAGTCAATTCAGAACACGGTGAAGAGAAGGTATAGATCGAGCCATGTTCGTGGAATGCTGGGAGAGAGAATAACAATCTGGAAGATAGCCCCGCGCCTCGTTGCGCGGGGAGACCATGACGGAGAGTTTGATCCTGGCTCAGAACGAACGCTGGCGGCGCGTCTTAAGCATGCAA
>CASFDA010000012.1 GCA_949293335.1 uncultured Spirochaetales bacterium
ACAAAGAGCGCTTACATATTAAGATCTTCTTAAAAACCTTGTACTCCAAGGTTCACTTCTTCATGCCCTTTTGTCAACCATCTTGAGTGGAAATCAATGCCTTCATTTTCTTCTTGACTTACGGGCTCAAATAAAACTCCCGGTTCAATGGTTGTTATGGCAAATGCAGTGAAGTCCTTGCCGTTTCTGGTCACGATGGCATCACATCCGAATGACTTGGCACATGTGGCAAGCAGACAGTCTTCGAAATCAGAGGCCTTCAACGAATAGACATCCAGTATGTTTTCATCCGTCACGGGGATGATTCTTGCGATGTCCAATACCGCACCAAGCGCATCATATGATGCTTCTGTATCGTGCAGGCTTTTTCGCAATATGTAGAAGATGGCAGTGATGCTTGATACTGTCAGGAAACCATTGATCCTGTGTTCCTCGCACAGCTTCAGGATAGTTTTCGAATCCGCATAAAATGGAGACTGCTGAAGGAACACATCAAGGAAGATGTTCGTGTCAATGAGAATGTTCGGCTTCTGCAAATCTACCCTCCCTTATCCATCGCCTGTCGGCCTCCTCAGGAATTTTTCCTTTCAATATTCCACTTAGCCTGTCGACAGCGCTTGTTCGTGGATTGCTCATCTTAGCGACAGTCTTTCCATTCTTCGTGATGAATATGTCTTCCTTTTCTACAAGTTTCAAATAATATCCGAAATTGGATTTGAGTTCTGTTGCTGTTACTATCATATTTTCCGCCACTTATTTAAATTTTTGTGTTCATTCGAGCATTTATATTTGTCCATTCGAAGATTTTTTCTGCACTGATAATGACCAACACACTTGATAGGGCCGTATTTTCACGATTGGAATCATCCAGGTGGCAAGATGATGGGTTTTTGCAACATTTTATGATAAGACTATGACACAGCAAAACTTACAGGCTTGTCAAAAGACAGTGTGGGGCCAGAATAGCTAGCCCCACAACGCTGTCATACATTTCTTTTCTCGAGAACGTACGGGAGATTCGCGTAGAAAGCGGAACAGATCACAAGATCATCCACCCTATTGATCTCATTCGGCGCATGGGCCTGAGCCTCATCGCCAGGGCCGAATCCGATCGCAGGAATCTTGTGCCGTCCTGTCGTTGCAACCAGATTGGTGCTGAATGTCCACTTGTCGACCACCGGTTCCTTGTCAAAGAGATCCTCATAGTCCTCTACTGCCGCAAGCACAAACGGATGGTTCCTGTCGAGCTTCCATGTCGGGAAGTAAAGCTCCTGGGAATATTCCTTCTTCGTCCAGCCGACTTTCCCGTAATCCGGCATCTCAACGATGATATCTTCCATCTTGTCGCCAGTTGCGTCGGAAATGTATTTCCTCACCTGGGAAATTGCGAGATCCGCATCCTCTCCCCAGGTCAGACGTCTGTCGAGATAGAGCATCGCATAGTCAGCGACTGCGCACTGGCTCGGACCTTTTACATCCATCTGTGAGACTGTGATGGTTCCCTTTCCGAGGAACTTTTCCTCATCCGGCTGGAGATCCTCGTTGAGTTTCTCGATCGCAAGGGCCGCACGAGCTGCCTTATAGGCGGCAGATACTCCACGCTCAGGTGCAGAACCATGACATGAAATACCTTTAAGTATTACCCTGATCTCCATCCTTCCCCTGTGCCCGCGATAGATGCGGCAGCTTGTCGGTTCTGTGGAGACGATCAGATCCGGCTTGAAGTTCTCTTCCTCGATGAGATACTTCCAGCACATTCCGTCGCAGTCCTCTTCCATCACTGTGAACGTAAAGTAAACTGTATATTCTCCACCGTAACCGAGCTCCTTCAGAATCCTGCCTGCTGTGATCATCGAAGCAGCACCACCCTTCTGGTCACTGGCACCACGCCCATATACAAGGCCATCCTTTATCTCACCTGAGAACGGATCGAAGTTCCAGTTCTTCTCGTTTCCGACTTCGACTGTGTCGATATGTGCGTCAAAAGCAAGCTTCTTCTTTCCTGAGCCTACCCTTCCGATCACAGAGCCAAGGCCATCGAACCTCACTTCATCGAAACCAGCTTCCTTGCAAAGTTTCTCGATAAGGCGGCATACATCCTCTTCTTTGGATGAGTAGGACTTGACCTTCACAAGCTTCGAGAGATTCTCAGCCGTATAGGATCTGAGTTCTTCCGCACGTGCCCTGATTCTCTTGCTGTCAATCATTTATCTTCTCCTTACTCCAGACTGTCGGCCTTGAGCCAAACCTTTCCGGCCGCTTTCCTGGCTTTTTCATATATCTCTTCCTCGTCAAGGAGGAGGAAGTGCTTCTGATCGTAGATTAAAGTACCGTTCACCATTACACTCTCGACATCAGAACTACCCATACCCCACACAAGATGGCCTGCTGCATTGCTATCTGCAAACGCCGTCGGACTCTTGTACGAGAGCAGTACCAGATCTGCCTTATACCCCTTCTCAATCCTACCGAGCCTGATCTTACCGGAGAACTCCCTCTCTACAAGGTCGTTGCCACGAGTCAGGGCAGAAAGGAAATCGGATGGCCAGAAGCCGAGGGAAGCATCCCTGTTCTTGAAGAACGCGATCTTGATCTCCTCGAACATATTTCCGCCACACCCGTCGGTTCCGAGCACAAGATTCTTCACATTCTTTATGTTATGGCAATACCCCACCTGATTGTTCATGTTCGATCTGGCATTATGGGCAAGGAATGCATCCCTCTCATTGATCAGGCCGATCTCGTCCGGATAGAGATGCACCCCGTGCACAAGGAGTGTCTTGTTGTCTATCAGGCCATGCCTCAATAGGCGCTCTATGATGTTCTCCCTGTATACAGCATGGGAGTGACTCACATCGAACTTGTCCTCCGCGACATGGATATGCAGGCCCCTGTGCACTTCCTCCACACTTTCCTTGATAAGCCTGAGCGCATAGTCAGGAACTGTAAAAGGAGCGTGGGCCCCGATCATCGCCTCTATCGGGTATTTCGGATCTTCCTTCTTCCTCGCATCTACATATGTGGCAAATGATATGTTCTCATCCAGTCCGCTGAGGACCTCCTTCTCCCCTTCATTGCGGTCTGTGATCTCATAACACGTTATTCCGCGTATGCCCACCTTCTCCATTCCGGATGCGATTGTCCTGAGACTATTCTTTATGAAGGACGGGGATGCGTGATGGTCCACCACAGATGTAGTTCCTGCCTTGATTGCCTCCATGCTGGCGACAAGGGATGAATAATAGATGCTCTCCTCATCAAGGGCCCTGTCAAGCTTCCACCACCAGTTCTGGAGTGTCTCTATAAAATCCCTCTGAGGACCTGTATTCGGAAGACTCATTCCCCGCGAGAAGGCAGAATAGTAGTGATGGTGGGCACATACAAGCCCTGGCATGAGGATCCTTTCCTTGCCATCGATGACAAAGTCAGCCTCGCTTCCGAGTCCCTTTCCAACTTCTTCGATCAGATCGTCAGAGATCAGGACATCCATACCCTCTTCTACAGAAACAGGATCCTTTGAATTGAAGATTGTCACATTCTTAATCAGTGTTCTCAACGCTCTCCTCCCCAAGTCTGGTCAGAAGATAGCTGTAACTTGTGAAAAGTTCATCGATCAGCATCGCCACTTCAGCTGGCGCACCATCGACAGCCACCATCCCATCTTTATCTATAGAACCATCAAGCACATTCCCCTGGTAGCGCACTTGAAGATCTTCCCCACTCCAGTAAAAACCATCATTGGTACTTTCGGAAAAGCTCTCCGGAGAAGAGAATACAGTGAACTTGTCCCTATATGGCTTTCCGCTATGAGGACAGAATGTCGCGCAGTTACCGCACTCATTGCAGTAAGCGTCCAGATGCACTATCTGGAAAGGATCCCGGAAAGCTTCCCATGATCGCATGTCCACCATCACGTTCGCCCTGTTCGGACATACATCGACACACTTGTTGCAGTAGTATGAGCACTCCAGGCATCTCTCGCTCTCCCTCTTCAAGAAGTCACTCTCGTCAACAGAAAGGGATGGAAGGATGCGGCTCTTGCGTACTCTCAGGTGAGAGAAGTACTCGTTTTCCTTTTCCCGGAACTCACTCTCATCGATCTCTTCATCCAGATCCTCTTCATCATCTTCATCACAAGTGCATTCATCGTCATGGTGATGGCCGCAAGTGCACTCATCGCCGTGATGATGGGAACACTCTTCGTCCTCATCATCACCATCCTCTTCAACGAGCATGCTGTACACGGCATCTATCGCTTTTTCAACGCTCTCACGGCTTGACCTGATCGCCTTGACGACTGTTCCAGGTCCAGTAAGAGCATCGCCCACGATGAAGACATTCTCATCCTCCCCGTCATAGCCAAGAGCTTCAAGTTCTGCATCATCAACACTCTCACCGATTGCATTTACAAGCAGCGTTGCATCGATCTTCTCACATTCATCTGTTTCGACAGGTCTCCGCCTTCCGCTCTGGTCCAGATCCCCGAGCACGATCTTCTTCATCGTCAGCTTCCCTCTGTCAATGCTCTTCGGAGATCTGAGGAAACGGAATTCAACACCTTCCTTCTTCGCAAGCTCATACTCTTCCCAGTCTGCAGGCATCTCGTTTTCAGTCCGCCTGTAGACAACCGTGACAGATTCGACTCCCGGAATCCTGAGCGCCCTGCGGGATGCATCCATTGCAGTGTTTCCACCACCAGAAATGACAACGCTCTTTCCAGCATCCACTTCCTTTCCTTCCTTGAGGGCGCGGAGGAACTTTATGGCGCTCATCTTCTTTCCGTTCCCATCAACTTTCGCATCCTTCGATTTTTCGGCTCCAATTGCAACGAAAATGAACTTGAAGCCATTTTCCTTGAGTTCCTTTATGGTCACTTTGCTTGAGAGATGGATATTGACACCGTTCTGCTTTATGAAGGAAACATCCTTTTCAATCACATCATCAGGAATCCTGAAAGAAGGGATTGTCGAAGAGACGACGCCTCCCAGTTTGTCATCTTTTTCAAAGAGATCGACGACAAATCCCGCTCTGGCAAGGAAGTATGCGCTCGCAAGCCCTGCAGGCCCACCACCAATGACAGCGGCCTTCATGTTGTATGGCGCAGCTTCAGGGACCTCGAATATCTGTTCGAGATATTCATCTCTCCCCTTTTCTGCAACGATCTTCTTCACGTCCCTTATCCTGACAGGTCCCTCGTAATCCTTTCTCGTGCAGTGGTTCTGGCACTGGTGGTCACATATCCATCCAGTGATATTTGGAAGCGCGTTATCAAGGTATATTACAGCCAGCGCCTCCGCATACCTGCCTTCCCCTGCAAGCGCCACATAATCTGGTATCATCTGGTGTATCGGACAATTCTCCACACATGGGGCCACATAGCAGTCAAATAACGGAAGTGGTGTGTCAGTCTTGGGCCTTATGTACCTGTCAACCTCTCCCTTCTGCTCTCTTGCATAGCCAGAGAGAGCAGTAAGTTCATCCAGCTTTATCCTTCCCTCTTCTACCCTGTTCTCCTTCTCTATCTCCTTTTCGATGATGGAAAGACGTGTATACCCGCCAGGTTTCAGAAGGTCAGTGGCCAACGTGATCGGCCTCAGTCCAGCCCTGTATATTCTTCCAGCGTTGCTGCTGTCGACCCCTCCTGAGTATGAAATTGGCATAGTCCCGGAAAACTCCTCAGAGATCCTTTCAGCAAGCGTGATAGATATCGGGAAAAGGGCCTTGCCAGACATGTACATCTCTTTTCCAGGAAGCATGTTCTGGTCGTTCACGCTCGAAAGGGTATTTGTGAGCTTCACCCCGAAATGCCTCTTCTTCTCGTCTGCACTCTTTTTCAGTCTTCTGAGCATCGGGAGTGCATCGCAATACTGGAGATCCTTTTCGAATGCGCTCTCAGAAAGAGTTATATGACCATAGCCGATACCATCAAGTATATTCCTCACTTCACTGTAGCCGAGGAGTGTCGGATTGAGCTTCACATAGATATCCAGGTCTTTCTCCTCGATCAGATAGCGGCAGATCTTCTCTATCTCATCAGGGGGACAGCCATGCATCGTTGAGACAGTGAAGCTCGACGCGACCTTCTTCCCTATTTTCACTATGCACTTCTTTACCTTGTCCTCTTCCCCTTCAAAGTCAGTACCTGTCAATATGCCATCTTCAATCGATTGGGAAAGCACTTCAGAATACTCTTCGAAAAGAGGAGATCCTGATGCGTCCTTCATGCACTCTATGTACCTGTCTATCTTTTCTGACCTTATTCCTTCAAGGTTGTAGCCTATCGATGCATTGAACACGAAGGAAGGTTTTTTCCAGTCCTTTGAGAAAAGGATGTCGAAAAGATGCAGGACGAACCAGCTCTTGAGGTATTCATCATATGCCTCGCTTACTTTCAGTTCTGTAGACCATTCGACGTTGTAGCACTCATCACGCGCATCTATGCATGGCTTTTCCACAACAAGTTCATCAAGCACCTGCACGGTCTTCAGTTCAATGAACCTCGCACCTGTCAGATAGGATGCGATGATGTTCTGCGCCAGCTGCGTATGAGGACCTGCAGCAGGGCCAAGAACTGATGAAATCTCTTCGCCGAAGATCTTTTCTTTCCTGTTCTCGGGAACAAAAAACTGTTCTTTGCTGATTGAGAAAACACTATTCTGGTTCCTCAACTCGGAAAATATTCGTTCCAGAAGTTCTGAAAACGGAATTGCTGTCATTCGATCGGACATCTCATCCCTCCGATTCTACATTCTAAGCTATGGAACGACGGAGGGAAAGGAAAAAGGGGTTCATGAAGAGATGAAGTTGTCAATGACCTCGAGGACGCTCCCGGAAATGCACCGTGCCTTGTCAGAGATCGAGAGATGATCAGCATCTTCTCCCCGTGGATCTATGTCTGCGATCTTGAAGCCCTCTGGGACTGGAAGGTCATCGTGGAGGAGGCCTCTGAGTTTCCCATCTATAGTCGCCAGCACGTTCTTCCCATTCACAGTCGCAATCACATCTCCCTTTCCAACAATATCCCCTATCTTGCGCTGACCTTTGAATATACCTTTTGCAGGGGAACGTATTACACGTTCAGAAGAATAACCTCCGATCAGTCCGGGAATTCCAGTGTTCTCTATCGCCTTTCCATCCCTGATGATCCGTCCGAGGGTATGCCCTCTCTTTGTCTCGATAACGACATCTGCGTCAACCTTGGCCTCGAATCCCGGTCCTAACGCAATGACAAGATCCGCCATATCACGCCGTGTGCCAAGGTTCCTCTTGGCGATTGTGGCGTCCACAAGGACTTTCGGAGTGATGGAAGAGAGAATTGTGAGATCAGGGTCATCCAGAATGGGAACAAATCCCTCATCGATAAGATTCAATACTTCGCTCACATCATCTGTATGAACTGCAGTCACTCCCTCGACTGTCGCCTTTTCCTCATACATGGCCTCCGCAAGAGACACTGTACGCCTTATGACCGTAGGGTGCTTTATTTCGGTGGCGATTACCGAGTATCCAGCCTTTTTCAATCGAACAATCACAGCTGTCGCAAGATCTCCTGCTCCACGCACAAGGACAAGCTTCTCATTCCATTTTCTCAGGCTTACCTGACTTCTCTTGTAAAAGACAGAAAGGATCTCCGCGGAGACAGAAATGGCCACTTCCTCAGGACTTTCTCCCCCGATATCAAGGCCGATAGGGGCATATATCCTCCTGTCTTTCATTATTGACTTGTCTCTGCGGGAAGAGAGGATTCCGATATAGAACGCATCTGTCTTCAGGAAATACCGGGAAAGGGTTGAGTCCGCACTTCCCGCGATCACCACTGCCGTATTCCTGTTTATTTCTGAAAACGGGATATCTTCTTTCCCTGCATTCCGCTCCAGCAAGATCACATGCCACGAAAGGCTTTTGAATATTCTTTCAATCGCTATTCCGACATGCCCTTTGCCGATTATGATCAGCGAACGATCCTTTATAGCGACATCCACAAACAGATCCACTTTCCCGCCTCCATCTGTCTCAAGCCTCAATTTTTTCCCACGTCCTTCTTCTATGGCCGCCCTCGCCTCCCTTTTCGCAATATCTTCCATCTCACCTCCTCCTATTGTCCCGAAACTTCCGGTTTTCGTGACGGCCATCCGTCCGCTATGCCTTGCGCTGCGGCCCTCAGCATTTATTATCGTCACGATTGCAAACGGAATGTTATCACGCTCAAGTTCAGAAAGTTCCTCAAAGAAAGACATGTCCCCTCCAATTGATGACGATTTTAACAAGAACAGAGGGTGCGGTGGAAATTATCTTTCTTGCCTTTGAAAAAAGTAGGCCATACAATTGCATTGATGGTAAAAATAGGAGAATACACTGTCACTTCCTTTTCAGAGAAAGGAGATGTCAGGGACGAAGGGGAGATGAGGAGGCGAATTCTCCTTGTCATCGAAATAGAAGCCCCTATTACAGAACAGCTTTTGAAGAAGCGTGTCATAAACAGCTATGGCCTCATGCGCATCGGAGAGAGGCTTGACGCTCTGATCTCCTCCCTCCTTGCGAAAATGAAAAACGAGAACAGTGTCATTTTCAGAGATGATACTTTCCACAAGGAAGGAGAAGAGGAGGTATTCCGGCCTACCCCAGATGATCCGGAGAAGGTCAGGTATTCCTATCAGATTCCACCATCTGAGGGCGCATATGCACTCCTCTATTCATTGAACGGGGAAAGCACTCTCACCCAGAAAGCTCTCCTTGAGAAGTTCAAGTGTGTCATGGGATACAAAAAGAAAGGAAGCCAGGTGGAAAAGCTTTTCAAAAACAGCCTAGAATATGCCATCAGGAATGGAAAAATCATAAAACTCAAGAATGGAAGGGTGAAGCTCAGTAAAGAGCCGGACCTTTTGGAGGAACAATGCTGATCAATTTAGAGAAGAAGGATGACATCATCCTCAAGAACGCAAAGAGGTGCAAGGAAAAGCACATCGTACTGCCGACATTCAGGGAAATGAAGGATCCCTCCAAAATCAAGCCATGGGTGCTTGAGAGACTGAAGAATGTCGGACTCTGGGATGTCGATCCTATCAACCTGTACAGGATCAACTGGCACAACGAACCAAAGGAAAAGGGTGGCCTCTTTTCTGGTGTCAATTACATCGAGATCCCAAGGGAAATCACTGGAACAAAGGCACGTATCATCGCACTTGCCGGCAAGTACTTCCCATGCGGAGTGCACAAGGTGGGTGCCACTTATGCCTGCCTCGCACCTGCTCTGGTGAGCGGTAACTTCGATGCAGTAAGGCAGGAAGCGGTCTGGCCGAGCACAGGCAACTACTGCAGGGGTGGCGCATACAACTCAGCACTCCTCGGATGCAAGAGCATAGCTATCCTTCCGGAGGACATGAGTCAGGAACGCTTCAACTGGCTCAAGACCGTCGCAGGGGAAATCATCGCTACCCCAGGATGCGAGTCGAACGTAAAGGAAATCTTCGACAAGTGCCATGAGCTCAACAGCGAAAGGGGCAACAGCATCGTGATCTTCAATCAGTTCGAGCAGTTCGAGAACTACCTCTGGCACTATGAGGTCACAGGAGATGCGATCATCGAAGTTTTGAAGAACCTCGGAGTCAAGGAAGAGAACATCAGAGGATATGTATCCTCAACCGGTTCAGGAGGAACACTTGCGGCAGGAGACCATCTGAAGGATGTCTATCCGAACATCAAGATCGGAGCAGGAGAAGCCCTGCAGTGCCCGACACTCCTGAGAAATGGATTCGGAGCACACAGGATCGAGGGAATCGGAGACAAGCACGTTCCTTGGATCCACAATGTCAAGAACACAGATATGGTCCTCTCGATCGATGATCAGGACTGCATGGACATATACAGGCTCTTCAATGAGGAAAATGGAAAGGATTACCTTTCCTCCTGTGGCGTGAAGGACGAGGACATAAAGAACCTCGAGCTCTTCGGCATTTCAGGAATCGGCAACCTCCTTGCATCCATCAAGATGGCAAGATACTACGAGATGGATGAGGACGATGTAGTATTCACTATCCTCACGGACAGCTCCGTGATGTATACTTCTCGTCTTGCTGAGCTTACTTCTGAACAAGGTGCATTCACACCTGTCAAGGCAGCAAAGGTACACGCATCAAGCCTCTTGCATCAGAGGATCGACAATGCGCTTGAGCTCGGATACTACGATAGGCTCAGGATCCACAACCTCAAGTACTACACATGGGTCGAACAGCAGGGCAAGACATACGAAGAACTCAACAGGCAGTGGTACGACAGGAACTACTGGAAAGAGCTGCCTCTTCTGACAGAGAAGATCGACAGTATGATAGATGACTTCAACAGACTCGTTGAAGAACTTTAATCTTGAAGGTGGAGTATGGGTTATAAGTACGTTTGTTCAGACTGTGGCAGAGAATACGATTCCTCAGACTTCATGTATCTGTGCCCGGAGTGCGAGAAGGAGAATGATGGCTCCTCATTCATAAAGGGCGTTCTTAGAATTGAGCTCGATGATGCGGCACTTGAGAAGGCGAAGAAGAGAGGAAAGGCAGTCAAGGAGGACTTCTATCCTATCTCTGTCACGCACTCGGACGAGTACAAAATAGGCCCTACTCCTCTTGTCAGGAACAAGAGGCTCTCTGGCCTTGAGAATGCATTCTTCAAACTTGATTCGCTACTTCCTTCAGGCTCATTCAAGGACAGGGCCAGTTACCTTGTGGGAGAAGAGGCCCTCCTGAGAGGAGAAAGGAAGATCGTTCTGGCATCCACAGGAAATGCGGGAGCTGCAATGAGCGCAGTCGGGGCAAGCCTCTCTCTCGATATCGTCCTGTTTGTTCCTAAGACTGCACCAGTGAACAAGCTGATGCAGTCGATACTCTATGGTGCTCACGTTGTACCTGTCAACGGAACATATGACGATGCATTCATGCTCTCCATCGAGTACACGAAGAGACACGGAGGAATTAACCGCAACACAGCCTACAACCCGTTTACCATCGAAGGGAAGAAAAGCGTATCGATAGAGCTTTTCAACGACCTCGGCCAGAGGTGTCCTGACGTTGTCTATGTCCCAGTCGGAGATGGCTGCATCATTTCTGGTGTCATCAAGGGATTCATGGATCTGAAGAAGGCAGGCTTTATAGATAAGCTTCCGGAGGTAATCGCTGTCCAGAGCACGAAATCAGATGCGATTGCCCGTGCGCTTGAAAGCGGGATATATGCCCCCATAAGCGCGTCGACAATAGCAGACAGCATAAGTGTGGACATGCCGGCTGCAGGACGGATGGCTGTCTCATACATCAGGAAGACAGGTGGCAGGGCAGTTTGCGTAAGCGATCAAGAGATAATCGATGCGGAATTCATGCTCGCAAAAGGAGGTATCTTCTCAGAGCCCGCATCCAGCGCATCATATGCAGGATTCCTGAAAGACAGGGACAGGATTGAGAAAAAGTACGGAAAGGATGTTTCTGCCGTAATACTTATCACTGGAACAGCATTCAAGGATATGAAGGTCTTTGACAACAAGGTGAAATTGCCTGAACCAATAGAGAATAGCATTGAAGCATTGGATAAACTTAATTTCTGATTTTAAAATAAGATAGAAATTATAATTTAATGAATTTCCAATTATTTTCTCTCATCAAAGATAGCCATTGATATATTTAAGATCAGGTGTCAGCTGGCACCTGTTTTTGATGTATCTATGCGCCTGGCAGGGCGGATTTGGTATGATCAGAGCTGCAAAAACACCTCCAGCTCTTCGTCATCGCCATGGTACTCGTAACTTGTTATTCCAAGGGAAGAAGAGCCATCGATGTTCTCTTTCCTGTCATCGATGAAGAACGAATCTCCGCTTTCGAAGCCCTCGCGCTCAAGTATGTACTCGAAGAAACACACATCCGGTTTGACGCGATGAATTTCATGAGATGCGTAGAGCTCATCAAAAAGAAGCGGGATTTCCCTGTAGCGCTGGAATATGATCTCCCAGTGAGGAGAGAATGTATTTGATCCGATGACGATCCTCTCTCCCCTCTTCTTGAGGGCGCTTGCAAAAGAAAGGACATTCCTGTTCAGCTCTGGAGAAAAGAAGCGCTTGAACGGATCGCTGTGGAATGAAATACCGAACTTGACCTCCAGATGGTGGTAATAGTCCCATGGCGCCAGATAACCTTCCATCAATGGCTTTTCGTAAAGAAAGTAGTCTTCCCTCAGTTTCCTGTAGTCCAGATGATAGTATTCTGCAATCTGCCGGATAGTGCGGATTTTCATGAGCAGGACTTCTCCGATGTCAAATATATATAGATGCATCGATCAGCCCCTCTTCCCTTCCTCTTCAGCGACAAAGGAGGACAGCTTCTCCATCGTCTCGCTGGAAACCACATGCTCGATCTTACAGGCATCTCTATCTGCCTGCTCCTCCTCGACGCCGAGGACATCAATGAGGAATTTCCTGATTGTCGTATGGCGGCTCAGTACCTGGGATGCTTTCAGCCGGCCTTTTTCTGTGAGGTAGATGTCGCCATATGCTTCCTGATTTACATAACCATCCTTCATCAGCGCCTTGATCGACCGGATCACGCTTGGCTTTGTCACAGAGAGGTTATGCGCCACATCTGTAATCCTCACACCACCGTGTCCCTGTTTCTTCTCTATTGACAATATCGCTTCCAAATAATCTTCGCCAGCTCTCAGCATGTTTTCCACCTTATGGAGTCTTCCAATGAATTCTAATGTCCTCCCGGATTCTTGGCAAGAAAGCAAAAAAGAGGCAGGGATCCTCATTTTTCCAGCTCGCGCCGTACCATCTCGTAAGATTCGTATGTCCTCTTTTCCAAGAACGAAGTCAGATCCCTGTAATTTCCACGCGAATATGCGATGAATGCAGACCCCCTCAGCTCCTCCCACAAATCCACAGAGAACACAGGAGGAAGTATCCCGCCCTTCATCATCTCGCCTGCCATCAAAAGGTATGAAAGAATCGAGGAATATGCGGGAAAAGGCTCGATCCTTTCCATCTCCCCGTAGAGCATCACTGCAGAAATGAACGGATGGAGGGCCTTCCAGGACTCATACTGCGTCATCAGAGTCTCCATCTGGACATCGACACGCACTTTGTCCTTTCCCCTTACAGCATTCCGGGAAAAGCCTATCCTGTAACCATCTGCATTATCATCAATTGAACGCATGAAGACACGGTACTCATTCTTGATGTCCTTCTCTGTCCATTCATCCTTCATGAAAGAGAGCGCTCTCATGCTTGAACGGAAGGAAAGGATGAGGAGATGATCTTCAAGTGACAGTTCCGGACAGAGGCGGCCAGAAAAAACCTCATCGATCTGGCTTTCTGCAATATTCTTATTATAGATGAACAGATAATACATCAGAGTAGACTTGATGATCTCCTCAAACGCCTTCGTCTCCCTGAACGAAGAGACGGGGAACTCCTCGGAAAGCGCGCTGAGGCGATCGACGTCAACAAAGCCCTGGCGTATATCAAGATTCTTGAAGTGCCTGAGGATACGTCCGTCCCTAGGCTTGGGAGTATCAGCGGGAATGGTCCATGACCACCCGAGCTTGATAGCTCCATCTATCCTTCCTTCGTTGCAGAGAATCCTGATTCTCCTGTCCGTTATGCCCCAGCGTCTGCTCGCTTCCCTTACATCCATATATTTCATGCTTGTATTATAATCCAAATTCGGATTTATACAAATGAAATAATATATTGTTTGATTTAATACTCAAATTAACTTTTCATTAGTTACATTTCATTTAAGCGAAAAATGAATGTCAAAAACAATAGCCGATGATAGCGCCATATCGAATTGATTCATCCAATACATCCGGCAATTCATCTCCACCCTGCAGAGGATAGAGTCTTCTTGCCGATTCCGTGATAAAGTTGCGTTAAAGTGTATTCAAACAATCTGCTAAAATATATATGCTATGCTAGATAAGGATTTGACTGATGGAAAGCTATGATGTGATTATAGTCGGAACGGGCCCAGCAGGGATGGGCGCGGCATTTTCCCTTGCTGAAAAGACAAAGGACAAGAAGATCCTGATGCTCGACAAAAGGCCGTACAGCACTGGAGGAATGCGAAACGACTGCAAGATGAATTTTACATTCCCGATCGGCTTTCCCCTGGAGTACTGGGAAGAAGATATTGCAAACAAGTATCTGGATGAGGTTACAAAGTTCCTCAAGCCGGAGATCATGCCCAGGACAAACATCGAGATATATAAAAGCAGGGCAACAAGACTTGGCTGCTCACTTATAGACATCAAGCAGACACATCTCGGTACAGATGGAGGCCTTGAGCTCATAAAGAAACTTCAGAAAGAGCTCACAGAGAAGGGAGTCGAACTCTCGCTTGGCGAAGAGATGCTTGAGATAGACAATGTCAACAAGACGATCAAGACAGACAAGAGGGAGCTTGGATACAAGACAATCTTGATTGCTCCAGGCCGTCAGGGTTTCCACTTCCTCCAGAACGTGATGGGAATGCTTGGCATTGAATATATAGACAATATTGTAGACATCGGGATAAGGGTCGAAACAAGGCTTGAGCATTATCCGATAGTCAAGGATTATTACGATCCGAAATTCTATTTCAAGGAAAAGGTGAGGACGTTCTGCACCAACAGCGGGAATGCGCATGTCGTCAAGGAAAAGTACGCGACCGCCAGAGGCGACATCTGGTACTCGGTGAACGGGCATGCATTCAAGCAGGACGAACACAAGAACAACGGGCTTGTGAACTTTGCAATCCTCAAGACAGTCAGGTTCACAGAACCTCTTGCATCGGGACAGGAATTCGCTGAGCATCTTGGCCTTCTTGCGACATTGATGGGTGGAGGAAAACCGCTGATGCAGAGAGTCGGAGATTTCCGACTTGGAAGCAGAAGCAAGAAAAGCACTTTCAACAATGATCTTTATGACTTCAGGCCAAGCCTTGCTGACTGTTGCCCATCTGACATTTCCCTCGCAATGCCAAGCAAGATCCTCAGGTACATCTGGTCTGCAATGAAGAACCTCGATACGATCGTTCCAGGAATCCTGCATCCATCGACAATAATGTACTACCCTGAGATCAAGCTGTATGCGAACAAGCCTGACTACAAGGATCAGAACTTCCAGGTTGCAGAAGGTGTCTTCTTCGCAGGTGACGGTGCAGGAACAAGCAGAGGAATAACTGGTGCCTGGGCATCAGGAATCCGCGCAAGCGAAGGCATGATCAAGTACATATGAAAGCTCTTGTTTTTTCAGACCTCCACGGGAAGAGGGATTCTTCTCTCTTCCTGCTTGAGAGACTAGAGGGAGAAAAGCCAGATCTCTTGATACTTCTTGGAGACATTCTCTATCACGGACCGAGGAACGATGTTCCAGCTGGCTATAATCCAAAAGGTGTCATCGAAGACCTTTCAAAGATCAAGTGTCCGATCATCTCAGTGCGTGGCAATTGTGAAGCTGAAGTTGATCAGATGGTGCTTCCATTTCCAGTCCTTTCAGAGACAGCAATGGTATATGACAGCAAATCTGTGATTCTGCTCTCCCACGGACATATATGGAACGAGGAGAACATCAGGAAAGAGGGAATCACTCATTTCTTCTCAGGCCACACGCACGTGGCAAAACTCTACCAGAAAGAAGGGATAACTTATCTCAATCCCGGTTCGATCTCGATTCCGAAGGACAGCTATGGAGGCAGTTACGCACTATGGAATGACGGGAATATAAAGCTGCTGAGAAAAGATGGCTCCCTCATAGCGGAAACCGGAGGGTTACAGTAACTGTATTTCCATTCTCATCAATGGATACATCCCCTCCATGGAGGTTCATTATCTGGTAGCATATCGGAAGGCCGAGTCCAGAACCGCCCTCATGCCTCGAACTGTCCCCACGGGCCCATGGCTCGAAGAACTGGGGCCGTGGAGAGGGAAGCTTTCCATCGTTGGATATCCTCATCACCACAAAATTCCCTTCCTTTGTCACAACCCAGCGAACTGAACCACCCTTCCTGTATGTTTCCGCGTTATCAAGCACTTCCTTAATTGCCCTCTCTGAGAGCGCGTAATCGCCATCGAAGGAAAGGCCATCTTCTGCGGAGAACTGGACAATGCTTCTTCCTGAAAGAAGGGAATCGGCCAGCTCCAGGACATCAATATTCCTCTTCTTCATGTCCTTTCCCCTGTCCTGGAGTGTTGAATAGAAGCTGACTGAACTTATACGCGACATGAGAGTATCATTCTCTTTCTTGACACTTTCTATCAGATTACGGTCAATCGGGAATACACCGTCCTCGGCCCCTGAAAGAAGGAGGTTCATGCCAGTAACTGGAGTATTGAGGTCATGAGAGATGTTCTTGAACCATTCGCGTCTTGACTGGCTATGACGGGAAAGATCCCTGGCGAGGGAAGATATGCTCTTTGCTATCTCCATGCTTTCATCTGACTTGAGCATGTTATAGTCCAGGTGCACATCGTATTCACCATTTGCAAGGGAAGAAAGCGCATTGTTCACTTCGTTGATCGATTTGCTGCTGTTTTTGCTGACGATATACCCGGAGATCAGAGTGAAAAGGAGTGCAACAGGTAGGAACAGGATGAATACAAAAGAGATAAGATGGATCAGGAGATTCGTCGGACCATAGAAATTGAGATCGAATACGACAATGTCGAGAAATCCTGTTACATTCCCATCCTCAACAAACATTATTGTTCCAGCAATCTCGCTTTCAGACATTCCCTCAGGAAGCTCAATGACTTCCTTGCCTTCAAGACCTGATGGCCGGATGTCTATATTCTGGATCATTATGTCCCTGCCATCACGATATGTCGTCGCCTCGAAGACGACCTGTGGTTTCTGCACGCTTTCCCTCTCGACGTTCTGGGAGGAATTGACCGAAATCGAGAACTCATCCGGAACGCGCATGCTGTCAGTCCTGAATTCGCTCCCTGAGACAGTATCCCTAGTTACCTGAGGGATGTACTCACCCCTGCTTGTCCGTCCCATCGACAGCACGACATGCCCTTCCTTGTCGCGGAGGATGACTCCGCTTATCCTGTCGGGAGCCATCTCCATCAGACTTGCGAAGAGATCATATGAAGTCATCTCATTACCCATTTCCGCAACACGGTTTGAAAATGAGATCATGTACTGTTCGAATATCCTCTCCTTCCATTTCTTATCGATTATGACGCTGGAGACCACAAATACGAGGATCTCTGCGATCATGACAATGATGACGATAGAAATTATCGAGAAAAAGAGACGGATATAGTTCTTGCGCATCAGGATTCCTTTCTCTTTCCTGCGAACCGGTAGCCATAGCCCCTTACAGTCTCTATCCAAGACTCCTTCTTCAATTTTGCCCTGATATTCTTTATATGAGTGTCCACGACACGTTCATAACTCTCAAAGCTATAATCGAAGCACTCTTCGAGTATCTGGGCCCTTGAGATGAGGTTCGGACTATTTGATGTCAGGTATGTCATTATCCTCCACTCTGCTGCGGTGAAGATCAGCTCCTCTCCGTCCAGATAGATCTTGTGCTCGCTCTCATCGATCTTGAGTTCGCTCTCGCCAAGGACATAAACATTCCCTTTTTCCCTAACGCTTCCACCTTCGTCGACACGCCTGAAGAGCGCCTGAACCCTGAGCACGAGCTCTTTAGGGCTGAAAGGCTTTGTCACATAATCATCACACCCGAGTTCAAATCCCATTATCCTGTCTGATTCGTCGATGCGCGCTGTCATGAAGATGATCGGCAGCCTGAGGTTCTCAGCCCTGACTTCCTTGACATATGAAAAGCCATCGCCGTCTGGGAGCATGACATCCTGGATAAGCATATCAGGAACCGCTTGAGAAAATGCATCCCTTGCCTCTTCAAGAGTAGCGAGCCCCTTTGCCTGGTATCCTGATAGTTCCAGATACTGCACAACACCATTTCTTATAACATCGTGGTCCTCGACCACATAGATCAGCTTTTCACTCATGCCTGAAATGATATCTATAACATTCGGCATAAGTAAACAAAACGGTCAGGAGAAACACAAAATCTCCAACATCATCCCGCTTTTTCATATAATCTCTATTGATGAGAAAGCTACGTCTCCTTGATATCTTCATTTTCTTTCTGCTGTTTCTCCTCTCACTCTCATTTCTGCAGAGAGGGGGGACTGGGGAAAGCGTGCGAATCGATGCAGATGGCAAGAGCTATATCTATCCCCTTTCAGAAGACAGGATGCTTTCTTTCCATGGCCCTCTTGGAGAGACTGTGGTAGAGATAAAGGATAACGATGTGAGGATAATCTCATCACCATGCCCGGAAAAAACATGCCTCACCATGAAGATCGGGAATGCGATATGCTGTCTGCCGAACAGGATCCTGATAGAAACGACAAATGACGATGGAGGATATGTGGATGAAATCTCATTCTGACGATCTTTCATACCTTGCATCTTTATCTCTCTGTCTCGCTTTCTTCGATGCGCTTGTACCGAAAATCCTTCCATTCTTCAGGCTGGGCCTTGCAAATGCGGCTGTACTGATGGCGATAGACATCCTCACTTTCCCGCGCTATATGCTCCTGCTTTTGTACAAGAGTATCCTCGGCTCCTATATTTCAGGAACACTCTTCTCCCCTTTCTTCATCTTCTCCCTCTCATCCACCTTCGCCAGCGGACTCGGGATGTATGTGGTGATGAAGATAGGGAAAAAATACATATCGAGGTATTCTTCATCAGCAGTCGGTGCATTTTTAAGCGCCTCTGTGCAGCTCTTGCTCGCATCTGTATATATAGGACGCGGCCTTTTGTCACTGCTCACACCGTTTTTGATATTCTCACTTCTCGCATCAGGGGTTGTCGCATATATCTCATATCATCTGCCGGTGATAAAACATGAAGAATACGAGAAAATACATTATGCATTTGATTTAAGGGGAGCCTTGCTGCTTCTTTCTGCGCTACTTGCAATCGGAATGGAGAAAGATCTGAAAGTGCTCTCCGCCTTCCTTGTCCTTTCCCTTTTCTTCATAAAGATGGAAAGAAGGAGGATATTCGTCTCCTCATACATCATGCTCTTTATTGCATCGATGTTCTCATCCATCATCACGCCAAAAGGAGAGGTGCTTTTCCATATCCTTTCATTCCCGATCACGGGGCTTTCCATAAGAGAAGGAATGAGGAACTTCCTCTCGCTCTCTTCCATGGTGGCTCTCTCTATTGCCATCTCAAGGCGCTTTGTTCTCCCCTCTTCTCTGGGGACAGCTCTTTCATACTTCTTTTCGTTCCAGAAGAAATTCTCGGAAAGCGAAGACAAGAATCTATTCAGGCGTTTTTCCTCTTCACTTGAGACTAACAGCGAAGAGACTATCTCTCCCAAGGCTAGACTCTCATATGCCGAATTACTCATTCTCCTGCTTTATCCTGTCATTTCGCTTCTATTTCTATTCGTATGAAGAAAATGATGTTAAGATGAACTTTAGGGCAATGTATATTGACAAAAAATATCGATTAAGATAAAAAAATATCGATTCAATAAGGAGAGAACCTCACATGGCAGAACAAACCGAGCTGTTCCCTGGACAGAAGGAACTCCAGGAGAAGATCGAAAGGGTCAAAAGAGCCCAGCTGATCTATGCTAATTATCCACAGGAAAAGGTAGATGCCATCTTCCGCGCCGCAGCCATTGCCGCAAACAATGCGCGTATATCGCTTGCACAGGACGCAGTCGAAGAGACAGGAATGGGCATCATCGAAGACAAGGTAATCAAGAACCACTTCGCCGCAGAGTATATATTCCACAAGTACAAGGACGAGAAGACTTGCGGAATCATCGAGGATGACCCGGGATTCGGCATCAAGAAGATTGCAGAACCGAAGGGAGTCATCTGCGGAATCATTCCTACGACAAACCCGACAAGTACCGCCATCTTCAAGTCACTTATCGCACTCAAGACAAGGAATGCCATCATTTTCAGTCCACATCCGAGGGCAAAGAAATGCACATGCGATGCTGCAAGGATCGTACTTGAGGCAGCTGTACAGGCAGGTGCTCCAGAGCACATCATCGACTTCATCGAAGAACCTACGATGGAGAAGACAAACTACCTGATGCACCATCCTCTCGTGAACCTCATCCTCGCAACAGGCGGTCCTGGCATGGTCAAGAGCGCATACTCATCAGGAAAGCCAGCCATTGGAGTCGGAGCAGGAAACACACCTGCACTTCTCGACAAGAGCTGCAACATCAAGATGGCCGTCGCATCAATCCTGATGTCCAAGACATTCGACAATGGCGTTGTCTGTGCATCCGAACAGGCTCTTGTCGTACACAAGGACATCTACAACGAAGTCAAGAAAGAGCTCAAGGAACAGGGAGCACACTTCCTGACAAAGGAAGAGAAGGAACTGCTCAGCCCGATCATTCTTGATCCTCAGAGAGGAACTGTTAATCCAAAGATCGTAGGACAGCCTGCATACAAGATCGCTGAAATCGCTGGCTTCTCAGTACCTAAGGACACGAAGGTACTCATCGGAGAAGTAAAGGAAGTAAAGGCAGCAGAACCATTTGCACATGAAAAGCTTTCTCCAGTTCTCGGCATGTACTCATGCTCCAACTATGGAGAGGGATGCATGATGGCAGCCCAGCTCATCGCTCTGGGAGGCTTCGGACACACATCCGTCCTCTACATTGACGAGAAAGAGCAGGACAAGATCGACAACTATGGCAAGACAGTGAAGACAAGCAGGGTTCTCATCAATATGCCTGCCAGCCAGGGAGCAATCGGAGATATCTACAACTTCCGTCTCGAGCCGTCTCTCACACTCGGCTGTGGCTCATGGGGAAACAACTCGATCAGCGAGAACGTGGGCCCGAAGCATCTTCTTAACGTGAAGACAGTTGCAGAGAGGAGGGAAAACATGCTCTGGTTCAAGTTGCCGCCAAAGATCTATTTCAAGTATGGTTGTCTTCCTGTGGCTCTTCAGGAGCTCGAAGGCAAGAAGAGGGCATTCATTGTCACAGACAGCTTCCTCTTCAATTCAGGCATGATCGACAAGATCACAGATGAGCTCGACAAGATCGGAGTCGAGTGCGAAGTGTTCCATCAGGTCAAGCCAGACCCGACTCTCGGAACGATCAATACGGCCATGCAGCTTGTGAATGCTTTCAATCCTGATACGATCATCGCAGTCGGCGGTGGATCACCGATGGATGCTGCAAAGATCATCTGGCTCCTCTATGAGCATCCGGAAGTAAATTTCGAGGGTCTTGCTCTCCGCTTCATGGATATCCGCAAGAGGATCTATGCATTCCCGAACATGGGAAAGAAGGCACAGCTTGTATGTATTCCTACCACCAGTGGAACAGGAAGCGAAGTCACCCCATTCGCAATCATCACAGACGAGAAGACTGGCATGAAGTGGGCAATTGCAGACTATGCACTCACCCCGAGCATGGCAATCGTCGACAGTGAGCTTGCAATGGGACAGCCAAAGGGACTGACAGCAGCCTGTGGTGTTGACGTACTCACACACGCACTCGAGGCTCTTGTCTCATCTATGAGCACAGACTACACGAATGCACTGAGTCTGGAAGCAGCCAGGATCGTATTCAAGTACCTGCCACGTGCATACAAGGACGGTACAGACAAGAAGGCAAGAGAGAAGATGCACGATGCATCGACAATGGCAGGAATGGCGTTCTCGAATGCATTCCTCGGTCTCTGCCACTCTATGGCTCATAAGCTTGGCGCAAGGTTCCATGTTCCACACGGAATGGCAAACGCACTTCTTCTGACGAATATCATCCGCTTCAACGCAAATGACAAACCGACGAAGCAGGCGGCCTTCCCACAGTACGAGTATCCTTCTGTCATAAGCAGGTACGCACGTGTTGCTGACTACGTTTCGATGGAAGTGAATGACCAGAAGAACTACGACAAGCTCAATTCCCTCAATGCAAAGACACTTGAGGAGAAGGTAGAGCTCCTCATCACTGCTATCGAAGAGCTAAAGAAAGAGCTTCAGATCCCATCCTCGATCAAGGAATGGGGTGTTGATGAGGCTGAGTTCCTCGCAGCTGTTGATGACCTTTCTGTAAAGGCTTTCGACGATCAGTGCACAGGAAGCAACCCACGCTATCCTCTCATCAGTCAGATCAAGCAGCTTTATCTTGATTCCTACTACGGCAGGGCCTGGAAGGAAGAGGTATAACAAATCACTTGACCCCGGAGACATCTCCGGGGTTTACTTTTGCCATATGGAGATAAGAAAGGCAAAAACTGATGACATCAGCGCCATCATGCGGATCAGAGACATTGCGAAAAAAAGAATGAGAAGTGACGGGAACATGAACCAGTGGATCGGTTCATACCCTTCAGAAGAACTTTTCCTCTCCGACATAGAGGAAGGCAATCTCTATGCGATCACAGATGGCGGAACGATCCATGCATTCTTCTATTTCGCTATCGGAATTGAACCTTCATACTGGAACTTGCCAACTGACCGCGAATACGGAACAATCCACAGGATAGCAAGCGATGGTGAGATCAGGAACGTACTCAGGACAGCTGTCGATTACGCAATGGAGAAAGTATCACTACTCAGGATAGACACGCACAGGGACAACAAGAGGATGCAGCATCAGATTGCAAAATGTGGCTTTGTATTTATCGGGATAATCCATCTTATCTCAGATGGGACAGAAAGGCTCTGCTACCAGAAAAGAAAATAAGCTGACAGAAGATGATGAAGCCTCATCCTTTGTATGATGGAGTAGTTGACAGCTCAGAGATAAGGAAATCAGGAATATAGATATTTCGTATGCCGTCACGGGAGAAATCATGTCTATCCATTGATAGTATGTATTTCGGGAAATTATCCTTCACCGTTTCTAGTGCATGGAATTCACGTTTTCTTGTATTCTCATCCATCAGTGTCGCTGTGACCTGAACATACAACTTCTCTGCACCTTTGACCGCCATGAAATCTATTTCCGAACTATCTCCAATGTTCTTCCCGACGCTGACCTTGAATCCTCTTCTCTTCAGTTCGAGGAATACCGCATTTTCAAGAAGTGAACTATAGTTCTCACTCATATTCCCCTTTGTCAACGCTACGAGACCTGTATCTACAGGATAATATTTGTCCGTCTGTCCGAATCTGCCTCCTCCTTTCACCGTATGGAATTCCGCATTGTAATACAAGAATGAACTTCTGAATGCACTCATATATTTACTGATAAGCTCATGGTACATCTTGTATCCGATGCTCCAAGTTGTTCATCGATACCGGGTATCCAACAGCATCATTGAGGAATGCAACAAGTCTCTTGAGAGTGTCGTTGCTTGCATCCGAACCGATTTTCGGCCTGACATCATTAAAGAGTATGCTGTCAAGGATTGACTGAAGCACGTTCGTTTTCAGTTCAGGCTCATCAAGTAGCGCTGTTATCGGGAAACCGCCATAGAGAAGGTATTCCTCAAATAGATTCTCATTGCTATTGCTTGCAGGCGCCTTGAACTGCCTGTATTCAGAAAATGACAGAGGAAACATCTCGATTTCCGTATATCTTCCTGTGATCAGCGTTGCCAATTCACTTGAAAGCATCCTTGCGTTTGAGCCAGTGATCGTTATCTCATATTGTCCCGTGCTATAATATGCATTAATTGCATTTTCCCAGCCGTCAATCAGCTGTACCTCATCAAGGAGCAGAAAACGGGTGTTCTTCCCATTGATTCCAGATCTGATTGCCTCTGTCATCGCGCGGAGTGTCTTGTCAAGGATGAAATCAGGACCATCGAAATTGATATAGAGGATGCAGTCTTTCCCATACTGCTTTTCAAGCCAGTCCTTGTACATGAGAAGGAGGGATGATTTTCCGCAATGCCGAACTCCCGTGATGACACACGATGTCTGAACCTGTATATGACTTCAGTTTTTCCATGTATGATGGACGCTCTATTGCTATATTTCTCATATACACATCCTTTTGTATGAATATGTTATAAGAAACTTTTTGAAGTGATCAGAAAAAAGTCAACACTTCTAAAAAATTTTTATAAGTATTCCACTTGTCTCTGATTGTTTGACAGGAGAGGCTCTGACTGACGTTCAATGAATACATCAATGCAGAGATAGTAGAAGACAGGCATCAGCTGATACTACATCTTGCAAGCAGGATGGATACAGCAGAAGAAAGATGCCCCTTCTGCAAAAGTCATGTGCATATCTTTTGAACCTGTCAGCTATCAATAGCTTTTTCGTCAAGGAGAAACTTCTCTATTCCGATATATAATATTCCCTTCTCGTCATACCAAGGAATGATCTCATCTTTTACAACCACAATTTTTCTGAAAGAATCCCCTACTCTGTTCAGAGAATTCGTCTCCTGAATCCTTTTTGCCTCATCATCTACAAAGAACGCAGACTGGATGTAGTAACGTCTGTTTCCTTTGTTTGCAACGAAGTCAATCTCTAACTGGGTACGAATCTTCTTTCCATTTCCATCCTTTGAGTTGTATTCGACAACTCCGACATCAACATCAAAGTCCCTTGCTATAAGCTCATTGTAAATGATGTTCTCCATGATGTGATTTTCTTCCTGCTGCCTGAAATTCAGCCTTGCATTGCGAAGTCCGACATCAGAGAAATAGTATTTAAGTGGTGTCTCTATATATTTCTTCCCCTTGATATCATAGCGGAAGACCTTCGATAGAATGAAAGCATCTATAAAACAATCAAGATATCTGCTGATCGTGTTTGCATTAACCTGCACATGCTTGACGCTCTGGAAAGTATTCGAAAGCTTTGTCGGGTTTGTAAGCGAACCAACAGATGATGATATGATATTCAAGAGATCCTCAAGAATAGATTTATCATTCAGTATGCGGTTGCGTTTCAGGACATCCTTGATATATACATTCTCGAAAAGGTCTTTGAGATACTTACTTTTGTCCTCATGGCTCTTCAGATATAGTACATATGGCATTCCTCCATATGTGAGATACTCTCTCCAAGCAAACCTTTTATCCCGAAATTGGCAAGAAGATTCCATCCTCTACAGGGTGAAGATGAATTGCCAGATGCATTGGATAAATCAATTCAATATGATACAATAAATTATGGATGAATCTGAGCGCATCTTGAAGAACAATAAGATAAAGGAGAAGGGAAAGGAAACCCGCATCCGCCATGCCTCGATGCGCCCGTTCTGCGTTGAGCTGAAGCTCGACCTGAAATGCCTCAACAAGACAGAACAGGAAAAGCTCTGGCACTACTTCACAGAGTGCAGATGGCTCTGCAATTACCTCATCTCGCTTGATGCCGATTCCTTCAGGACATTCAATGCAAAGACAAGGGAGATCACGTCCCTTGATAAGGACGGCAATGCTGTCGAACGCCAGCTTATCATGCCTGCCAAGTTCATCCAGTCGGTGTATTCCTCTATCAAGCAGGATATGGCATCCCTTGCAGAAAAGTGCAAGAAGACAGGAAAGAAGAACGGTAAGCTGAAGTTCAGGAGCGGATACAACGCAATAGATCTTAATCAGTATGGGAACACCCACTGGATCTGCTACAGGGATGAGGGCAACAGGAATGGGAAGTACAGGAATACAGTCCACATAGCAGGTATCAAAAGACCCATAAGGGTG
>CASFDA010000013.1 GCA_949293335.1 uncultured Spirochaetales bacterium
GCTGGATGAGGGTAAAGACATCCTGAACCGCTGGGCTAGCGGGGATAGCTCGCTGATACTGGCGCCATCAGGCGTCTTGAGTGAGAAGAAGCTCCATCCTCAGGCTCACAGCAATGTGAGGCAGGGTGGAGAGTAGGTCACCATGCTCAATTTCCGGACGGCAGGAAGGGAAGATGACGAGAAGAATGATCAGCAGGATAAGTAGGATTTTTCTCATCTGTTACCTCCGAACGCGAATGTATAGCCGAGTGTGATACTCAGCGAATCAATATAACGGTGCGTAAGCTCTTCCTGATAGTTCCTCCAGTTCTGTAAGTGAGTATTGATAACGTGCCGTGATGTATACCTCATCAGCATTGTTTACTTTGAAGGCCACTCCGCATTCGGCAAGGATGCCAGCGTCAAACAGATTGTCTACATTCGCATTGAGATCCAGCACTCCCCAGTAGTTCGACATTCCGAGATGCTGCATGAAGAGCGTCATATTGAAGCCTCCCATCTCGGTTGAAAGGAACCGGACACCTATGTACGCACCTGCAGATACGAAACCACGTACCTTCTCATTTCCGTATGAGATCCGGAGCGAGAGTGGAAGTTCGAAGAAATGCTTCACATTTCTTATGTCTCTGATCAATGAACTGTCGTAGTATTTTATCGTCTGGTAACTCTTTCCGATATACCTGATGCCAGAAGAGATGCTGACATATTCATTTATCCTGTACTCAACTGGAACAGCCACCTCAAAGGCGTGCCCGGGGTTTTCATACCTTCCTTCTCGCTGTAAGCCTTTCATGTTCATCAATCCAAGCGTGTAACCGGCTTCGAATGAGACATTCCAAGGGCTATAGGCGAAAACTGGAGATGCCAGCAGTAGAATGACAGATTACTTCTTTTTCATTACCTACATAAAGAAACAGTGGCTGTCTCTTGTCAATTCTAAATTAACAATTTCTTTGAATTTGTCATAAAAGGAGTAATGGACAGAAAAGCCAGCTTACGACACAATACTATTCTCGGTAATAAAGATGTTCATAAGATATAAAGCGGAAGATGGAAAAGAGATACCCGTTGCAAAGGTATACTCGCAGAAAGAACACCCGATAAGAAACAGCCAGATAGATAAGGACACACTCTGGGCAATAAGGAAGATCCATGCCCATGGTGCCGAAGCTTATGTAGTAGGGGGTGCCATCAGGGATCTGATGCTTGGAAAGAGACCAAAGGATTTTGATGTTGCGACAAGCCTCTCACCAAGACAGGTTGCCAAGATCTTCTGGAACGCCCGCATAATCGGCAAGAGATTTAAGATCGTACATCTTTATTTTTCGGAAGATAAGATCATTGAGGTGACTACATTCCGGTCTGATGAAGAGAACTTCGAAGAGGGAAACAACAATGTTTTCGGTTCGATCGAACAGGATGCGAGGAGACGTGATTTTTCCATAAACAGCCTTTACTATAATCCGGAAAACGGACAACTACTAGATTTCACTGGCGCCATGGAGGATTTCAGGAAGAGGGTGATCCGTTCTCTGATACCTCTTTCATACTCCTTCCGGGAAGACCCTGTGAGGATGCTCAGGGCGATCAAGTATCAAGTGACAACAGGATTCAGGTTCAAGCTGAATGTCTCCTTTGCCTTGAGAAAATATGCATCATATCTTTCCCTTGTGAGCACTTCTAGGCTCACCGAGGAGGTGATGAAGATCCTTTCTTCCGGATATGCGAAGGACATATTCCTTTCTTTGGTTAAATACAAGATGCTCGCATATGTTCTTCCCTGTCTGTCCGTCTACATAAAATATGACAGCATGCATAAAGCACTCTCTGAGCTTGATGAGGATGTGCGGGCGAAGAAAAAAGAGAACAATGGCCTTGACCGGGCAAGGATGATCTACCTTATTGCTCGCCCAGTAATCGCGCTCAAGGATATCGACCAGATGAAGGACGATGAGAGGATGCGGGAAGTGTTTAGGGAGATAAAGGTATTCATCAATCCCATAACTCCGCCCAATTATGAGATAGAGAGAGCCAGTGCACTTGTTCTTGATGATCTTGGATACAAGAAGGAAAGGAAGCGGAAGGAAATTATAAAGAAGAGGGAGAATAATCTTGTCATGCGCAAAGAGGGGAAGAAGAAAGTCCGCAGAAGACGCAAACCTAACCCCACTCCTCAATCTCAACAGTGACGCTCTTGAGCAGAATACCCCCGAACTTCTCAACGCACTCTGTTATATATTCCTGCAAATCTGAAATTGTCGTCGTCATGTAATGTTTCACCGGAAGTTGCAGCGTGACATGAATGGAGTAGGTCCCATCGCTGTTCTTGGTCCTTCTCGTCTTTTTCACTTTGATCACAGGGTCATAGTCTCCGATTGCATGTTTGACCATTTGTGTTATCGCCTGCTCTGAGATTTCTTCTTTATCGGGACGCGAGAACTCAGGGCGTACTATTGTCTTCTCATATGCATCTTTCTTATGGCCCTTACGGAATATCTTCATGGAGTCATATACAATTTTCGGATAGTTGCGTGTTATCTCTATCGGTGGAATAGGGATTACGTGCTTGCCTTCTGTAAACCTTATCCTCATCGCAGTTTCTATCTCTTCCTCGCTGGCAATATCTTCGATGTGCAGTACTTTCTCAACCTCGGGAAGTTCCAGCCGTCTTGTGATTTTCCCGATCATTTTCTCACTTGTTCCTATGATGAGGATCTTCTTGTACTTTTCTTTCTGGAGGGCAGCCATAACCTCATCCCTGTGTTCCTCATCGTCAAAGACAGCAGTTCGCACAGCACTGATGAAATTCGGATCGTTCTTTGCTGAACGCCCTGCGAGGATCTTGTCTCCCTTGATCAGCAGGCCATCGTCGATAATCAGATCTATGTGATATTTTGCAGCAACCAGCTTGCTATGGTAGCTTTTGCCTGTGCCCGAACGTCCAACGAGGGCATAAACCTTCACTCCGCTGATCTTTTTGAATGCAAACTGGAACAATCTGTTCATAAAACAGTATTGTAGTCTGTCTGTTTATCCGAGGTCAAACTCTCTTTCATAGCATCTGGTATTTGCAATAATTCTGTGTGCTTTTGAGGTGAAACTTTGAGATGTCTTTTGGAATGGGGTTTCTTTATCTTTCTGCGTGATGCTAAAATATCATCATGCGTATCCGCTTAATTCTCATTTCTATATTGGCTTTCTTAGTTCTTTCTTCTTGTTCTATCGATGGTCCTATCTGGGGTGTTGATCGCCATCAAAGTCTTGTTGCAGGCCAATACAGTACCGAAGACGATACAAGAAAACTCATAATGGAAATTGGAAGTGGAGACGTTGGAACAGGAGTTGATGTCACATTGTACCTTTATGAGCGTGATGAAAACGACAATAGCATTTGGTCTTCTACTCCAAGTTATACTTATGAGGGAACCTATAAGAATTTTGATATTATGTGGGAAGACGGATATACATATTATTATGATTTCCCTCGCACATTTTTGGGCCCGCTATTAAGAGGCGAGATCCGTTATCCGATAGATGAATTCAATTTCGCATCCTGCGTCGATGCCGATGGTTCTCCTGTCCAAGATCTAGAATCTGCATTGGACGAAGTTAATGGAAAAGTTGGAATTATCATCAATCCGTCGACAGCATATCTGGAGAGTGCATATTACGATTCGAGCTATCACTGGCGTGATTTTGGCAATAATGTCTACATTACGTGTACTCCGTTTACAAAAAGTGAGATAAAGATGATTGATTATTATGGCTATGGAGAAGATAGTTCCCGTCTTAGTGAAATTCACTGGATTGTCGAAAGCTTGTCTGATTCGGTTTCTCTACCTTCCGCAGGCGTGAATATATAAGTAGCAATATATCGATATAGTTTTCTCTATTTCTAGATATAGTATTCTTTTGCATGATTTCTTGGTTGAAAGCTTTGCATAAGTAAGAGCTTTGGATGTATCATCGTAATGATTCAATTAGCTAAAAGGAGAAGAGAATGAGCCGTATAAGCACATTCGGAAGGGGCGGCGTCCATCCAAACGATGGAAAGAGTCTTTCTAAAGACATGCCGATTGAAAAACTACCTCTTCCTGGCGAGCTTTTTCTCTCGATGAGCCAACACCTCGGTGCACCTGCTACTCCTCTGAAGAAGAAGGGTGATAGGGTTGAGCGTGGCGAACTTGTCGGAGAGTCATCGTCTTTCATCAGTGCCAATGTGCATAGCCCTGTGAATGGAGTTGTCAGCGATGTACGTCCTGTCCGTCTTGCAACAGGGGGAAATGCCATGTGCCTTGTGATAAAAGTTGATGAGGACCAGGGCGAGGATCCGTTTGTTAGAAGTTATCCTTATGAGGATATGAGCTCGGAAGAGCTTCTTGCCCTTGTAAAGGACATGGGCGTTGTGGGAATGGGTGGTGCCACGTTCCCGACATCTGTCAAGTTGATGATACCCAAGGGAAAGAGCGTTGACGATCTGGTGATCAATGGAGTCGAATGCGAGCCATACCTTACAAGTGACTATCGCTCGATGCTCGAAAGGGCAGAGGGTATTGTTGAAGGTGTGATGATCCTTTCGAGAATCACAAATCCGAAGAAGATATCTATCGGAATTGAGATGAACAAGATGGATGCGGTTGCCCATCTCGAGAAGGTGATTGCAGAAAAAGGGTATCCTATCGAGGTTGTTGCTCTGAAGATGAAGTACCCGCAGGGAGATGAGAAACAGCTGATCAAGGCTGTAACTGGAAAAGAAGTGCCTTCCGGAAAGCTCCCTATCGATGCAGGTGCTGTAGTCGCCAATATCTCGACAACCTATGCAGTTTATGAAGCAGTTGTATTCCATAAACCGTTGATAGAGCGTGTTGTATCTGTCACGGGCGAGGGTGTTGTCTCCCCGAAGAACGTACTTGCCCCGATCGGTACAAAAGCATCCGATCTGTTCAAGTACGCTGGTGGTCTGAAGGATGACGCTGTCAAGATGATATCCGGAGGTCCTATGATGGGATTTGCATTCTCTGATGAGGACACTCCGATAGTGAAAGGTACTAGCGGTATTACAGTCCTTACATTCCAGGATGAACTCCTGTCTGCATTTCCATGTGTTTCTTGCGGTAAGTGTGTAGAGCACTGCCCGATGGGGCTTATGCCTAACAAGATGTTCAGGAACATCAAGTATGGGAACTATCAGGTTGCAATGGATTTGGGTCTCATGGATTGCAAGGAATGCGGATGTTGCGCATATTCATGTCCGAGCCACATACCACTAGTTCAGGGATTCAAGCTCGGCAAGAAGCTTGGGAGGAAGAAGAAATGAAAGTAGTTTCATCAAGCCCGCATATTCATGGTAGTCTGCGCACAGACCGCGCGATGTTATATGTGCTCATCGCACTTCTTCCTTCTGCCTTATGGGGTGTGTATGCATTCGGTATGAGAGCGCTTCTTGTTCTCCTCGTCTCGATCGCATCATGCCTTGTGACAGAGTATCTGCTGGAAAGGCATAGCGGAAAATTCACGCTCAACGACTTCTCCGCTACAGTCACAGGACTACTTATCGGCATGAATATGCCAAGTACGATCCCTCTTTACATTCCGATTATCGCATCTGTTTTCGCGATACTTGTCGTGAAGTGGACCTTCGGAGGACTAGGCGCGAACTGGATGAATCCTGCACTTGGCGGTAGGGTATTTGTGTTTTTCTCCTTCTCAAGCCAGATGAGCACTTTTGTCCTTCCTCGTGCGCTCTCAGTGGATTTTGTCACCAGTGCAACCCCTCTTTCCGCAATCAAGACGATGGTCTCTTCTGGAAATACGGGACTTTCCAACAGCGAACTCCTTTCTTCTGTGAACATGCCAGTATCCTCACTAGCATCTGGCCTTTCTTCCTCTTTAGGCATTTCTCCATACACGATAGATGCCTTTGTGGGAAATATTGGAGGATGTATCGGGGAAGTATCTGCTCTTCTACTTCTCGTAGGCGGATTGTTCCTGATCTTCAAAAAGATCATCACATGGCATATTCCTGTCACATTCCTCGGTTCGTTTGCAATTCTTTCCTGGATATTTGGTGGAGTACCTAGGGGCTTGGGATTATTTTCAGGAGAGGTTCTCTATCCTCTTTTCACAGGTGGTCTCTTCCTTGGTGCCTTCTTCATGGCAACTGACTGGGTTACAACCCCTACGACAAAGAAAGGCGAGATAATCTTTGGAATCGGATGCGGATTCTTCACGTTCCTCATCAGGTACTTCGGAAGTCTTCCTGAGGGTGTTTCACTGGCTATACTCCTGATGAATATTGTAACCCCTACGATTGATAGGTTTGTTCGTCCGAAGAGATTCGGGTTTGTTAAGGAAAAGAAGGAGGAGAAGGCATGAAAACCATAGTGAAAACTGGAATTACCCTTTTCCTGATCTGTGCTCTCTCTGCAGGACTTTGTGGTGTGATAAACAGCATAACAGCCCCAAAGATCGCACAGAACATCCTCAATGAGACAATAGAGGCACGTTCTGAGGTATCAGGCGGCTATGAGCTTGGAAACGAACTAGAATCTACAGACAGCAATATCCTGAGTGTCATGGAAATCAAGGACGGGGATGAAGTTGTAGGTTATGAGCTTGAGCTTGTCGGATCTGGATATGGCGGAAGCTTCACGATCATGGCATCGTTTCTTAACGATGGTTCTCTCATCGCTGCGAAGATGATGGGCAATAGCGAGACTCCTGGACTTGGAAAGAAGGCTGAGGAACCTTGGTACATGGAGATGTTTACTGGGTTGGGAGGCGATACTCCACTTCCTTCAAGCAGGAATGATCTGGATGATCCTTCTCTTGTTGCTGGTGCATCTGTCACGTTCAACGGGGTGTCTCAGGCCCTTGCCAACGGTTCATCTTATGTAAAGGGCATGGAGGTATGATATGGCAAACCATATGTATGAACTGAAAAAGGGTATTTTCAAGGAAAATCCTACATTCATAATCATGCTTGGAATGTGTCCGACATTGGGTGTATCCACTCAGGTGTCAAACGCACTCGGTATGGGCGCGAGCGTTCTTTTCGTTTTGTTCTTCTCAAATATTGTAATCTCGATGTTGCGCAAGGTTATTCCCGATACGATCAGAATACCTTCCTATATCGTTGTTATCGCATCGTTCGTTACGATCGTTGAGATGGTCCTTCATGCTTTTGTTCCATCAGTCTATTCAGCTCTTGGAGTTTATCTCCCTCTGATAGTTGTGAACTGCATTATTCTTGGGCGCGCTGAGGCTTTTGCTAACAAGAATACAGTTCTTGACAGTGCTCTCGATGCAATCGGAATGGGAATTGGCTTTACACTCTCGCTCTCTCTTATCGCCCTTATAAGGGAAATATTCGGAGCTGGAACCATTACACTTTTCCCGATCGGATCTTTTGATGGAGTAATCACTATCCCCGGACTTTCTGAGTCACCTGTGAGGGTGCTGACACTTGCAGCTGGTGCTCTTCTGGTCATGGGTTATCTTAAGGCGTTCTTCCAGTGGAAGAGTGCAAGGAGCGCAAAAGCATGAGCTATATTGGAATTCTAGTAACATACATTTTCGTACAGAACTTCATTCTCGTACAGTTCATGGGGCTCTGTCCGTTCATCGGCGTTTCACGGAACAGCGAGAGTGCTATCGGAATGGGAATAGCTGTCACATTCGTCACTGCAATCGCATCTGTCGTATGTTGGGCTGTATACCACTTCCTTCTCGTTCCTTTCGCACTCGATTATCTGAGGACGATCGCTTTTATTTTAGTTATTGCTGCACTTGTACAGCTTGTTGAGATGGTCATAAAGAAAATGAGTCCTGCCCTATACAAGGCACTTGGAATCTATCTTCCTCTGATTACTACAAACTGTGCTGTTCTTGGTATTGCAATTATCGCAATCGACAATAATTACAATCTGCTTGAGTCGTTCTTTGCAGGTCTTGCCGCAGGTCTTGGCTTTACTATGGCAATCATCCTGATGTCAAATATCAGGGAGAAGCTTGAGATGACAGAGGTGCGTTCTGTCTTCAAGGGTGTTCCGATTGCGTTCATATCTGCAGGTCTGATGGCTTTGGCGTTCATGGCATTCGACAAGAGCTTGATCGTAAATCTTCATTTGGCATAAGGGGAGGATCATATGGCTATATTTCTTGCTTTCATAGTAATTGCGGTTTTGGGCCTCCTCCTTGGTCTGGGATTGTCGTTTGCAGATAGCAAGCTCAAGGTCGAAAAGGCCGAGAAGCTTGAGCAGATGGAGGCTATAATGCCAGGGGCAAACTGTGGCGGCTGTGGTTTTGCTGGTTGTTCGGCATATGCTGAGGCTGTCTATAAAGGAGAGGCAGAGATCGGTCTTTGTGCTCCTGGTGGAAATGCTCTCAGTGAGAAGATGGGAGAGATCATGGGCGTTAAGGTAGAAGAGAAGGAGAAAATGGTTGCCTTCGTATTCTGCCAGGGAAACCCGGAAGTCACAGGCATCGATTACGATTACAGAGGCATGAAGGACTGCAATGCAGCATCATTGCTCCTTTCAGGTCCTAACTCATGTAAAGCTGGATGTCTTCATCTCGGATCATGTATTGCAGTATGCCCTGCTGGTGCTATATCAAAGAATGAGAAGGGGAATATCGTTGTTGACAGGGAGAAGTGCATAGGATGCGGAAAATGCACTCGCATCTGTCCGAATGGGGTCATCAAGATGATTCCATATTCGGCCAAGTACGTAGTTGCCTGCAATAACCATGAACCAGGTGCTCTTGTGAGAAAAGAGTGCAAAGTCGGCTGTATAGGATGTCGGCTGTGCCAGAACAAGGTTGAGTCATCTCCTTTCGTGGTTGAGGATAATCTTTCTTCTGTCGATTATTCAAAGGATATGGCTAATGGGGACAAGGCAGTCGAGATCTGCCCCCAGAAATGTATTCTTAAGAGGTAAGCGCCTATGCACATTGCCATAGGAATGTACTCGACGCTTTCTGAAAAAACACCTGCGCCCGCTTTCGAACGGGCGTTTTCCCTCTGTTATCAACCTCTTATCAGATGGATCTATTCAGATACTTCGGTACGTTTTTCACTCTATCAGTCTGCACCTTTGATAAAATACTTCGAGAAGATGCATCCCGAGGTCAATATGGCATTCCAGGCGCTCTTGTCAAAAGGCAGCCTGGAACTCTTTACTGGAGTCTATTCCCAGTCAATCATCTCCCAAAGCTATCCGAAGGAAAGGAGCAGCCAGCTTGAGAAGATGACAACTCTGATAAGGCGTACATATCGCTACAGACCATCAACTGCGTTCTTTTTCGGACAAGTATGGGCAACAAGTTATATACACGCATTGTTGAATTGCCAGATTTCATCTATCGCCATTTCCACTTATTCTCAGGACAGGAAGAAAGTCCTTTTCAATCATCCTTCAACGATGAACGAGCTTGGAAAGAAAATAGATATATACCCGCTTGCAGATGAAGCGAGCAGGGCAGTCTCTGCTTATGCCCAAGGCGAGTATGGCCTCGAGGAACTGAAAAGTCGCTTGGTTGATGTAGTTGAGAATAACAGGGAAGAGGATCTTTTCATATTTCTCAATCTGGATCAGCTTATTGAAGGTCTTTTGAGGAACAAAGGGGATGAAGAGGAAGATCTCGCATCGCTATTTGTTGCTGTCGGCAAGAAAGCTTCGGAACTTGGGTATGAAAACACTTTCCTCTCTTCCTTTTCCGTGAGGGAGAACTGTTATCTCCCTTCTGGCTGGTATTCACGCGATGCGTACTCTGGTTCCCTTTCATCTTTCGAAGAGCTTTTCATCAATAATGGATATTTCAGATATCTCAGGAACCGATATTTGTTCTATTCATCAATTCTTGAATCCTTCCGCAAGGACAGGGACGTGAAGAGGAAGAGTGAAGACGAAAAGAATAGTATGATGAGTGGCACTCTCCTTATTCATGATTCACAATCTGGGCCTCTAAGGAGCGATGAGCACCGGAAATTCTGGCGCCTTTTGCTTGAAGGAGAGAAGAGACTAAGGTCATTCGGATGCATATATCCGCTTGAGTATGATTTTGAGGAAGTCGGAGAGAAGAACTCGATTGCATATAATGAGAACTATCAGGTGGTCTATTCTCCATATGGAGGTTCTGTGATCGAGTTCGATATTCTCTCTGATTCTGTGAACGTGCTTGATCAGAAAAGTCACTTTGACAAGAACTTCGAAGTATTTACTTTGAAGCATTCTTTTTCAGACAAGATAGCATATGGAGACAAGCTATATAAAACCAAGCATTATCTGTTCTCGTCTGATGCCCTTAACAAGAACAGGAGGGAAATGCTCTTTTCCCTCGATGCAGAAGAGCTTCCTTTTTCCCTTGTGAAGAATTACAAGCTGCGTACACAAACCTTCATATTGGAATCAACTTTAGTTGCAAAGGAGGCTATGGAGGATGGGAGTTACAGCATCACGCTGTATCTTGCGTTCGAAGAGTCGGGGCTTTCCTCTTCAGAGCAGAAGACACTGCTACTTCTTGGAGAACTTGACAATGTGAAGACAATCAAGGTATCTGATCAGAACAGCCCATTTGAACTCAGTTTTACTTCGACTACTCCGTTCAAAGTCACACGTGACCAAAAGCGGCAGAGTCAGTACACTGTATTGGGTTATGAGACCTTTACGCTCTATGAGAAGTTTACGTTCAGTTTTCCCTGTTCTCTGAAGGAAGGTGAGAGCGCGACATACAGACTTCTGATGAGAGCTAATGAGAGAAAATATTAAGGAGAGGTGAACTATGTTTATTGAGAACAAGAGCGCATTTGAAGATATCAAGGAAGAAGCCTATCAAGTATGGAGGCGTCTTTGAAGCCTCTGGTATCGAGAAGAAGATAGAAGAGGAAGAAAAGAAAACGCTCGATCCTGATTTCTGGAACGATAAGGATAACGCAGAAAAGACATACCAGAAGATAAATATGCTCAAGGATAGTTATTATCCCTGGCGTGACATCATTGGAGAGATCGATGAACTGGACGAGATGATTGGTCTCTATCAGGATGAAGAGGATGAGGAGATCCGTCTCCAGCTGGAAGGCCAGATCAAGGATCTTGAGGAGAAATTCAAGCCCTTGAAGCTCAAGACGCTTCTTGATGGAGAGACAGACAAGAATAATGTATATCTCTCTATTCACTCTGGTGCAGGTGGAAATGAGGCTTCAGACTGGGCCAGCATGCTGATGAGAATGTATCTGCGCTGGGCTGAACGGAAGGGTTTCAAGTGTGAAATTCTTGATCTTCAGGAAGATGAAGGGGGAATCAAGAGTGTCACTATCAAGATCAACGGACCTTATGCTTTCGGCTATCTCAAGGGTGAGGCTGGAGTCCATAGGCTTGTGAGGATATCTCCTTTTGACGCACAGAGCAGAAGGCATACATCATTTGCTTCTGTGTACGCATCTCCGGAAGTAGACGATACGATCGAGATCGATATAAAGCCGGAAGACTATAGGCTTGATACATACCGGGCAGGTGGTGCTGGCGGCCAGCATGTCAACAAGACAGACAGTGCTGTCAGGATAACTCACTATGCAACTGGTATAGTTGTACAGTGTCAGAATGAGAGAAGCCAGCTGATGAATAAGGAAATGGCCTTCAAAATGCTCAGGAGCAAACTCTATGAGTATTACCAGAGGGAGAAGGAGAAAGAGAAGGAGAAGAATGCCATCCAGAAGAAGGATATTGCATGGGGCAGTCAGATCCGGAGCTACATTTTCCAGCCTTATACAATGGTGAAGGATCACAGGACGAATTACAGTACGGGAAACATTTCACGTGTTATGGACGGAGATATTGATGATTTCATCGAAAGCTACCTCCACTATCAGAAGGACGCTTGATCTCCTCCTGTTATTGTTCTTTTCTTTCTCTCTCTACGCGGCAGATTACCGCGTAGGCTTTGTTTTCTCTGGAAGCGATGCGGAGTTTGCCTCGGATGTGCGTGATGCGATTCTGTTTTCTGGCCGGATTGTAGACAATAAGGATGTCCTGAGAGAACGGAAGGCAAAAGAACTTGAGAAGCTTGAACGTGCATGGAGGGAAAGCGAGAACAGTGCGATCAGAAATAGCGGTGTGATCTCAGAGCCTTCTTCATCTAGGACTGAGTGGATTTTTCCAGAGGAAGGGTATTCCACAGCTATTGTGGAGCTTACTCTGTCAGAAAATGACAGCGAGTATTTAGCTCTTTCTGATCCTGTCGCAATTTCCTATATCAAGCTTCTCAATGATCTTGATGAGCTTGTCTATGTGACGAGCTTCTATTCAGATGGGCTGTTTGAGAACAGGATATATATTGATGGAGAGGAGGTTGCTCTCTTTTTAAGTGTTCCTGGACTTACTTCGCTTTTTCAGAGCATCAACGATTTCTTTCTCTCCAGATATCGCGAGAGTGAGATGAGGACAGTGCTGCTAGATGGAAATATTGATGCAGAGATAAGGGAAGATGGAGTTCTGCTCCCTGTCTTCGAAAACTATCTTCTGCTCGCCTCAGGAGCGCACAGTCTCATGCTGCACGCAGAAGGATATGATGACCAGAGCATTGACTATGATCTTTCTTCCTCATATTCCCTTCCTGTATTGTCTTATAATCTCAGCGAGATAAGGAGTGTCCCGATATTCATCTCTACAGTGCCGTATACGGAAGAAGTGTTTTATCAGGGACATCTCGTGACTTCTGGTTATGTCAGGGAGACGACATTGCCGTTTGTGATAACAGCATCGTCGCCTGGCTTTGAAACAAGGACAGTACAATCTTCTCGTGAGGTCAGGATGATGGAAGTCCGCATGCTTCCTAGTGCATACTATGATCCGGACAGACTTGAAAGGGCAAAGAATACGTTCTATTGGTCACTTCTTGGTACCCTTGGCGCGTTCGGTCTTACTGTTGCTTCAGGTGTTGTTGATAATATATATGATGCGGATCTGTCTCCTCTTACATATACGTTCACTGGCGTGAGCATAATCTCGCTGGTAAGAATGTTCGAATCTCTTTTTGAATACAAGGATGCTGCGATAATGAGCATCTGAGGATGGTGTATTATGGCTTTCTTTTCAAAACTCGGATCAAAACTGAAATCACTTTTCTCGATAAAGGTAATCGATGAAGAGTTTTTCGATAATCTTGAAGATACGCTGATCGAAGGTGATCTTGGCGCAAGGCTCACAGATGAGGTGATGGAGAAACTGAGAGCTGAAGCGAAGAAGAACAAAGATCTGACTGGTGAAGAACTTCAGAAAAGGATGAAGGATATCCTTTCTGAGTATATCTATCCTTTTGAAGGCAAGCTGGAGAAGGGAAAACTGAATCTCATCATGGTTCTCGGTGTTAATGGAGTCGGGAAGACTACTACAATTGCAAAGATGGCAAAGAGACTGGAGAGAGATGGCTATAAAGTTCTTCTTGCCGCAGCAGATACGTTCCGCGCAGCTGCTGTCGAACAGATAGATATACATGCAGAACGACTCGGGGTGAGGATCGTAAAGCAGAAGACTGGTTCTGATCCGGGTGCTGTAGTATTTGATGCACTTACATCTGCGCAGAGTCAGAAAGATGATGTGGTGATCTGTGATACTGCAGGACGTATGCACAACAAGGAAAACCTCATGAAGGAGTTGAAGAAGATCGACAAGATCATAAACGCGAAAGGTGTCGATCCTGAAAACTACAACCGTTTCCTTGTGATAGATGCGACTACTGGACAGAACGGAGTATCTCAGGCCCTACTGTTCAATGAGGCAATACCGCTTACCGGGATTATACTGACTAAATATGACTCCCTGTCGAAAGGTGGGGCATTGCTGCAGATAGGAAAAATGCTGAAATTGCCGATCGTCTATGTCTGTACAGGCGAGGGTTATGATGACATCTCTCTCTTTGACAAGGATGAGTTCCTGAATTCACTGGTCGGTATCAAGTGAAGAAAAAAGCGCTTTTCATTTTCCTTTTTTCATCGTCCCTCCTCTTTGCTTCATACTATGAAAGCAATCCTCTGTCGCAGGCTTTGCTGGAAAAGGATGAACTTAGCGGGAGCGGATATGAGCTTGAGCTTGATGAGAGCGGAAATGGAAAGCTATATCTAGATGGAAATGTAATTGAAGAGCGGAATGCCCTTGAGGATGGTTATACCGTTATTTCACCCTCTGGGAGTGAAGAATATCATTATGACCAGAACGGGCGCCTTGTTCATTACTCATCTGCAGATGTGGATGAGTACATGACATATTCGGAAAGTGGACATCTGGAGACACTCAGAACGCTGGACAAGGACGGAACACTAATCTCTCTTTTAATCTATGACTATGGTGGGGATGGAAGCCTGTTGAGAATGAGGAAGGATGGTGACAGGTATTACCTTCTTTCTGATGGTCTCTCCTACAGCGTCGGGGATGAGATGAGGAATGTTAATATAACTCCGTCCATGGTCTTATCCTCAGATATCTCTGATGGCAGCATGGACTATAGGGTCAATGAAGATGGATCATTCACACTTTTTCAGGATGATGGTGAGAGCACTTATTCAGAGTCAGGCCTTCTGATAAGACGTGATTTCCCCTCTGGACGTTATATTGAGTACAGCTATGATGGAAATGAACTTTCTGAAGAGGTGGAGAGAAACGGAAATGTGGAAGTCAGGCGTACATTCACATCCGATGGTTCTCTTTCGTTTGAGGAGATGAGGGAAAACGGAATTCTCAGACGGGATTTGACACTTCAGGATGACGGAACATTCCTCGAGCGCAGGTTCAAGGACGATAGACCATATGCGGCAGTTCACTATGACAGGGACAGGCGTACTATCCTGGAGGCTTATGGCCTATGATAATCACATATCTTTCAAAGCGCATGATAAAAGGGAAGAAGAGAGGAATGAGGCGCTGGTTCTCCCGGACACTCTTGCTTTCCCTGTCGCTTGCTGTGGTATTTTCAATTATGTCTATCCTGATTTCGATGCAGGAAGAAAGAGTTTCTGTCCTGATGGGGTCGTCCTGCTATCCGCTAAGTGTCAGGACCGATGATCTGAAACTTGTCCAAAGCCTCTATCCCGGCAAGAAAGTGTTCCTATATGGTGAAGAGGTGGCACTCATTGACGGAAAGGCGATGGTGATAAGATATGCAGATGATGCATTCTCCTCCGATAATCTCATGCTCTTCTCTGGAGATGACTCTGCTCTCGTCGTATCGCCATATTCTCTTGGAAGAAGCAGTGACGAAGTGAATCTATTACGCATGGCAGGCCATAGGATAGATAACCTGAATGTACAGAAAAGCGGGTATTTCTTTTCCCAAAATCATGATGTTGAGGAAAGATACGCGTTTCTTCCACTTTCATATTGTCCTGAAGGGATTGCCCTGAATGTTGCTATTCTCGATTCATATGATGCAGGTCCACTTGAAGAAAGGAATATTGATTACTTCACATGGAAAGATAGCGAGATTGATTTGTATTCTGCACTTGTACTTGAGCGATTCCTTATCTTCTTTATTCTTTTCTTTCTTTTTTTTGTGATATATCTTTCTTCCAGGAACAGCGTGCGTTCCTTTGTATTTGAAAAGAGAAAGGAGAGGCTTTCCCTCTCGGTTATGGGGATGGGAAGGAAGGGCATAGAGCTGACGTATCTTCTTTCATTCCTCTTTTATGATATTCTTGCTCTTCTTTTTTCCATTGTGATTTCCATCATGTTGCTTTCTTTTTCGCGTTCCTTTCTGTTCCTTTCAAATCCGCCAGATCTTTCCATTCCATTCATCGTTATTCTCTCTCTTTTCTTTTTGCTGATGAGAGTTTTTGACATACATCAGATTCTCAAGAAGACGGAGGTGGATGTTCGCCATGCAAACTGAAATACTCAGGGCAGAGGGGTTATGCAAAAGTTATCCATCAGGGAAGGGTAAGCTGAAGATACTGAAGGGACTTGATCTGAGCGTCAGGAAAGGAGAAACCCTCTCCATTATTGGAAAGAGCGGAAGTGGAAAGAGTACTCTTCTTCTCATACTTTCCCTTCTTCTCTCAAAAGATGACGGAAAACTCTATTACTATGGCAAAGAAGTTGGATGCATGTCTGAAAAAGAGATATCCAGACTGAAGATGGAGAAGATTGGCTACCTCTTCCAGTCCTCTCTGCTGATGGAAGACTTCACTGCCCTTGAAAATGTCATGATGCCCTGCCTGATAGCCAACAAAAATAGAAAGGAGGCTGAGGAAGAGGCCAGGAAGCTGATTTCGTCTTTTCATCTGGAGAAAAGGATGAATGCATTTCCGAATGAACTGAGCGGAGGAGAAAAAGAGCGTTTCGCACTCATTCGCGGGATAATAAGGCATCCGGATATATTATTTCTCGACGAACCTACAGGCTCACTCGATGAGGAGAGCAGGAAGGACGTGATCGACTCCATATTCTCACTTGATGGGGAAGTGTCCATAGTCCTTGTTACTCATGACTTGGAATTGGGAAGAATGGCTGGCAGGAGATTACTTTTGGAAAAAGGGGTTTTGTGTGAGATCTGATCTGGCCTTCTATGTAGAAAAGAAAGTAATCAGACATATAGGAAGGATGTTCCTCCGCCTTTTTGTGATGTTCTTCTTTTCCATTATCCTCTCTTTCTCTCTCATATTCATTTTCTCTATGCGTTCAGGACTTGAGAAGCTTATTGTCAGTCTCGGATCGGGAAATGTCCTCACTTCCGCGCATGTGCAGGATGGGATGATAATATCATCAGAAGAGGTGAAGCGAGGAAGCGGCATGATATTCTCCAGATCCGGAAGTTATCCTGTTACGCTCAAGGGCATTTCGTTTGACAGCTATTTCTCTGAAGAAAGGAGATCTTTGCTTTCTCTTGACGATTCTGCAATAGCGGGGGATAGGGGAATAGTACTTAGTGATTCGATCGCGGAAAGCCTCGATGTTTCTTCTGGTGATAACGTCACTCTGATGGTCTGGGATGAAGGGGAGAATAGGGCGCGTCCTGTGCTTATGCGAATTCTTTCCACCTATAGTTCCGGCTATTCATCCTTAGACTCAACTCTGGCCTTTGTCAGCATGGATGTGCTTTCTTCTCCATCCTGGTGGGAGAATGAATGTGATGATATAAACGAACTTGGAAAACAACTTGAAAACGAGGGTATCCGGTACTATACATCTGAAGAATTGTATCCAGTATTGTATGAGAATATGGATATGAGCGTGCGCATGCTCCTTTTTGTATTTGCTCTTGTATCTGTCCTTTCTTCATTCCATGTCTCTTCGTTTGCTGTTTCCCTGATCGACGAAGATAGGAAAAGCATAGCAAACCTCCTTCTTCTCGGAATGGGAAAGAAGAGAGTGTTTGCGCTTTACCTCATCATATCCTGTACATTCTTGCTGCTGTCTCTCCTTCTTGGCTTCTTCGCCGGTACCTTCCTTTCTTTCTTGATTCCCGAATTTCTTTCTCTGCTTTCATCAACTGGATTTGATGCGATGGGGATGTACCTGACAAAGTTTGATATAGTGCTTCCTGTCCTTCCTCTTTGCATCTTGTATTTTGTGCTTCTTCTTGCTTCCTTTCTTGTCCTTGCATACTCCATGAGGAATGTGTTTGTTCTGGATGAGAGCATGATTCTCAGGGAAGAAGAGTAGTGTGCTTCTCAAGCGCCTGCCAAAAGGATAGATTATTGGATTATAGAAAAGCGGATATGCAGAAATAAGGTTACTGTATTCTCTTAGGCGTGCTTTTTCCAGAACACTTTATTATGTTATGATTCCAAATTGTGAATCTTGAAGTTTTCTCTTTGGGTACTGGTGGCATGATGCCACTTCCTGGACGGTTCCTTACATCAATATTGATAAGGCGTGATGGCGATCTGTTTTTATTCGACGCGGGAGAGGGGACGCAAGTCTCTTTGAAGATGCTGTCTCTGAAGTGGAAGAAAATCAGTGCGATCTTCATTTCCCATATGCATGCGGATCATGTAACGGGACTTCCAGGAATACTGATGCTCTCGAGTCAGGTAGACAGGAGTGAACCTCTTTACATATTCGGTCCTCCCAGACTTAAGGAATATGTGGAGCAGACAAGGCGCATTCTCGATATGTACATAAACTATGAGATAGTTGTTGTGCCTGTGGAAGAAGGGAAAGTGATGGAGGATGATGAGTTTTCTATCGAGTGTTTCCGCCTCGACCATACAAAGCCCTGTTTTGCATATAGCCTTGTCGAGAAGAAGAGGAAAGGGGAGTTTTTCCCTGAAAAGGCTTTGTCTTTAAATGTTCCTAAAGGTCCTCTCTGGGGAAAGCTACAGCGTGGAGAGAGCATAAAACTTGATGATGGGAACGTGGTAACTCCTGAGATGGTGATGGGAAAGGAACGCAACGGAAGGAAGATAAGCTATGTAACCGATACTCTCTATTTCCCAGAGATCTCTGATTTTGTTCATGACAGTGATATTCTCTTCTGTGAAGGGATGTTTGAAAGAGCTTTGCTGGAGAGCGCTCTCGAGAAGAAACATATGACAGCAGAACAGGCTGCCATGATTGCCCGAGACGGAAACTGCAGGCGCCTTATGCTCCAGCATTACTCCCCTCGGTATTCAAAGGAAGAACTGAAGATACTGGAAAACGAAGCAAAGGCCATTTTCCCTGAAACTGTCCTTACCCGTGACAGGATGGCATTTTCCGTTCCTCTAAAAGACTGAAGATGAAAAATAATGCATCCGCGAGTTTTTCACGGATGCATCCTCTATAAATTTTTGGAGAGCTATCACGCTCTATCTATCTCTCTATCGAGTACTTTCAGCAGAGAATCTGCATTTCCCCGGAATTCTCCGACCGCTACCTTTTCAAATGGGCGGAGGGCACTCAGAGCTTCAACCCTATTATAAAGAGGGAGTATCACATAGTATTTGTCATCATCGACATTGAAAGACAGGCTCTCACCTCCGAATGCATTTGAAATGGCCTCATCGCTTGCGTCCTTGTCTCTGACAAGGGCAACAGAGAACGAATAGCCGTATTTCTTGCTGTTTGCAATCTCCTCATCAAGCGCATCCTTGAAATCGAGCATCTTGACTTCTTCCTCTGCTGGAACTGCAACTTCAACAGGCTTTTCGACGATCTTCTCGACTTCAACAGGTACTTCCTTCACAACCTCGACAGGAACTTCCTTCTCGATCTCTTTTACGATCTCAACTGGTACCTCTCTGACGACTTCGACAGGCACTTCAACGATCTTCTCGACAATTTTCTCGACTTCGACCGGTTTTTCGACTACCTTCTCAACCTCGACAGGCACTTCCTTTATGATCTCTACAGGAACTTCCCTCACTACTTCCCTGACAACCTCAACAGGCTTTTCAACGATCTTCTCGACTTCAACAGGTACTTCTCTGATGATCTCAACAGGTTCCTGATGCTCTGTCGTATCGTTCTTCATCATCTCTGAAGCGACATCAATGCCATTTGCCATCGGGTCATCTGAAGGTTCCTTGTATAATGGACGGTCATAGGCGTTCGGACTGAGTACATCCGAATCAATTTCTTCGTCTTCCCTGTTCCCCCTGCCTGCTATGAAGCCTACCTCAACAAGCACGACTGCAATTACCAGAGGGAAAATATTCATCAGCACATTGTAGAGATCTTCATCAGAAATTGAGAAAGATGGAACTATTACTAAAAGGAAAATCGCAAAGAAAAGACCGATTACCAAAGCAGAGATAACAACAGAAGAAATCACCAGCTTCAGCGGGCTTGAAGGTTTTGACATGAGCTCCTCCATCAAGATATTCAAAAAAATTATAAACGATGGAGAAATACCGGTAAAGCATTTTTCTTTCATAAATCATGGAACGGTAATGAGAAGTGAAACTGGTCTGAATAAAGAAGTTTTTGCCTGCTTTTATTGGATTGCCAGCTTTTGGATCCTGTACTTTTCTATGAAGAGTAAAATGATTACTATTTTCTTGAATTTGGAGAAAGAGGAATGTGGAGATATCGTCTTCTGACATTTTTTGGTCTTTATGTGATCTCATTTTCCTTGATCGTGACCTTCTTTGGCGAGCGGGGCGTGTTTGTGAACAGCATCAGGGAAAAGAGGCTTGAAGAAGAAAATAGATTGCTTTCCCAAAGAGAAATGGAGATGGATATTCTCTTCTGTCAGGTAGATGGGTATGACACATCGGTATTCACATCCCATGGTCTCAATGCATTTGGAAACTGGTTTGATGAACATGGCGCTCCGGATGAAAAGGAAAACAGTCCCATATTTGAAGGCTTCCCTCTCTGGCTTTCTCTTCTTCTTTCCTTCATTGTTCCGACTTTGTATTTGACGCTTGCCTTGACTGTTTTGCGTAATGGTGTCGCTACTTGGCAAGAAAGGAGAAGTGATGGAGATCGTTGGATGTGATGAAAAGGGTCTTGAAACCCTTTCAATGCTTTTGCTTGAAAAGAAAGTGGGGATTCTTCCTTGCGATACAATCTATGGACTTTCTGGAATCGTTGACGAAAGCGTGTCTAGAAAACTCTATGAGATAAAACGACGGCCTCAAAACAAGAATTTCATTGAATTGTGGTCGCTTGACAGGCTAAAGGAGAGCTCAATCATAGTTCCAGAAGAGCTATATTCACTCTGGCCTTGCCCTCTGACTGCAATTTTGAATGATCAGAGAGGGGTATCCCATGCAGTTCGTGTTCCTGCAGATCCGTTCTTGGAAAAACTTCTTCCTCTGACTGGGCCCATTTTTTCGACAAGCGTAAATTTCTCCGGGGAGAAGAGTCTGGTACGGCTTTCCGAGATAAAGGAGGTTTTTTCATCTCTTGTGGATTTCATTGTAGAAGGAAATGGTTCAGATGAAGGAAAGGCCCTTCCTTCAACGTTGGTCGATATGAGGGAAAGGCCATATAGGATTATTCGTAATGGTGCATTTGATGCATCAGTACTTGTCAGTTGATCTCTCGGATCAGACGTGCCTCCATGTAATAGCGTTTTTCTACGCTCTTTCCGATGCTGAAAGTTTTTCTCGGGAATGAGCCCTCTCTGATAATTGTATCAAAGAAGGTGTTCTTGCTTATATCTGGCATTATGATGCCTAGATTGTCAGCGCTATTCGCAATTTTAATTGTCGAGTCAACTCCATGTATGTAGTCAACCATCACGCCAGATGTATCTATCACATCCTGAATGAGCGTTGCAGCTGAGATCTTGTCTCCACCTGTGAGTTCCAGAATATAGAGGTTCTCGTTCTGTGCAAGTCCGAGACGGAGATTCTTTCCTTCGTTGATTCTCTTGATAAGTTCGTCCCTGCCACTTACTTTTTCAAGCCAGACGCTCCTGAAAAGCTTCGATGCGTACGTTATCAGATTTTCCTTTTCGTAGTTGAAGAAAACTCTGTGGATCGGCTCGAACTCAATTCCCTCGTCAAATATGTTCTCGATTTCCACAAGAGCATATCGCATAGGATTATCTTCCTTTTCCTTCTTCCCGAGTGATCTCTTTGTCTCTTCCCACATTGCCTTGGCTGTTGCAAGAGAGTGATTCCCGTCTCCCATGGCATAAAGAAGTGGGTTGTCTTTGTCGAGGTTTTCATAGAGATTCTCAAGGCCGTCATAGATGATGTCTTCTCCTTTGTCGCCGACGAGGAAACCCTCGATATGGCCGCCATCCATCATCAGATCAGTCTCATAGATTTTTCTTGAATCAGAATTGATCAGAGGTTCTATGATGTTCCTTTTCTCATCTGAGATGAGTACCACGATGTGTGGCAGTTCCATTGGCGCGTTCTTCCTGATTTCAAGTCTTGGTGGAATCCTTTCGAGTATCGTTCCTTCTGTTGCCCGCACAAGAGAACGGGATGTTTTCGAATAGTCGTAGCACTCTAGGTCGATAAGGACCATCAGACCATAGCGGCATTTGCTGCCGAAGCTCCTTTTCACAAGGATGAAAGAGTCTTTGTACTCACGGAATATTCCATTTTTAAGATAGCTTTCCATCGTACTGTCAATACTTTCGATCCTCCGTTCTTTGTCGCTGTCGTTTATATAGCACTCTGGAAGGATCATGCGTAGAGTAGACGGACTTTCTCCGACATACCGATCAACCTTCTCCCAGTATTCACGTTCCGATGTGAACTGATCACACGCGATCGTCGCCCATTTTTCAAGATCTATAGTCTCCTTTGGCAGGAGTATGTCCGCTTTCCTGATACCGAATTTCTCAAATCGATTCGTTTCCATCTGACCTTCCTTCTTTTTCTGCAGTATTCGGTCTATGCCCTCTTTTATGCTATTATAGCATCTATGGGAATGAATATGAGGCAAAGATCTCTGATAGCAATCGGAGGGGAGGGACCGGAGAGAAAACTTGCTCTTCCTTCATATGATAAGGTTATCGCAGCAGATAGTGGTGGAGACCTGACCCTTGAAATGGGACTGGAGCCAGATATTGTCGTCGGAGACCTCGATTCCTATTCTGGTCTTGATGAATTGAAGTCCAAAGTGCTTTTCAAGGCAAAGGAAGACAAGGATGAGAGCGATTTTGAGCTTGCCCTGATGGCACTTGGAGATAACGAATATGATCTTATCGGAGGAGGTGGGGGAAGGATGGATCACTTTATCGCTATCTGGTCTATGTTCCTCAAGTACAGGCCTCCTCATTACTGGTTCACAGCTCATGACTTCCTGATTTCATTTGATGAGCTGAGAATACGCCTTCCGCTTGATACTCTTCTTACTGTCATGACAATAAAGCCAGGTGTTGCTTCTGTTGTCTCTGATGGCCTCAAGTGGGAGCTTAATGATTTTCCTCTTTCATATAATGCCGTATCGCTCTCAAACAGATCCTCGAAGGCTGAGGTCTATATCAAGAGCGACACGACACTTTTCATGTGTCTTCCTCTGTCCATATACGAAAAGGGTGATTTTGAGGTTGTGAAATGCTGAACTACAGGAGGTTGGTGGAGTTTTCATCAAGAGCGCATACTTACTTGATAACACTCTATGTGTTCCTTTTTCTGCTCTTTGCCATCACTCTTGCATTTCCTTCTCCTGACGAGTTTGTAGCGTTTGTCCTCTATTTTTCCTCTCTTCTTTCTTGGCTGATATTTCTTTTAGGTCTTTTTATAATCTTTTCTTCTATACATCTGAGCATCATTTCGAGAGTGCTTGTCATCAAGCCTCTTTTGCTCACATTCCTACGTCTTTCTGTAGCATTCATTTTTTCTTTTCTGATAGATTTTGTTAATCAGCTTGTTGTGCAAGGAGTTGGAAAATGACATACAAAGCAATAAGAGGGGCGACCTCTGTAGAATTTGATACTGAGAAAGAGATCGATCTTGCAGTGAAGGCAATGATGGAAGAACTTTACGAGAAGAACGGACTTCAGGACGATGATATAGCGTTCATCCTCTTTTCTCAAACGGAGGATTTGAAGAGCAAGAACGCGGCGGCAGCGTTCCGTTCTTCAACTGGAAAGGGATCGCTTCTTCCTCTTTTCTGTCTTCAGGAAGCAACAGTGCATGGACAGCTTCCACGAATCATCAGGGTTCTTGTTTCTTTGAAAGAAGAGAGGGAGAACGTATTTGTCGTATATCAGCGGAATGGCAGGAAGCTGCGTCCTGACTTTGTGAAATGAGAGAGAATAGTCTGACAGAAGGAAAGATACTTCCTTCACTTCTATTGTTTTCACTTCCTCTGATTGTCGGGAACTTCTTTCAGACTTTCTACAATATTGCTGATTCGATAATCGTCGGCCGGTTCATAGGGCCAGAAGCTCTGGCCGCAGTCGGATCAGCATATTCCCTGATGACATTCCTCACTTCGCTGATGATAGGACTGTGCATGGGAGCAGGCATCGCATTTTCCTATGCGTATGGGGCGAAGGATTTTGAGAAACTCAAGGCTTCTTTAGGCCTGTCGTTTCTCCTCATCGCAATTATAACTTTCGTTGTTTTTGCCTTTTCTTTCCTGCTTCTTGACGTGATCCTCCGTCTGTTACGCGTTCCTCCGGATGTATATGTGTCGATGAGGGATTACATGAAAGTAATCCTCCTTGGTCTTCCAGGGGTATTATTGTATAACTTTGAAGCGCAGGGAATGAGAGGTATAGGCAATTCGAGAACTCCGCTCTTTTATATGATCTTCTCAGCAGCACTGAACATTGTGCTTGATCTTCTATTTGTCCTCGTTATTCCGATGGGCGTAGTAGGTGCAGCTCTTGCTACAATCATAAGCCAATACGTTTCAGGCATCGGCCTGTTCATTCACGGATTTGTCTTTTATCCTGTGCTGCGTTTCTCCAGAAGGCATATGCGTTTTGAAAAGAAGCTTTTCAAGGAACTTTCGTCTCTATCCATACTTACGAGTATGCAGCAATGCGTTATGAACTTCGGAATACTGATGGTCCAGGGGGTTGTGAACAGCTTCGGCTCTTCTGTCATGGCAGCGTTCTCTTCAGGGGTGAAGATCGATAGTCTCTGCTATCTTCCGCTCCAGGACTTCGGAAATGCAACATCTGTCTTCATAGCGCAGAATATGGGAGCGAAGAAAAAAGAAAGGGCAGGAAAGGGTGTTCGCCTTGCATTTATTTCCGTCTCATTATTTTCTATCCTGATGTCTTTCTTCATTGTCGCATTCTCACATGAATTGATTGGCCTTTTCACGACAGATGAGAATGTGATACGCATCGGGATGCGCTATCTTCTTCTCGAAGGTTCGTTTTATATTCTCATTGGATATTTGTTCCTTTTCTACGGATATTTCAGAGCAAGAAAGAGGGCAGGAGTGTCTCTGTTCCTTACTGTAGTGAGCCTTGGCCTGAGGGTTCTCCTCGCGTATGTCCTCTCTGCTGTTCCTGCTCTCTCTGAGAATGGAATCTGGATGAGCATTCCGATAGGGTGGGCATTGGCGGATCTTTCAGGCCTTTTGCTGATGAGAAAGGAAAAGATCAAGAACATACCATAGCTAAGACAATTTATTTTCACACAAACTCCATTATTGTCAGCGAACATAATAAGCACGTAGTTCAAATGGAGGAATAAATGTCAAAGTCGAAAACAAGGGTGTTCATTTTTATTCTGATTTTGGTTCTTTCTTCCTCGCTGGTTTTCGCGTCAGATGCATCGGAGTTGTACCAGTCTTTCTCCCAGGCTGTCGAAAGTGGAGACCTCGAGGGTGCAATGGGGTATTATGACGATCTTTCTGATAACTTGGCTAAAGAGAAAGAGGACGGTGCGCAGATGCTTGAGAAAGCATTCAGGCAAGGTAATGATGTCATGTACTACACCGCTCTTGGCAATTTACGGGAACTGGATCAGTACAAGATTTCGAAAGAGCAGAGTGACAAGTTGCTTTCTCTGATTGTGAACGAGGAAGATGAGAAGCAGCTGGAGGATGCAAAGTGGCTTTATGAGAACAGTGCATTCTACTCTCCTCGCCTTACATTCAGCTACACATCATCTGGCGACGGCTATAACTACCGCTATACAAGGGCAATCTCCTCATGTCCAGGCAATTCCGTGATTCTTCCGGATGAAGGGACCATGAGGATCAACAACAGCGTCCTTGGTCGTCTTGTCGGGTGGGGTATCCTCCCTGGCAAGATAGATTATCAGCCGGGAGAGACGATTCAGATGCCTCTTGTCGATCAGGTGCTGTACGCTGTTTACAACAGTGAGGTTTCATTCAAGGATGAAATTACCGGACTTGAGGATGTCATAAGTGACACGTCAAGCGGAGACGTGATTGCGGTTCCTTCAGTAAGTGATGTTCCGGAGGGTTATTATTTCTCTGGCTGGTATGATAACGGAACAGGAGAGTATCTTCCGAAAGATGTTACTGAGTACAGGGTAAAGGGCAATGGGGCATCATTCGAGGCCCTTTACAAAGCGCTTGATGTTTCCAATATCTCAGCTGGTCCGTACACTACACTGCGTACCCAGAGCCAGCATGAGCTTACATTTGATGTAACATCGATCGGGAACGAAGATGTTTCCAGCATCACAGTCAAAGTCGAGAGCGGGAATGATGATGTCAAGTTCATTACGGATAGTGCATACATCCGCGATCTGCCTGCAAAAAGGGCCTGCCGCATCTCTTCTCTGAGATTTGTAGTTGATGCTGACTATGAAAGCGGCACGCAGATTCCATTCACAGTCACTCTGGAAGATGGAAATGGTGCTGTCTGGACAAAAGATTTTACATTTAGCATCAGGTAAATCGATCAGATCTCTCCTCTTTTTTCGGAGGAGAGATTTTTTGATAACAACAGTAAGAGCAGATCAAGAAGGCAAAAAACTTGAGAAAAAAGTCAAATTATGCCTCAAAGGTACTTGATAAACAGAGCCAATGACGTTAGTATGCTCTTGCTTGTGAATTAACAATTGCCTCCTTAGCTCAGCTGGCCAGAGCACGTGATTTGTAATCTCGGGGTCGTTGGTTCGAATCCGACAGGGGGCTTTAATGGGAGGATATGCATATGGCAGGTAACGTATCAAAGAACGCTCACCGTGAAGGAGCCAAGGTTCTCACTAGCAGGTGGGGTGGTGCAATCAAGATGAAGAGTGTCTTCGAGAATGGTAAGCTTCGTCACGTAGCATATTGCGAGAAGACAGGTAATACAGCTAGAAAGCCAAAGGATCTGATGTAATCAAGCCTGATGGTTTTAATTTTCAGTTAAGCCTCTGCAATTTGCAGAGGTTTTTCTTTTTCCCAAGCTTTCTATGTTCTGTTGATTCATGCTATTATCTGAAGAAATTAGTGACCATTAAGGAGGTTTGAGGTGAAGCACTTCAAAACTGTTTCGAACTTGCTCATAATTGCACTTCTTGCACTTACTCTTGCAGGTTGTGCTTCAAATGTTGACTCTGTGCCTGCGATCGTTCTTCCTTCGCTCGGATCTCTGCCTGCACCAGCTCCAGCCCCGGCACCTGCTCCATCACCAGCTGAAGAGGCACCTGTGCCTGCTGAGGAGGTTGTAGCGCCTGCTGACGAACTGCTTTACGGTGTTACTCCGATTGTGAAGGATGCTGATTCTGCCACAGATGTATATATCGCATTTACAGGTGATTCGCATGTGCGCGCAATTGAAGGCGAAGATGGCTCGATGGGTTACTCGAAGCTTGCAACCATATCCAAGTATGCACAGGCATATACAGATGATCTTTTGCTGCTTGATGCCGGCGGAACTTTTGTTCGCCCTGAGTATGGTCCTGAGGCAGCCGGAGCTGTCGCATCTGCTCTTTCAGTCATTGGATACGATGCGGTAGTCCCAGGTGACAGTGATTATGAATATGGTTATCAGACGCTTCTTGATGTAGATGGCATGATGGAAGATGTCGCGCTTCTGAGTGCTAATACTTTCTATGAGAGCAATGGGGATTTCCTCTTCCAGCCTTATCAGGTATATGCATTCGGTGATTTCAAAGTTGCGGTGACAGGTCTTACTACACCAGATACAAAGGCTCTTTATCCAGAGGGGACAGAAGGAGTCGGATTCATCAGTGATCAGATTGTAGCGAATGCCCAGATAGCTGTTGATTACCTTAATCAGATTGCAGATTATGTAATTGTTCTCGGCCACATCGGAAACAGTGATACGATCACAAGCGAGGAGATCATCAGTTACCTTGATGGAATCGATCTCTTCATAGACGGACACAATCACGAAAGTGTGAACAAGATGGTCGGATCGACCCTCCTCGTTTCTGCTGGAAGCTTCCTGAATAACGTGGGAGTCGTTCACCTCACGGTAGATGGAAATGAAGCAAATGTCGCAGAGACATTCTTCATTTCATCTTCTGATGTCCTCAACCCATCAGAGAGTGCCCTTATGAAGGCAAATGGAGTCACAAGCGTGCCTTCTGACAGTGAGATTGATGCTCTTGTAGCAGCAACAGCAGAAAATCTTGGCCTTTGATATTTTGATTGATTTAGTGGGGACTATCTTCGGGTAGTCCTCATTTTGTCTCATTTCTTCCTTGCTTGATGAATGCTATGTCATTCGGATAATATGCATATATTCCAACTGGAAAAACTTTCTTGGAAGAAAATTTCGCGTAGTCTGTAATACAGAGATGAATTGAGGTTGTAGTGCCGGGATGAAGCTTAAATATATATTCCTACTTCCGCTTTTCCTTTTAGCTTTGTTTCCGGTCCATTCCAAAGAGTATGATGAATCAATCAGCCTGAATGCTGGTATCACGAACATAACAGGTGGAGAGTACTCTTTTGGCCTCGGCATGCTTCCTCTTGGAACGTCTTTTGAGTATGAACGCTATGTGAACATGTTTCCGTCACTTACCCACGACGCGTATTTCAATACGGGTATCACATTCTCTTTCCTCAATGAGGACTTCGAGGACTATGAGTACGATACTGGAATACCTTTCTGGAGTCTGAAGAAGTTCGAGCAGGATCCAGAGAAGCTTATTTACCATGGTTCTGGAAGCGATGAATACTTCAAGCCGTCAGCGGCAATCGATATCTACTTCGAGCAAGGTTTCGGGCGGAATGAAAAGTCTCTGGAGGATCCGTATTTCATTATCCGCCTTGGACTCAATGTCCACTTCACCATGGCTGTCGAGCCGTTGTCGCTTTCAAGGGGCGACACAACAGTCCCTGTCTTCGTAGACGAGTATGGAAACCTGAGACAGCAGTTTACCGGAGACATAATGGCTTTTCCTTGGCTACAGGGAGACAGGAAGAGCTTGAATAGCATTATCTATACTGCGATGATCTTTGACTTCGACCATCCGATCGATTCGAATACAGATGAAGGTCTTTATGGTTATATCACGCTGGAATGGGGCCCTTACTGGCTCTTCAATAGTCTTCCGGGACGATACACAACCAGCGATTTTTACCGTGTGCAGGGATACCTTGAGGAGAAGATGCTTCTCTTTTCAATAAAGCAGGACAATGGCTGGAACTGGGTTTCAATGCATTTCGGGCATTCTAATTCGGTCAGTTATGTAGGAGGGGATATAGTTCCTGACAACAGGATACCTACAGATCATCTGCGTGGTTATGTGAGCGATAGAATCTGGATTACTTTCACAGGCCCGCAGTTTCTCACCAGTGACTGCTATACTTATATTTCACTGATCATGACAAACAGCTGTTACTTCGGTACTCTCGTGAACAGCAGTTCGGATATGAATGCGTTCGAATTCAAGGGAGATTGTTCTATCGTTTTCCATCTCCGTCTTTTTGGATTCATAAGGTTTGAATATGTATGCCGCTATGTTTACATGGTCGGTTTCGAAGCACGTAACCCGGGATGGGAACAGGGGGCAGCCCTGAGCTTTTATATCTCGCTGTGAAGGGAGAGTAAATGAAAAAGAAGTTAATCCTGTTCATCTTCGCATTCCTTTCTTCTCTTCCGCTCTTCTCGATCGGGTTCGGTTATCATGTGTTCGAAGTCCGCACGACACCGGAATTTTCCGATGGTACGTTTCCTGTAAGTGTCCTCTACCAGTTCAATTTCCCTATGCCGGATTTTATACATGGTAGCAAGACAGAGATGGCTTTCCGACTTGATAATGGCCTTGTCTACAGGACGTTGAGGCAGAATCCATACACAGGAGAATATGAGTACATAGGGGATTACACCACGCAGTTCGATGAATTCAACCTCTATATCTCACAGGGATTTTATCGTACTGATTTCGCTTCAGATGATCTTCTGACCCTGACTGTATCGATAGATGGCAGATGGGAGAACGCGTTTGAGCGTCTTTCCTGGATGAACAACCCGAATGAGTTGGTTGGAGTCTTCAGAGAGTTCAAGAACGGAGAGAATGTCGATCGATGGCCAGGTGCCTCGTGGCCGGCTAATCCAGAGCTTGCGGGAAACCGTTCGGCCGCGACAATATTCTTTTCCTTCGGGCTTGAACTCGATTATATGCGCAATATCATAACGAGAAAGGATGGCGTGTACTTTTCTTCATTCGTGCGTTATGCCCCTGGTGTGATACAGTTCTTCGGACGTACTTCTGATTTCATCCTATGGCGCAATGAACTGGATTTTGCCTGGACCATATTCTCCGTCAGGCAGGCCTATACAGATAGGAACACTACGTGGGTAAGTCTCGTCCTTGAAGACAAGTTCCGTTATCAGTATGTCACGGGAAGCCAGATTCCAGCCTTCACAGAGTGGAATGAGATATGGGGAACCGAGGGGCTGAATACCGAGCATTCAATCAGGAACCGGCTGATGCTCACTTTCTATGGTCCGCAGATCAATAGCTATGATTGCTATCCGAGGGCATCTTTCTTCTTTGATTTGGGAATTTCATGTGGCAGACTGAACGGGACGGACAGCAGTGTCTTTGAGGTCTATTCCTCATATGGATTCCGTGCTGAATTCGTTATTTTCAATATTGCGAACCTTTATTATGAGATCGGATCGGTCTTTGATCCGATAAAAGATGAGAAAGAGGAGGTAATACAGCGCTTCGGCGTTTCAATCGGAATATGAAGAAGTTGACCCTCTTACTGCTATTGCTTTCGCTTTCATTTCCTCTCTTTTCTTTCACTATGTATATCTCGCCGCTTTTCACAACGACGTTCGATACGAATTATTTTTCAAATCCGCTTCCGCAGGATGCTGATGTGGATTACCTCGAATGGAAGAATATGTATCCATTTGAAAGCAGGGTAGATCTTGGTGGAAGTTTGAAGATCAACATGTACTTTGAGGACAGTGCCCGTACAGGTCTTTCCATCCTTTTGTCTGCACGTTATCCGATCTGGAGACATACAATAACACCGCATGCAATAGATGATGATGGGAACTTTATAGAAAATGGAGGTTTTACTGAAGGCGGGAGATGGGATTATGTCGAGACTTCGGATATATCATCGGCCGTACCTGCCCTCTATTTTGCCCTCGGTCCTAGTTTCCGCTTCCAGTATGGGGTGATGGACATTGGTTTTGATGTCCGGCTCAGTGTCGGCTCGAGGAATCTATTCCAGAGCACAGAGCTCGGAGTACAGGCTGAACCGTATATAAATATCGTGATGAATAAGAATGTATACTTTACATTCAGTATGACTTATGATGCCCATTTCTATAATTTCATACAGAATGACAGGTATATCTATGAGCCAAATTTCTTCAAGCTCTCTTTGTCTGCAAACATCGGTTTCGGATTCCTCTTCGGGGGAAGGAGCGGACATTCATGAAAAGATTGGTTTTGCTTGTGATGCTGGCAATTGGAATCTCTTGTCCGGCTTTTTCTTCCCCGGAAACCTGGCTCGGACTGAGTTTCATTGCTGGCAGAAACTACATAAATGGTGATGTCGGGAAATACTATACTGTGTACGATCTCGATGGCCAAGTGCTTATCGACGGAATGGATATAGGACTTGTGAGGAGAGTGGGGGGAAAGATTGATGTGACTATTTTCCCTCTCTCCTCTGTCCGTGTCGGGATTGTCGTCTCTGGTTCCTTGATGTTTCCTGTCGGCTTTGACTGGCGGAGCGGGGGATCCGAGGGATATTTCTCGCGAAATCTCGATTTGGTATTCGATGGCGAGATAGGTGTAAGCTATTATCAGCTTTTTGGCAGTGCCGGGTTCTTCATCGATGGCGGAATGTTCTACAGTTACAACAGAGTTGCCAAGGAAAACGAGAAGAATTATCGGGAAGAGACTACATACGATATTTTTCACGAATGGGGCGTCTGGGGTGAATTAGGTCTTCTTGCGACATTCCACAACGGCTTTTTTCGTTTGGGTTTCAAATACAATCATGATCTCTGTTACAGTGACATGAACTTCAACATCTCTCTTTTTGCCGGAGGGGGTGTGATTTTCCGTTGAGTTTTCTGACATTTTCCTATTGAACTTCACTATATGTAAGGAATAACATCTACTAAATTCTCGGAGGAAATAAAATGGAGAAGAAGAACATCGATTGGTCTTCACTCGGTTTTGGATATATGCCTACCGACTTTAGGTATAACGCTGAGTGGAAAGATGGAAAGTGGGAAAAAGGTGGCCTTACTTCTGAGAGCACTGTGACTATCAGTGAATGTGCAGGGGTACTGCAGTATGCACAGACATGTTTTGAAGGACTCAAAGCCTATACATGGAAAGATGGCAGCATTGTCGCTTTCAGGCCGGACCTGAACGCAGAGAGACTTCAGAATTCTGCCAGAAGGCTCCTCATGCCTGAAGTACCTACAGAAATGTTCCTTGAGGCACTCGATGAGACTGTCAGGGCAAACGCTGCATACGTTCCTCCTTATGGTTCAGGTGCAACGCTCTATGTCAGACCTTTCCTTTTCGGCTCTGGCCCGGTAATTGGTGTAGCTCCGGCTCCTTCATATATATTCAGGCTCTTCTGTACTCCTGTTGGCCCTTATTTCAAGGCTGGCGTGAAACCGATCAAGATCTGTGTTTCCGATTTTGATAGGGCTGCTCCGAAGGGAACAGGACACATCAAGGCAGGTCTGAATTATGCAATGTCCCTCTATCCTGGTGATCTTGCACACAAGAAAGGATATTCAGAGAACCTTTATCTTGATGCGAAGACGAGAACGCATGTAGAGGAGACAGGAGGAGCTAACTTCATATTCGTCACAAAAGACGGAAAGCTTGTAACTCCTAAGTCAGACACCATCCTTCCTTCGATCACTCGAAGATCTCTTGTCGCAGTTGCGAAGGACTATCTCAAGATGGAAGTTGAAGAGAGGCCGGTTGCATTTGAAGAGTTGTCATCGTTTGTTGAGATCGGACTGTGCGGGACAGCGGCAGTCATTTCTCCGATCGGTCAGATAGACTATGATGGCGGATCCATCAATGTTCCGTCAGGTATGGCAGAGATTGGCCCGATGCTCGGCAAGCTACGTTCACTTCTCACTGGAATACAGAATGGAGATGAGAAAGCTCCTGAAGGCTGGATCAGGAAGATTATGTGATTTTCAGAGGACCCGTGATGAGCGGGTCCTTTTTCTACTTTTGGTTATCATGTCCTGAAGAATTTTGTCCTCGCTTTCCGTAAAGGGCTTTTCTCCTTTTCTGTGTCAGTCGGAAAAGGTCCAGCCTTGAGTCGCTTCTTGACTTTGTTTCAGGGTTCTCGCTGATGTCTTTGTCTACAAGATAAGAAAAATACCCGGATACAGACTTCATATAGCCTTTCGAGGCAATCTCCTTATAGCGAAGTTTTATGAAGTCGTATTGTTCACCGTAAAATCGCATTGAGGTTGACTTTACGCCTTTTTCCTGCTCCTTTTTCCCGTTTTTTGTCTCCCCTTTCACAAAAATCATCTCCTTTTTTGTAAATTATGCATTAAAATTTGGAAAAGGCAAATCTGACATGGATTCACATCTTCATATCCTGTGAAACTGAGAAGAAGCTATCCGGCGACAAGTTCGCTTCGCTAGAAGGTTTCAGTCTAAAGCAGGCGTGAGCCATTGTCCTTTAAGCAAAAGAGCATATGTTTTCTCTCTTTTTCCCTCGGGGGAGGAACTCGGGAGATTATTTTTGCTTGCTGTTCATTCTATAGTCGTTTCTGGCACTGCCATAACGGTGGGCAGTAGCCTCATCGGACTGATGATTGTTTTTACGGTCATCGGATTGCTGATAGCTATGTTCAAAAGATAAACCGCCCATTTAGCTCTGCAACAGCTTTCTGGATGAATTTGCTTATAGACATGCCATTTTCATCGGCCTTTTCCCTTATCTTGTCGATGTACTCGACAGGGAATTTCACGGAGAAAGCCTTGTAAGGCCTGTTGATTCCTTTAGGCCTCCCAGTCCCGGGGCGTGCACCGCCTCTGGTATCCTTCTTATCTTTTATATTGTTCTCCAAGTACGAATATAGACTTGGCTTATGCTCTCTTGCAGATCTATCTTGTGTTCAAGGTCTCGACTTTTGGCAGAAGATGATATAAAGGAAGATGTTCCGTTTCTTTCTTGAATTCATTCATCCTGCTATGCAGAGGATATTCCGCCTGCACATTTACAAAGAAGTTCAGGCTCATCCCGAAGTACCTGGCAAGCCTCTAGCAGACGTCATCAGGCATCCGGTTCCTGTTATTCAGGATCTTGCTGAGAGCCATGGAAGAGATTCCGAAGTCCTTTGCCAGCTTACAAGCAGAGAGTCCAAGAGGTTCTAGCCAGTCTTCCTTCAGGTAGTTCCCGAACGTTCCGATATTGATTTCATATGTGATCATATCTTTATCCTTGAACGACTTGATCGGATGTACTACCTATTCAGACAACACTAACATTGACTTCTTTTGGCTATGCTTATGTCAGGACCAAAGCTGAAAAGAAGCTTCTGTCCTTCCTCGCTGCACGGACAAGCGCCTGAAGTTCTGGATCTTCGGCTACAGCCTTTGCCTCTGCTCAGAAAGCTTCCTGTAAATTCTCTCCTGTAAGTAAAAACTCTATGGATGTATTCAAATTGTAGAGACGGAGAAATAGGTGGCATACATCTCCAATAAAATTGATTCAGGTTTTTAAAAACAACAATTTTGGTAACAATTTACATGACCAAAAACAAATAATTCCATTTATTATAAATAACTATATACAATTAAAAAATACTCCTGAGCGGAATCGAACCGCTATTTGTCCCTCCGGAGGGGACCGTTGTATCCGTTCAACTACAGGAGCATTACCTTGATATTAAGCCAATTTGCCCTGAAATAGAAGTCCATCATTGTGGTACTATTTGCTCATGAATGATTATCAGAAAATGGTTGTCCTCATAGACGCGGACAATACACAGTTATCAAAGATAGAAGATATCCTGCATGAAGTATCGACATATGGACGTGTGATTTCGAAAAAAGCCTACGGGAACTGGAAAAAGAAACAGCTTTCCAAATGGGAGGACGAGATCAAGAGACTTGCAATAAAGGCAGAGCAGCAATTTGATTACGTTGCGGGAAAGAACACTACGGACATTGCCATGGTGATCGATGCTATGGACATGCTACACAGCGGAATGTATGATGCGATGGTCCTTGTCTCGAGTGATAGTGATTTCACGCCTCTTGCTGTCCGGCTCAGGGAATCTGGGATTTTTGTCATCGGAGTAGGGGAAAAGAAGACTCCCGAATCTTTTTCAAACGCATGTGACAGCTTTATTTTCATCGAATACCTCTCTTCGGGGGAGAAGAATGAAAAGAATGAAGAAAAGAGGCAGAGCGATGGAAATGAGAAAAGAGAGAAAGAGAGGCCGGAAATACTCAAGCTCCATGATCTTCTTGCTCTCGCTTATGTTAAATACCAGCAGGAGGATGATGATTATGTGAATGTCAGCAGTGCAGGTACATACATCAAGCGCGTAATGCCTGAATTCAATATAAATGCATATGGATATAAGAAACTGTCTGACTTCATAAGTGCGTTTCCCAAGCGATACGAGATGAGAAAATCGCAGAATAAAGGGTATGCTCCTGTTGTCGAGTACCGTTGCATCTAGCATTTGTCTTGATTTTTTGAGAAAATCAGTCTATGGAAAACGAGGATAGGAACTTCAGCTTCATAAGGGACAAGTATTTGCTGATCCTTGTCTCTTTTCTTGCTCTTCTTTCAGTCGTTTTCCTTTCATCCCGTTTCTCTTTCTTTTCTCTGTCACTTGCAGTTTTGTTTGCATTCTTTTCTTTCTCATATTCTTCTGCCAGTTTCTTCTCTGCCTGGAAGGACAGACAAAGAGGAAAGAGCCTCTTAGAGAAGGTGTTTTCATCGCTTCCTCTTTTGTTGGGATTGATAATATCATCTCTATTTTCGATAGTTCTCGTTGCACGGCTCTTATCATTTGAAGCGGGTGGCTTTATCTCTTTCTTCCTACTTTTGCCTGTTTCCGTGATCATCAGGTATGCATTTGCCCATCTTCTTCCATTTTCCCGCATAGGCAGCGATGAGATGAGAATGAGGAAGATAGGGGGTATTCTTACGCTATTTCTTTCCGCGCTCTTATATCCATTCTTCTTCCTGATGCTCAGGGATGTTGAGATTTCCCTGTTCCCGCTCGGCTATTCAGGCAAAGGAGGACTCTTTTCCTCCCTCGTTTCGCTCAATATGAATTTCGATGAGAGTGTGGATGCAATATTCCTTCTTTCAGGAAGAGGAGAAATCCCGTTCTCATTTGTCGTCCTTTCTTTCTTCCTGCTTTTCCTGGAAGGTGGAATTCTCTTTTTCGTCACTACATGGACATATGAGTTCTTGTCTTATCTTTCAGAAAGGGAAGTGAAGCATGATGCAAGGGGGATCTTGAAAGGAATCTTATTTTCATCTTTCAATCTTGTTTCTGTCATTGTCCTCACTTTCTTCCTCTTTTCTCTTGGAAACAGCGAGAGAGTAAATGGCTTTCTCGCCTCTTCAGGGCTCCTTGTCAGGGAGAACATAGATGGTGTTGTCGTGCGTGCAGGAACGCTGGATCTGCTTCAAGCAGAGAAAGTGCGTATCGAGGGGGAGACAGAAGAAGAGCTTGTCGCTTTGGTGGGAAAATACTTTGATGATCTTGAGAAAGATGTGGATGAATATCTTGACTGGTATTACAGCATTCCATCGCAGTATGAGCAGATTGCCTCAATGATCGCAGGTGCCGTACGCGGAGATGTCGAGAAGAGCGTAGAGACTCTGATGCGAGGAAAGATGGAAGAGTACATTTCTCCTGATGTCGACCTATCAGAAGAGAGTGGAAGGATAATAGCGGAGAAGGAAGAAGAACTTCATAATTCTTATGAGAAGATAATTTCAGAAAGGAGCGTGGAAGGATCTTCAGGAGGGCTTTCAATTGAGTTTGACTACGATTTGAAAGACAGGGCACTTGCTCTTGCTCCTGACCCTGTGCTTTCTTTGCCATTGACGCTTAGCGCATCTGCCGCAGGGGGCATTGCCACAGGTGTTGTTGTCAGCAGTATTGTGGAAAAGGCATTCTCGACAGCGATATCCAGAAATGCCGTCCAGGTTGTCTCAAAAAGCATAGGGTCAAAGGCAATTTCTTCTGGAGTGAGCGCCGGTCTCACTCTGGTCAATCCTGTGATAGGGGTACTTGCAGGAATCGGTTCAGCCCTTGTCATAGACGGGATAATCACAAACATCGACGAAGCTCTCAACCGGGAAGAATACAAGAAGGCCATAATGTCCTCGATAAACGATGAGAGGGCGAATTTGTTAAATAAGATTAAAGAAAGTTTCGAAGGTATCACTTAAGCTGTGGAATAGATTTTGATTTTACTGTAGTGTCTAAATCATGGAAAACGAATTAGTCACACAAATCATTATGATTGGAGTGGGACTTCTGTTGATTTATCTGGCAATCGGAAAGCAAATGGAGCCCACTCTCCTTCTTCCGATGGGATTTGGATCTATCCTCGTGAATCTTCCTGGATCTGTTATCGCGGAAGAGCATGGTATTCTCAACTTTCTCTATAATGTTGGAATCGCAGAGGCGGAAGTATTCCCACTACTGTTGTTCATCGGTATTGGTGCAATGATCGATTTCGGGCCTGTCCTTTCAAAGCCATGGCTCATCTTCATTGGTGCCGCCGGACAGGGTGGAATCTTCATTTCTATGGCTATCGCCTCCGCTCTTGGTTTCCAGCTCAACGATGCGGCAAGCATCGGAATCATTGGAGCCGCTGATGGTCCTACAGCTATTCTCGTAAGCCAGCAGCTTCAGAGCCAGTACATTCCAGCGATTCTTGTAGTCGCGTACTGTTATATGGCTTTGGTCCCGATAATCCAGCCTGTCGTCCTCAAGTGCACGACGACAAAGCACGAGCGCACGATCAAGATGAAGTACAGCCCGAATGCAGTAAGCAAGAACACACGCATACTTTTCCCGATCATCTCAACAATTGTATGCGGACTCCTTGCTCCGGATTCAGCTGCTCTCGTTGGCATGCTCATGTTCGGTAACCTCCTTCGTGAGTGTGGTGTCCTCAATTCCCTTTCGAATGCGGCTCAGAACATGCTCAGCCCGCTCATCACACTTCTTCTCGGACTTGCAATCGCTCCACAGATGTCTGGAGACAAGCTCCTGCAGTTCGAGACTATCATGATCATGGGATTCGGACTTGTTGCGTTCATCTTCGATACAGCTTGCGGTGTCTTCTTCGTGAAGATCATCAACCTGTTCCTGAAGAAGGACAAGAAGATCAATCCGCTTATCGGTGGTGCTGGCATTTCTGCATTCCCAATGAGCAGCCGTGTTGTACAGAAGGTTGGTATCGAGGCTGACAAACAGAACCATCTCCTTCCATTTGCACTTGGAGCTAATGTCTCTGGTCAGATCGGAAGTGTTCTTGCCGGTGGTCTGTTGCTCTCTATGATCCTGCCTGTAATGGGCTAAGGAGGCGATGATGGAAAACATTACATTTCTTGACGTTGTTGCCATTGGACTCGAAAGCTGGGGAACTCTTGCCCTTGGTATCGGTATTCTTTTTGTAGCAATCGTAATACTCAATAAGCTCACAGGTAATAAGAAAAAAGATAAGTAAGAGTAGTAGATTGCATTCTCTGGGCCCATCCTTTCCGGATGGGTCTAATTTTTTGGCTCTTCACGTTTTTCTGTGGGATTGAGATCTGACAGAAAGGATGGAGATGAACTGAATCAATGAGAAGAAATAGTCTTCATCCCTGTATCCATAGGCAATTCTCTTAGCAACCTTAATCCTGTTGTTGAATCCTTCAAGCTTTCCTGTTGAGATCGGATGGGAGGCATGGGCGATGAGCCCGTCAATCCTCTTCTCTTTGAGTTCGGCGAATCTCACGAGAGCAGGAATACCGCTTGCCTTGGCACCATCAAACCATGCGGTCCAGCCCTTCCTGGCTTCTTCTGCATCCCTTATATCGAAGAGCCCTTGCCATCTCCTCCTTCATCGCATGGCACAGGGCAAGATCGGCATGGTCATCAAGTATCCTCTTCAGGGATGAGGCTTCATCATCTGAAAGGCTGTTCTCTCCAGCAAGGAGGATCCATCTTGCACTCTTCACCTCAGAATAAAGACGCTTTTCTTCCTTCATCTCATCCCTGGGACCTCCGTCCTCCCTCAGCTGCCTTGCATTGTCCCTGTGCTTCCTCGCTTCCTCCAGCCTGACTGTTCCGAGGACATCCTTGCCGAACTGTGCCTGCATATGGCATATGCTCGCTTACCAGCGCATTGTATGAGGCATTCATGTCCATCGCCACGGCCTCGACCTCTGAGAGGTAATCCATATCCATTTCATGGAAGAAGATAGAGAAATCCGCCTTCGTCCTTCCTTTCCCGACCCAGAGAACATCCCCGGTATCGAGATCCATGACGCATGTTGCATACCTGTGCCCCTTGTGGATGGCGAACTCATCCACTGCCAGATGCTTCGGCCTGTATCCCTGCATAAGGAGTTCCCGCATCCTGTCTGCAGCCGCCTCATCCATGATCTCTTTCTGTATGTGCTTTATCGTATCCCAGTGCACCCCTGTGATCTTCTGGACTGTGGAGATAGGTATATTGAAGCGCAGGAATGCGCTTATCCATGACGCGGCACGCTCATTTATCCTTGTCCCGGGATACCTGAATGGTATCTCCTCGCAGAATGTCCTTGCGCAGTTCTGGCATCTGTAGCGATGGTGCTCTATCTCCAGATCCTGCCTCGTCCCTGTATAGACCGGCATGTCCCTCAGCCTCATGCTCAGGCTGCCAAGGATATGCAACATGCCCCTTGCAGTAGGGGCACCTTTCTTCTGCTGTATCCTTCCGGCTTGCTAGATGCAGTATCAGCCGCTGCCCGTCCTCTGCTATCTCTGTATTGATGTATTCATATGGTTGAAGTGTTGGGTCGTTTGCTATAATTTGTTCTAAGAGCATGTGTTCGTCCTATGTTTTGTGTGGTAACTAAACTTTAGAACTCACATGCTCTCTTTTTCAATCTTTTTCCCTCATCCCTCATCTTTCCGTGAAGAACCGTAATAATAGGTTCGAGGATAGTGAAGATAATTGAAGAAAAAGGGAAGGACTCTGTTGCTTCTGTATATACTTTCGCAAAAGAAATAAGAGAAGCAATCGGTGAGAGTATTGGATAATCAGATATCTATTGCCACAGGAAGGGTAGTTTCATTAATATTGGATGCGGATGGGTAGAATCCCGCATCTATTTAATTTTACTTATATAAAGGACTTTCTATGAATCTTTCAAAAGTAGTCGTTGATGATATCCATTATGTCGGAGCTAGCGATAGAAGGCTTGCCTTGTTTGAGAACATTTACCCGATTGACAGAGGTGTGAGCTATAACTCATATCTGGTCATGGATGAGAAAGTGGTTCTCCTTGATACAGTAGATCATTCTGTTGCATCCCAGTTCTATGAGAATGTTTATGCAACACTCTCTGGACGTACTATCGATTACCTCATCGTCAATCACGTCGAGCCTGATCATGCTGCCATGATCGGGGATATCCTTGAGAAGTTTCCTGCAATGAAGGTTGTTGGAAATCAGCTTATCATCAGGTTCCTCACTCAATTCTTCGGATCGAAGATCGAAGAGCGTGCGTATGTGGTGAAGGAGGGTGATGTCCTTGAGACAGGAAAACACAAGTTCACATTCGTGATGGCCCCGATGGTGCACTGGCCTGAGGTGATGATGACCTATGACATGACAGACAAGGTCCTCTTCAGCGCAGATGCGTTCGGAACTTTCGGCGCACTTTCTGGGAGCATCTTTGCAGATGATTATGAGTTTGACAAAGAGTGGCTTGATGACGCGAGAAGATATTACACGAACATCGTCGGAAAGTATGGCCTCAAAGTTCAGGAAGTCCTGAAGAAGGCAGGTGGAATCGAATTGAAGATGATCCTCCCTCTCCATGGCCCGATCTGGAGGAAGGATCTGGGATACTTCATCGGAAAGTATCTTACCTGGGCCAGCTATGGCGTTGAGGAGGAAGGCATCCTCATTGCTTATGCATCGATTTACGGGAATACTGAGAATGTTGCCAGCTATCTTGCACTTGCTCTCGGAGAGAGGGGCGTGAAGAACATACACATGTACGATGTGTCGAAGACAGATCCGTCATACATACTTTCTGATTGCTTCAAGTATGGCAAGGCGCTCTTCCTTTCGCCTACATACAATCTTGGCCTCTTTCCGAAGATGGAGACACTCCTTCTTGAGCTCAAGGCCCATCTCTGGCAGAAGAGGAAGGTCGCGCTCGTAGAGTCTGGTACCTGGTCGATCCAGAGCGGCAAGCTGATGAAGGAGATACTCTCATCACTTCCCGAGATCGAATTCATTGGTGAGAAACCATTTACGATCAAGAGCCACGCTGGTGATGATATGAAGTCAGGGCTGGATCAGATAGCGGACGAACTTGTAAAATAAGGACAATATGGAGGCAGGATTTTCCTGCCTCTAGTTTTCAATTTCATCAAACCAGCACTCTTCTTCATCTAGTTTGCGTGTGAATATTCTCCCGAGATTATCCCTGTTCTTTGCCTGATGGAACTTGTATATCATCCTGTTTTCCAGAATGCCGAGGATCTCTATCTTTCCTTCGGGGTGAGACATCACGTATCTGAAAGGCTTTTCAAGCCCGGAGAGCATTCCCTTTGCTCCATCTGTTATTTCAATGCCTCTCTTGAGCGGGACCTGAAATTGATTCTTCACGCCTTCCACTGGTCGGCATTGGAAGACGTAGTAGGGCATCACGCCGGAAGAAAGGAGATTCTTCATGAGAAGGGCAAGTGTGTCCGCATTGTCATTCACTCCTTTCAAGAGCACAGTCTGATTACGAACCATGCACCCTGAATAGCGCAGCATGGCAATTGCTTTTCTTGCTTCTTCTGTCAGCTCATTCGGATGATTGAACTGCGTGACGATCGTTATTGGCTTTATCTTGTTGTACCTTTCGAGGATTGATGTGAGTTTTCCATCATCTTCCGTGATGCGATAGGGGAATGATACTGGCACTCGTGTGCCGAATCTTATGAATTTGATATTCTCCAGAGGAGCAAACGTTTCGAGGTACTTTTCAATCATCTCATCCGAAAGCATGAATGCATCCCCTCCGGAGATAAGTATGTTGTCAATTTCCTTGTGTTCCTTCACATAGTGACGCATCTCTGGAAGCTTGGAAGCGATTTCCTCGCTTGACAGTCCGACAAGACGCTTCCTGAAGCAGTGCCTGCAGTACATTGCACATTGATTTGTTGAGAGTATCAGTGCGGTCTCTCTGTATTTGTGCTGCATTCCCTGAACGACAGTATTATCCTTTTCTCCGCTGGTATCAGAACTCCCTCCAGATGAGAACTCCATCAGGGATGGAACAGACATCTTCCTTATAGGATCTGCCAGATTATTCTTGTCGATGATCTCAAGATAGTACTTGGGGACTGCTATCGGATAACGCTCTTCGATCTTCCTTATTTCGTTTACTTCCTCATCAGAAAGAAGAAGTACATTTTTTAGGTCCTCGATACTTGTATAGTTCTCTTCCAGTCTCTTCTTCCAGTTCATATCATCCCCTTTTTCTTATAATTATAAGTTATGCAATGAGATCCCACACTCGATAATTTTTTATTTCTTTTTTGCTGTGAGAAAAAAAGGTGAAATGTTGTTTCTGGATTTGAAAACAGCCTTTCAGTGATGAAACGGCAAAAAACACATTGTATAATATTGTAAGTGGTAAAAATTGTTTTAAAATGGAAATCGGAGGAGGTTCCAGTATGGGCGAGAAAACAATCTATTCAATAGGAAGACAATTCGGATCAGGTGGAAGGAAAGTCGGACGTGAGCTTGCATCCCGCCTGGGTATTCCATTTTATGACAAGGAGCTTCTTGCCCTGGCCGCCAAGGACAGCGGGCTTTCAGAGGCACTTTTCAATAACGCAGATGAGAAACCGACAAGTTCGTTGCTGTATTCTCTCGCTATGGGCAATTATCCTATGGCGACTGGTACACTTGGTTTCAATGAGATGCCTCTCAATGATCAGCTCTTCCTGATTCAGTCCAAGACGATTAAGAAGATTGCGGAAAGTGGATCTTGTGTGATAATCGGACGCTGTTCGGACTACATCCTTCGCGACAATCCGAATGTAATAAGCATTTTCATCCATGCTCCTCTCGATGCAAGGGTATACAGGGCAATCCATACGTATGAGATCGATCCTGAGAGAGCTGAGGACATTTGTCTCAAGAACGACAAGACGAGAGCTAATTATTACAACTATTATTCAGATCAGAAGTGGGGTATGTGTCGTACGTACGATCTGTCTCTTGACTCGGCAAGACTTGGAATCGATGGCTGTGTGGAGCAGATTCTATCTTTCACTAAGCTTTTCGATGAGCATATGAAAGAGCTCGGACTATTCATAAAATGATTGCATTCGATACTTTGGATAATCTGGAGGGGTATATTGCCCTCTCCGGTCATCTCCAGTCCCTGATTGACATAATGGACCGGTCCCTTCCATACGATGCGAAGGTCGGAAAGTATGTGTATGAAGATGACAAGAAAGTCTCGTACGAGGTAAGTGCCTTTTTGACTGGAAGTGGCTTTACTGTCCCTCTTGAGCTTGACAAGACCTATGTTGACATAACTCTTGAAGGGGACAGTATTTCAAGTGTTGGTGAAAATGTATTCAGGCTTTCTGAAGGACGCTTTCTCCTCATCAGGGGAGAGCGTGAACTGAAGAGGGGAATCGCCCCTGACCTGAAAAAAAGTGTCAGGAGCGTGCTTTTCTCTATCGAAGAATCGTTATAGCGTTTCCCCTTCCGCCTGCTGAGTACTTGTATCTGTGCTTTCTGCAGTTGTGTCTGTACTTGTGCTATCTTCTATTCCATTGAGCGTGATGTCGAACACAAGGAGCTTATTTGGCTCTACGCCACCTGCTCCCATCTCGCCGTATCCAGCCGCTGGGTGGACATATGCTATTGCACTTTCTCCGACATGCATGTTCAGTATTGCATCCCTGAATCCATCGATTACACCAGTGAGTGCAAAAGACACATCCTGTCCCTCATCAATGAGATTCCCAGCAAGATCCCTGAGCGTATAGTTTACGTTTACAGTATCCTCAACTGTAGGCATCTCGCCCTCTGTTGTCTCGCTGGTTCTGTCTATGAGGAGATATGATCCGATTCTCTCATAAGCACTTCCTTCTCCATCTTCACTGAAGAATGCATCGGCTTCTGCGAGGTTTGTCTTTGCCATCTCTTCGATCATCGCCATGACCTTTTCATTGTAGAGATCCACATATTCATTTGCAGCAGCTTCCTTCTCTTCTGTACTCAGTCTGGAAGGATCTCCATAGAGAGCTTCGGTAAGGCCTGTGATGAATGCGTTCGCTTCCAGATCCATGTTGTTGTAAATCAGCTGGCTTGCAAGCATGAAACCATAAGAGTATGCAAACTTCTCATCTACTGTCCTTGGAGCTGGCAGGGCATTGATTTCATCTTGGGAGATCCTTGTCCCGGCATCCCCGACATACCCTTCCTGACCATAGACGTTTGCGAAGTAATCTTCTACAGAAGAAAGGATTTCATCTACTGTGAGGAGTATATCTGTCCTGCCGTTGAAGGCATCGAGAATACCACGGGAGAAATAGTCTCCGCGAACAATGAGTCCCTGATCCATCAGTGATGCCATCGAGTCATAACCATAGCCATAACTGAATCTTGAAATCACATCCTCAAGTACGAGTTCGCCATCATTCTGCCCGAATTCCGCGATGATTGACTGGGCCATCTCGTCGGTGACGGGAGGGAATGTGTATTCTGTTTTATCCACTACTTCGTATGACAGGGCGAACGCCTGTGGCGGAATACTCATCGTCCTTATTCCGTTGTCTTTGATCAAAAGGACATCGCCTTCATTCAATTCATCAAAGCTGACACTTCCCTCGGTCGTGCTGTCCAAATTGAAAAGGATGAGGTTTCCTTCCTGATCTTCTGCGAAAATTCTCCATCCAGCATCTGTCTCTCCAGCTGCCAGTACCTGATAGTAATCCTCATTTTCCATATTCTGTGGTACATCCGCTGCGAACAGAATTGCCGGAATGAGGAGAAGCAGAAGTGATAATCTAAATTTCTTGAGCATCCTAATACTCCTTTGCTTTTTTAGATAAATCTACATAGTAGGAGTTATAGGGTCAATCGTGGCAGGATGTAGTTTTCGTATGCTTGTTCTGTATCAGTCTTTGCGCTAATGTATTTGCTGTTATGACCGAAAGAGATAAAGCTTTGTTGAGAGAATGCGTCAAGATCGCACATGAGGCGATGCTCGAAGGCAATCATCCGTTTGGAGCCCTCCTTGCAGATAAGGATGGGAATGTGCTCATGCGGCAGAAGAATGAGTTCTCGGTAGGTGGAAGCGCATATCATGCTGAGACGCTGTTGGTCTTCCGGGCCGCAAAGACCTATCCCGCTGAGTTCTTGAAGGAATGCACACTGTATTCCAATTTCGAACCATGCTGCATGTGTACCGGTGCTATATACTGGTCGAATATCGGGCGTCTGGTTTTTGGAGCAACAGAAAAGGACCTTCTCTCCTACACAGGGAACAATGAGGAGAATCCTACGTTCTCCCTTTCATCCAGAACAGTTCTTTCCTATGGACAGAAGGACGTCGTTGTCGAAGGGCCTACAGACGATGAAGAGCTCTTGGGCATCATCATCAAAGATCATATCGAGTTCTGGAAATGAGACTTCCTGACCTTCTTGCAGACGATAAGATCGCCATCTACAGAAAGGGAAGTCTTTCAATTTTTGACAGGAGACGTTATCCGTTTGAAAATGAGTATGTGGTCCTTCACAGCGTCGGTGAGGTTGTCTCTGCTCTGAAGTGCATGGTGACTCAGGGAGGAGGAGTCCTTGTCTCCGGCCTCAAGGGCATGATGCTTGCCAGAGATGAGGATCTGGATTTTGAAACTGCGTCAAAAATGCTTTCTTCGGCAAGACCGACCAACAGTGAACTGAAAAGGGCTCTGGAAAACCTCCAGCGACTTGTTTCCAAAGGTATTGATCTTGAAAGTGCGGTGGAGATGATTCTTTCTGAGTATAGGCAGAAGTATGAAAGGATGGGGACTTTCGGTTCTTCCCTTATAGAAGATGGGGACGGTATACTCACAACATGCTTTCCTGAGCATTCTTTTACAATTTCCCTGATGAAGGCAAAAGAAGGGGGAAAGCAGTTCTCTGTGTTTGTCATGGAGACCCGGCCATACTTGCAGGGTGCGCATCTGACAGCTCCGATGCTCTCTGAAATGGGTTTTGACGTGAAGCTGATCACAGACTCTGCCCAAGGCCATTACATGCAGGAAGGGAAGATAAGCAAATACATGACCGCGGCTGATCGTTTTCTCCCAGATGGAAGCATCATAAACAAGGTTGGAACGCTTTCTGCGGCAATCTCTTCATCTTATTTTTCAATTCCATACTACGCTTTCTCTCTTGGTATCTCCGAAAATAGCGAGTATGTTATGGAAGAAGGGAACGGAGAAGACATAAAGAGGGTTGGAAATGAAAAGATTACAGCTGATCATGTCTCTGCCCTTTATCCTCTTTTTGATAGAGTTACATCTGATTTGATAACAGGAGTGATCACACCGGAGGGAATAGTTTGACAAATAAAGCTCTGATCGTTGGAAGTGAGACAGAAGATCGGTTTTCCGGACTTGAAGAAAGGAGGGAGAACACTGAATACGGCCCTGCAGATTACATGGTTGATGGAAATGGGATAATAATCCTCCCACGTCATGGTTTCGGACACAAGAAGAGCCCAGGGAACATCAACTATAAGGCAAATGCAAGCCTGTTGAAGGAAAAAGGTGTGAAGTATGTGATCACAACTCATGCAGTCGGTTCGATCACACAGAAGCTCGTGCCTACGCATATAGGTCTCATTTCTGATTTTATCGACTTCACGCACAGAAGGGATTCTTCCTTCTTCTCTGAAGATGGGAAAGTAATCCATACAGAAATGACTAAGGTCTTTTCCGATGAACTCAAGTTTGCATTTCTGAATAACGCTTTGAAGGTTAGGGAGAAGATTGTACCAAACCTGACATACATAACGACAGAGGGGCCTCGATTTGAATCTCCTGCGGAGATAAAAGCCTTCAGGATCTGGGGTGCTGATATTGTCGGAATGACACTGAACCCAGAGGTGAACCTCTTGCATGAACTCGGTTTGTCTGTCCTTTCTGTTGCATTCTCGATCAACTGGGCCTCAGGACTCGATGAAGAGGGCCTTTCCTTTATTGAGAAAGAGAGCATGAAGAGGCTATCAGATACTTTGATAGATGTTTCGATCAAGACATTGGAGAGCATCGGATGAAAGAAAATGTGCTCGTTTCATGGATGAGGAAGAACGCATCTCTTTTCAGACATGCCGGGACATCTTTTCAAAGCCTTTCTGAAAATGGCAGCAAAATCCTTCTTTTCGGGCGTTTTTCTTCTTCTTTATATCAGTTCTATCGGAATATAGCGGGAGAGGGGTTTTCAATTTCTGTCTTCACTGATGATGAGGATGGCTCGATGATTCCTGTCCTTATGGGGTCGGAGATAATAGGGGAGATTGATGATATGTATGACTATGTATCATTTCCCCTCGAATTGTCGCTGATGGATACTCATACGGCAACAGGTGCCCTTATAACGCTTTCTGAGCATATCTGTTCTGGCGGGATCCTTTATTTCTCGTTTGTGGAGAGGACCAGTCTCGGAGAAGACGAGGATGGATTGTATCATCTTCCATTTCTTCCGGATGGTGAAAGGGGATATCTGAAGCGCTATATGCTTGGCGATATTGTTGGAACCCTTGGTGCCTTGTCGTATGAGATAACAGCACTGGAACGCGATGATTCGCCGATAGGACCTGTTGTTTCAGTTGTCGCAAGGAAGAAGTAACTTGTTGTTTTAGTGAAGCTTCTTCCTTTTTGCCTTTTCCCGTCTTACTCTCAGGACAGGAGAGATAAAAGTATGAAAAAGTACAAAACAATCTTTACTGTCCTCACTATAGTTTTCTATGTCCTGGCGCTTGTATTGTTCGTCACAGGACTCATGCACTATGCAAGTCCAGTATCTTATTACGCGCATGGACCGCATTTCAGGGCGTATTCGTTCTCATATTCAATTTCAATTCCAACTGTGGCATTTGCTTTCTCTTCATCTCTATTGCTTTCATTTGCACTCTTTTTCGGAACACTTGGTTCTGTGTTCCTCACAGGTCTGCTGATAACACTTGGCCTCATGAAGAAGGATGCCGTGGAGAAGGGAAAGGAATCTGATAAAAAGAAGAAGGACGAGAAGAAGGAAGCTATAGATGTGGAGATAGTTGAAGAAAAAGATACAAAGGATGAGGAAAAGACAGAGTAGACAAGTTTCTTTTCCAAGTGTGCCAGGGAAACCTGGCCTTTTTTTATGCCTCGTATAGTTGTTAACAAAATTAACATCCTCTTAACACGGATAAGATTCAGCTTTAATACAGCTTTTCTACTATATGCGTAGAAAACAAAAATCAAGGCGGATGCCTTGTTGTAAAGGAGCAGAAATGAAGAAGTTCATTGTTATTATGCTTGTTTCTCTCGTTGCAGTTGCATCTGTTTTCGCAAATGGAGACACAGATAGCGCAACGGTATCTACTGATGGATCAACATCAATGGAGAGAGTAATTCTTTCTCTCGCTGAACAGTATATGGCTGATAATCCGGGTGTAAACGTAACTTATAACCCAACTGGAAGCGGAACAGGAATCACAGCGGCTCTCGAGGGCAGATGTGACATCGGTCTTTCCTCCAGAGCTCTCAAGGACAGCGAGAAGGAAAGCGGTCTTGTCGAGACAGTTGTCGCTCTTGACGGAATTGCAATCATCGTTAATTCCAGCAACACAGTAAGTGATCTTACAATTGCCCAGATCGCAGATCTTTTCACTGGAAAGATTTCAAACTGGAGTGAGCTTGGCGGTCCAGATGCACCAGTTGTTCCAGTAGGACGTGAGGCTGGAAGTGGCACAAGAAGCGGCTTTGAGGAAATCACAGGAACAGAAGATGCATGCACATATAGCCAGGAGCTCACAAGCACAGGCGCTGTCATCACAGCTGTATCACAGAACCCAGGTGCAATCGGATATGCATCTCTTGCAAGCAATCTTGATCAGGTCAAGGCTGTTACAGTAGAAGGTGTTGTCGCATCTGAAGAGACTGTAAAGAGTGGTGAGTACAAGATCCAGCGTCCGTTTGTATTCGCTACAAAGGCAGACACTCCACTTTCTGAAGCTGCACAGAGTTTCTTCGATTACGCTACCAGCGCAGATGCTAGCACAATCATCCAGAATGCAGGTGCAGTTCCAGTAGTATAAATTACGGATAAGGATCTGGACATGAAAATAAACGAATACATCTCTTCGCGAAGCTACAAGGAAAATCCTCAGCGGCTGATGGAAGATGTCATACACCTAGTGTTCCTGATCCTCGGTTTGGTTGCAGTCGGCTCGGTCCTTGTTATCTCCTTCTACTTGGTGATCTCGGGCCTGCCGGCAATCTTCAAGATAGGCCCGGTAGAGTTCCTCTTCGGAACGCGCTGGGCTTCTACTGCATCCAATCCTGAGTTCGGAATACTTCCATTTATTCTTACGAGCATCTACGGTACGGCAGGCGCGATCATCCTTGGTGTGCCAATCGGATTCTTCGCGGCAGTCTATCTTGCAAAGATGGCACCAAAGAAGGTCAAGGATGTCATGGAACTATGCATTGGCGTTCTTGCAGGTATCCCTTCTGTTGTCTACGGCCTTGTGGGCATGACAATACTTGTTCCTGGAATAAGGATTATCTTCAACGTCCCTGATGGGGCAACGCTTCTTGCCGCGATAGTAGTCCTTGCTGTCATGATTCTCCCGTCTGTCATAAATGTCTCGCTCACTGCGCTTGAGGCGGTTCCAAGGGAATATGAGGAGGCGTCGCTTGCACTTGGGGCAACGAACATAGAGACTTATTTCAAAGTATCTGTACCGGCAGCAAAAAGCGGAATATTTACGGCTATCGTACTTGGCATAGGAAGGGCGATAGGAGAGGCAATGGCAATCATGATGGTTGCGGGAAATGTTGCGAATATGCCGTCTCTCTTCAAGTCGGTAAGGTTCCTCACGACAGCAGTTGCTTCAGAAATGTCATATTCTTCCGGGCTGCAGAGGGAAGCTCTCTTCTCGATTGCATTGGTGCTTTTTTTGTTCATCATGCTCATCAATGCGGTTCTCAATGTCCTCAAGCAGGGAGGTAAAGAGAAATGATTGAACGTGTTTCAGGTAAGAGAAAGACATGGTGCAATGTGATGAAGGGGTTGTCTTACATCTCTCTTTTCATTGTCACGGCACTTACTTTCTTCATGCTTATCTATGTTCTGGTCAGGGGACTTCCTCATGTGACATCCACGCTCTTGTTCACAAGTCCGAGCATGCTTCGCAACACGATAGGAATACTTCCAGATATCCTTAATACAATCTATATCGTGATTGCCACTCTCATAGTCGTGCTTCCGATTGGCGTCGGGGCTGCGATCTACCTGAACGAGTATGCCACAAACAAGAAGGTCGTTGAGTTGATCGAGTTTGCAGCAGAGACCCTTTCCGGCATTCCTTCGATCATCTATGGTCTTGTGGGCATGCTTATCTTCTGTCAGTTCTTCTCGTTCGGAACATGCCTGCTTGCAGGAGCCCTCACCCTTGTGATAATGAACTTGCCGACGATAATGAGGACGACTCAGGAGAGTCTGAAGACGGTTCCCGACAGCTATCGTGAAGGAGCGTTTGCACTCGGTGCTGGTAAGTGGAGAGTAATCCGCACAGTCGTGCTTCCCACTTGCATAAATGGCATAATCACAGGATGTATCCTCTCGATCGGAAGGATACTCAGCGAGTCTGCTGCGCTTTTGTTCACTGCAGGCTTTGCACACAACATCAATGGTTTTATAAATGGAATGGGAAGTGCGGGAGCTACCCTCACAGTTGCCCTCTATGTATATGCAAGCGAGAGAGGTGAATTCGATATAGCATTCGCAATCGCGGCAATATTGATGATCCTTACTGTGCTTATAAATTTCTTAACAACTTATATGGGCAAGCTCATGAATAGGAGAAACGGACAGTGACAATTATTGAAACAAGGGACCTTGATCTCTGGTACGGCCAGATGCAGGCTCTCAAACATATAAACATGAAGATTGAGGAAAAGAGCATTACTGCTCTTATCGGCCCTTCCGGATGTGGAAAGTCGACTTTCCTGAGAACTCTTAACAGGATGAATGACCTCGTTCCAGGTGTAAGGATCGAGGGAGAGGTCCTTTATGACGGAGAGAATATCTTTTCCCCTAAAGTTGACGTGAATGGACTAAGATATGAAGTCGGAATGGTATTCCAGAAACCGAATCCGTTCATGATGAGCATCTATGACAATATCGCATATGGTCCGAGGACACATGGTATCAAGAACAAGTCGAAACTTGATGAGATTGTAGAGAAGGCATTGGTGAATGCTTCCCTCTTCGATGAGGTCAAGGACAGGCTGAAGAAAAGTGCACTCGGACTTTCTGGCGGCCAGCAGCAGAGGCTTTGCATCGCAAGGGCACTTGCAGTCGAGCCGAAGGTGCTTCTGATGGATGAGCCGACGAGCGCTCTTGATCCTATTTCGACAGCAAAGATAGAAGAACTGGCAATGGGATTGAAAGATAGGTATACAATTATTATTGTCACACATAACATGCAGCAGGCGCTGAGGATTGCGGACAATACAGCGTTCTTCCTCCTTGGAGACCTTGTTGAGTATAGTGATACGGAAACTATGTTCTCCCGTCCAAAGGACCCGAGGACTGAAGATTATATTACAGGGAGATTCGGCTGATGAAGGGAGTTATAGACGATACAATGTCCGTTCTGGACAAATCTCTTCTGAGAATGGCCTCACTGACGGAGGACCTGATCGACAAAGTAGAGGTTTTTACATTCGAAGAAGGAGAGAAGCATATAGAGGATCTCAAACAGGAAAGTTCAGAGATCGAGATCGAATCGAGGGATATGGAAGCACTGTGTCTGAGAATCATACTCCGCAGGCATCCTGTTGCGCGTGACCTCAGGAGGGTAACTGCAGTAAACAGGATCGTTTCTGATCTGGACAGGATAGGAAACAACGCATATGACCTTGCAGAGGTGTGCTCGTTTGTAGAGGAGAATGGAATACTTGAGGATGTTGGAATCAGACGGATGATTGCCGTTGTGAAGAAGATGCTTTCGATGAGCATAGACAGTTATCTTTCTTCAGACATCCAGAAGAGTTTTGATGTCATCAATTCTGATGATGAGCTGGACAATCTCTTCATCAGGGCTAAAGACAATCTCGCAAAAGCGATAAAGAATGGTGAAAACGGTGCGGAGTTCGCTCCAGATGCTCTTCTTGCGGCCAAGTATCTTGAACGCATGGGCGACCACGCAGTCAACATTGCCCGTCAGATAATCTGGGCACAGACTGGAGATTGATGTCTTATGACGAGAATTTACATACTTGAGGATGATGAGTCTATTTCCGGGCTTCTGGAGTATGCTCTTTCTTCAAGTGGTTTTGATGTGAGCACATTTCCACGCCCGTCCGCGTTCTGGGATGGAATGGAGAAAAATATCCCAGATCTCGTGCTTCTGGATATCATGCTGCCTGAGGAATCAGGGCTGGATGTGCTAAAGAAAATAAGACGTAGCCACAAATGGAAGGATCTTGCAGTCATCATGCTCACAGCAGCTTCTTCTGAGTTTGACAAGGTGACAGGGCTTGATCTAGGTGCGGATGACTATATCACAAAGCCTTTCGGAATGATGGAGTTGCTTTCGAGGATCAAGGCTGTTCTCAGGAGAAGGGGACAGAACGTCGACGAGGAGAGGACGATCACATATGGTCCTGTCTCACTCGACAGGAGGGCACATTCTGTGTTTCTTGATGGCAAGGAACTCAATCTCTCGCTCAAGGAGTATGAACTTCTTTCTCTGCTTATGGAGAATGAGGGGGCCTGCCTTTCGCGCGAGCAGATTCTCACATCCGTATGGGGATATTCGTCAGACAGCGAGAGCAGGACTGTGGATGTTCATATCAGACATATCAGGGAGAAATTGAAGGATTCGTCTGTTATGATTGAAACAGTGACGGGTGTTGGCTATCGCTTCAATGGAAAGGTTTTTGGAAATGAAGTTAAGTCGTAAGATCTTTTTTTCGCTTGTATCCATAGTAACAGTCTCTTTCATTTTCTTATTCTTCATCTCTAGCTATTTCTTGCACATGCGCATGGAAGATGAGGTGAAAGCGGGAATGTATGATGAACTTGTGCTGATCAGGGATTTGGACGTAGATCCTGATGAACTTGAGTTGCGCAGGATGAGGCTCACCATGATATCGCCTGACGGAACTGTCCTATATGACAGTGATGCGGAAGGGGAACTCGAGAACCATCTGATGCGTCCGGAGGTTCAGGAGGCAATCTCTCATGGTTATGGAGAGGACAAGAGGAGAAGTGATACCCTTCTTGTCGACATGCTTTACATGGCAATCAGTGATCAGGAGGGAAATGTAATACGGCTTTCCCTTCCTATTGACAGCATTTACTATGACATGCTGAATCTGATGCCTCCGTTCATAATCGTCCTGCTTCTTCTCTTCGCAGTTATTCTCATACTCAGTTATTGCATCACGAAATGGGTGATGAAGCCTCTTGATTCTCTTGATTTTTCTGGAAATGTCGATACACCTCCATATGATGAATTGTTGCCTCTTACAGAGAGACTCAACAGGCAGAAGATCGAAATCGAGAAGCAGATGACATCGCTGCAGAGGCAGAAGGATGAGACTTCGCTAATAATCAAGGGTATTTCTGATGGTATTGTTCTTTTCCGCGACGATGGAACAATTCTGATGATGAATGACGGGGTGCGGAATATCTTCTCGCTTCCGAAGGATGCCAATCCGAATTCAATACTTGAGCTATCCAGATCCCCTTTGTTCTTCTCGATTCTTGACAACAAAGGAGAGGGACAGGGAAAGATAAAAGTTGGAGAGAGGACGATAGATGTCAGAGCCACTCCTTCTGATGGCCTCGGTGCTGTCATGTTCCTCTTTGACGTTTCGGAAAAAGAGAGGATTGAAAGGAGAGAGCGTGAGTTTGTTGAGAATATCTCCCATGAGATCAGAACGCCGCTCACAAGTATATCCGGATATTCCGAGCTCCTTGAACGTGGTGCTGTGACAGAGGATAACATTGTGAAATTCTCTCATCTGATCCATAAGGAAGCGCTTAGGCTCAAGAGTCTTTCCGATGACATCCTTCTTCTTTCATCTCTCGATGGAAAGAGCAGGATAGATATGTCTGAAGATGTGGATATCGTAGCTGTTTCGGAATCGGTAAAAGAGTACTTTGCAGGGAAGGGAGAAGTGAGCATATCAGTCAAGAGTCCGCTAGTTGTCAAGGGAAACTCATCTCTTCTTGAGGAGGCTCTTGTGAATCTTGTTGGAAACAGCATTAAGTACAACAGGAATGATAACCCGATTGAGATTATAATCTCTTCTGATCGCGTGACCGTGAAGGATCAGGGAATAGGTATCAGTGAACTTGATAAGGACAGGATCTTCGAGCGCTTCTACAGGGTTGACAAGTCAAGGTCCAGGGAGACAGGGGGAACTGGTCTTGGGCTTTCGATCGTCAATGAGATCGCTGAACTTCATGGGGCAAAGATCAGTGTTGAATCGGAACTCGGAGTTGGAAGCAGCTTCTCCATTATCTTCAAGTAGCTTGCCAAGCCCTTTCTTCGCTTGTAGACTCTTCATCGTATGATAAGTCTAACAAGTAAGGAAAGGGCAAGGCTGAGATCCTACGGATCAAGCCTTGAACCAATAGTATATGTCGGAAAAGACGGAGTGACAGAGAACATCGTCACATTTCTCAAAGAAGCCCTTGATAAACATGAATTGGTGAAAGTTCGCTTCTCATCTTTCAAGGAGGATGTTGTTCCTCTTTCGAGAAAGCTTGAAGAACTAACAGACTCGACATTCATCGCATCGACAGGCTTCACATCGCTTTTCTATCTGCAGAATCCAGACAAAGATAAACGGATCTATTTCTTTTAGTTTTTTATATCGAATGTATAGGTGGTGGTTTTCCCGTCAGAAGTATAGTCTAATTCCAGACAATTCTCCACGATAGAAAATTGATAACTATCTATGTTTTCTCCGTTTGGATGCCACACAAATAGTGCTGGTGCCATCTCATTTATTGAGAAACGATATCCATAATATCTCACAAGATCATTCATGCTGACTGAAGATGAATCTGAAAACTCTATAACCATATCATAAATGGTCTCAGCCTTTGCATATACATCTTCGTCGCTGTCGAGCCAAGTCCCGAGCATCTCTTCCGGCACTCTGAAGCGTCCGTTTCCCTCAGTACAGGAGGCCAAGACGAGAATGACAATGACAGAAAGTAATGTAAAAATTTTCTTCATGCTAGAAAATCCTTCCGACAGGTAATTTCCTGATCGAAATATGTATCGAACAACCTCTACCGAATATGCTTTCCATCCTCTCTATGTACCTTTTTTCAAGATAGGGAGGAACGTATGCCTGTATTGTTCCAGCAAAGCCGCCGCCGTGCACGCGAACCGCACCCTCTCCTGAAAGCACTTCCTCACTGAGCGCAAGTGCGAGCGAGAGTCCCTGATTCTTCACGTCAGAGGCAGGGTATACATTCTGAAGGTATTTATACGAAGATGAGCCAGAGTCAGAGACGAGCATGAGGAATGTCTCTATATCACCATCGATGAGTTCTCTTCTCATCATCTCAACCCTCTCATTTTCCGTGAAAAAGTGATATGCCCTCAAAATTGCCCTGTCGTCACATACACTTTTCCGAATGTCTGATATGGATGATAGGAAATCATCGTATTTAACTTCAGAAAGATATTCTTTGCCGAAATAGGATGCGACTTTCTTCATTTCAACCGGAACAGCTGCGTATTCCATTGTCAGATCTGCATGGTCTCCTCTGGTGTCTGTTATTATCATCGGGTATCCGAGCGCATCGAAATCGACATCAAGTTTTTCAACTTCAGGATTCTCATTGTTGGAGAAATCTATATAGGAAACTCCTCCAGCGGAAGAGCAGATCTGGTCGAGTAGGCCTGAAGGTTTGTCAAAGTAGACGTTCTCCGCATATTTCCCGATCTTCGACAATTCCAGCGGAGATGATTTGTCTCCGTTGTAGATATGATCGAATATTTCCGCTGCGAGAACTTCGACAGCCGCAGAACTGGACAGGCCAGAACCTTTCAACACATTTGATGATGTGTTTCCTTCCCATCCTGAGACCTCTACGCCTCTCTCTTCAAACGCCTTTGCAATTCCACGCAAGAGCGCGTTTGTAGTATTCTTCTCATCTTCTCGAATGGAAAGGTCAGAAATGTCGATATCAACGACAGGGTATCCCTCGCTTTTGATTATAACCCTCTTGTCGTCCCTTTTTGTCACGGCTGCAATGGTATCGAGGTTTACGCTTCCTCCAATAGCTTTCCCATGATTATGATCGGTGTGGTTTCCCGCGATTTCTGTTCTTCCAGATGAAGAGAAGATCATGATTTCATTCTTTTTTCCGAAGAGCTGTTCATGATCACTGATAAGACGATCGAATCGTCTGTCCATCTTTTCGCTGTCAACACCTTCGCCGTACAGCTTGGGATAAAGTTCTCTTAGGCTTTCTCTCATATTCATGATTCTAAACTCACCTTTTGCGAGAGACAAATATTTCTTTGCGAAATAGCCTTCCATAGAATGAAGAAAAGATCTCCCATTTTCTAGCTCTCCTGACTGCCAATATGATTTCATCCATTTTCCAGCTTTTCAGCTTGCTGCTTTTCAAGAAAAGTTCAAGTGTCTTTTCTGTATGAAGGAAAGGAATGCGCAGAGCTGATCTGATTTCCTTCCATCCCTGGCCTGTAACATCCTCGCCCGTACAAGCAGAACATGATTGGCATCTCTCTTCTTCTCTCTTTTCTCCCATGAGCGAAAGTAATGATTTCCTCATGCATTTTCGAGAAATGAATATATTCTTCATCACGCTTTCCTCTTCTGGATAAATAAGGACATATTCGTCCATCATTCCGTTGTCCCTTCCTCCTCGTCCAGCTTCCTGCAGGAATGAGAGGGCATCCTCAGGAATATGGAGGTGTATGACTGTCCTTATGTCTTTCTTGTCCACACCCATGCCATATGCGTTTGTCGCGATCATCACCCCATCTCTGGATATGGAAAACGCTTTCTCAATTTTTTCTTTTTCCTTCTTCTCAAGTCCTGCATGGTAATAAAAGGAAGGAAAATATTCCCGTATCTTCAGATACGTCTCTTTCGTCTCCGAGCGATACTTCGCAAATACTAAAGCAGGACGTGATCTGTCTTCTTTGAGGATGAAAAGGATATCTTGAAGCTTCGAAAGCGAAAAAACAGAATGATAGAAAATATTCTCCCTGTCGCAGGAAAGTCGGAGTACCGTTATATCAGGCATGCCGCTATAGAGCACATCTCTAAGTCGCCTTTCTATCTTCCTGTCGATAGTTGCACTGAAAGACAAAATCTGGTGCGGTGATATTTCAGCGATGATCGTACCAAGATTTCTGTAGGACGAGCGGAAACTCTCTCCCCATGAAATCACAGTGTGCGCCTCATCGAGCACAAACAGTTCGGTCTCTCCCTTGAGGAAGTTCAGTTCATCACGGAGAAACATCAGATAAAGAGACTCAACATTCGTAATCAGGATATTTGCTTTTCTCTCCTTGAGCTCTCTTATTCTCTTTGCGCGTTCAGCACGTTCCAAACCTCCCCTGATAAGGACAGCCTGTACTTCCATTTCATCAAATCGTCTTTTCTGGTCGTTCATCAGCGAAAGCAGGGGATATATGATCACTGAATACCGTGGGAACATCAAAAGAGAAGGAAGCATGAAACAAAGGCTTTTTCCACCTCCAGTTGGAAAGATTGTGATTGAGCCTGATTTTTCTTTCCTCCGGCTATCTTCAAGTATCCTTCTGATCACCAGCTCCTGGTAAGGCATCATGTAACAGATTCCGAATCGTTTTCTTAGCATTTCGTTGACTATGTCCATGAATATCAAAGCAATGCAAAGAGCATCAATGATGAAAAAGATTTAATAATTCAATATTAAAGTTCTGAATTCAGAATATATAAATGCAGAAATAAAATTGAATGTACGTGAAGAGAAATATAGTTGACGAAAATATACTGGGGCGATAGAATCCCTAGGGTCAATGACACAAAGATTATGAATGAAGATGGGAGCATCACGTTTTCCACTATTGAAGGAGATACATCAGGAACCACCAGGTGGCAGGGCATCGTATCATACGTCGATATGGCAGAAGAAGGTGTGACATCATGGTCAGTTTCCACTACTGTCAAACTTCCTGCAGGCCTTGCTGCTGGCATGAATAGTGGAATCTGGATCGATTGTGATCCGACAGAGATCACCAGGACTGATGCTATCATTGCCGCTGTTTATGACGAAACGGCAGAAGGTCTTGTCTGGAAAGTGTACGATGAAGAACCAAATAATGGCGAAGACTGGGTCGACATTGAAGGCCAGACAGCTCTTGATCCAGAAGGCGAATATGTCTTAACGATCAGCTTCGATGGAAAAGTCTTCACATATTATGTGGACGGACAGGAACTTGCAACTGTCAATGCAGATGCCGGAATAGACAACACTGTAATCGAGAAGATTGCCCTGGAGAACCAGAACTACGGGACAATATACTCTTCAACTTGGACAGTTCCTGAAGTCACATATACAACAGAGTAATTCTGCTTCATCGCAGGGCTGTGAAATCAGCCCTGTGATAACGTTCAGCAACTATGACGAAGAAACGCATCTCTGTTGAAAAAAGACAATCATGTCTGATGATGTTTGAAAATGGAAAGGGCTATAAGAAAGCAGCATCTATGCTTAATTTGAATGCCTACACGGTAAGAGAGTATCTCAGGCGTTACAAGAGAGGAGATGTCACATGGTCCTCTCGTGGTCCAAGTGAAAGAAAATAAATAATTAAGATTTCATAAATCATAAAAGAAGCATTATCTGTCATCTATTTTTGATCCATGTCGTTGTGAATAATTATTTGCATGGATGGAAAAATTGCAGTTGTAGTAGTAAATAAGGACAGGTATCTTTTGCAGCTCTATGAAGAGGATGGAAAGAAGGGAAAGTCGTACAGAGGCAGGATTGATACGCCCAAAGGCAAAGAGAAGGCTGATAAAGCACTGGAAAGTGGGGTGAAGGTCATTCTTCCAGAGTGTGAGCTGTTGCACTTTCTGAAAGAAAAACGGGACGATATCGAGGGATATGTCTACCCTTCAGATGTTCTCGAAAATCTTGAAAAGGTTTCTGATGAGGAACTCTGTACGTTGATACATTCAGAACTTACAGGTTCCGGGGATGAGAATTTTACCCGCAAGCTATCATCTTTATGGAACAAGATAAAGGCTTATCTGGAGGCATCCGAGCTTTTTACCAAGGCTTTGAGTGCAATAAAGGGAGATGTGACAATAACCGAAAGCGATGTGGAGAGAGGGGAGAAACTTGCCAAGATAACAAGAGAATGAAAAAAGGAGCTCCGGAGAGCTCCTTGATTTGTTTGTCTTCAACAACCCTTGATTGAGCAGGATGCTTTCTTCGGAGGAAGGGCGATGATCCTTTCAAGTTCAGGATGCTTCTTCAAGTTTTCCTTCAGGCCGCGGGCACGTGCCTTGTTGACGTAGCCAGGATCCTCGAATGTGTAATGGAAATTAGTATGCACATCGTATGTTCCCTGCATCAGGGCATATGCATCTTCTGTCATTACGAGCTCTTCGTCTGTAGGAATTACGAAAATCTTCACTGGGGAAGAATCCTTGCTGATGACAGTTTCCGCATTCCTTGTGTGGCTCAGGAGGTTCTTTTCCTCATCAAGCTCGATTCCGAGGTTCTCGAGACCGATTGTGCTGTAATATCTGATATGGTCTCCCATCTCACCGACACCAGCGGTGAATACAATTGCATCAACCCTTCCGAGGAGTGCGGAATAGGCACCTATGTACTTCTTGATTCTCTGGGCTTCCATCTTGATGCCAAGAGCTGCCCTCTTGTCCCCTGCATCTGCTGCGGTATGGACATCCCGTCTGTCACTCTTTCCACAAATGCCGAGAAGTCCTGACTTCTTGTTCAGATATGTATCCATCTCCTGAACTGTCAGTCCTGTGTTGTTGCAGATGTATGGAACAATCGCCGGATCAATGTCACCGCTTCTTGTGCCCATCACAAGTCCTTCAAGTGGTGTAAGACCCATGGAAGTGTCCACACATACGCCGTTCTTGACAGCACAGGCAGATGCGCCGTTTCCGATGTGGAGGATAATTACGTTGGTATCCTTGTTTTCTTTTCCAAGGAGGACTGCTGCCCTCTTTGCACAGTACAAATGGCTTGTTCCGTGGAAGCCATACCTTCTGACGTTATATTTTTCGTACCACTCGTATGGAAGGGCATACATATAGCTTTCTTCTGGCATTGTCTGGTGCCAGGCTGTATCCATTATGATTGCGTGAGGAACAGATGGCATAAGTTTCCTTGCAGCCTCGATACCCATAATGTTGGCAGGCATGTGAAGTGGACCTAGAGGGATGATCTGCTTGAGTTTCTCTACGACATCATCGTCAACGAGGGTGGATTTCTTGAACATCTCGCCACCATGCAGTACACGGTGACCGACTGCGCCGATCTCATCGAGTGATTTGATGCATCCGTAGTCCTTGTCAATGAGCATCTTGAGGATGAGCTCTATGGCTTCCTTATGCGTAGGACTCGAAAACCTCGCCTCATATGTATCCTTTCCAGTACATTTATGCTCGATAGTCGAGTATTCAAGTCCAATCCTCTCTACAACCCCTACAGAGAGGACATCCTTATTATCCCAGTCATAAACCTGGTATTTCGCGGAAGAGCTTCCGCAATTGAGCGTTAGGATAACCATTGTCAACTCCTTAATATAGAAACGAGAAAGATTTTACCATAGGATTCGTTGTTTTGGTAGTCAAGAAAGGACACTGAAGGATTAGTAAGTTATGAGAAAAACAGCTTTTCTTATCCTTCTTTTCCTCTCTGTTGCAATTTATGCTGAGGATGGAGGCAGTCTGCTTCTGTCCAACAGACGGCTAGTATTCTCCTACTCAGGGCTAAGTTATATCTTCCCAGACAATATATTCTCATATGAAGGGAAGTTCTTGTCTTATGGAAGACTTGATAAGAAATCTTTTCTCAACACACAGTTCAATCCATACAGGGAGAAGCTCTATTATTCCTTTGACGCGAGGAAAAGCAATGTGAGGGGTATACGGGGGATGGAAGTCAAGTATGATGGATTCTCCTTTGTGCTTGCACTTGGCAAAGAGAGCTTGAGCGGACTTTCCTATGATTCAAAATTCGTCGACATTGCACTCCTGTATTACACCGAGGATGGGAAAATCCGGGAAGGTATCTATAATTACAGGAAAGATCTCCGGCGTGATGTATTTTCGCTTGGTCTTTCACTCTCCTTCCCGAATATGATTGATGCCTCCTTCATATTCTCTTATAGTCCGCATCTGGGATGTGAGTACTTTTTTCGTACAGGAATTCATATTGGACACTTCTTGTTATCTGTGAAAGCTGGAAATACCTTTCTTTCAGAAAGTGATGATGAACTTGAACTCGGTCTTGAATACCAGGAGGAGGAACTTACATTTGACCTGATGATCAGGTATGGGAAGGAGAGTGCGTATGCATCTCTTTTCAGGAAATACGAGAGCCTGTTCAAAGTACGTTACAATGTCTATGACGATTTTTACATCGAAACCAGCTGGAGGCTTGACTTTACAAAGGAAGGGGAGAGGAAGAAGAGAGGCAAGTTCATTTTGGAATTCGGACAGCTCCGCCTTGGTACCGATACTTCCCTCATGCCAATTTTCAGGGTAAAGGAGAAGAATATAGATATCGGTAGCAATAAGAAGGGACCTTATGTGAAAATAAAGTTTCCGCAAGAAAAATTCTCGATAAAACTCAACAGGCAGGAATTAGTACTCGAGTTTCGCATGGAATTTCCCTAATAGCGATACAGAGAGGCGCAGGCGTATCCCTGTCAGTTTCTCCACCTCATCTCTGACATCTGAAATAAGGGAGATTACATCGTTAGAGCTTGCGTTCATGCTGGCGAATATGCAGTTGCTCTGGAACGATGAGAACTCGGCGTTGTATCCGAAATCTTTATCGAGATGGCAAGCCTTTATTATGTCTTTTGCACTCATCCCTTCCGGATCCTTGAAGACCTGTCCGATAAAGTTTGCAGTAGGCGGGATGAACATCAGTTCGACGAATTTCTCTTTCTTGAGCCGCGCTTCAGCCGTTCTTTTCGATGGCTCCAGCCTCAGCGTGACAGAAAGCACGATCTCATCGTCTGAAATAGGACTTGTCTGATGTCCGAACAGGTCGATGTAGTCGGGACGGCGGTGAATCTTCCCATCTTTTGTCATGTAATCAGAGTAGAAATGGTAATCTGAAAGGTTTTTCCCGTTTGCGCTTGCATTTACTTTCAATGCTGCTGCTATCGTACCAGGAATGCCTCCAAGCTCCTCAAGTCCTACGAGGTTATGTTCAATCGCTGTGTTTATTATCCCGTCAAGGCTCTCTCCCGATGCGGCTGTGATGAGGTTTCCTTTGATCGTTATCCCCTTCATCTTCTTCATCGAGATCAAGAGGCCCTCAATTCCCTCGTCAGAGATTATTACATGCGTACCACTTCCGAGCAGACTTGTACTGAGGTTCATCTTGTAGGCCTTTTCCAGTGCCTCGATGAGCATTTCACTGCTTTCTGGTTCAACAAAGTATTCTGCCTTTCCTTTTGTCTTGAAGAAAGAAAGTCCGGACAGGTTCTTGTCTCTCTCGAAGTTGACTTTGCTGTTTCCGACTCTGACGAGAATTTCCATATTGGTAATAATAGACGAGTCTTGATTTGCAAACAATGGAAAACATAGCAAATGAAGTTAGCAATGGTATTTTTGCTTTAAGTACAATACCCTTGCATAAGGTTCCCTGAATTGCTGGCCTTTAATGACAAGGCAACGCTTAAGTGTTATTTTACCATATATAGATAAGGTATTTGAAATGAGAATATACAATACGATGACAAGGAAGGTTGAGGAATTCGTTCCAATTGAGGAAAAAAAGGTTGGAATGTATTGCTGCGGACCTACTGTCTACAATTATGCGCATATAGGGAATTTGAGAACATACATCTTTGAGGATCTTCTCCGCAGAACTCTTGAGCATGAGGGTTACAAAGTCAAGCACGTGATGAACATCACGGATGTCGGTCATCTTACGGGTGATGGAGATGATGGAGAGGACAAGCTTGAAAAGAGGGGAAGGGAGACCGGAAAGAGCGTATGGGAGATTGCGGACTTCTACACAAAGGCATTTTTCCTAGATGAGGAAAGACTTAACATCAAGAGGCCTACAGTCGTTTGCAAGGCAACCGATCATATAAAGGAGATGATTGCTCTTGTAGAGACGCTCGAGAAGAAAGGGCATACATATATCGCAAATGGCAATGTTTATTTCTCGATAGACACAATTGATGATTACGGAAAGCTTGCCCGTCTCAATCTTGATGAGCTGAAGGAAGGGGCGAGAATTGAAGTAGATAGCGGAAAAAAGAATCCTAAGGACTTTGTTCTCTGGTTCACAAACAGCAAGTTCAAGAATCAGGCGATGGTATGGCCAAGTCCGTGGGGAGTGGGTTATCCAGGATGGCATCTTGAGTGCAGTGCCATGAGCATGAAATACCTTGGTGCACATTTTGATATCCATTGCGGCGGGATAGATGCTATTCCAGTGCATCATACGAATGAAATTGCCCAGAGCGAGGCTGCAAATGGAATCAAAAACTGGGTAAATTACTGGTGCCACGGTGAATTCCTGCTCAATGACAGCGGAAAAATGAGCAAGAGTTCAGGGGAGTTCATGACCCTTTCTCTCTTGATTGACAAAGGATATGATCCGCTTGACTGGAGATATTTCTGCCTTACAGGACACTATAGAAGCCAGCTCAGGTTCAGTTATGAATCTCTTGATAGTGCCCGTAGTGCACGTCTTTCCCTCGTAAAGAAGGTCGCTGAGATGCTCGGTTCTGGAAAAGCTGCAGATACTCTTTCTGAAAAAGGTGCGGGCTATGAGAATGAATTCTTCTCTTATATGACGAATGATCTCAGGGCACCTCAGGCTCTCGCATCTCTCTGGTCGATGCTCAAGGATAGTTCATTGAAGGATAATGAAAAAGTCAGGATCCTGTACGACGCTGATGAGATTCTCGGTCTGCGGCTCAGTGAGATCGAACCTCTTAAAGAGGAGAAGGTCGGAGGCGAAGAGGAAGAGAAACTCCTACAGGAAAGAGCTGATGCGAAGAAGAACAAAGATTACAAGAGGGCTGATGAGATCAGGGCTATTCTTCTTGAACGTGGATACAAAGTCGTGGACACTCCGAAGGGAAGTGTTCTTGAGCATGTGTAACTTTTGTCTTCCGGAAGGTTTTAGAAGATGGATATCAGAAGCACTGACAAGGACGACTTCAAGCTGGTTTTCGACAGGAATTACTCGCTCTTGGTCGATGTTGCGTACCATATAGTATGGGATATCGACATTGCAGAGGATCTGTCGGAAGAGGCTTTTGAGCGTTTCTTCATGCGGAATCTTACTCTTCCAAGCGAGGAAGATGCCAGATACTGGCTGTTGAGAGTTGTGAAGAATCTTGCTCTCAATTATCTCAGGAAGAACAAGAGGGATATTGACCTTATTTCCTCTGTCAAGAGAGAAGCTGAGATCTCTTCTGACAGTGGAGAAGGGGATGTCATCCGCGAAGAGGAACGGCAAGAGGTACGCAAGGCGATTGAAAGCCTTCCTGAGAACCTTCGCCTGGTTATCCAGCTGAAGGAGTTTACTTCTTTGGATTACAAGGCAATCGGAAGGATCCTCGGAATCAGTGAATCCAATGTCAAAGTCAGGGTCCACAGGGCGAGGAAGAAGCTTGAGGAGATCCTTTCGAAGGAGTATAGGGATGTGTATTGATGATCAGTTGATTTCAGCGTACTTGGATGGCGAGCTTAAGGAACCATACCTTTCCGAAGTGAGAGAACATCTTTCCTATTGTCAGGCATGTCGCGACAGACTGGAAGATTTCAGACATCTGGATGATAAGATCAAATCATACCTATCCCTTTCTGAAGAAGAGAAGAACCGGAACAGGGATAAGATTTCTTCTCTTCTTGAAGAAAAGTGCTTCAGTGGAGGAAAACGTTCTCTCCTGAGAAGGAAGATCGAGCTGAGTGTCTCCGGACTTGTTACAGCCGCGGCTGCACTCGTGTTTGTCTTCATCGGTGGTTTCATGTTCTTTGGTTCTGATGCGCGCCAGACTAGTGAGATCCTTCCTGCGTATTCACTCGATGCCCACAGGGAAAGCGTTGCGTTTGTCTCCAATGATCAGCCTTCTCTGGATGACTTTACCCTTGAGGAGATACTTGCATATCTTGATCAGAGAGGGTATGTCGTGGATGTCTCCCTGAAGGGAATCGAACCACTTCAAGAGTGATTTTTCAAAGAAATAAATATATAAAGTGAAATATTTTCTGAATAAGAGGAAATTCGAAATAAAATAGCCTCTAATTTTCTTGATTTTCAAAACTTAAATGCTACACTCTCTTTTGTGAGGTGGCATTTTTGCCATTGATAAGGTGGGTTTATGGGAATAAGCGAAGAGCTCGTGTCGGCATTCAACACATATTTGGAAGAGAATGCGAAGTTCACTGACAAGAAAGTGAAGGCGGCTGCTCCGAGAGCTCGAAAAGCGCTCCGGGATGTCATCAGGCTTGCGCATGAACGCCGGCTTGAAATCCAGAAGGAAAAAGAAGTCCTCTGACCTCTTCTCTGTCTTCCATAATGGAAGATAGAGTTAAAATTATATCTTTCATGATCATCCGTACAAGCGGACTTTTTGATTTGTGCATATGGAATCTTCATATCTTTGAACTGTTTTAGATCGCTTGGTCGCACAGGTATTATCAGCAGGCATTTTGGTCATGAAAGTTTGTCACCAAGCGTTCTTTTTCCAACATTTGGTCTATTTCTCTCGAATTGAATCAATCCGGTTTTGTAGGGAAATGACTCTTGCAATTTGATATTGACGCTGTGTCAGAATAGTGGAACAATACAATTGTTGACACTCTGTCAAGAATTCGAGGAATTACCTTCGAAAAGGAGAAGGACATGAAAGCCAAAGTGTATTTTACCCGGGAGATTACAGAAGAGAATGTAGTTAAGCTATATAAGGCGCTTGGAATCACGCTTCCTGGCAAGGTCGCTGTAAAGATCCATTCTGGGGAGAAGGGGAATCAGAACTACCTCCATCCGGAGTTCTGGCGTCCGATGGTCGATGAAGTTGCTGGCACGATAGTAGAATGCAATACCGCTTATGGTGATGCCTCTGGCGGAGTCAGGGACAACACTGATTCGCACTGGAAACTTCTAGAGGAACATGGATGGACAAAATATTTTGATGTTGACCTGATGGATGCAGAAGGACCTGATGCAGTTTTCGATATACCGAATGGAAAGGTTCTGAAAAAGAATCTGGTCGGAAAGAATATCCTGAAATATGATTCGATGCTTGTTCTCGCACATTTCAAGGGACATCCGATGGGCGGTTATGGCGGAGCGTTGAAACAGCTGTCGATCGGATGCGCATCACGTGCGGGAAAGGCTCTGATCCATTCTGCCGGGAAAACAGATGATCGCTATGAGACATGGAAGCAGCATGCTGATAAAGTGCGTTTCCCAGAGGCAATGGCAGATGCTGCTTACAGCGTGGTGGAGCATTTCAAGGGCAAGATTGCATTTGTGAATGTCATGAAGAATCTTTCTGTCGACTGTGACTGCTGCATGGTTGCAGAAGATCCTTGCATGAAGGATATCGGAATTCTTTCATCTTTGGATCCTGTTGCTCTTGATCAGGCTTGTATTGATCTCATCTGGAATTCTGATGATCCAGGACGTGATCATTTTGTGGAGAGGGTGGAAAGCCGGAATGGAATCCATACAATCGAGGCTGCTGCAGATCTTGGCCTTGGTGTTAGAAGTTATGATCTGATCGAACTCTGATATATATGAAAACATTAGTAGCTTATTTTTCAGCAAGCGGGGTTACAGAAGAAAAGGCAATTCAGATTGCCCGTGAAATAAAGGGAGCTGATCTTTACAGGATCGAGCCTGATGTGCCTTATAGTGATAGGGATCTGGACTGGACAGACAAGAAGAGCAGGAGTTCAGTGGAGATGAGCGACAGATCGTCTCGGCCCAAGATAAAGGAAGACGGGATTGATATCAGCAAGTATGATGTCATCTGCATCGGTTTTCCTGTCTGGTGGTACAGGGAACCTAGCATAATAGATACATTTCTTGAGAGCCATGACTTTGCAGGAAAGAAGATCGTTCCGTTTGCCACATCTGGTGGAAGCAGCATCAGCGGGGCAGAGGAGAATATGAAGAAACTGGCCCCTGATGCGGTTTTCCTCCCGGGTAAGCTTCTTAACCGCATAGATGTGGAAAATTGGCTCAAGGAAATCATCTGAAAAATAATGCCCGAGGCGAAAGCCAAGGGCATTTGTCATCTTTGCTGAATTTCTCAGATTCTCTTCAGAAGTGCGATATGTTCTTCGCTCTTTCTGATCTTCTCTTCAAATTCATTTTTCTTTGCCATCTCTTTTTCGACAGCTTCCTTCTTTGCATGCGAGAGGAAGTTCTCATTGGAAAGTTTGCTGTTTGTTCCATCGAGGCTCTTTCTTGCTTTCTCGATCTCTTTCTCAAGTTTCCTGATTTCCTCATCGACATCTATTGCATCGCGGACAAATACGAAAGATTCGTACCCGTTTCCGCTTTCAGGAAGTGCGCCGTGGATGTTCTCTTTTCTCTCATCATCGATAACAAGCTCGGAGGCTCCCATCAGTGTGGATATGAACTTCTTCTCTTCCCTGATAAGATCAATACCCTGGAATGCTGAATCTGTCCTTATCACCACCTTCACCTTTTTCTCTGGTGGGATCTGTACACTGCTTCTGGACCCTCTGACGCTCTTCACGACGTCCTGGAGCGCAAGTACTTTCCTCTTTTCTTCAGGGAATGAAAGTTCCTCTGTGTACTCCGGATACTTGGCTACAATGACATCTCCATTGTGGTTTGGAAGCTTCTGATAGATCTCTTCTGTAATGAACGAGAGGAAAGGATGCATCAGACGCATGGATTTTTCAAGGATATCCATCAGTATGGATACTACCAGATCCTTTTCATCTTCGTCTTCCGAGAAGAGCCGTGACTTGCTCTCTTCGATGTACCAGTCACAGAAGTCATTCCAGAAGAAGGAATAGACAGCATCGGCAGCATCGTTGAATCTGTAATTCTCCATCGCTTCCTTCACTTCCTTTGCAGCTGTATTGAACTGGTGATATATCCACTTGTCAAACGTCGTGAGTTTCTCTCTCTTGATCTCTACAAGCTTTCTTCCCTCCAGATTCAGAAGGAGGTATCTCGTGGCATTCCAGATCTTGTTTGCGAAACGCGAACCCATCTTGAATGAGTTCATGTCAATCAGGACATCCTGTCCCTGAGCAGCCATGTAGCAGAGTGTGAACTTCATGGCATCCGCACCATAAAGATCAATGACCTGGATTGGATCTATTCCGTTGCCGAGGCTCTTGCTCATCTTCCTTCCCTGTATATCCCTTACAAGGCCAGTGATTACAATGTCTCTGAATGGTGCTTTATTAAGGAACTCCTCGCTGCTCATTATCATTCTTGAAATCCAGAAGAAGATGATGTCATACGCGCTGACAAGTGTACTTGTCGGGAAGAAATTCTTCATATCTTCTGTATCGTCAGGCCAGCCAAGTGTGGAGAATGGCCAGAGCCATGAACTGAACCAAGTATCGAGGACATCGCTTTCCTGCCTGATGTTCTTCGAGTGGCAATGCGGACACTCTGTTACATCTTCACGGGATACGATTTCCTTCTTGCAGTCCTCACAGTACCAGACAGGGATTCTGTGACCCCACCAGAGCTGGCGTGATATGCACCAGTCCTTTATTGTCTCCATCCAATGGGTGTATGTATTTTCCCATCTCTTCGGATAAAAGACTATATCTTCTTTCTTCAATGCATCCAATGCGAGTTCTGCCATCTTCTTCATTTTCACGAACCACTGATCTGACAAATATGGCTCAATGATGGTGTTGCAGCGGTAACAATGCCCTACATCATGGTCATAAGCTTCCTCTTTGATGAGATATCCACCTTTCTCAAGATCATCCCTGACCATCTTTCTGGCAGTAATTGCATCCATTCCCCTGTACTTCTCCGGACAGTTCTCATTAAGTGTCCCGTCGGGATTGAGTATATTGATTACCTCAAGGTTGTTTCTCTTTCCGCATTCCCAGTCGTTGGGGTCATGCGCAGGAGTGATTTTTACCATACCAGTTCCGAATTCCCTGTCAACGAACTGGTCTGCGATTATCTTGATCTTCCTGTCTGTCAGAGGTAGCAAAAGTTCCTTGCCGACAACGTTTTTGTATCTCTCATCGTCTGGGTGTACTGCGACAGCAGTATCTCCGAACATTGTCTCAGGTCGTGTTGTTGCGATTGTTATATATCCACTTCCATCTGCATAAGGATATTTTACCTGATAGAACTTACCGGGTGTTTTCTCGTATTCGACCTCATCATCACTGAGTGCAGTCCCGCACTTCGGGCAATAGTTCACAAGATATTTTCCCTTGTAAATTAGACCGCGTTCATAGAGTGTTACGAATGCCTCCCTGACTGCTCTGGAGAGTCCTTCATCCATTGTGAATCTCTCGTGTTCCCAGTCACAGGAACATCCCATCTTCTCAAGCTGTTTCTTGATGATGTCGTGATGCTTTTCCTTGACTTTCCAAGTACGCTCAAGGAACTTCTCCCTACCCAGATCTTGTCTTCTCAGTCCCTCTTTCTTCAGTTCCCGTTCAACTACATTCTGAGTTGCTATGCCTGCGTGGTCTGTTCCTGGAACCCAGAGAGTAGGGCGTCCAAGCATCCTATAGTATCTGACGATGATATCCTGGAGGCTGTTGTTGAGAGCATGCCCCATATGGAGAATACCAGTAACGTTCGGTGGTGGCATAACAACTGAAAAATGTTCGCCTTTCGCGTTCTTCTGTGGTCCGAACTCACCTTTTTCTTTCCATTCCTGATAGATCCGCTCTTCAAAATCTTTTGGATTGTAAGCCTTCTCTAGTTCAACAGCTTTCATAAAGCCTCCGTATAAATCAACACGGATGAACTATATCAGAGAATAGAGAATGCCTCAATCAGCGATGAGGGAATAGAGGGAGCTTCCGTTCTCTTCCTTTGCAGTCTCAACCAACAGCTCATCTGATGACATTGCAGGAATGAGTATGAGATTGAGGAATGTGTCTGTTTCCATTCCAAAAAGATCTGCAAGCTCATTCTCTGTATATTTTTTTCCTCTTTCCATTCTCGTCTTCAGATAATTTGCAGCTTGGGAGGATACTGTGTCATATATGCTTTTGCAGTCTGCGGCATTGTATAGCGCGAGGATGAGCGATTCCATCAGGAACTTCACCATGTCGTATGTGTTCTTGCTTTCGACGATCCTGTTGTGATCCTCTCTGTGGATCAGGAATGCCTCTTCAAAATTGACCCCTGCGAATCTTGGATCATAGATCATGAGATCGTGATAGAGCTCGATACGTGCAGCGATATCTGAAAATGGAAAATCGAAGTTTTCCTTGTCTGATAAGCGGAGATACTTGTCAGCCATCATGAAAAATTCCTGATTGCTGCTTTCTTTTGAATATGTTCTCCGTGCATCGCGAAGTGCGTTGCTTCGTTTCTGGATATATACATTCGCTTCATCAGGTTCAAGTCCGCAACTTTCCCTCACAAAGTCCTGATATGATGTGTATCTCTTCTTGTCGAGTACCTGATCTTCGGTATCCCTTATGTTCTTTGTAAGCGAGAACTGTAGGGGACCGATTCCCCCTTCCTTCATCGGCGTTATGATAAGGGTGCCACTTGAATCGTACCCCCGGAACTGGTAAAGACGTACACTCGCATTTGCCTTTCCTTCCAGATTTATGAATATCAGCGACTCGTTATTGAAGCTCTCTCCGATGGTGTTATTTAATGTCTCCCGGATCCTCAGCCGGAGATTGTCCAATTCGATCGTATTGTTGCTTTTTCTTATCCTTGCCATGTGAAAAAGATAATAAATCCTCCCGTCAGGGACAACATCACCTGAGGATCTTGTCCTTGTTTTCTTTCCTCATCAGATACCCTTTCCTGAGAGGCAGGCTGCTTCTGATGTATGCGACCTTGCCATGGTCTGTCTTCTCAATTTGGACCATGTTCTCATCGAGAAGAGCGAGTGGCCTTTCTCTCATGAGATGGATATTCGGAGCGATATACTCAATCTCATCATCAGCTCTTATCTGATTCTTCACATCCAGCTGGAACACATTCTCTCCGACTTGTTCTCCGACTTTTCCAAGGTACAGGTATGAGCGTTCATATCCATAGCTTGTCGGTCGTGAGACATCGTCTGTATCCGTGAAGAAGAACCCTGTAGTGAATTCCCTGTGCGATACATCATAAAGGTCACTTCTGTATTCGTCCTTGTCCGGGGAATCATCGAGCGCTTTGCGGTATGCACGGGTCACAAGTGCGACATAGTATTCGGATTTCATCCTACCCTCGATCTTGAAGCTTGATATCCCAGCCATTTCCAGCTCCTTGATATGGTCGTACATCATCAGATCTTTGGAACTGAGGATAGTTGTGAAACCATCGTGCTCTTCGATTGGATAATACTTTCCAGGCCTTTCTTCTTCCTCGAGCGCGTAGCTGAGGCGGTAGTTCCATCTGCAGGTATGACTGCAATCCCCCTGATTCGCACTTCGTCCTGTAAGGGCCTTGGACAGAATGCATCTTCCTGAGTATGCCATGCACATTGCGCCATGGACAAAACACTCGAGATCGAGAGATGGGACATAATCCTTGATCATCTTGATCTCGTCAATTGATGTTTCCCTTCCTAGTATTACCCTCTTGAAACCCATGTCATGGTACATCTTTGCACTTTCTCTGTTGATGCATGAAGCCTGGGTCGAAAGGTGTAGCTCCCTTTCTGGAAAATTCTTTTGCAGGAATGGCACGAGCCCGATATCGCTGATGATGAACGCATCGATAGGCCAGGATGAAAGCTCATCCTTCATCGAGTAGAGCAGATCGAGATCTTTTTGGTGGAAAAGTATATTCAGTGCGAGGTATAGCCTCTTATTGTTCTTACTCTTGATCTGTTTTACTTCTGTTATGTCTTTTTCACTGAAGTTGTCTGCATTGGCCCTGAGTGAGAAATGCTCAAGGCCCATGTAACATGCATCTGCACCATAGCTATATGCAGTTTTAAGTTTCTCCAGATTTCCTGCTGGGGATAAAAGTTCACTCATTCTTCTTCTTCTCCAGACCCTTCTGCCATTCTTCTTCTTTCTTCTTGAGTTCTTCATCTGAAAGACGGACTGTGCTCTCGTTTGGGAATGCGATGCTCAGTACTTCCGAAATGTCAGAAACGAGGTGGAACACAACATCTCCCTTCACTTCGGCGTCTAAAAGTTCGAGATCTCTCTGGTTCCTTTTTGGAATAATGATCTCCTTGATTCCATTTCGTCTTGCAGCGAGTATCTTTTCCTTCAGACCTCCGATAGGCATAACCTTTCCTGTGAGCGTGAGCTCTCCTGTCATAGCAAGATCGCTTTTCTCCGTTATTCCTCTTATCATCGACCAAAGGGCGACAAAGAGTGTGATTCCAGCAGACGGACCATCTTTGGGCGTTGCGCCTTCTGGAATGTGGATATGTATAGAATGGCATTTGAACCAAGATGGATCAAAACCACGGAGCATGTACTCTTTCTTAAGCGTTGATAGTGCGATGTTGCACGACTCTTTCATGACATCTCCGAGCTGTCCTGTGATCTTGAAATCCTCATGCCCGAAGATTGCCTCTGCCTCAATCAGGAGGGTATCTCCACCAAGGCTTGTCCATGCAAGTCCTATCGCTGTCCCTGGTGTAGATGCCGTTACTTTGTCATCTAGATCAAAAATCGGCTTTCCGAGATCGCTTGCAATCTTTTCTTTGTCGACAGTAATCTCATCAAGGGAATTGTCTTCAATGACAGAGAGTGCTATCTTCCTGAGCACTTTGTCGATGTTCTTCTCGTAGTTCCTCACCCCGGCTTCGCGAGAGTATTCTTCTGCAATTGAAAGCAGCGCATCGTCTGTGAAGTTGATCTTCTTTCCCTCAAGTCCGTTAACCTTCATCAGTCTTGGAAGAAGGTAATTCTTTGCAATCTTGAGTTTTTCTTCTGGGGTATACCCTGAGAGTTCTATGATCTCCATACGGTCAAGAAGAGCGTATGGAATCGTCTCAAGCGTATTTGCAGTCACGATGAAAAGAACTTTTGAGAGATCGTATGGAATGTCAACATAGAGATCCTGGAAGTGACTGTTCTGCTCAGGGTCAAGCGCTTCCAAGAGGGCAGCAGCTGGATCTCCTTTGTAATCAGTTCCGATCTTGTCTATCTCATCGATCAGGAATAGAGGGTCAGTCTCGCCAGACTCGATCATTCCCTTGATCAGCTTTCCAGGCATTGCGCCGACATAAGTTCTTCTGTGTCCCTTGATCTCTGCCTCGTCGTGCATGCCTCCTACACTGAAACGGTAGTATTTCCGTCCAAGTGCTTCCGCAATTGATTTACCGACGCTTGTCTTTCCAACTCCGGGAGGACCGACAAGACAGATGATTGCGCCTTGGGTGGACATTGAGAGAGAACGGGATGCGAGGAACTCGACGATCCTGTCCTTGACATCTTTCATCCCGTAGTGATCTCGGTCGAGTACTTCACGCACATGTGTGATATCGTATTTCGGTTTCTCGTTCCCGTCACTGAAGGGGAGGGACAGCAATGTCTCCAAATAGCTTCTTATGAGAAGATATTCAGGACTCATCTGATCTGTGAATCCAAGTCTCTTGAGTTCCTTGTCAAAAGCTTCACGATATTCAGGTGGAAAGTTCTTCTCGTTTCCTTTCTTTGTTATTTCAGCAATATCAGCTTCCTTGCCACTTGTGTACGGTGCACCCTGCATTCCCCCGAGCTTTTCCTGGAGGATTTTGATCTGCTGCCTGATCACCTGTTCCTGATTGCGTTTGTTCATAGTTTCGAACAACTCATTCCGGATTTGGTTTTCAGTAGTGATTATCTCCTTCTCGTTCTCAAGATACGAAAGGAGCTTCTCGTACTTTTCCTTAAGATCGAAAGTCTCTAGCAGATCCTGAAGAAACTCCCTGGGTGCAGAGATGGATGATGCCACGTAATTCAGCAACATAAGAGGATCTTTGATATTTGCGATGTTCACATCTGCCGCGAAAGAGAAGATTGGCGATTGCGGAACGAGTTCTGAGAGGACTTTCCTCAAAAGCCTGTCGTATGGAGCCAGAAATCTTTCTGACTGTTTTTCTGGCTTTATGATGCTTACATCGGCCACTAGGAATTCTGTATCTGATCTGATCTCATCAATGTGTATTACATCGATTGTCTCGACAAATGCATGTATGGACTTGTTTGGCAGGCGTACAAAGCGCGTTACCCTTGCAAGTGTTCCATATTCATATGTGAGAGGCTGCTTCCTGTTCTGTTCTTCAAGCCTCTCTCTGAGGGAGAGGTTTGCCTTGTCTCCTAGTGAGAGTACGACGCCAAATAGAGTAGAGTCCTTGCTGGCGTCTTCTATCATGTTTATTTCTTCCGCACGCTGGATCACCAATGTTGTCATACCGCCTGGAAATAGCGGTTTCTGGTCAAGGACCAGCATGCGCAGGTTTGTTATTTTTCCTTCTTCGATTTCTGTCATGTGACTAAAATAATATTGATGAAAAGCTCTGGCAAGCAATTGAGTTGCATTCTACTTGCCCTGTGATATCCTTTTTCTATGGATTCCAGACTGATCGTCATAGCAATAGGGGGAAACTCCCTTATTGAGGATAAAAATCATGTAACGGTGGCAGCTCAGTACGAAGCTGCGCGAAAGACGGCTCATCACATTGCGAAGCTCATAGAGCGTGGGCATAAGGTAGTGATCGTCCATGGAAATGGTCCGCAAGTCGGCTATATACTCCTTCGCGCGGAGTATGCGCGAAAGATTCTCCATACAGTTCCTCTTGACTCATGTGTCGCTGATACTCAAGGCGCGATCGGCTATCAGCTCCAGAGAGCCTTTTACAATGAATTCAGGGAACTCGGGATAGAAAAGGATGTGGTTACTCTCGTCACTGAGGTTGAAGTCGACGATGATGATCCATCCTTTGAGAATCCGACAAAGCCGATAGGTTCCTTCATGACAGAAGAGGATGCTCTTTTCCACCAGAAGGAGAATGGCTGGTCTGTTATTGAGGATGCCGGAAGGGGTTGGAGGCGGGTTGTTCCTTCTCCAAAGCCGAAAAGAATAATAGAGCTCAATACAATAAAAAAGCTTGTTGCGTCAGATACGTTGGTAATTGCCGCAGGGGGCGGAGGCATTCCTGTTGTCATTGGAAAGGATGGAATTGAAGGACGTGAGGCTGTGATAGACAAAGATCTCGCTGCTTCTATTCTTGCAACAAGCCTCAACGCAGATCTTTTCCTGATAAGCACTGCCGTCGAGAAGGTCTATCTCAACTGGGGAAAGAGTGATATGAAGGCTTTGGACCTGATAAGCAAGGCCGAGGCTGAAAAGTATATGGGGGAGGATCATTTCAAGAAAGGTTCAATGCTTCCTAAAGTGGAAGCGATCGTCAACTATCTTTCAAAAGGCGGGAAAATGGGAATAATCACAGATCCGGAACATATTCTGGATGCTGTGGACGGTAAAGGTGGAACGGTCATCGTTCCTTGAGCGAGACTAGAAAATACGGGAGCGCAAACAGGGCAGAGAGGAGAATATATGGTATATTGTCCTGGATGAAAAGATCGATATAGATTCCCTTTGCGGCCATTGTAAGGAAAGAGAGGATGAGGATGAGTTTTGAGAACCTTATCCTCTTTTTCATGCCTTTCCCCCTCAGTCCCTCGACCGTATAGATAAGATATAGAGGATTGATAAGTATCAGGTTTGCATTGAAGTACGTGACATCATGGTTTGTTGCGCACATCATGAAAAGAAGTACTGCGCTCACAATCGAGAGAATAAGAGCGATTGAGCTTGAGATCAGATCTGCAATGCGCATCGCAGCGCGTTTGCCAGACAGATAGAGAATGGATATCAGGAGTGAGTAGGAAGAAAAGCATATGAACGATTTAAACAACAGGCTTGGGCCATTGTAATGTGTCCGTGATTCACTTTCATAGTAGATTATGCTTTCATTGTTCTGATATTTTGCTATTGCCTCTTCCAGCACCTCTGGAAGGAATGTCTCGTCGTAATAATCTATCTTCCTGTCGATTTCAGGTCCTTCTAGAAAGTTTAGGAGAAGTGACATCAGGAAATTCTTATCAAGGTATCTGGATGCGCTTTTACGATAACTTTCACCTCTTGAAATGCCTCTTGCCCATGTTTCGAATTTCCCTTCGGTTGCGGCATTGTACAAATCCCTTATCCTTGTCGCGCAATTGTCCTTGTAATAGTGATATAGGTAGCTTCTGTTCTCTGGCCTGAGATTGTATGAGATGAAGGACGCCATCTCTTCTTTTTTTCCTTCGGATAGTAAGAGGGGAAGTATCCTTATTGTCCTGTCTGTCGATGAGAAATGGCTGAGTCTCCACTCAGTGGGGGCATCTGAAGCGCTGTAATACAGGAGCCCCATGATGAAATTTCTATAAAACCCATCCTGAAAAGAGAAGTTGCCCCAGTCTGTGAAGTGACTTTTCCCTCCTTGTTCTATTATGAGTCCAGAGTGTCCGAAATAAGAGTATACTTCGCTTCCTCCTTCCACCGTGACAAGATAGATATTCACATCATCACCCTCATCGTTTGAGAAATCAAACTTGAGAAGGTTTTCTTTGATGGGAAAAGGATTTTCGACTATTTCCCCGTTCATGGATGCGGCGTTCAGAGAAAAAGCCAGAAGAAGCAGGGGATATAGTATACGATGTGTTGACACTCTTTTGATCACAAAAGTATCTTCAGCTACATGGAAAGGGACGTCAAGGGGCTTGGAGTTGTACTTGCTAAGAGGGAAGTTGGGGAAGGAAATGTGCTTCTTTCTCTTTTTTCTCCATCTTTATCCCTTGTGGAAGTCAAGGAGTTTGGGGCACGAAAAGGTAAGAAAGCTCTAAGGGTTCCTCTTTATTCTGAGGGAAATTTTTCTCTTTATCGCAAAGGAGAGAACTCTTATATCCTGAAAGATGTAGATTTTATCACTATCAGACATGAAATAATGTCATCATATGAACGTATGATTTTCTCTTCACTGATGGCTGAGATGACATTGAAGGGAAAAGATTATTCAGAGAACATATATAATCTCATTTCATCGTCTTTGGACAGAATGACAGAAACGTATGATGAGAAGAGAGTACTGATCTATTTCATATCACATTACCTTGACTTTTTTGGCTCATTGGGGGATTTTACAACGTGTCCGGTTTGTCATAGGAAATACAGGGACGATGAGGTCCTTGGATTCAATGAGAGCTTTCGAGTAGCAAGTTGTTCCTCTTGCAGCGATCGGGAGGGGATGATCCTTCCACCATCGGCAAGGGCATTCCTGGCACGGACGCTTGAGCTTGATATGGATGATGCCCTTTCTCTCGGCATAAGCGAGATGATGCGTGACAGGATCCTGAGTTATCTTTTGCGTACTCTTTCCCTCGTTTGGCCTTCCAAGCTCTCTCTGTTTGAAGGGCAACTTATGAAAGATTGGATATAGATTATGGAATATAGAGTAAAGACATATTCTTCAGAGACAGTTTTTTCCCTGATGGAAAGATTTGGCCTGGACAGCCTTACCAGTACTATTCTTGCACAGCGTGGCTATGACTGGAAGAAGATGGCCTATTTCTTTGAAGAGGATATGATATTCCAGCATTCTCCGTTTCTTTTCCAGGATTCATTCGACGCTGTTGAGAGAATAAGTGATGCTCTCGATGAAAATGAGAAGATCATGGTATATGGTGACAGGGATTGTGATGGAATCACCTCCAGTGCGATAGTCATCCGTGAGCTCAGGCGCCTTGGAGCAAAGGATAATCTTGTCTATCGCCTTCCTCTGGACGATGAACCTTATGGCTTGACTATGGAAATTGTCAAGGAAGTCATTGATAAGGATGTGAAGCTGCTTATCACAGTGGATAATGGTATTACGGCAGTTGAGGAAATAAGGGCGTTGAGAAAGAAAGGGGTTGATGTCATCGTCCTCGATCACCACCTCTCCGGAGAAGATTTTCCCCCTGCTTATGCCATTCTCGATCCGAAAGTTGAGGGTTCGGGTTATCCATTTTCAGATCCTGCCGCGTGCCTTGTATCCTTCAAGACGATGTTTGCTCTCCGTTTCCAGCGCAGCCCTTTATACATGAGTCAGTGTATTCTTCTTCACGCTAGTCCGGAAAATGACGGAATACGGGTTGAGGCATACCGGCTTGAGAATCTGATGCTGACATCAAGTATTGCAGAGAGCATATCTTCAGGTGGATATTACTCTCTCCAGGAAAGCAAACTGATGAAATTTCTCTCTGTCAATCTTCCGATCATTGTCTATGACAGGGAAAGCGAACTTAGGTTGTTGAGAAAAGCCTTCGGAAACTCTGTTGATATTTCCATTGAGGAACTGCGCCCACGGCTTGAAAAGCTGATTCCCCAAGTGAAGGGAAAGAGCCTGTATGAACTCTCACTTGTTTCAAAGACAGTTCGCTACAGTGACAGGAGTGCTGAGATGGAGACTCTTCTGTCGCTATTCAATTCTTATTCCCTTTACAGTACAAAGGGCCTTATGGATGATCTTGATGATAGTCTGGAGCTGGTTGCCATCGGCACAATAGCCGACATGATGAACCTTGTCGACGAAAACAGGCTGTTTGTGAAACTTGGGCTCAAAAAACTGAAAAGTCATCCTATGAAGGCGCTTTCGTACCTTATGGCAAGATTAGATCTTCTGGGACGCAAGCTCAGGGCAAGGGACATTTCTTTCAATCTCTCTCCTGTAATAAACGCAGCAGGAAGAATGGGCTCTCCGGATGTGGCTCTTTCCCTCCTTCTTTCAGATGATGAGAAAGAGATAGAAACTCTTTCAGAGGAACTTTTGGCTCTGAACAAGGACAGGCAGAGAAGCAGTGATGAGGCATTGTCTCTTACTGAAGGCATAGCGGAAAGTTCCTATGAACATTTTGCCCATAAGTTCGTGCTTGTATCTGACTCTTCAATTCCTCGTGGCCTTACCGGTGCACTAGCATCCAGATATCTGAAGAACTACCATGTGCCATCAATTGTGATAGCAGAAACCGAGGATGGAAAGATGGTCGCTTCAATGCGTTCTACGCCATCTTTCAATTCAAAAGCATTCTTGTCGCGTTTCGAGAACTATTTCTTGTATTATGGCGGGCATAGTGCTGCTGCGGGATTCACTCTGGAAAAGGATAATTTTTTCTCATTCCTTTCAGATCTTGAGGAACATGTCTTTTCCGATGAAGGTGAGGAAGAGGGAGAGGAAATAGAGATCGAGGCTGTTCTGAACGATGGATACAAGATTGATGATCTATGGAAAGTAAAGGAGAGTTTTGAGCCTTTCGGGCAAGGAAATCCTCCGCTTCTCTTCCTTGTGAAGAATGCAAAGATCGTTGATATTGCCCAAAACAGGAATAACGCAAAGTACTTGCGGTTCTCGATTGAGATACATAACGAAGTCTGGCCTGCAGTATTCTGGGAAAACGATAGGGATGAAGGTTATTACTCACCTGGAGATGAAGTAACTCTCATATTCTCTCCCGATATAAATTACTGGAAAGGATTTGAAAAGAAACAGATCCTTGTGAAGGCAATGGAAAAGTGCGTTTCCCAATTGACAGAGGATTATGTTTTCTGAAAAGATAACAGAGCATGTTTTCATGCTTTCATTCTGACCCGGAAGGGAAAGGGGGTGATTATCAATGGCATACGTAAGAGTAGATGACAACGAGCCTTTGGAAAAGTCAATCAAGCGTTTCAAGCGCATGGTTGAGAAGGAAGGCATCATCCGCGAATGGAAGAAGCGTGAGTTCTACGAGAAGCCCTCTACAATCAAGAACCGCAAGAACAAAGCACTTGCAAGGAAGCAGATGAAGAAGGTCAGGAAGATGCACGCATCGAAGGCCTATTGATAATGCCTACAGCACCTGGATTCAGGTGCTTTTTTAGTTCTAAATTTTTTGTAAAACGCTGAAAACAGAGCTGTTTTGAGGCTTTGAGTCAAAAAAAGTAGCCAACTGCAATCTACCGTGTCATACTTGAATGAAGAGGAGTTTTCAGATGGTCATACTAATCAAAGATGCGTTTGATGATTCACTTCCGACTAAGCTAGAGAAGTTCGGAGAAGTTACTTCTGATGAGAATAGGCTGAAGGATGCCGATGTTCTCCTGATAAGGAGCAAGACGAAGTGTACGAGAGAGTTTCTTGAGCCTCTCGACAAGCTGAAAGTAATAATCCGGGGTGGTGTCGGTATGGACAATATCGACAGGAATGCGTGTGCGGAAAAGGGAATTTTAGCTTTAAATACTCCAAAATCAAGTGCCATTGCTGTTGCTGAGCTGGCATTCTCGCTCATGCTCTCTGTTCCAAATAATCTTGTGTTCTATGACAATACCATGAAAAAAGGTGAGTGGAACAAGAAGACGAAAAGACATGAGCTATATGGAAAAAGGCTCGCCCTTCTTGGCTACGGAAACATCGCAAGAGAGGTGTCCAAAAGGGCCCAGGCATTTGGAATGGATGTTGTTGCGTATGATAAATACGTAAAGGAAGGTGATGTTCCCCTTATGGATACGATGGAGGATGCAGTAAAGGATGCAGACTATATTTCGATGCATCTTCCTCTCACAGATGAGACGAGGGGCGTTATGGGTTCTCTGCTCATTTCTCACATGACGAAGAAACCTGTAGTGATCAATACAGGACGGGGTGGCTGTGTCGATGAGAAAGCAGTTAGAGAAGCGCTTGATGAAGGAAAGCTTTCATGGTTTGCAACCGATGTATATTCTTCTGAACCCCCAGAAGCGGCAAATCCTGTCTTATCCTCTGATAAGGTCACACTTACTCCGCATGTTGGTGCAAACAGCGTAGAGAACCTTAACAGGATTGGGGATGAGGTAGTTGCAACTATTGAGAAACTGATCGAGGAGAAGAAGATATGAGAAAGAAAAATTTCTTTGCAGGTCCTTCAGTGCTTCCTGTTGAGGTGCTTGAAAGGCTTTCTGAAGAGATAGTTGATTATCATGGACAGGGACTGTCAATGATCGAGGCATCCCATCGAGGTGGAATGTTTGAAGAGATGTATGATGAGTGCCTTGCTCTCTTCAGAGAATTACTTGGTATCACGGATGACTACGATGTCTATTTTCTCGGAGGCGGCGCAACATTGCAGTTCACCATGATACCTGTGAATTTCCTTAGGGAAGGAACTGTAGCAGACTATGCAAAGACTGGTACCTGGAGCAACAAGGCAACATCTGATGCCCAGAAACTCGGGAAAGTAAATGTGTTCTATGATGGAAAGGATAACAACTATACAAGCCTTCCTGATGTAGAGAAGATCGTGCCGAGTGCAAACAGTGCATATGTCTACCTTTGTGCGAATGAGACTATCGGAGGAATAGAATGGAAGAGCTTCCCGGATACGGGGGATGTTCCTCTAATCGCAGATATGTCATCAGATATTTTCTCCCGTCCTGTTGATGTGAAGAAGTTTGGAATGATCTACGGAGGAGTCCAGAAGAATCTTGGACCGGCAGGTGCCACATTCATAATTATGCGAAAGGATATGCTCTCAAGGAGGAATGAAAACCTTACCGCATACATGGATTATGCCCTGCATTCGAAGGATAAGGGACTTTACAATACACCACCTGTATTCTCAATTTGGGCTGTGAAGCTTGTCCTCGAATGGATCAAGAAGAACGGGGGAGTGGAAGGTATGGACAAGAGAGCAGAAGAAAAGAGCTCTCTGATTTACAGTGTCCTCGATTCCTCTTCCTTCTATCGTTCCCCTGTAGACAAGAGATACAGAAGCAGAATGAACATTGTATTCCGTCTTCCGAGTGAGGAACTTGAGAAGAAATTCATTTCCGAATCTCAGAAGGAAGGAATGCTTGGACTGAAAGGGCATAGAAGCGTAGGAGGCCTGAGAGCTAGCCTTTATAACGCTCTTCCATATGAGGATGTTGTGGCCTTGAGGGATTTCATGCTGGAGTTCGAGAAAAGGAATAGCTGAGTTTAGTAATGATCAGACAGATTGATGAGACTAACAAGGAGATAATGCGGAAGATGAGCGACGGAAAGAGAACCTTTTCTTCTGTCGCATCTGAATTGGGTATTACGGAAAATACGGTGAGAAACCGTATCAACAAGATGAATGAGGATGGCCTTTTCTTTATAAAGGGTTTGGCCAATCCAGATAAGATTGACTGGCTTGATGTCATGTTCGTTGGTCTTTCGCTCGATAAGCATGCTCTTGGAAATATCGATGTTAAGCTCAAGGAGTTATCTGCACTTAAGGGTGTTGTCAGCGCATCTCTGGTCTCTGGCCGTTATGATGTCCTTCTACTAGTGACAGTTGCATCTCAGGAGAGTCATTCTTTCATGTCTTTCCTGACGGCAGAGCTTGCTAAAGTGGAAGGCGTAATGGATATGGAGACGTTCGTGGTATTCAAGTCAGAGAATCTGCTTGTTCCATATATCCTTTGATTAGTTGCTCTGTTTTTCTAGTGGGGGAGAGCTTGTCTTTCCCCTTTTTTTCATGCATTTCCAAAATGGCAATGTACTTTCGGGAAGTATATCTAATTGGAGGATTTTGGATTATACTAAAAGCCAATGGAGGGATAAAATGGCTAATTTGGAAACAAAATATATGGGTCTTGAGCTGAAAAGCCCTGTAATAGTCGGATCCGGGCCACTCACGATCAAGGTCAGTGATATGGTCGAATGTGAAAAGAATGGGGCAGGTGCAGTTGTCCTGAAATCCATTTTTGAAGAACAGATTGATAAAGAGACTGACAGAGGTTTTGAGGAATACGGGGATTTTCTTACTCACACGGAGAGCCATTCATACTTTGAGTCCCTGTCCAAGGATTACCACATAGATAAATATCTTGAGATGCTTGAGGAGACTAAGAAGAATCTCACAATTCCTGTAATAGCGAGCATAAACTGCCGGAAGATGAGTTCTTGGATTGAGTATGCTGATCGCTTCATCCGCTCAGGGGCAGACGGTATAGAACTTAATTATTACCCGCTGATATCTGATTATCGTGTTAGCGGAAGCGAAGTTGATAAAGCTATTCTTTCTTTTGCTAAAGAGGCGAGGAAGAAGATAAATTGCCCGCTCTCCCTCAAGATTGGCAACAGATATTCTTCTCTTTCGTATATTATCCACGAGCTTGACGAGATTGGAATTGATGGTTTGGTCCTCTTCAACAGGCCTTTCAGACCTGATGTGAATCTGACTGATCTCTCTGTCGGGGTAGGGTCTGTCGTTTCTTCAAAAGATGAGTATTCGGAAACTCTCAGATGGACTGCGCTGATGAGTGGGGAAGTTGATCTGGACATTGCATCGAATACAGGGATCTACGATGGGAAGACAGTTGCAAAACTGATTCTGGCTGGTGCTTCAGCTGTCGAGGTTCTCTCTGTCCTCATGAGGGAAGGTATTGGATCGATAAAGAAGATAAACGAAGAGCTTTCAGCCTTTATGGACGAAAAGGGTTATAAGTCCATCTCTTCTTTCAAAGGACTTCTTGCCCAGGAGAACCATGAAGGAGATGCCTGGGAGAGAGTACAGTTCTTGAGAACTATCGGATAAGTTATGGATTACGAGAAATATAAAGATATTGCCCCTTACCGGGGAGATGATTTTATTGCCGCACGTCAACGCTTCCTGAATAGCCAGAAAGCAATCGATAAGTTCTTTTCTAGCGTCTTCTCTCCCGGAGATCCTCGGAAAGATCAGTTCATATCTGCTCTTCCTTCTGTCTTTTCAAATGTATCTGATTATCAGGGATTTCTGACAATTACTGTCGGTACTCTTCTTCCTCCTGTGATGGAGAGGACCATGGATGGCTTCACATTCAGCGGAGGAGAGAATCTTGATAAGGACGAGAAATATCTTTTCGTGTCTACTCATAGGGATATCATTCTTGATTGTGCTTTGCTTGATTATGTGATGATCAAGAAGAAGCTCCCTCTTGTGGAGATGGCCTTTGGTGATAATCTCATTTCAAGCAAATTTGTTGAGGATCTTTTCCGCCTTGATGGTGGAATACTTGTCAGAAGGGATCTTCCTGTGAGAGAAAAGTACAAGGAGACAGTACTTCTTTCAGAATATATGGTCGAGTCAGTTACAGAGAAGAATGCCTCTATCTGGGTTGCGCAGAGAAGTGGAAGAAGCAAGGACGGAATTGACGAGACGCAGCCTGCGATCATCAAGATGCTTTATGTCTCCCAGAAGAGCAAAGGGATAAAATTCCAAGATCTTATCAAAAATATGCATATAGTCCCTGTCTCCATTTCCTATCAGTACAATCCAAATGATGTGATGATGAGCCGGGAAGAGGTCGGGAAGCTGGAAAATGGGGCATACGCGAAGAAGAAATATGAAGATACGGTTTCAATGATGAAAGGTATCAAGGAATTCAAAGGGAAGGCTCATCTTGCTTTCTCATCTCCTCTTGATGGCGATTACGAGACACCAGATGATGTTGCAAAGGCAATTGACAAGGCGATCCATCTTTCATACAGACTTTGGAACACGAACTACTTTGCATATGATTATCTTTCAGGTGGAAAGAGGTTTGAAAAAGAGTATCAGGATCTCGATATAGAGAAATTCCTCGATCGTTTTACGCATGTCTCTCCGAAAGTAAGGGAGTATGCGCTTTCCTCATATGCGAATCCTGTGAGGAAATACCTTGAGGCAGTTGAAGCTTAATTTCCTCATCTTCCTTTCCATAGCACTTCTTTTCTCATGTGAAAGAAGTGCTTTTTCCCTTTTTTCCGTCTCACTCAATTCCGACAATATGGAAGATCGGTCATCCCTTGTCCTTTCTCTTGCTACTGATGATATTGAAAGCGAATACACATACAGGCTTACTTCTCCTTCTTCACTCCTGTATTGGGAAGGGAATCTGGCTGTTGATGAATCTGGAAAGATGACATCGCCTGAAATGGATATAACAAAGGGAGCAAGATTTGAAAGGGGAGAGTATTCGCTTATTGTTTACTCCTCAGGAGGAACAGAGATAAGTACATCTGTCATTTATAGTGAAAGTGATGTAAGTTCATATCCGTTTGTACAGGATGGGCTTCTCTATTCTCCTGAAGGGTCATCAGGAATGTTCGTTACATTTTCTAATGGCGAGACTGCAGAAGTCACTTCTCCATATGCCCTTACGGGGAATGAAGTATCAGCCTATGCTGAAGATGCGTATTTCAATCGTTATAGAATTGTTGCGAAAAACACATTGCTTGCCTATGGGATGAAAGCGACGGAATCAGAATGAGATGACGGAAGAATTACCGTCAATCCAGAGTATAGCCTTCTTAATGGAAAACTTGATGAGACAGTAGTTTTCACCATCCACTTCATCCGGATAGTAGTGGATGAAGAATCCTTCCTGAATCGTTTGGGCATATCCTTTTTCGTAATGACTTCAGCTGTCCCTGTGAAGCTCATGCTGTCAGCTTCCCTGACGAAGGAGATGCCTTGTTTTGTCGAGCTCAGGGCTCGCCTGTGGGAGAGCCTGACCATTGAACTCTAAAGCGTTCTTCCAACCATTTTCAGCAATTCTTTTTCAGTGATCTTCACAAGGAACGTTCTTCCATGCGGACAAACCGGCTCATCCATGGAAAATACTTTCTTCAGTATTTCGATCGCGCTGTAGCTGTCAATCCTGTCTCCCCTCTTGATGGCTTTCTTGCATGCCATGATGGCAAAGATCTCACTTTCGAGCTCGCTTGTACTTCCTACACTATTCTCAATAAAAGATACGATCTGGCTTTCAACGTCTTTTGCGATTGCTGGGAGCGCAATTATTTCCCATTTCCCGTTTCCTGCATCTGTGAGCATTATCCCGAGTTTTGTATAGATTTCCGAGTGCTCTTTGAGAAAACTGTCCACATCACTTTCAACATTGAGGGAGATAGGAGTTAGAAGCTTCTGCACAGATACTTGGGAAAGAAGTTCATCGTAAAGTATCCTCTCATGTGCTGCATGCTGATCGACAAGATAAAGTGTATCGTCCATTTCTGCCAGAAGAAAAAGGGAGAAGCATTGCCCGATGTAAGTAAAGGAAATTACTTCCTGCTTTTCTTCTTTTTCCTCTTCTTTCTCTCTTCTTCCTTCCCTTAGCTTCTTTAATTCCTTTGCTTTTTCAAGCCATGTACTGTTCTTTGGTTTTTCGCTTTCTCTGTATGTATATATTTTCTCAAGAAGAAAATTGCTTTCTGTTGTCTTTTTAGCATTTGCCCTGATTTCATTCTCAGTAAAGAGACTTGAAGTATTCTCCTCTCTCTTGATTTCCGGAATCTTTCGTTCCAGTCCGTTCTGAATCAGGAGGACGATTGCATGATGTATTTCCTTTGAATTCCTCAGTTTCACTTCTTTCTTTGTTGGGTGGATGTTGAAGTCTGTAAGAGCTGCATCATTTTCAATAAATAGAACTGAATAGGGATATGATCCTCCTGGAAGCAGTTCTCCATAGCCGTAGCTCACAGCTTGCTGGAGAGAGAAGTCTTCAACAGCTCTTCCATTCACATAGATTCTAATTTCTTTTCTGTCTGTCCTGTGAATGTCCTGTCTGGTCCCTATGAACGTGATTGAGAATTCTTCTCCGTGTGTCTTCAATACAACTACTTCGTCATCTGGTATCCCCATCGGACGATAGAGCATCATCACTCGTTCCTTAAGGTCCTTTGCCTTCTCATAACTGAGTTTCAATGCTCCGTCCTGATAATATCTGAATGAAATCTGTGGATAGCAGAGTGCTTTCTTTATGATCATTGATCTGTTTTGGAGATTTTCTGTCTGTGCTCTTTTCAGGAAAGCCCTACGTGCTGGTATTTCCTGGAAAAGTCCCTCTGCTGTGATTATCGTTCCCTTTTCAGGCCCGCCTCTGAATATCGGCAGGCGTTTTCCATTGTCGATTACAAGGGTGTATGCTTCGTCATCATCCTGCGCTTTGCTTTTTATGGTAAGCTTTGAGACTGCGGATATTGAATATAGTGCTTCACCCCGGAACCCGAGTGTGTGAATGTTGTATAAATCATCTTCCACCCTGATCTTGCTGGTTGCATGTCTTTCTCCGATGAGTGCAAGATCATCTTTTCCGATTCCGCATCCGTTATCGATACATGTAAGGCGATCTATTCCGCCTCCATCAGCTTCAATGACGATTTCATCGCCGCCTGAATCTATGGCATTATCTAAAAATTCCCGTAATACAGACTCGGGACGCTCAACAACCTCCCCGGCTGCAATACGGGACGAAAGCAGATGTGGTAATAAATTTATTCTATTCACTTATTTCTTCAATCAATTCTAGTCACTACTGGAGGAAACAGATCCTCATCAATGTTCTCTCCATAAACAGATACCAAAGGTGAAGAAACAACAGGCGCCTGAGGAATATCCTGTGCTTCTTCTGCTGTTGCTGCTTCGTCAGGAATTCCTGTAAGCATACTTTCAGAGAGGACAACGCTTGGAGCTGCTGGAAGCACTTCAACAGCTTCCGGTCCGGTTTCTGGCTCGTCGACAATTACTTCAACTATTTCCACCTCTCCAGTCAGATAGCTGTCAGAAAGATACACTTGTGGGCTTTCTGGAATAGCTGGAACCTCTGTCTCTGGAATGGTAACACTTGGCATATCTGGAGTTGCTGGTGACTCAAGAGAGGAACTCACACTTACTCTAGGTACATCAGGAATCATCAGATCAAGTACTGTAAGTTCGTTATAGCGGTTAGGGGAGAGCTGATCCATGATTCCAGAGAAAGCAGAGACATAGCTCATATTCCTGATAGAACCGCTGCGTCCGAGGATACTGTCATAATACTCTGCTGAAGAAGACCCTGAAAGGTTGTATAGGGCTTCTTCATCGTCGGTTGAGACGAATAGATATTCACCTGCGCCTGAAATAGAGAAGGAACTGGTAGGAGTAAAGACTTCTACGGGGAGTTCTGCGCTGAGCACGATATCCATCATTCCTGAAACCAGATAGAAACTAGAACCTTCCTCTGAAAGTCCAGTTACAGCCAAAATGGAATCAGGGAAGAGGTATACGTTCCCGAAAGGACTGGTAAAAACAGCCCTCTCTGCTTTTGTAAGGATTATAAACGTCCCTTCATTCATCTCGCTGTCGCTTGGAATCATGACACCTATTTCATTGTATAGGGTCAGACCTTCGACATCCTGATCAAGTTTCAGACCGCTAGAGAAGAGCAAACAAGATGACAGGAGCATGACAAAGGCAAACAGTATTGTTCTTTTCATCGGGAACCTCTTGGAAGTAAGTTTAACATATATCATTCTCCGTTTGCCACAATATTTGTTTCATGTTTTTCTTCCCTGACCAGAGGATGGTCATATGTGTGTGAGGCATAAATATGTTCTCGTGCAAGCTTATCAATATGGCAGAGCTCTGAAACGATCGGTTTGAGTCGCGCCCTGACGTTTGTCTGATCATAAGGACAGACAGGTTTTATAGTTGGAAGATCATAGATTTCCTTCAGTCTTGATGTGACTGTCTCATGTACGAGAATCATCGGTCTGATGACATAAATCTTTCCTGAAAAGAATTCTTGTACTGGCTGCATAGTGGAGAACGATGCCCTAAATGCAAGATTCATGAGTGATGTTTCGACTAGATCATCCAGATGATGTCCCATCGCTATTAGTTTTGTGCCTGTTGCCGATGCTTTTTCAAATAAGATCCTCCGTCTGTTTCTTGCACAGAGGTAACAGTTGAAGTCTCCTTTGAAAGATGGGGGGAATTGTTTTTCCTTCAATACTTCCAAGGGGATTCCAAGGGCGTCATAATATTCTTTGAGCCTATCTAGGTTATCATCTCCGATCGGGTGTTCTATCCAGTCGATCATCAGTGCAGACAGGGAGTATGATATGGGAAGCCATTTCTTGCGAAGACTCAATGCAAGAGAAAGGGCAAGAGAGTCTTTTCCGCCAGATGCAGCAATAAGGACCTTATCCCCATCATTTATCATTGAGTAGTCGTTTATACCTTTTCCGACGAGTTTGATGAATCTCATTACCCATGGTGGAATATCTCCATCGAGTAGTGTTTTGTAGCTTATCTTTTCTCCGTTCATAGTTCTCTCTCAAGCTTTTCAAGTGAAGAAAGGAGATGCTCTTCGCTGACGTTTTCAGGGAGGAATATGGATAGTCTCCTCAGATTCTCTGAAAACAGTTTTCCATTTTCCCCGAAGAAGATGCTCTCTCCTTCTCTCGGCAAGCTTATGCTTCCATCATGTCTGAGTATGTGCATGTCATTCTCAAATTTGATAGGTTCCGGAATATCTATTATAACTTCATAACTCTTGATTTCTTCCCCTTGTTCCTTCAGCAATGCAAATAGCATGTCTTCTATAGCAAGCCGTTTTTCAAGATTCTTGGAGTTTTCACTGATCTTTTTGAATCTTGAAAGTGGATGTGAGCATTTTCTTTCGAACAGGTGGCCCATTTCTGCATTGATGATAAGGGAAAAAGGTGGAAAGCTTTTTTTCTCTTCTGCAATTCTCAGGAATTCCTTGTCGTCCTTGAAATAGAGATCTTCAATTTTGATGACATTGTCTCTGATGGCCAGAAGAAGTGCTTTCTTGATCATTGCTGTCGCACTTCTCGTTCCTTTATGCCAGTAGATCGATTTATACATCATATACTTACTGAACAGAATGTGCTCCACAGATAGCAGGGCATCCTCTTCAAGCACTAGCTTTCCTCCCTTCAAGTCAAGAGAAGAGATTATGTATCCCGTGTTCTGTATGCCATAGGGAACTCCTGAAAAGTATGCGTCTCTCGAGAGATAGTCAAGTTTATCAGGGTCAAGTGTGCCTGAAAGTATCTTTCGGTATATTTCTACTTCAGGATCATCGTTTTCTTTCTTGCTGTCGATTATCAATGCGACATTTTCTGGCTTTCCACCAGCTTTTTCTATTGCGGCTCTCAGCTTCTCATCATCTTTTATGATCTCATAGGCAAGCTCCTCATGCTCCATGATTGCAAGTTCTTTGAGGGAGTGCGCATATGGAAAGTGTCCGATATCGTGAAGTAGGGAGGCAATGAGAAATGACCATATACCTTCTTCTGTAAGCGGACATTCCTCATTTTTCTTCCCTATGGATAACAATATGTCCCTTGAGAGCGCATATACTCCGATTGAATGGTTCAATCTCGTGTGTACGCTTCCTGGATAGATATGATAAGTCGGCCCGTTCTGTTTAATTCCGGAAAGTTTGCTAACGCTTTTGACATCGAGAATGTCTTTCATCTCTTTTGTGAACGGGATGTTCCCCCAGAGCACATCCTTTACAGAATGCGTGTGTCCTTTGAATAGAAGTTCAAGTATTTCTGATCTGGTCAAAAGGGATCTCCTTTGAATTCAGTTTTGTAGTATCATTCTGCTATGCGCATCGTGACTATCTTTCTTATAGCTCTTTTTCCGCTCTTTTCAATATTTTCGATCCCGCCGATCTCGGAGAAAATAGGCTTGATCGAAATTGGAGAGTTGGATGAGAACGCGCGTCTTGCCCTCTCTGCAAGTCAAAGAGAGCCAAGTGTTGAGTGGTTTGAAGAGTATGCAGGTGGAGATGTGATGCTAACCAGCACATATCTGTCCTCCATTATGGAAAAACTTCCACTTGAGAATGCTGTTCTGTCCAAAAGCGGGGAGAATGTATATAACGTCCTTTCTCTTGAAAGCGGAGATGCTGTGACTTTCTACATCGAGGATGGAAAGATCGCAGCACTCCGTTTCTTCTAAAGAAGAGACTCGAATTCATCAAGACAGCGGGCAAAGTGCTTTGTCGCATCTTTAACAGCCTCTCCCGATGCCATGTCTACTCCTGCTTTCTTCAATGCTTCCAGAGGGTATCTTGATCCTCCAGACTTGAGGAAAGAAAGGTAGTCGTTCCTTTCTTTTTCTCCTCCATTGAGAACTTTTTCAGAGAGAGATATCGCAGCAGAGATCCCCGTTGCATATTTGTAGACATAGAATGCCCTGTAGAAGTGGGGAATCCTCATAGCTTCAAGATCGCTGATCGTCTCAAAGTTCATTTCAGGACCGAAGTAGTCTTCTAGCAGTTTCCTGTACACTTCCCTTATATGTGCTGCTGTCACAGGTATTCCATTTTCAGCATCCATATGCATCTTCAGCTCATACTCTGCAAACATGGTCTGCCTGAATAGTGTTGCCACTATATCATCAAGTTCTTTTGAAAGAATGAACTTCCTCTTTTCCTTCTCATGTTCATTTGCGAGAAGATGCTCAGTGAGCAATCTTTCGTTGAATGTTGATGCTACTTCGGCTTCGAATATTGTATATGAATAGCACATGAACGGATTATTCTTTGATGAATAGTATGAGTGCATGCTGTGTCCACCTTCGTGGATGAGGGTGAATACGCTGGAAATCAGAGTGTCCTCATAGTTGGTGAGTATGTATGGGTTTCCTTTGTATCCTCCACTGCTGAATGCACCGCTCTGCTTTCCTTTGTTCTCATATCTGTCGACCCATCGTTCTGTTGTAAGTCCTTTTGTAAGTACTTCAACATATTCTTTTCCAAGAGGACTCAACGCCTCGCTGATCATCTTCACACCTTCTTCGTATGGGTAGAAGCCTTTTTCCTCTTTTGCCATTGGCACATAAACGTCATAGTGACGAAGATCATCAACACCTAGCACTTTCTTTTTTATGCTGTAGTAACGATGGAGGTGAGGAAATGCGTTGTGTATTTGCTCTATGAGATTGTAGTAGAGTCTGATTGGAATTCTGTCTGGGGAAAGCGCGCGCTCGAGAGAACTCTTGTATCCTCTTGCCTTGGCTTTGAATATGTCGCTCTTTACAGATCCTGCGTAAAGACGTGAGATGATGTGCTGGTGATCTTCATACTCTTTATAAAGTTTTTCGTATGCTTCTTTCCTTATACTCCTATCTTCCGAACGCAGGAATTTAGGAAATGTTGAGTGTGTAAGTTTTTCACCATTTACCCACCCGAAGTCCAGATCGATATCATTCAGGTCTCCGAATGCATCATCAAACTGAGATGAGAGAGGAGAGTAGTAACTCATGAGTTTTTCCTCTTTTTCGCTGAGGATATGCTTCTTCTCATTCAGAGTCTTTTTTATGAATACCCTGTATGGTGCGCTTCTTTTTTCTTTCAAATATGCGCTGATTTCATTTTCATTCATCTCGAGAAGCTCTGGCTCGAAAAAACTCAATGCGCTCTGGAGGCGGGATGTGAGGCTTTCTATTCTTCCCAGACGGAGCTGGTTCTCCTCATCTGTGCCATCAGCTGCATAGGAAAGGAATGCATATGAAGAGAGGCTCTCGGCTTTCTTGTATGCACTTTCAAGAGATTCCAGTACAAAATGGAAATCATCAAGAGACAACTTCATTCGTCCCCTGAGCTTTTCGCATTTCTTTATCTCCTTATTCAGTTTCTGAAAGTCCCTTTCCCATTCTTTCTGGCTCTCATATATGCTGCCAAGATCCCAGATGTCCCTTTTTTTCTGTTCGTTTCTTGCTATCATGTTACCTCCAGATGTTCTTCATGATGATGTTCATCAGAGCACTGCTTTTTGCTCTGTGAGAGTATATGTTCTTCTCTTCGTCAGAAAGTTCAGCCATATTTCTTTCTATTCCGTCGATTATGAATATCGGATCGTATCCAAAGCCATGTGAGCCTGATGGGACATATGCAATCTTCCCGTCAACCCTTTCTTCAATGGAATAGGTCCTGTTCTCATCAAATATGAATACAAGTGCTGATACAAAATGTGCGCTTCTATCTTGCACATCCCTTAGTTCACTGAGCAGAAGCTTGTTCCTTTCGGAATCTTCCAATCTTTTTCCGTCCTTTTCCCCATAGCGCGCAGAATAGATGCCAGGGCGTCCGGAGAGTGCATCGACCGATAGGCCCGAATCATCTGCCAAGGTAGGCGCGTGCACTATGTTCCAAAGCGCTTTTGCTTTTATACTCGCGTTTTCGACAAAGCTCATTCCGTCTTCCACTGGATTGAATTCAATTCCCTCGTCTTTAGGTAGTACGATCTCATAAGATGGAAACAATGCTTCTATTTCTTTCCTCTTGTGGTCATTCCCGGATGCGAAATAAATCTTCTTCATGCTAGATCCCTCAAGTCAAGATAACTCTTGTTTATATCGATTACCCTGACTACTTTCAATTTATTCTGGTAATTTACATTTGCCCATTCACCTTTTTTACGGATATTTATCTGAAAGCGCGTGTTCCACAGATAAATGCTTCCATCTTCCCCTGTTGCATGATTGAGTGGCAGAAAGGAAAAAAGTGTAGGAGAAGACAAGGTATATATTTCTCCTTCCTTCTCGATAAGTACTGAATGATACTCATCAAGAAGAAAAGAAAACCCTTCCCGTTCTTCCTTCTCATAAGTGATCTCTTCTCCTTGCATGGTTGCGCAGGAAGGAAAGAAAAGAAGGAAGATCAGAAGGACATAGATGAACATACTTATGATTTAGTCATATTGGTCATCTAAAAGCAAGTATTGCTGATTCAGCTCTTCAAGAAGCTTCCTTATTGCTCTTATGTTGATGCTTACAAGAGCTGGAGATATGTCAAGTATTTTCGCAATGTCCCTTTGTGATATTCCACGCTGGGCATTCTTGATCTGGACATTTCTTTTCTCAAAGGCCCTTCTCAGTTTCTCGTATGCTGAGAGTATGCACTTCCGTTCATTCTCATCATCTGTCTTGTTGTAAGAATCTTCCAGTCTCAGCAGGATACGGTAATGTCTGTTCCTTATTGCCCTGCTGTTTTCAGCATCTTCTTTTTTAGTCATCTTAATCTGATCTTTCAGCTCGAAAAATCTGGCGAAGAGTTCAGGGATAGTCTGGAAGACAGATGCAAGGTGATCGATGAACTGACTGCAGTCTGTTATCGGCAGATTCAGAAGCATCGTGAGAAATTGTTTTCTCTTTCGCTTGTCCAGTAGTTTTTCTCTGAGCATATCTTCTTTGCTGTTTATTTTCCCAGCAGACGAGATAGTAGGGGAGTTGATGATATATTCAATCACTTCTGCAAGCGATAATGAACTTATATCAACACTGAGAGGATACACAGGACGATATTTCTGCTTATCCTCCATAACGAATTGATCGCTCTCTTTTTCTACAATGGCTTCTTCTCCGAGTTCTGCAGAGAGTCGTAGCTGATCGCTTTCCTTCGCCTTTTCCCTGAGCACGAAAGTGACACATCGCTTTCTCAGAACCTGTGCAATGTACTCATTGTACGGTATCTTTGAAATCGTGTAGGCCGAAAGGAGCTTGTCGGCATTTGCCCGTTGCTCCAAAAAGAATGACGCAAGCTCCTCTTCCTTGAGATAGCTTCTCTCGAGAGGAAGCAGATAGATCAGAGTTTCTGTGATTTTCACCAGCTCTGCTCTTTCAGCTTCTTTTTCCTCTCCCTCTTCCATGAGATTGAAGGCAATGACCCTTTTTGACAGGAGATCAAAGTCCCACCCCTGCGAAATATATCGCATTCCTCCTCCTTTTGGAGGGGAACAATATCCATACACCCCTTTTGTATGCACGTTTAGAATACATACTTTTGGAAAGAAAAAAAGGGGTAAAAAGTGGCCATGAGTGAAAATTTTTCCAAATAAATATTTAATCTAGCAAAAATTTTTCTTTTTTGCTTAAAAATACCTAAAGATGTGGATTTTATGACAGAAACGGAAAGAGTGCGAGTAGCATTTCCTTTCCTTCTTCTGGGGTAATATTTGAGACAGTCGCTCCTGCTGCGAGGCGATGTCCTCCTCCGCCTAATGAGGATGCAAGCTTCCCGACATCTATTCCTGCTTTTTCTTTTGCCCTGAATCCAAACTCTATATCATTTCCTCTCTTTTTCAGAATAGAAACCACCTTGACTCCATCAACTTCAAGAAGGTTTGGATAGATCATGAAACTTGGACGTTCGACAAAATCGATGTCGTCTGGCTCATAACAAATGAGAAGTTCTCCATCAAAATAACTTTCAGTTCCAGATATGATTCTGGAAATATTTTTGATGTCGTTCAAACTTCTCCCGTCGTTTATGTAGTCAAATATTTCATATGGGGAAAGTCCTGTCGAGACAAACGATGTTACCTTTTCAAGCGATGGTCCTGCCTGTTTCTCTGAAAGGAAGTGAAAGAAGCCGCTATCTGTCAGGAATCCAATGAACAGATATCTTGCAGTTTCTTTGTCCAAGGGGATAGAGAGTGCCTCTCGTACAGAGTCAACAAGCAGAGTAGTGGATGGACTTTCTGGAACGATGTATGAAAGCTCCTCTTTGTAAAACGGAGATCCTGACGAATGATGATCTATTACGATAGTCTCTTTATCAGCAAGTTGGAATATGCTCTTTCCTGGCCTGTCTTTTGTTGAACAGTCAAGTACGATTACTGCATCTATCTCTTTTTTCGCAACTTCCGTCACATCCTTTTCAAAAAGAGGTTCTTTTTCTCTGACTTCCTTGCTTATGAAAGGGCCTTCGCTATATAGATAAACCTTCTTGCCAAGGATATTGAGGATATTTTTCATAGCAAGGGATGAATAGACAGCATCGCCATCCGGTTTCATGTGCGAAAGGATGGCGAATGTATTGCTGTTTCTGATGGTGCTGACAATATTGTCAGACACTTTCGGGAAGAAAGTCTTGTTTTCCATTGATCCAGATCACAGGCTTCTTTCCTGAGCGTACTGTGTCCTCATTGATTGTTACTTTTGTAACCCCTTCCATGCTGGGAAGGTCATAAGAGATGTCCAGCATCAGATTCTCAACGATGCTTCTCAGTCCTCTGGCTCCGGTTTTTTGCCTGTATGCCTCTTCTGCAATAGCAGATATTGCGCCATCTTCAAATTCAAGATCGATTCCATCGAGTTTGAGTGACACTTGATATTGCTTGATTATTGAGTTCTTGGGTTCGATTATGATCCTTTTAAGATCATCCAGCGAAAGATCATCCAACGTAACGTGTATTGGAAGGCGACCAATGAATTCTGGAATTAGTCCGAACTTCACCAGATCATCAGGATGCAACTGTGCATAAAGATCTCTGATCGTATTTTTACTCTTTTTCTCTACACTTGCTCCAAATCCAAGGGAAGATGTAGCTGTGCGGCGTTCGATGATCTTATCAAGGCCAACGAATGCACCACCACAAATGAAAAGTATGTTCTTCGTATCGATCTTTAGCATTTCCTGATTCGGATGCTTCCTTCCTCCTTGCGGAGGAACTGACGCAACAGTCCCCTCTATGATTTTCAGCAGAGCCTGCTGTACGCCTTCTCCTGATACATCTCGCGTGATGGAAACATTCTCACCCTTCTTTGCAATCTTGTCGATCTCATCAACGAAGACTATTCCTTTTTCAGCTTTGGATATGTCGTAATCCGCTGCCTCAATCAATTTCAGGAGAATGTTCTCAACGTCTTCACCGACATACCCTGCCTCTGTGAGCGTAGTTGCGTCGGCAATGGCAAATGGAACATCTAGTTTTTTCGCAAGGGTTCTGGCCAAAAGAGTCTTTCCTGTTCCAGTAGGACCAATCAGGAGAATATTTGACTTGTCTAGCTCGACGCCCTCCTGCTGTATTCTTGTCTGGTTGAGAACCCTCTTGTAGTGGTTGTATACAGCAACGGAGAGGACACGCTTTGCACTGTCTTGTCCTATGACATATTCGTCAAGATATTCCTTGATCTCCTTTGGAGTAGGGATTTCCTTCGGTGAGTCATCGTCTTCTTTCTGGCTTCCTGTGTCGTTTCTCTTGTAGATGTCGAGACATGCATTTACGCAGTTTCTGCATATCGAGACACCGCTGGCGGAGATGAGGGGTCCTACTTCGTCCTGACTCCTGCCGCAGAATGAACAGTATTTACCTCTTCCCATCATCTTTTCTCCACCTTGTCGACAATTCCGTAGAGGACAGCCTCCTCAGCGTCCATATACCGGTCCCTCTCGATATCTCTGAAGATCTCCTCGATATTCTTTCCTGTGTGATATGAAAGTATTTCACTTGTGATCTTCTTGATCCTCTGGAGTTCTTTGTTCTGCACGATGATGTCACTTGCCTGTCCGGAAGCTCCCCCGTATGGCTGGTGTATCATTACTCGGGCATGAGGAAGAATACCTCTTTTTCCGTTTTCCCCTGCAGCGAGAAGCAATGCTGCCATGGAACAGGCCTGTCCCATGCAGATTGTCTTTACAGGAGAAGACACATACTGCATTGTGTCATAGATAGCTAGTCCTGCCGTCACACTCCCGCCAGGACTGTTGATGTACATATTGATATCCTTTTCTGGGTTTTCTGCTTCCAGAAAAAGGAGTTGAGCAACGACAAGGTCTGCCGTTGCGTCATTTATTTCCCCATCTACGAAAATGATCCTGTCCTTCAATAGACGGGAGAAGATATCATACTGTCTTTCTCCTGTCCCTGATTGTTCGACAACGTAAGGGACAAGAGAATGCAATCTGATGTTGTCCAATGCTACTCCTCTGGAAAAGATCAGGTCCTTTCCATGAAATCCTTATAGCTCTTTTTCTCCTTTACTGTGAACGTGTTGTTCTCGAGGAGGAACGGAACTACCTTAGAAAACTGCATGTCGTCCTTGATCATGTTTTTATAGTACTCAAGGTCCTTCTCGTCTGTGACAGACGAGAATCTCTCTTTGAGGATCTTGTCCACTTCTTCTTCAGAAACAGGGAAATCCTCTTTCTTCTTGATATCCTCAAGTACAAGCTGGTTGCGTACATTCTGCTCCGCAGATGGCTTCCATGTCTCAAAGATAGAGGCCTTACTCTGATCCTGCATATTCATGAACTTCTCAAGAACGCTCTCTTCTAGTCCGCTCTGCTGGACAAAGCGTCTCCAGGAATTCTCGAGTTCGATGCGGACCATACTCTCCGGAAGAGAGAACTCCGTTTCGCTTTCAAGGAGTGTAAGGAGGGCAGTCATCTTATCTTCCATGAAGATATTCTCTGCGTCCTTCTCAAGTTTTTCCTTGCACCCATTCTTGAGATCCTCGACAGTTTTGTACTCTTCCTTCACGTCCTGTGCAAACTCATCATCAAGAGCTGGAAGTTCCTTTACCTTGATCTCTGTGACTTTGACCTTGATGGTCTTTGTCTGGCCTGCAAGCACATCATCGTTTTCAGGATATGTTTTTGTAACGTTCTTCTCTTCGTCTTTCTTCATCCCGATGATGTCGTCATCAAGTTCATAGTAGTTGTACCCTGAACCGACAGTGAACGTGAAACCGTTTCGTTTTGTTGCCTCGACCTCTTTGCCGTCATTGTCAAGCTCAACATAATCAAGGGTTACTATGTCTCCCTTCTCGACTGTTCCATTTTCTTTTGTCTTCACAATAGCGTTCTGGTCCAGGAGCTTGTCGATCTCTTTCTGAATGTCCTCATCCTTGATCTCGTAGCCAGTTACCTCAATTTCTCTGTTCTTGTAGTTCTTGACATCAAGATCTGGATATACGTCGTACTTGACGGTGAATGTAATGTCTTCACCCTTCTTGAACGGAAGAAGTTTTTCCTCATCCTGCAGTTCCGGTGTGGAGTAGGAAAGGGGCTTTTCCTTATCGCTGAGAGTATCAATGACTTCCATCAAGTGCTTTTCAAGTGTATTGAAAGTGCTTTCTTCTCTTACGATATCTCCCACTTTCCTCTCAATGAGGTTCAGCGGTGCCTTACCTTTTCTAAATCCATCAAGCTGGATCGTCTTCTGATAATCTTGCAGCTTCTTTCTGTATGCATCCTCAACAGATTCGGCATCTACCTTAATTGTCAGGCTTGCCTGGGAGTTATCAAGGAATTTGATGCTCTTCTCAATAACCATAATATCCTTCCTTAAAATTTAGTTGGCTTCACTCAATGTATGAATCTATATGAATATAATCCAAAACGTGATAGTTGTCACCACCATAGGAAAAGCATTGTTTTTCCTTCTTTGAAAGCTTTTTGGGTAAGTCCTCTAATTGTTTGCCATTTTTGTGGCTCGTTTCGCGATAAGCTGAAAAATTTTCACACTGACACTATATGTCATAGTGAGTGTGTTTTTATAGAAATATGAAAAACAGCACGGAGAAAGCACTGGCCTTGGTGAAGGCATACAAGGATGGGGATAGGATGGCACTTGATGAGCTATTTGCCATCTACGAGCCACTTGCCAGAAAAGTAGTTGCATATTATACCAAAAGGGTATATTCCTCTCCGATGGTATCGGAAGAAGATATGATGCAGGAGGCTGCCATTGGGATGATTGAGGCCTTGGACAAGTTCTCGTTTGAAAAAGGTTGTGCGCTCAGTTCCTATCTTGAGGAGGGGATGAAAATAGCGATAAGAAGATATTTGTCTTCAAATATCCGAATAGTTCGAATTCCGAAGCATATAATCGAGAAACTTAGCAAAGTCGAGAAGGTGATATCTTCATCAAATGATATGGATTTTGAGCAAGCCTGTCTGTTTTTAGGTTTTTCAGGACGTGATATGAAGAACATCGCCATGGCGTACTCTTCTCAGTTTCCGACATCCCTTGACACTGCCATTTCTGAAGAAGGGGATGAAACTATTTGTGATCTTCTGTCTGTCGATTCTTTTGAGGATAACTTTCTTAGGGACGATGAGATGAGAAGCTTGCTTGAGTGTATTGAATCTTTGGGAGAGGGAGAAAAAATACTGTTTACTTCTTTTTATGGCCTGTTTGGCAAAGAAAAGAAGACAGTGGAGGAGCTCTCCCTCTCCCTTTCCCTTTCTGATGCTACAATCATGAGACGTATTTCAGAAATAAAGAAGGGAATAAGGAAGAGCTTTGTAGCTTAGCTTAAAGATCGTCGACGAGGGCCGTGGACTTTGCATATGCTGTGCTGCGGGCCTCGAAGAAATCTGTCTTCACCATATTTGCATTGGAGTACTGGGATACCCATTCCATCTCGGAAGGCTCTTTCTCGTATCCAGGATAGAGCACATCATATCCGAGTGACGTCCAGCGGAGGTTGCCAAGATAGAGGATATAGGACTTCACCATTTCTTTTGTCAGACCTGTAATATTGTCCCCGATTGCATAACACCCCCATTCGATTTCTTGCCTTACACCTTCTTCCAACATGCTTCTGTAGACTTCAACTTTCTCCGGAGTAAAAAGTTCAGGCTCTTCTTTCCTGAGTTCGAGAATTATGCTTCTGAATAACCAGAGATGTGTGTTCTCATCTCTGTTGATGTATCTTATCTCTTGTGCAGAACCGGGCATTTTGCCAATTCTTGAGAGATTATAGAAGAACATGAAGCCTGAGTAGAAATAAATGCCCTCCAGAATGTAGTTTGCAATCATGACTTTCATCAGATGGAAAGCATCTCTATGTTCCAGAAAATCGTTGTAGCAGTTTCCGATGAATGTGTTTCTCTTGAGAAGGTGTTCGTCGGTCTTCCACTGATAAAGGATGTCGTCTCGTTCGTTAGGATTGCAGATTGTGTCAAGCATATATGAGTATGCCTGAGAGTGGATACATTCCTGATAAGTCTGTATATGAAGGCATAGATTCACTTCATTTGCAGTGATGTACTCACCGACATTCGGAAGATTTGCTGTCTGCAGGGAATCAAGAAAGACGAGGAAGGAGAGAATTTTATCATATGCTCTTTTTTCGCTTTCTGTAAGTTTGTGATAGTCCTTCAGGTCCTGATTTAGGTTGATCTCTTCTGGAATCCAGAAGTTGTTCATTGCCTGCCGGTACCAGGAGGATACCCATTGGTATTTGAGATTGTTGAAATCGTTCAGATTTGTTGTATTTCCACCAATCATCCTTCGTTTGTTCGTTTCCCGGTCTCCTTCCGGGTTGAATAGCATTTTCTCTTTTAGTTCTGTCATAAACACTTCCTTATGATGAGCAGGATTCGCACTCTTCGACTTCAAGGGACTTGCTTCTGACATAATATAGAGTCTTCACGCCAAGTTCCCACGCAAGGATATAGAGATTGAGTACCTGTCGCATTGTAAAATCATTGGTAATATAGAGATTTACAGATTGTGCCTGATCTATGTGGCGTTGCCTGATCGCAGCGGCCTTTATGGACCATGTCTGATCAATTTCGTGTGCATTTTTATAGTACCACCACGTCTTTTCAGATAGTTCCGGAGCAAGCCGAGGCAACATCGAGCCCTTCTTTTCTTCATAGAAGAATCTCTTCATGACAGGATCGATACCGGCACTTGTTCCTGCAATTATGCTAGTACTGGATGTCGGGGCAATGGCAAGCAGATAACTATTGCGCATTCCGCTTTCCATGACTTCTTTCTTAAGCTTTTCCCATCTCTGACTTGTATAATTTCTTTTTTCGAAGAATTTGCCATTTTCCCAATCAGAACCTGCAAAGAGAGCATACTTTCCTTTTTCCTTTGCAATGTCTTTTGATGCTTCAACAGCAAAGTAGGAGATGTTTTCAAAGATCTTGTCTACAAAAGCAAGATGCTCCTCACTTTCCCAGACGATACCGTTCTTTGCAAGCATATGATGATAACCAGAGACCCCAAGTCCTATAGCCCTCATCCTCTTATTCGTATACTTTGCGTATTCCAGAGGATGGAAATTGAGATCAATGACATTATCCAGAGCTCTTACAGCAAGGCGTACGATCTTCCTCATGTATTCTTCGTTTTTCACAGGGAGGTTCCCCAGAGAAAGAGATGCTAGATTGCAAACTACGAAATTCCCGGGTTTCGTAGTTGTGACCATCACAGTCTCTCCATCAATTTCTTTGGTTTCGATCGAGACTTCCTCGATTTCTGCCATGCTTTGGGCAATTTCTGTACAGAGATTGGAGGAATAGATCATGCCGAGATTCGGATTTGTATTCATCCTGTTCACGCTGTCGCGGTTGAACGTGAAGGGTGTTCCTGTCTCAACTGCAGATTTCAGAACGAGTTTTATTATGTCCTTCACAGACATAACGCGTTTTGTGATCCTTTCGTCATTTACGGCATCAAGATATTTCTTCTCCCATTCTTCTCCATAATAATCTTCGAGTGCGTATCCCTTTTTCGTAAGGATTTCATGTGGACACATCATGTACCACGGTGCGTTTATGTCGTTTTTGGCAAGACGCCAGAAATAATCCGGATAACAGACAGCTGGAAATACGTCGTGGGCCTTCATCCGTTCATCGCCGTTATTTGTTCTGAGGGAAAGGAATTCAGGAAGGTCTTTGTGCCAGACATCCAGATAGACGGCTACAGCTCCACTGCGTACGCCGAGCTGATCGACAGCAACTGCTGTATCGTTTACAAGTCTGATCCACCTGATGACACCGCCAGCAGCCCCCTCGAAGCCACGTATTGAGGAGCCATTTGCTCTTACTTTCCCGAAATATAGCCCCATGCCTCCTCCGAACTTGGAAACCTTTGCAAAATTGTCGAGGCTTCGGTATATTCCATTGAGACTGTCTGGAACAGTGTCGATGAAGCAGCTTGAAAGCTGATGATATGGTTTTCTCGCGTTTGCAAGGGTAGGGGTTGCCATCGTAACTTCTAGTTTTGATAGCATGTCGTAGAATCCTTTGACATACTGCATCCTCACATCTTTTTTCTCTTTCAAGGCAAGATGCAATGCGATTCCCAGAAACATTTCCTCCGGACTTTCGAGGGCAACATGGCTATGGCTCCGGATGATATAGCGCTTGAGAAGAAGATCCAGTCCGGCATATGTGAACAGTTCCATTCTTGATTCGTCTATGAAAGAATATGCCTCTTCGATCTCACTTTTTTCATACCCGTTCAATATGTATCGTCCATAAAGTTCTTCTGATGTAAGGTATATAAGTTTTTCATAGAATGATGATATCTTCAGCTCCATCTCTGTTTTCTGAAGTTCCTTAGAGAAGGAATATGACAAAAAGCGTGCAGCGATGTAATCCCATTTCGGACTTTCTGGTTTTGAAAGTTCTACAGAGGCTTTTATAAGAGCATCAAGTCTTTCCTTTTCGTCCATTCCTTCTTTAATAAATGAATCGAATTTGACAAATAGGATTGAGAGAGAGTATTTGCTATCTGGAAAATCTATCTGTATCTTCTCCAGTACTTTAGCAATATCCTCATCATTCGTAAGTTTGATGATTGCATTTCTCTCTTCTCGCAGCTTTGTGCGGTTATTTCGGAATAGAATGTATGCCTTGGCTTCTTTGTAGTGTCCATGTTCCATCAATGTCTCTTCAACGCGGTCCTGTATGTGTTCGACGTCAAATGTGGAATCTTTTATTATCCTTGCTTCAACGCAAAGCGCCATATTGGCAATCTCTTCTTCTGAAATGGTTTCCTTTGTACTTAGGAATGCCTTTCTGATTGCATTCTCTATCTTTTTCTTGTCATACGCTTCGGCTTTGCCATTACGTTTTATGATATTCATGAGGGGAATACTAAAGGAAAGGAAAAAGGAAGAAAAGGGGATATGTTAAATTAATCATCATATCTTTTACGAATAGTAATTTTATGTTTTGAAGAGGGTAGTTCATCGAATTACTAATTTGCATTATCCCTGAGTTTCTTCCTTCTGTTGAAGTAGGAACATATGACGATCAGATCTGCTCCAAGCCAGGCAAGAGGACTTGACAGCACAATGCCGATATATCCTATAACAGAACCGAGAATGACGGATGCAAAAGATCTTGCAAAAAGCTCCACAATGCAGGCAATGAATGGCACTTTTGTATTTCCAACAGCCTGTACTGTTGTTCTGAAGACGATCAGGAGGCCCAGAAGAGGGTAGAAGGGGATCGTAAAATAGAAGAATAATTTTGCATAGTTGAATACCTCTGATGATGCATCACTGACGAATAATGGAACAACATAAGGTTCGAGCAATAGTATTGTCAACATCATTGCAAGATTTGTCATTTCGACTATGAATATCGATGCCTTTACTCCACTTGAGATCCTGTCTTCCTGTCCTGCCCCGTAGTTCTGTGCCATATAAGCTGCGATAGCAGTTAGAAAAGCGTTGTTCACAAGTACAGAAAGCTGGTCTACTTTCGTTGCTGCAGTATAACCTGCAATTGCTTCGGTTCCGAGCTTGTTCACAGAGGCTTGCATCACAAGTTGTCCGATACACATTACAGACATCTGGAACCCCATGATGAAACCAAGTGAGAAATTTGCAAAAAGTATGTTCCTATCAATCTCCCAGTCATTTTTCTTTAGTCGCATTAGGGGATATTTCTTTATAGCAGAATAAAAAGACAGTATTGCAGACAAAAGCTGTGAAAGTACTGTCGCAAGGGCTGCCCCCATCACTCCCCAGCCGAAAGGAACTATAAATACAATATCAAGTACAATATTTAGCAGGGATGAAAATACAAGATATACTAGTGGTGTCTTGCTGTCTCCAAGGGCTCTAAGGATATTTGAAATGAGATTGTAGAATATGGTTGCGCCTGTCCCTAGAAGAATGACAAAAAGATATGTTGTCGAATCTTTACTGATTTGTTCTGGTACTGATATTGCCTTAATGATCAAAGGACATAGAGGGCATGTGATTACAGTTATGATAAGAGTGTAAAAGACAGATATGTATATTGATGATGCTATGTTCTTTTTTGCTCTTTCTTTGGAACCAGAGCCTATACTCTTTGCAAGCAGTATTGAAAATCCATTCGTGAATCCCTGGATGAAACAGAGAATGAAATAAACTACTATGGTTGTCGATCCGACAGCAGCAAGTGCTTCTTCTCCGATTGTTTGCCCTACGATTATTGAGTCTGCGAGTGTATAGAAAAGCTGGAATAGGCTTCCTCCTAGAATTGGAAGAGAGAAACGGAAAATTACAGAAAGGGGTTTTCCTTCAGTCAGAGACATTGTCATAGTAGATATCCTCAGAATTGAAGAAAATATTAATTTCTATATTTTTGTGTCAATAGTATTTTTCGGGTATGAGTTCGTATATATAAAACTTTTTCTCATTGTATAAGTTCTTAATAAGATTGGCACGTTCAGTGTGAATATCAAGTTCCTAACAACAAAAAAAAATAGGGGCTACATCAAAAGCCTAGACTTTTGCAACACCTCCTCTCCATCTCTCGGCTCAACATACGCGCATTGCTTCCAGTCACGAACACATGCAACTTCGAATCGGCAATACGGCAGCAGAAATTCTCCCAAAGCGGCACGTTCTGTATCTCACCGAAGAAGAACCATCCTTCCTTATCCGTGAGCTCTGCTTTGACTGCAAGAATATCATCAAAATCATCAGCAGAGTCTTGTCTTCAAAATTTATGGTTCTCTGCGATGTAGTAATCTTTTTTTCTAGTGTTGCTTCTAGCTCAACTTCCTCTAAGGTATTCGATAAAGTTTTCTCTGCCTTTTTCAATAGGCGTGCGATGAGGTTTTGCATGGGAAAATCAAGTTTGATGTTGCAATCAGTCATCATCTGCTTGGCCGCATTGAATTCTTGTCAGATTCATTTTCTGAATGTTTTGTGGAATCTTGAGGATATATATCCGTCTTCTGCTATTGCAGATTTTCTACCAGACGTACCACACAATAGAATTTATTTGAACTTGGAAATTTGTCAAAATCATATATCTCAAACTCATCAAGTAGTCTGATCCTTATTTTTAAATAGTTTAGCAATAGTTTATGTATGACGACCAGTATCCTCTATGAAGAGGGGATTACGTGTTAAATTCCATTTTTTCCACTCTCCAATCCACTTCATGTCAATAAAAGAAAAAGAAGGAGATAGCTGGAAAGAAACATCAGCTATCTGACCTTTAGTATTTGATTAAGAAAAATCTAAACATAGATTTCCATACATTTACAAAAATGAAGGCAAAATAAAAAAGGTAAGCCTTTATGCCTAAAGACTTACCTTAGAGCGAAAGACGGGACTTGAACCCGCGACATCCACCTTGGCAAGGTGGAGCTCTACCACTGAGCTACTTTCGCATTTTTCTCTTCTTGCGAGAGGCGGGACTCGAACCCGCAAGCCGAAGCACTAGTTCCTAAGACTAGCGTGTATACCAATTCCACCACTCTCGCAGTTTCCACCACTCACGTAGTGATTTTGGTATATGAGCCGCAAAGGGATCGAACCTTTGACCCGCAGATTAAGAGTCTGCTGCTCTACCAGCTGAGCTAGCGGCCCGTGCTTTGGTGTCTTTATCGCGTCCTGTAGGATTCGAACCTACGACCTGCGGATTCGAAGTCCGACGCTCTGTCCAGCTGAGCTAAGAACGCAACTTAAACATCACAAACAGCGATATATTAGCGTTAATAGATTCCTTGTTCAAGTACTTTCTAACATTAATTTGACTTTTTTGAGATATTATGATTTTAGATGAATAGCAAAGAATAAAATTGAGCCTCTATTCCTCACATATTTATTATGATTTTGCCTTTTACGCTTGTTATTTATCACTTCCTGTTTTGTTCGCTTGTGGTTGTGGGGTTGTTCTTGTTTTAAACTGTTTTAATTTTCAAATGAGGTCAGATATAAAAATAAAACAAAGTGAAAATCTACCTTTACATTATCTCCTATTTCAAGCATAATGGAACAGCGCAAAAGAAATTTGCTGTGTTTTTGGGCGGTTAACTCAGCGGGAGAGTGTCACGTTGACATCGTGGAAGTCGGCAGTTCGATCCTGCCATCGCCCACTAAGGCTTATTCTATTCCAAATAAGGAATTGGATAAGCCTTTTTCCTTTATCTAACATTTTCAAAAACAGAGATGGCACTAAAGATTCTGAAATTTCTTCTACGGAATGTATTAACTTCTGTATTATCAGATTTCTGTAACTTTCCTGTTGTTGCACCATGCTCCTTTAATCAACTTTTTGATTAGGTAGTATAGTTTTTATTATGACAATAGGGGTAAAATGGCAAATGCCTTTTATCATAGTTAGGGTTGCCTTAAAACCATAAGGTTATGTTCTGAATATATGGTAGATATGATGATGGTAGCTCCTAATTTTTATAACTGTTTGTAAGTACTTTTTTTATAAATTAACCTCTGGTACCAATAGAGTTCACATTCATGTGGGACTATCTATGCGGAGGATTGTGTCAAATGAATGGAAAGATAAGAAATACTTGTATGGCACTGTTTCTTTCTGCAGCGGCTCTTATGCCTCTTTCTGCTGTGACTATGCATAAGAGTGCATCATACAGTAGTGGGGAATATAATGTTGATGGTGGGGTGATGGAAATCATTGCCTATAACAGTGCAAACAGTCATGCCTATTCGGTCAATGGACTGAGCGGAGTCCTCGCGGATTTGGATCTGGCTGTTCTAGAAGGCAATGGAAGCGGTATTGTCCTTTCTGGTGAGGATATCGATATCAAGTCACTTGTTGAAAATGAAGATCCATCATTCAGCTATGGCGACATGACATCTGTTGCAGTGAGTCCCGATGGAAATCTTCTTGCACTGGCTCTTCAGGCAGAGGCATACAACAAACCTGGTCGCATTGCAATTTTCAGTTGCAATGAAGATGGTTCGATCAGTTTTGAAGGCCTTGTTGTGAGTGGAATTCAGCCTGATATGGTCATCTTTGCTGACAATAATACAGTACTTACAGCTGATGAGGGAGAACCCAGAGCTGGCTATGGAAAAGCAATCGATGATCCTGAAGGATCAGTAACAATTGCCTACGTTGATTCAATGACATCTGTTCAGGTTAGATTTGATGCCTATAATGTACCTTCCATGCGTTCTGCTTTAGTTGACGGGCATATAGTGCTCATGAAAGGCCGTCTTCCTTCCGAAGATTTTGAACCAGAATATATTGCTGTTTCGGGTACGAAGGCCTATGTAACGCTTCAGGAAGCCAATGCAATTGCAGTCCTTGATATCCCTTCAGCAACCTTTACTGGCATTTATAGTGCTGGTTTTGAGGATTATTCGAAGACGGTGATTGATATCGATAAGAAGGATGAAGCTTATCGTCCAGCAAACTATGACAGTCTGATGGGCATCAGAATGCCTGATGGTATTGCTGCCTTCTGCGTTGATGGAAGGACATACCTTGTCACAGCCAACGAAGGAGATGCAAGAGAGTGGGGTGATGAGGAGGAAGGTACATTCTACCTCAATGAGGATGAGCGTGATTTCGGAGATGGAGATACATCGCCGACAGGGGAAATTACTGTTGATAGTGGCCTCAAGGGAAAGGTTGTCTTCTTCGCTTCTTCTGATTTTGATGGACTGGATCCTGAGAAAGACTATATTTTTGGTGGACGTTCATTCACTGTTTATGAAGTTAAAGAAGACGGACTATATGAAGTATTCACAAGTGGTGATGACTTTGAGGCTATTACAGCTGAATTCTATCCGGACTTCTACAACGCATCAAATGATAATTCAGTGTTAGATGATAGGTCCGGAAAGAAGGGGCCAGAGGCCGAAAGTGTTACAACTGGTATTGTTGATGGGCGCATATATTCTTTCATTGCACTAGAACGTACAGGTGGCGTGATGATGTATGATGTCACAGATCCGAATAATCCGGTTTTGGAGGATTATCTCAACACAAGAGATTTTCGTTCTATCATTTCAGGTTCTGAAGAGTATGATGACGGAGAACTCGATAAGTGGGTCACCGGCGGTGATGTCGCTCCGGAAGGTCTTGCCTTCATCAATGCAGAGAAAAGCGTGACTGGAAGAGCTATGTTGCTTGTTGCAAATGAAGTATCAGGGACTGTAGCTGTGTACGAGATTTATTGAAAAATTGCAATTCAAAGAATATTGGGCTGGTGGCAATGGCTTCCATGCCCAAATGATATCATAGACGTGTAATATTACTTAAAAATAGGAAAAGGTAGTCCCGCTCTGAAAGTTTTGTCTTTTTGAACAGATCTTTGTCGTTTTGTACACAAAATCATCAACTAAAAATTTCTTTATGATGATAGTCAATCGATCAGTTCACAGATGAAGTTGATACATATATTCACTGGTACAACGAGAAGATGATCAAGATGTCGCTTGGTGGGAAAAGTCATCTTGGTTCAGAAAAGAAAATTTAATTAGTTTTAATGTAGTCTAAGCCCTCCAAAAACATCCACATTCCCGATTGGCGTTTTCATATTGATCCCACCAATAATATTTAATCAGTTGAGTTTTTGGATAAATTCTATATTTACATCGAAATTAATATTGCTTCATTTAGTATAAATTCTTTAGTCGTCTTTTCCCATTTGGATTGAATCTGCCTGTTGATTCCCTTTTGACCAATGAAACATCAATTGTAATGTTTTGTTTTTGCACATTCTCTTCAGCTATCTCTCTGATCATATTTGCAATTTGAATGCCGATTTCCTGACATTTGACATCTACTGTGGTCAATGGTACCCATAAACAATCAGAAAGAAGTAGATTGTCGATTCCTGCAATGGAAATATCTTCAGGAACTTTAAAATTATATTCTCGTAATGCTTGCATGATGCCAACAGCTATTAGATCGTTACCACAGACAAAAGCTGAAGGTAATTCTTCTTCTTCGGCCAGAAGTCTTTTTACTGCATCATATCCAAATATTGGAAGGTATTCACACTTGATCAACCTGCTTTCTGCTTGATCTATTCCTGCCTTAGATAGGGCTTTTTTAAATCCTTCAAGACGTTTTTCAGATGTTATGACACCTGGTAAATATCCGGCATATGCAATTCTTCTATGGCCAAGATCAATCATATGACTTGTTATTAGTTCCATTGCTTCAACATTATCAAATGAAACGGAATAGACATTGTTTCCTATGGAAGAAGATTTATTGAAAAATATAGCTGGAATATTACCAATTAATTGTTTTGTAAAACTAATTGAAAGTCTTGTTCCTATAAATACAAAAGCTAATGGTTTTTCTGAATTTGCGATTTGGGCTATGTCTTCAGCTTCTTTATCAATTGTTGATATGCGGGTAATTAGGAAGTAGTCATTATTTATGCTTTGTGAAATTGCGCTGAGTATGCTGAAGTAAAATGAACTATCAAAAAATTGAAAGTTCACAGCAGAAATAAATAAAACCACATTACGTGATTTTTTTGTACATAATGACAATGCTGTGAAATTTGGTTGGTAATTCAATTCAGATGCAATATCAAAGATCATGGCTCGAGTTTTTTCACTTACCCCTTTTTTGTTGTTGAGTGCCATTGATACGGCGGCAGGTGATACTCCAGCTTTTTTTGCGATGTCATAAATTGTAGCGCTCATTATTTGATTCCTTAATAAGATTATAATTTACTTAATAAGATTAAGTTAAAGCAATGATTGCATATTGGGTGTTTCTTTATTTTGCAAACAGTATTTTTATTGTAAACAACAATATTTTTTCTTGTATTATATTAAATAATTAAAAACTTTAAGGCAAATTGAAGACATAAATTTATATTGACAAATAGTGGAAAGCATGTCTTAAAATTAACTTAAGCGATTAAGCTGGAGGGTGAATTTGAAAATTATAGGTATTAATGCTTATCCGTTGAATGCAACATGGGCAAAATATTTTGGTGGAGAAGAAAATGTTCCGCTAAGTCTTCTTAAACCTTCTTCAAATTTCAAGTATTCAAGGCGGTTAGGGCAACATACAACTTTGGTGGAAGTTGTTGGAGAGAACGGAATAAATGGTTATGGTGAGTGCTTTGGATTGCCTGATGCCATTTATTCATCACTTTTTGTTGAAAAATACTTTGAGCCAATGCTTCGTGGTCTTGATACTGATGATCCTATCAAAATTTGGAAAATCATGATGCATGCAGCAAATGGAATAGGTAATACAGCTGGGCCTATGATGGAGGCCATCAGTGGTATAGATACAGCAATATGGGACTTGAAGGGTAAGGAATATCATATCCCTGTATATTCTTTGTTGGGGGGCCGAACTAATGGGCTGATTGGATGTTATGGTACTCCTATCATGTTGTTTTCAGATATTGAACAGACAAAGGCCCGAACAAAGGAACTTCTAGATATGGGGTTCACGTCAATTAAGTTAAAAATAGGACGTAATGCGGAGACAGATATCAAGAATATACAGGCTGTTCGAGAAGTGGCTGGTAAAGAAATTAATCTCTTGCTTGATATGAATTGTGGCTACGAAGGAAGGATCAGTGAAGTAATGAGACTGATACGTCATCTTTCTGATTATGATATCTATTGGATAGAAGAACCGTTTTCTCCTGAGAATATTGAAGCATATAGACGTGTGCGCGAGATGACTGATCTGACAATTGCGGCTGGAGAAAATAATTTTACGTTGAATCAGTTCAAACGGCTTATTGATGCAGGCGTGGTTGACATTGTTATGCCTAACATTGGACGTGCTGGAGGTATTACAGGAATGCATCAAATTGCCCAATATGCATGTACTAAAAATGTTTTGTTATCCCCGCATGGAGTTGGTTCAGGAGTCAGTATAATTGCAGCACTGAATGTGATGGCAGCAATTGAAAATCCATCATTATATGAATATAACCAATTACTTAATCCGCTGCGACATGGAATATTGAAGAACCCGATATTGTTTGAAGGAAGCCATATGAAACTACCTGAAAACGAAGGATTGGGAATCGAAATCAATTGGGAATGCGTCAACAAATATATCGATGACTCATGGAGGGATACACATCATGACTGTAAGAAATAAAAACATATCAATAGGCGTGGTCATGATCCTTGTGGCAGTAGTGTTCTTGTTTGCTACGGGGTTTTCTAACAATGACATGTACTATATGTCATATTTAGCCCTGACTGTAATGATTATATCGGGAGTGTTGTATTTATTTCGAAGTTTAAAAATAGACTCAAAGAAAGAAGTGGAAGTAGATGCAGATGCTCTTTCTTTTAAGGAATGGGTCTGTATCATCATCTTTTTCATTATAAGTTTATTGATGTTCTCATATGTCGGTTTTTATACCACTTTATTTCTAATGTTTATTACAATGCATTCATTTGTTAGTAAAAGAAATAATCGGTTTAAATTTAGTAATACTCTGGTATTTTCGATAGTTGGTGTTATTTGTATTTATTTGGTTTTTGGGTTGGTCTTAAAGATAAATTTTCCAGAAAATGTCTTGTTGATATGAGGTTTGATATCTAAAGGAGGAAAAAATGAGAAAGTTTTTTACATTTATAATTATTATTGGTTTTGCAATGTGCTATGCATTTGGTGCAGGTAATAATGATGGAGATTCAATATATCCATCAAAAAATATTGAAATGATTGTTCCATATGGTGCAGGAGGAGGAACAGACAATGCTGCAAGAATAATAGCTGAAGCTTTAAGTACAGAATTAGGTCAGCAAGTTAATGTAGTCAATAGAGCAGGAGCAGGTGGAGAGATCGGGTTTGAGGAGATTGCAACATCTCCTGCAGATGGTTATACCATCGGTATATTGGGAGGTCCTGATCATTCTTATCTTGTAAATATCAAAGATACAAATTATGTACTTGAGGATTTTGATTACTTAGCTGTTTATAATCTCAGTTTACCTATTCTTGTTGCAAGAAAAGGTAGCTTCTCAAATTGGGATGAACTAATTGAGTATGCAAAAGCTAATCCTGGGGCTGTGACGATTGGATGCAGTGGAGGAGGCCCAATTACAGAAGCAGCAATTGCGATGACTTGTGGAGATTTCGATGCAACAATTGTCAAGTTTAGCGGTTCTGCAGATGTTTCAAGCTCTCTATTGGGAGGCCACATTGATTTAGCTTGTTTGACACCATCTTATCTTCCAACATTAGAAGCAAACGGCTGTGTTCCACTTATTTATTTTTCAAAAGAAAAAGTTCCTGGATATGAGAATATTCCTTCATTAACCGAATTGGGTTTTGATGTTGATATTGCGCACAATCCAATAGTTGTTTTACCAAAGGGTTGTTCAGAAGAAGTAAGATCAACATTAATACGGGCATTGGAAAAAATTGGTGCCGATCCAAAAATAAAAGAGAAGTTTGAGAACCTAAATACAGTGTATTCATTCAAAACTGGAGAAGATCTGACATCTTACCTTTCTGATATGGATGCATTGATTGCTGAAATGGTTGGGCAATATCCAACTTTGTTCTTATAGAACATTTATCTGTTGGAGGATGATTTATGTTGGAAATTCTTAGTCAATTATTCAGCCCATTAATGCTCGGAATGATTGTCCTCGGATCCGTAATTGGCGTCGTTTTCGGCGCCATACCTGGATTGACAGGAACGATAGGTGTCAGCTTGCTGTTGCCCATATCTTTTACTCTTCCTCCGCAGGCTGGATTGTTATTGCTTGGGGGAATTTATATGGGAGCTATGTTTGGGGGATCAATAACAGGAGTATTATTGCACATCCCTGGAGCTCCTGAAGCGACTTTTACTGCGGTTGAAGGGTTTCCCATGACCAAAAGAGGTGAATCTGAACGGGCCTTGTATCTTGCGGTCTTGGCGTCGGGCTTTGGCGGAATTATTGGCGTTTTGGCCTTGATCTTTTTTACTCCTTCTATTGCTAGAATTGCAGTGGCCTTTGGCCCACCAGAAATGTTTTTACTTGGTATCGCCGGGTTGACTGTAATTGGGGCCCTAGCAGGTGGTTCAGATCTTCCGAAGTCCTTTTTTTCAGCTGCTTTTGGGATTGTTTTAAGTGCCATTGGGGTTGATAACATGACGGCAGGCAACAGATTTACATTTGGAATATCAAATTTGAAAATGGGTTTTGACATAATTGCTGTTGTTCTTGGTATGTTTGCTATTTCTGAAATGCTATTGAATGTCACAATTCGAGAAGGAAAGATTACGAATATCAAGCAGAAGAAAATATCTAGGATTTCTGTTGTTAAAGAAATCATACGAAATAAGGGGATGGCAATTCGTTCTACTCTTATTGGTGTATTGATTGGGGCTTTGCCAGGAGTAGGAGCAACAACAGCCAGCTTTGTTGCATATGGGAATGCCAAGACTCTTTCTAAACATCCAGAAGAATATGGTAATGGTTCTGGTGAGGGCATTATTGCGAATGAATGTGCAAACAATGCAGTAGTTGGCAGTTGTCTTATTCCGTTACTTTCTTTGGGAATTCCAGGCTCTGGTACTGCTGCAATCATGCTTGGCGCATTAACGGTTCATGGGATTATTCCAGGTCCAGAGCTTTTTACAAAGCATGCAACTGTTGCATATACATTTATGTATGGGATGTTGTTGACAGTTGTTGTAATGCTTGTCATAGGTCTTTTTGGCGTGAATCTTTTCAAGAATGTCGTCAAGATTGATCTGTCGTATATCATTCCGTTAACAATTGCATTCTCATTGATGGGCGCATATGCAAATAGAAATAGTGTCTATGATATGTGTTGTGCAATCATTATGGCATTAGTTGCTGTTCTGATGAAAAAGAATGGTTTTCCAATAGCTCCAATGGTGCTGGGTGTGGTATTGGGTCCAATCATAGAAACGAATTTACGGACGAGTATTGTTTTGGCAAGTGCTGCGAAATCGAACATCGTATTTTTCTTGCTTAAGCGTCCCATATGCATTGTTCTTTTGATTTTGGTTGGATTGCTTCTATTTTTTATGGTCAGAGTTAACAAAAGGCTTGGACTTGCAAAAACAAAAGCACTGTCGTCTGAGGATTAGAGTGACACTACTTCCCGATATTTTTATGTCGGGAAGTAAAAAAGCTTTGTAAACATATGGGCATCTAAATTCTATGTGCATATAGTGGAAGTTTTTAAATAAAACTTAGTAAGGTTGAAATATGGAAAAAGTTGTTTCTGATGGAATCATTGATTTTGTTTCACAAAAAGGTATATTTGCAGTATTGGAAATAGAAAGGTTAGAAGATGCTTTACCTGTTTCCAGTGTTCTCATTGAAAATGGAATTTCTGCAATAGAACTTGCTTTACGTACAGAGGTTTCTATGCCTGCAATGAAAATAATACACGATGAATTTCCTGAAATGTTCATCACTGCTGGAACAGTTCTTTTTCCTGAACAATTGGAAAATATTATTATCGCAGGTGCATCCATGGCAGTAGCTCCTGGATTCAATCCGAGTGTTGTGCGTAAAGCCATAGAACTTTCTTTTCCTTTTGCCCCAGGTGTTTCTACTGCTAGCGAAGTTGAATCAGCGTATGAAATGGGATGTAATCTCATAAAATTATTTCCTGCAGAACCTTTGGGAGGTATTAAATACATGAAATCGATGATGGGCCCTTACTCGTATTTAGGCATAAAAATTTTTCCCTTAGGAGGGATCAATGCCTTAAATCTGGCACAGTGGGCAGCAGAGCCAAATGTATTGGCCATTGGCGGATCATGGATTGCAACTAAAGAACTTATTAGAAACCGAGATTATATAGAAATTGGAAAGCGAGCAAAGTTTGCTATTGATTGCTGGAAACACGTAAAGGAGGAGCAACAACACCTATGAAGGAAATTGTAACTTTTGGTGAAATCATGATGCGATTGAATCCTCCAGGATATTCTAGGCTCTTACAGGCATCTTCTCTTGATCTTTCATTTGCTGGAGGGGAAGCAAATGTTGCTGTTTCATTAGCTAATTTTGGAATGGATGTATCTTTCGTATCCAAGTTGCCGTCAAATACATTGGGAAATTGTGTGATAAATGACCTTCGAAAGTTTGGAGTTGATACAAACAAAATTATATTTGGTGGTGACCGTTTAGGGATATATTTTGTTGAAAAGGGTGCGAGCCAAAGAGCATCTACTGTTCTTTATGATAGAGCACATTCGGCAATTGCGGAATCAAACATATCTGATTTTGATTGGAGTGAGATTTTAAAAAACTCCATGTGGTTTCATTTTACAGGAATAACCCCTGCAATTGGCCCCAATTTACCACAGATTTGTGAATGTGCCTGTAAAGAGGCTAAAAGACGCGGAATAACTATAAGTTGTGATCTCAATTATCGGAAAAAGCTGTGGAGTAGGGAACAGGCAGGAAAGATAATGAGTAAATTAATACCTTATGTTGATCTTTGCATTGCCAATGAAGAAGATATTTCTGATGTATTTGGTATTACTCCACAAAATTGCAATCCATCATGTGGGAAAATTGATAAAGAAAGTTATGTGGATGTTGCTATGCAACTTAGTAAAAAGTTTGGATGCAAACAGGTTGCGATAACACTTCGTACAAGTATTTCAGCCTCGATTAATAATTGGAGTGGTTTGCTTTATATGGATGGACATGCATATTTTGCTCCTGAATATACAATTCAAATTGTTGACAGGGTAGGTGGAGGCGATTCATTTGGGGCTGGTTTGATTTATGCCTTGTGCAATGGTTTTGAACCCCAAAAAGCAATCGATTTTGCGGTTGCTGCATCTTGTCTAAAACATTCCATTGAACATGATTACAATCTTGTCTCTGTATATGAAGTTGAAAATCTGGTCGCTGGAAATACTTCTGGTCGGGTCCAGCGTTGATCAGTGTTTATATATGTGGGTTATCTAACCTAACATATATGTTAGATTCAATTCGAAGCTAAACAAAATGATGTAGTAGCAGTTTGTAGAAATTTTCTTTACAGCTATTGACGTAAGCTTGTATTTTCGTCATACTACAAAAGCTTGGTGACCATAGCAGGTTGGAAACACCCGTTCCCATCCCGAACACGGAAGTGAAACGACCTTACGCCGATGGTACTGCAGTTCGTCTGTGGGAGAGTAGGTCGTTGCCAAGTTTTTTTATGCCTTTTCATTTAAGTTGAAAATAAAAATCCTCATCATTCGACTTTGTTATGGTCAGAAAGATGAGGATAATATTTTTGTGATTCTCAGTTATTCGATTGATATTTTTTCAGTTCTCTTTGGACAACCATTTGAAATCATTATTGTTGCTCATTCTGTTTCCATAACATATTTTTCAGCTAAAGAGACAGAAAGAGCAAAGAATGCTAGTTTTCTCTTCCGGAAAGATCTATTCCAAAGTATTTCATCGACAGTTCGCTAAGTTCCCCAGATGCTCTCATTTCCTCGATAGCTTTGTTGATTGCACTGAGAAAAGCAGCGTTCTCTTCTCCTTTTCTCACAGGGATGGAGATTTCTGATGCATCTTCTGTAAGAACTGCGATCTTGATAGGTGCATCAGGATGCTGGGAGAGATAATCATTGTACGTTACCTCTGCATTGAGTGTAGCATCAACTCTTCCAGCGAGTAGTAGCTCGATTGTCTGGGCAAGATCATCTACTCCTATTGTTGTCGCACCGTAGCTTTCTGCCAGTGTTGCATATGTGCTTGAAATTGTATTTGCAGTAACTTTCCCATCAAGATCTTCGAATGATTTGATATCCTCATTGTCACTACGGACTATTACAGCAGTTCTGATGTATGCATATGGTAAAGAGAAATCGTATGCTTCCTTTCTTTCATCTGTGACTTCAACACCATTTGCCACTATGTCATATCTCTTGGCATTGAGACCCGCAAAAAGTCCATCCCACTCTCCTTCGATGAAGTTTGGCTCCACTCCAAGTTCTCTGGCAATTCCTTTTGCAACCTCGATATCGTATCCGACGAGATTATTATTCTCATCATGATAAGTCCAAGGTGCCCAGGTACCTTCTGTGGCTACCGTGATGCTTCCTCTTTCCTTTACAGTTTCAAGAAGGTCGGTTGACTGATTTGAAGAAGCTGAGGATTTCCTGCATGACGTGAATGCCAATACAACAGAAATAGCAATCATTAGTATTAATAAGTATTTTTTCATTTCATTTCCTCCAAACTTAGGAATTCCTTAGTCCGCTCCATTTGCGGATGGTTGAAGAACGAATCTGTCTTTCCCTTTTCAACAATGACACCATGTTCTATGAAGATAGTGTGCTTTGAAAGATGTCTTGCAAACTCAAGTGAGTGTGTAACTACTACCATGGTCATGCCTTCTTCTGCAAGCATTCTCATCACAGATAGGACTTCCTGTGCAAGCTCTGGATCAAGTGCACTTGTGGGTTCATCAAAATATACGATTGCGGGGTTATATGCTATTGCTCGTGCAATAGCAACCCTTTGCTGCTGTCCACCAGAAAGTTCAGATGGATATTTTTCCCTGAATTCCTTCATTCCAACCTTTTCTAGTGTTTCTTCTGCAATTGATATGGCTTCCTTCTTTGCCATTTTCCTTACTGTCACAAGTCCCTCAGTCACATTTTCTAGAGCTGTTTTATTCCTGAAGAGATTGAAAGACTGGAACACGAATCCAGTATTCCTCCTTATCTCTAATTTCTCTCTGCTACTTATTTTTGCAAGATCATATGTTTTTGAGAGGAACGTCAGCTTTCCCTCATCAGGGGTTTCCAGAAGATTCATGCACCTGAGTAGGGTAGTCTTACCTGAGCCTGATGGCCCAAGGATCGCAACTACATCACCTTCCTCGACTGAAAGATCTATTCCTTTCAGGACTTCGATGCCTGAAAATGATTTACGTATACCACTGATGGAGAGGATCATATCTTGTACCTCCCGAGTCTCTTTTCTCCGAAATGCTGGATTTTTGTAAGGATAGTACAGAAAATAAGATAGATAAGACCGACCTCAATATAAAGTGCAAGTGGCTCGTATGTCCGTGCAACTATCCTCTGAGTTACCATGAACATCTCTGCAACCGTTATGTTTGCTGCAAGGGATGTGTCCTTTGTCATGGAAATGATTGAATTTGCAAGAGCTGGAAATGAGATGCGCAGAGCCTGAGGGAGAAGTATTCTTCGCATTATCTGCATGTAGCTCATTCCAATCACTTCTCCGGCTTCTTTCTGTCCTGATGGAATAGCCTCAAGGCCCGCTCTTATCGTCTCCGAGCAGTATGCTCCTTCGTTTATCGCAAATACAAGTACTGCTGCAGGGAATGGATCAATGAGAATCCCGATATTAGGAAGTCCATAAAAAACAATAAACAGTTGTACAAGCAAAGGGGTTCCCCTGACTACCCAGATATAGAACCTTGCTATTTCTTTAAGTCCTTTCACATTGGCAAACTGAACAAGTGCAACAAATATTGCGATCACCAGCGCAAGGGAAAAAGATATCAGTGTAAGTGGGATTGTGACTGTGAGTCCGGGAATCAGGATTCTGAAAAATGAATCTGAAAGAATTCCTAACAATCTCTCGCTCATGGCACCTCCAAAACTTTCAGAGAAAAGATAATACAAAATAATGATTAAGGAAAATGCAGGATTGAAAGAAAATAGTACTTTACGAAGAAAGCATGCAATTCATTAAGATCTCTACTAGATTTTTGTGTTTTTTAATGAAAATCAAGTAACGATATGAAAGTTCTTTGAACAGACTTAACGAAAAACGGACAAGAGATGTTGCTCTTCTTGTCCGTTTGTACAATAGCTGTCCTCTAAGTCAATGGATGCGCATTGTACTGATCATTTTGATGAATTCCGGGTCTGAATGATCCACAATGTAACTCTTTCCGAGATCAAGAGTACTGATCTTTTTCATCTCTGCTTCTGTCAATGCGAAATCCCAAATGTCAATGTTCTCTTCCATTCTCTCTTTGTGCGTTGACTTTGGAATGACAACAACACCTCGTTGTACGTTCCATCTGAGGGCAACCTGTGCATTGCTCTTGTTGTATTTCTTTCCGATTTCGGATAGTACCGGATTTGTGAATATTCCATGCTTTCCTTCAGCAAAAGGGCCCCAAGCCTCAGGCTGGATGCCGAATGCCTTCATATTTATAAGCGCCTTCTCCTGCTGGAAGAAAGGATGAAGCTCCACCTGATTTACTTGTGGCATGACTGTGGCGTGCAATGCGAGGTCCGTGATTCTCTCCGGGTAGAAATTGCATACTCCAATAGCTCTTACTCGTCCTTCCTTATAAATTTCCTCCATATACCTGTAAGCGCCATAATAGTCTCCTATCGGCTGATGGATGAGGTAAAGATCGAGATAATCAAGTCCGAGTTTATTGATCGAAGATTCAAATGCTGCCTTTGCCCCTTCGTATGATGCATCCTGAGTCCATAACTTTGTTGTAACAAACAGGTCATTACGGTTGACTCCTGATTCTTTAATTGCTTCTCCTACAGCTTCTTCATTCATATAGGCAGCCGCTGTGTCAATCAATCTGTATCCGGAAGCGATAGCATCCAGTACAGACTTTTTGCATACTTCCCCGTCAGGTACCTGAAAAACACCAAATCCTTCAAGTGGCATTTCAACGCCGTTATTCAATTTTACGCTATCCATTTTATTTCTCCTTGCGACTTGAAAATAATAAATAACAACTGAAAATTACAGTACAAATTCCTGATAGTACTATAAAATAATTTTATAGCGGAGGCATTGTGGCATTTGAATTATACCAACTAGAAGAGCTCGTAATTCTGAAAAAAGAGGGAACAATATCTCGGGCAGCAGAGAAATTCGGAGTATCGCAACCAGCATTTTCCCGTTCGATGAGACTGCTTGAGAAAGAGTTTGCAATTCCAATATTCCACAGGACAAGCAATACCATAAGTCTCAATGAAACAGGACAGTTTGCCGCTCTTGAGGCTGAAAAGATTGTAGATGCTGCAAACAGACTTCTTTTTGACGTCCGGCAGTTCGATAGGCGTAAAAGAACAATATTTGTAGGGTCTGAAGCACCAGCACCCCTATGGGCTGTTGTTTCGATGCTATCTGAGAAGAATGCTGAAAAAGCAATTTCAGGAGAACTTGCAGAAAGAAAAGAATTGGTTGATGGTCTTAAAGGTGGCAGTTATAGCTACATAATAACTACAACACCAGTTGCAGAGGATGGATATTCTTCCCTCCATCTGGGAGAAGAGAACCTTCTATTCCTTCTTCCAGTAACACATCCACTCGCATCTGAAAGCGTACTGAGTTTCTCGGATCTTGATGGTGAGAATATGTTGCTTCTTGAGAATATTGGTGTATGGAAAGGTCTGCCTGAGAAGGTGATGCCCAAGTCAAGGTTCTTTGTTCAGGAAGACAACGATGCGTTTTATGAATTTGTAGAGAAGTCAACACTTCCATCGTTCACATCTGATCTTGTTGAAGATGTAGTAGAAGGGAAGAGAAGTGTGAAGATAAAGGACAAGGAAGCTCATATGGATTATTACATAACAGCAGAGAGCAGATTATCTGCCAGTCTTTCTTATCTTGTTAAGAACTTCTCGAGAGAATTTGCAAGACACAAATACATACCAAAGTGAAAAGCTGTACGCTTTAGGTCAAAATTAAACCCTTCAAATTGGAAAAGCAATTTGAAGGGCAACATCATAAATGGTTATTTTATCCTTTTGGTTCCTGCTTCAAGCAACTCCGTGAGCTTGCTTCCTGGTGTCTTGAACTTGGCAAGGAAAATCATTGCTGCAATGATATAAGGCTTGTAGGATGCCTCTTTGTAAAGGGGTACGAGGTAGCGGTCGAATACAGATGCATCGACCTCTCCTTCCTTGCAGGAAACGCCGGTGATATCTGCAGGAAGACAGTGAAGGTACAGAGCCTTTCCATCTTTCGTTGTCTTCATCAACTCCTCTGTACAAGTCCAGTTCTTGTATTTTGCGTTGTTCTCAAGGCATCTCTTTTCAAGAGCTTTCAATTCGTCGAACTTTCCTTCTTCAACAAGCTTTGTCCTCTCTTCCATGACAGCAAAAGGTGCCCATGACTTCGGGTAGACGATGTCAGCATCCTTGAATGCCTCTTCCATGGAGTTGACCTTTTTGTATGAACCTCCTCTTTTCTTGGCATTCTCTTCTGCGATCTTCTCGACATCTTCCATTACGTTATAGCCTTCCGGATGAGCGAGGACCACGTCCATACCAAATCGTGTGAAAAGCCCGATGACTCCCTGCGGAACGGAAAGTGGCTTTCCATATGATGGCGAATATGCCCACGTCATTGCAACTTTCTTTCCTTTGAGGTTCTCAACTCCTCCAAAGTAGTTGATTATATGCAGCATGTCTGCCATGACCTGTGTCGGATGATCAATATCGCACTGGAGATTGACCAGGGTTGGACGCTGTTCCAGAACACCATCCCTGTAACCTTCCTGGACACTTTCGCTGACTGTCTTCATATATGTGTAACCTTTGCCGATGTACATGTCATCTCTTATTCCGATTACATCTGCCATGAAGGAAATCATGTTCGCTGTCTCTCTTACAGTCTCTCCGTGTGCAATCTGTGAAACCTTCTCATCAAGATCCTGTACCTCAAGCCCAAGCAGATTACAGGCCGATGCGAAAGAGAAACGGGTTCTAGTAGAGTTATCCCTGAATATAGATATGCCAAGGCCAGAGTCAAAGACCTTTGCAGATATATTGTTCTCCCTCAGGCCACGCAGGATCTCTGCTACTTTGAAAACTGCCTGGATTTCATCATCGCTCTCCTTCCAAGTGTGAAAGAAGTCATTGTTGTACATGTTGCTGGTGTCAAGTGTTTGAAGCTCTTTGATCATTGCTTCGATTTCAGCTTTGGTTTTGGCCATTGAACTCCTCCTATGTGAGTAAACCTATCAAAGTCTATCATGATTGCAGAATATGGAGCAAGAAAACATATTTTCAAGCTACATGCGTTGACAAGGAGCAAGTGATTCTGATACCTTCAATCTGTTGCACTAGGGCCGCTAGCTCAGCAGGTAGAGCAACGCCCTTTTAAGGCGTGGGTCATTGGTTCGAATCCAATGCGGCTCACGTAAGGATTTGTCTCCTTCGTCTAGTGGTTAGGACAACGGGTTTTCATCCCGTCAACGCGGGTTCGATCCCCGCAGGAGATGAATTTTGGGAAGGCAAGACGCCTTCCCTTATTTTTCATTTAAAAACAAAGAAAGTTCGGCATACCAAGAGTAACTATCACCCATATTCAGGCTTTTGAGAACCTGTCTCATTTTTGTCCAGAACCACAGGCGGTAACAAGGACGGCAGAACCAATGTGCAAGCTGCAAGCAGAAATCTTTTTATGGATCAAGCATGAATCACAAAATATCCATCTGCTTCAGCTATGTAAGCACATGTTTTGCATCTGAATTAGAGAAGGAAACACAACGAAACCTCTAATGTCTTTTGTTCTTGTTTTTCTGATTTCCAGTTTCATTACTATTGCAAAGGAAATTGTTTCTGCAAGTAGCTTTTCTGCCTCTCGATATTGATCTCAGGAGGAATGTTCAGGTATTCCTGTCTTTAAACATGCTCCCCAAGTAGTCCTTTGTTTCTATGTACTAGGCGTGAGGAGCTTATGTTATCGGTGATGATTATTCTGTTTGCAAGTTATCTGGTGCTATCTCATCAAGTTTGTTCTTGAATTCCCTAGCATAGTTATAGACTATCTTGCCGACATACGAAGTGGGCTTGAACTTGTTTTCTGAGAACATATAGGAAAAAGTACCTCTTCCTTTCAGTTTCACAATGACAGATAGTTCATTCATTTCTTTTCCTTGCCAGTTTTCAAAAAGTTCAACCCTTTCTATATCTGAGGATGGAAATGTCAGTACTTCTCTGTCACATCCGATAGACGCATAGCTCCCGTCCTTGTTCGTGACGAATATGACAGGTTCTTCCTGCATGGTCAGCATCCTCAGTACATATTCGATCTTTTCTCCTTTCTCATTCATTCCTTTGAGCATCCGTTTCTCAATCGGGAGCATCTTTTCATTATATACATTTGCAGCGCTCTTCATCTGCTTTCTATAGTTCTTTATCGCAACGATCACAAACAGGATGATTGCTGCAATCACTATGAATAGAACAATTTGGGTGTTAGTCATTCGTTTTCTCCTTAAATCAAAATCAGGCAAGCATCACATCGAGTATCATCATGACGAGAAACCCGAAGATCAGGGCAAGTGCCCCCTGATGAGGATGCTCTTCTATCTTGCTCTCTGGTATTAGATCTTCTGCAACGACGAAGATCATCGCGCCAGCAGAGAAAGACAACATATATGGTGAAAGTCCAAGAAAGAGAGATGAGAGCATCATCCCCAGTAACGCACTTATTGGTTCTACGACAGCACTTAGAGATCCGAAGAGGAAAGCTTTTAATTTTCCATTTTCCTTTCGCATTGGCAATGATATTGCAGCGCCCTCAGGCATATTCTGTATAGCCATTGCCAGAGCAAGGGTTAGGGCCGGGGAGTAGCTTCCTCCATCTGAAAGTGCGGCGCCGAGTGCAAACCCGACCCCAAGGCCTTCCGGAAAATTGTGTATGGTCATTGCCAGGAACAATCTTGTATTCCTCCCAAGTCTTGTTTGGGGGCCTTCCTCATCTCCGTTCAAATGAAGGTGAGGAACGATGTGATCGATGAGGACAAGGAACAGTGCCCCTAGAAGAAATCCGATAGAAGGAGGAAGAAAAGATAATTTTCCTAGGCTCTCTGAATATTCAAGAGCTGGAATAAGAAGTGACCAGATTGAGGCTGCGATCATCACTCCTGAGGCGAAACCTAGAAACAGCGTTTCCTTCTTTTCTGATAAATCTCCCCTTAGGAAGAAGACGAGAGCAGAACCAAGTGATGTTGAAATTAGTCCCAGGAAAATTATGAGAAATAACATGCCTATACTCCTGAAAGGTGGAGGATATCAGCTAGTTCACTATCGCTGAGATCCTTGTCATAGAAAAGTGAATAGAATGTCTTTATTCTTTCCCTGATATTCATATCTTTGTTCAATTCCGGATATAGAAGCTTTGTAAGCCAGTCGATTCCGATTATCCTGTTGTGTGCAGGAGGTGCATCGATAAAGGAGTAGGGGAGTGTAGGAATAAGATATACTTCATCATTCTTCACAGCTGTGAGATTCTCCCACCTAGGATCTCTTGTGACATTTTCATACCCACGCTCATTTGATAGGACGATTACATCTGGATCAAGTATGAATAACTCTTCAAGGGATATCTTCCCGCCTCCTGCCTGGAAGCTCTCCGGAACTACGTTAGTTCCCCCTGATAACTCAATCGCCTCAGTATGGAAACTTCCGCGCGGAAATGTGAAAAGACCATCTTCGCTAGTGGAATAATATACAGTTTTCTTCTCGTCGATGAGTTCATTTACCCTCTTTCCATTCTCGAGGGTTGCCCGTGCGAAGTCTGCTAGTTTTTCAGCCTTGTCCGTTTTCCCGATCAGTTCAGAGATTTTCAGGAAAGCTTCAGGTGTATTCTCCAGATAGCTTTCGATATATACGACAGGAATGCCAGTTTCTTTTTCAAGCTGGTTCAGGTCCTCTTCGATACCTTTTTTCAATTCACCTACGTCAATTATCACATCAGCTCCGGAGAGTATGAGTTCCTCGCGATTGAGATTTGATTTCGAGCCGTAGAATTTTCCGTAAAGTGGCAGATCCCTGAGATATGGAAAGTATTCAAGCACTTCTTCTGAGGGATTGAATGTCTTGCCGACAAGAAGCTCTGGAGAAAGAGCACTTATCATGAGTTCCGCAGGTCTTCCTGCGGCAGCTACTTTATCTATGTTATCAAATTCCCTGACACGATTGAGCGAATCTGTAAATGTTATTGAAGAGTAAATTGGAAAAACCAATATAGACAGAAGAAGTAAAAGAAGTAATCTCTTTTTCATTTCAGTCTCCTTTGCAACATATATATGGTAAGCTTTTTCTCGTTTCTGATTACAAACGGGAAATCCTTGTTTCCGCTTTCTTCTATTTTCTTCTCAGTTTTTCCATATGTCATTTCAAGAAACCTCTCTCCATCTTCCCTTGTTTTCAATACCTGATCAAATGAGAGGTCAATATCTTCTTTCGTTACAGAAAAAGATGGAATAGAGGGAAGTTCTTTTTCCCTCTTCCGGACTATTATCATCTTTTTCGTGAATCTGGATACATATTCTATTTCATTGTTTCTGAGGAAGAATACTGAAAGCAAATTCCCTGACAAGTCCATGTTCCTGTAGTCAGAACAGGATAAATTGAGGTTCGGGAAAAGTATTCTGTCAATTCCGATCACATTGCAATCAATATCGCTAGCATTGATTTCATATCCAAGCGTTCTCAGGTTCTCAGCAAGGAAAGAGAGATCTGATCCGATTTCTGTTATTTCTTCATCTTTACAGAGATATTTGGATATTGCCTTTGCCAAATGGCTATGGAATGAAGTATTTCTTGCGGCATCAAGATAGAATGCTATTCGTTTTTCATTCCACCATTTCAAGTCGGGATGCATATGAACCTCTCTTTTCCATCTACTGCAATTTTCCTGACTGTAATTTTACCTTCGAAAAGAGTTTCAAGTGCATTCTTTTCAATGCACTCATCAGCACTTCCGCTGAAAGCTATTTTACCTTTGTCCAGTATAAGTATCTCATCCGCATTCTGAAGTGCTTCTTCCGGATTATGAGTCGAGAATATTATTCCCTTTCCTTGTCTCTTCAGTGTTTCGATGCGGGAGAGGATCATAATCTGGTTCATGTAATCGAGATTCGCTGTAGGTTCATCAAGAATAATGAACATTGAATCCTGGAAAACAGCACGTGAGAAGAATACAAGTTCCCTTTCTCCCCCTGAGATTTTATCTATTGCCTCATTCCAGAGCCTTTCTATTCCAAGGGTGGCCATTATGCTTTTTGCTTTCTCCTCGTCTTCTTTGCCTGGATGGGAAAAGAGTGAGATCTTTCCTGCTTTTCCCATGAGTATGACTTCGAGAGCTGTATAGCCTGAAAGATTCGCAGTGTCTTGTGGAATATATGAGAACATGCATCCTCTTTCTCGTGCAGAGAATGATTCTATATTTCTTCCATCAATGGCGATTTCACCTTTTCCTTTTAGCATCGAGAGAAGGAGCTTGAACATTGTGCTCTTTCCTGACCCGTTCTTTCCAATCAGGGCATAAGACTTTTCGCTTGATATTGAGAAAGAGACATCTGATAGAAGTGGATGTTCTCCGTATGAGAACGATAGGGAAGAAACATCAAGCTTCATAATATCTTCCCCTTTTGACTATGAGGTACAGAAAGACAGGTGCTCCTACAAAACTTGTAAGTATTCCAATAGGGATTTCTACACTGGTGAGAGTACGGGATAGTGTATCCACGAAAGTCAGGAACGTTGCACCAAGTAAGATTGACAGAGGTACTAAATGTCTCGTGTCTCTCCCTGCAATAAGCCTGGCAAAATGGGGAATTACAAGACCGACCCATCCAATTTGACCAGAGATTGAGACAGCCGCACTAGTCAGCAGGGTGGATGAGAAGATCGCAGAAACCCTCAAAAGCCTGACATTTACCCCAATGCTGATTGCCTCTTCTTCCTTAAGGGCAAGAAGATTGTACTGCCAGGAAAGCAGAATTGAAACGATCCCGACAACTAACGTGATAACAAAAATAAATAATATATCTCCTTCTCTGTAGCTTGATAGGGACCCCATCAGGAAGTATGTGATTTCAGGAAGAGTCTCATCGGTATCGGCAACAAGTTTTACAAAGCTCACAAGTGATGACGAGAGGGATGAAATTATTATTCCAGAGAGGATCAGGCTTATTTTTCCTTCTCCTTTCACGAACCTTGCGATCAAAGTCACCAGTACAATTGAAAGGATGCCAAATAAAAATGCAAGGACGGATACCATCAGGTAAGGAAGTCCGAACAAAAGCGCAAGTGATGCGCCGAAAGCAGAAGCTTCCCCTGAACCGAGTACATCCTGAGATACAAGTGGATTTTTGAATACGCTCTGAAGGAGAAGACCTGAAAGGGCAAGGCCTCCTCCGATCAGCGAGGAAAGTGCGATTCTCGGCAGGCGAAGAAGGAAAACAATTGTCTCTTCTTCCCTTGTCCAGGTTGGCACGATAGGAAAGACTTTTGACAATAGTATTTTCACTAGAGTGACCATATCTATGCTGTAGCGTCCCAGAGAGAATGCCAGCAGAACTGAAAGAATATATAGTAGCGAAAATAAGGCAAGCCTGCTCCTTCGTTCCATGAGATGAATGCTACAATATATTTTTGAAAAAGTAATGGCATGCAGATTAAAAAGGATTATTATCAAGCCATGACTGTGAAGATAGATTTTGTAGATGTGGATAAGGATGTTCAGAAAATCCTTGATGTCTACTCAGAGTATATAGATACAAACATTACATTCGAATATAGGCTTCCTTGCTTTGACGAGATGAAGGAGAGAATAGAAAAAATAATAGAAAAATACCCTTATCTTGTCTTGAGAAGTGGGGATGATGTGGTAGGTTATGCCTATGCTCACGAGATCTTTTCTCGTCCTGCCTATCAATTTGATGCAGAAGCTACGATATACATTTCGAGGGAATACAGGGGCAAGGGGTATTCCAGACTATTGTATGAAAAGCTTTTTGAATATCTGGAGAAGATGGGGATAAGGAATTTGTATGCACTTGTTACAGCTGTGAATTCAAGAAGTCTGTCATTTCATAAGAAACTTGGGTTTGTCCCTTTTGCAACTTTTGAAGATGTTGGCTATAAGAATTCTGCATGGCTAGCTGTCATTTGGCTCAGAAAGATCCTTCTCCCTTTTTCATCCGACCCAGGAGATGTAATTCCCTTTTCCAAACTGCACTAAACATATTTCTTTGCAGCAAAATGAAAAGCAAACTATGTAACAGGAACTTTTAAATTGGCTCAACTGTAATCTGGATTTATATTGAGGGATTTAATTAATTACTTATATAAAAGAATTTAACTTTTTTCAAACCCCTCAAAAATGCCGTTTTGCCCACGTTTTGCCCACGCTTTTTATTTCTCGTGGGCAATTTTCTCGAAGAGTTCAACGGCTTCATCCTCCTGAGCTTGTGTCACGTGGGAATAGATTTCCAATGTGGTTTCCGGGCTGGAATGCCCTAGTCTTGCCTGTACGGCCTTGACGGTTGCTCCGGCTTCAAGCAGCAATGTCGGATGGGTATGTCTGAAGACATGGAAAGAGAATGGCTTATCCAGGAACTCGGCCATCCTTGCGCATTTCCATTGAAGGCTTGCTTCCTTTATCGCATCCCCGTTCTGTCTGCGACATACGTAGTCGACCGTATCCTTGGCGCTGATGACGACAAAGCCATCCTCTTCGGCATATGTCGTGTAATAGGTCCTGTAATCCCGTCTGTGCTTGAGTTGCTTTTCCCTTTCCGCTTTCAATATGTCCGTCAGGGTTTTCCCGATTCTTATGTCCCTTTTGCTGGAGGCCGTCTTCAATGAGGCGACCTCGTGGTCTATGATTTGCTTCCTGATGTGGATGATTCCCTTCTCAAGATCCACGTCGTCCCATGTGAGAGCCAGGACTTCTCCAATACGCATTCCCGTGAACCAACCGATTTGCAGTGGAACGTAGTAATCGGAATCTTCCCCGACCTCCCTGATCATCCTGTCATAGTCTTCCTTGGTCAGCGGACACTTCTTCTTGGCTTTCTTCGTGTTCTCAGGAACCTTCACCCTGGAGATGGGATTGTACTCTATCCAATCCATATCCAAGGCGATATTGTATGCCCCGTTCAGAATGATCTTGATTACCTTCAGCGTTTTCTTCGTATAGGATTTCGCGAGGTCGTTGAAGAACTTTACGAAGATGTCTTTCTTCATCGTGGAATAATCATATTGTCCCAAGACCGGCTTGATGTGATTGCGCGCAAGATGTTCGTATGTCTTGTATGCATTCCTCGTCAGGTTTGTCTTGACGTAGGTCTCAAGATAGTAATCCACGAGATCGGCAAGGCTCATCTTCTTTGGTTCGAATACGATACCGCATTTGCAGAAAGCGGCATAAGCTGAAGCACCCGCCGTCTGTGCTTCCTTCTTTGTCCGGAAACCTGATTTCGAATACTGTTTTCTTTTGCCGTTGATCGAGATCCCCTCAAACCGGTATTCCCATTTGGTTCCGCGTTTTCGTGCCGTCACTTCCGACATGTTGTACCTCCTGTATCATGAGGCATGGCTTGTGCTATGATGGAAAAGCAATGCCTCTAAAATGGTTGTATTGCGATGAGTCATGCACGCTGTGGTAGTAGGGCATGGCTCTTTTTTCAATTCCTATCCACGTTCTCATGTAGAGAGCGACTTACCCATCGAACCTATCAACTGCTTCCTGAATGAACTTGCTGACCGATAAGCCGTGCCTATCTGCTGCATTCTTTATCTTGTCGATATACTCGACTGGAAGCTTCACAGAAAACGCCTTGTATGGCTTGGTAACTCCCTTCGGCCTTCCGGCTCCGGGGCGTCTGCCACCCCTGGTGTCCTTCTTCTCGTCCATATTCAACCTCTCACTAAAGTAATCAACGAACAAATCGTTCCGATCGTCATCACGATGCTTATGTATATCAGCAGTGTTCTTTCCTTCATTTTCCTTGACCTCGTTCAGCCCTTGGCTTATTTTATAGGGGAGGGCCGAAGCCCTCCGATTTGTACTCATCTGAATATCAGCGTGAGGATTGCGATGACCGTGTCTAAAGTGGCTAGCCCTGCAAGGTAGAACTTTAGCCATCGGTCTTTTTCTTTTTCATCCATATGCTACCTCCTTCATGGTTATATGGTAGCATATATTGATTTTATAGTCAACTAGAAAATCAAATAATGTACATAAACATGTATACATTTTGTTTACAAAAAGACGATTCGTTAGTATCCTCTAAGAGGAAGCTAACTTGTGAAGGAACAAAGCTGGGTTGCCGAATGGCAGTAGAGTTGAACTCGAGAAATCCCTTGCTCCCAGGGTTAGCTTAATTTTATTTCACATTCATGGCCAATTACTAACCAATTATTTCAATCAGGGAGATTTAAGATGAAAAGATTGTTTTTATCTCTAATGCTCCATAAATCTCCATGTCGGCATTCGTGTAATATTCTGTTCGCCAATACATCAGCGGCGCGAAGAAGAGGTTCTTTGATTGAATTTCCATAGCGGACTACAACCTTTCTTGTTGCAGGCAAAGCAGGATAAAAGCACTGGCCCGTTCGCAAATTCAGAATCTCTCCACGCATTTCATGAAGAATACTATCTTCCAGATTATATTTACCGTTTGTTGCTGTTGTTCTTTCATCAAGAATTATGTCAAACTCCGCAGGATCATCGAAGAATATGCTACCTCGGGCAACCATACATTTCACGGCCCATTTCAATCCTCTTTTAAACGCATAGTCCATGTAGCGTTGTTTGCTTTTCTTATCTGCAAGTACAGCTTTATGATCTATTTTCTTTAAGTTTATTATCGAAGCAAAACGAGAATAGGGTTCTGTTATGGCAAACAATGCTCTTCTGTCGGCATGATCTAACAATGTGGCTTTAAGTTCCGGTAATTCCTTGTACTTTCTTTTCTTCCTTAGTTTCTTTTCCATTGAGAGTACTTTTCTACTAGCTAATTCCATTTCCTGTTTATCAAGGAAAATCAAACCCGCAAAGATAAAGAGGTCATTATGAAGAGGATCGAAAACCCCTGATTCATCTGCCCTAATGTAAATTGTCATAAAAAAACCTCCCTGCACTGGGGAGGCTCCCAGTGGCCGACGTACTAACCTGAGTACGCTTAAACGCAATGTTCGGTGCCCACTGGTAAGCAGTGCTGTAGGAACCAGCCTGTACTTGTAATGTAGTGGCGAATCCCGAACCTGTCAACTTCTTTTCATTCTCACAATTTATATTTCGTTATGAAATCAAAAATCCAATCTGTGGATCCAGCCTACCACCTTGCCGAGGATGGAAATGTAGATCAATAGATTTTGAGCTTACCTTCTGCAATTTGTTTCCTAAGATATTCAGCTTCTTCTAGTGACTTTTTAGATAAGTATTCTTCAGTCTCTTTTCTAGACCATTCTTTCATTTCCTCTTCTGTCATTTCAAATGCAGGCCAATAAACTTGACCAACATCATCTTCTTTTTCTTCTGTTGGTTCAAACTTAATCATGTCGTAAAAAACATCTTCTGTGATGATATTGATATCTTCTCCTTGGGTGATGAATTTTTCGGCTTGAAGTTGTTTTCGTGATTTGTTTCCTGTGATTTGAGAATAATCTTGAGTTCCCATTACAAGATAATCTGTGTCTTTCGTAAGAGATTTTCCAATTGCTCCTCCATAATTAACAACGTATTGCATGGCTTCTTTTCGTGTCATGTATTTTAGAGTCCCTGTGAATACAAATTTCTCTCCTTGGAATAAAGTAATATCGGTATTCTGTCGTTTTATTTCTTTTACATTAAACTCTCTTCTTTTGGGAATATATTCATAATTAATGTTCTGCAGATCAGCTATTTCATTAAGTTTGTCGTAAAGCATCTTTGTATATACGCAATCTGATAAAGCACGGTGTTCTTGCTTTCCGAATTTAAAATACCAAACAAGATTTTTAAGTTTGTATCGTCTACGTGTTTTTTCTTTGAAATCAGGCAGAATGATCTTTGCTATTTTTCTTACATCAATGTAATCGTTTACTAAATAAAGACCTTGTTCCAGGCAAGCATCATATAAGAAATTGATATCAAAAGAAGGACAGAAACCGACAATAATATCTTCTTCAACAAAATCATAGAAATCATTAATCACTGCTGATATTGGAGGTGCATTTTTTACCATATCATTTGATATCCCATTTATCTGGGTAATAAACTCAGGAATTTCGAATTTGGGTTTAACAAGCTGAGAATATTCTTTGATGATTTCTCCTTGTTGTATTTTTAGCGCCCCAATTTCCACAATTTCGTTAGCGGCTGGACAAAGTCCCGTTGTTTCAATATCAACAACAGTATAATCTGATAACTTCTTTAGTACTGATAATCCCTTTTTACTTCTGCTTGTTAAATCTTGCATTATTCATTTTCTCCTTCATAGCTCGTTATGAAACCATCCGACAACTTTTCCAAGGATTCTGAGGCCGTCGGCATCGGCTGCGATAGTTCTTGTCGAATAATTCTTGTTCATGCTGATAACGGACAATTCGTTGGTAAAAGCATCAAATTGGAGACGCTTGACAAGTACTTCTCCCATGATTGCCAATACATATATGCCATCACCCTCGATGCGGCCTCGCGCAAAAATCACGATATCACCTGGAAAAATGTTGGCTTCAATCATCGAGTCACCTTTGACCTCAGCTGCCGCAAGTGTCTTTTTACTGATGCCTTTAGCCATCGAGGCAAGTATGTCTATGCTCCTGACTTCAAGGCAATCTTCAGGGAGTTCTTCTTCTCCGTAGCCGGCAGAGATCTTTTGAGAGATGAAAGGGATGGTAAGGATCCCGGTATTAGGATTGTAGGAAGGAACATCTGGGAAAAAATCCTCAACACTTAAACCTAAAATCTCAGAAAATTTTTTGATTTTCTTTTGAGGAAGATCAATTACTCCTGATTCAATTTTTGAAATTGAGGTTTTTGATGTATATCCCATTTTCTGTGCAAGTTCATCTTGCGTCCATCCAAGTTCTATTCTTCTTTTTGCTATTACTTCGCCTGTTGTCATAGTTCTATGCTAAATGCACGAAGAATAAAAATCAACTTTTTTCAACAATAACGAAAAAATATCTTGACACAAAAGAAAGCCAGCTATATTGTTGTAGTTGATTTAAAATCAACCTAGGAGGAACATAAATATGACTTCTTTATTAAAAGATAAAGTCGACAATAGCGGCTATAAACTTGCATGGATTGCAAAACAAATGGGAATATCTCGTTATAGTTTGAGTAATAAGATAAATGGAATAACTGAATTCAAGTCAAGTGAAATTTCTCAATTATGTAACATTCTCGGAATTGAAAAAACTGAAATTGCAAAATATTTTTTTGAATATTGAGTTGATTAAAAATCATCTAAGAAGGAGACCCACCCCATGACAAACGAGCAACTCGAACGCCTTGACTATGCGATCAAGACGTTCCTGGACGACAGGGCGTACTACCGGAGGGAGTTCGCCGATGCGCTGCGCAAAGCGCTCTTCTACGAGAAGGAGTACGTGAGGGACATCACCGATGAGGAGGAGAAAGCCAAGTCCCTGAAGGTTCAGGCGATCCTCGCGGCGCTCATCGAGAGGTACACGGAAAAGAAGATTCCGAAGGGAATCCTGCTTTTGAAGAAAGTGATCAAGGAAGAAATGGAGGGATGAAATGGAAAAACCGCTCTACACGATCAGGGAAGTTGCAAAGCTTCTGCACATCTCCGCGGGAGACGTGTACAAGCTCTACCATGCCGGGCTTCTGCGATGTCTCAAGCTTGGCTCCCTGAAGGTAAGGGGTGAGGAGATCGAACGCTTTCTTCGCGACAACGAAGGAAAGGAAATAGATCTCAAGGCAATACCGTATGACTCTTCTAGTCGCATAGAAAAAGCGCCTCTGTAAAGGCGCCTCAAACAGGGAGCTATACCCCTTCCAAACCCATTAGGAAGTATAGCAGAGGAAGCGAAATGATTCAACTAAAGTATTCAGTGCTCATACTTCTGACGCTGATCTTTACAGTCGTAATGCTGGCTCTATACGCATCAAGCCAGCCGGTACCCACAAAGAAACTGCACGTCTCAAGGGACGGCCACATCTGGCACATCGTCGGCGCAAATGACGGCCTCATCGGAGGCGACTACATCGAGGAGGTGTGAGGTGCCAAGCAAGAAACCAAATTTCATGAAATACGTCGTGGCCCATGCCTCGATAGAGGGAACAAAAGCCTCCGACGAGGCACAGAAATGGATAGACCAGGGCTACCAGCCATGGGGCATGCCATCGATACAAAGCAGCTCGTTAACAAAAACAGTCACATGGATACAGATCTTCATCAAAGCCAAGGAGGAAAGCAAGAAATGAAGGATGAAAGAATGAAACGCCTCTATGTATGGATTCCGCTGAAATTATTCGCAGACATTCAATACCAGGCGAACATGTCGGGTTTGTCCTTGGCTGAATACGTCATCGACGCTCTCACCGAGAAACTCAGGAGGGATAGCGATGAGAAATAAAAGAGTGGCAGCAGGGATCCATCTCTTGCGCCTGCATGTTTCAGGTGCGTGGTCGTACGGATCCCTCCATTATCCTCACGGTCCTTGCCAAGCGATGCAGTGCGCTAGATACATCGTATTGGAAAGGTTGTCCCCGGTGGTATTTTTAGTAAGTTTTCCTGGGGCAAATGCCAGTCAGTCCATTTTTGCTGTTCTTCTTGCCCAACGGCTTGAAGCCTCACGCCAATTTCCTGACAGGCAACCTGTTTTGGCCGCTGCCGGTCTTCGTCCCCGTCAACCACGCTCGTCCACAACTAGCGATTGCGGAGCAAGAATAGGGGACTTCAAAAGTTTGGCTAACATGACACCTCCTTCCTCTGTTCCCAAATATGGGGTTCGAGGTTCATGTTACCACATTTCCACAAATCCACAAAACAAGAGAAGGAGATAAAGAAATGAAATCATCTGAAATCAGGAATGAGGCTGTCAGGCAGCTTGATGCGGCGCTGGCAAGCGTAAGGGATGCTCAAGAGCTCGAGGGCGTGGCTTTCACGGTCACGTTCAAGAAGGCGCCGGCACTGGAGATCAAGTCGGTCTTCCAGTTCGCGAAAGGAACAAAGATCACGGAGGACTGATATGGCGATCAAGATCTTCAACACCAAGGACTATGCGCTCAACGGGATAAAGATACTCGTCTACGGCGCACCGGGCGCGGGAAAGACAAGGCTCTGCGCAACAGCGCCGAATCCCATCATCCTTTCTGCCGAGTCCGGGCTCTTGTCGGTCAGGGACATGAACCTCGACTACATCCCGATAGCCACGATCGAGGACCTTTATGAAGCCTACGATTTCTGCACCGGTTCCGAGGAGATGGCGAAGTACGACACCATCTGCCTGGACTCGGTATCCGAGATCGCCGAGCAGGTTCTTTCGAAGGAGAAGAGCTCCGTGAATGACGGCAGGATGGCCTACGGCAACCTCAACGAGCGCATGAATGCTCTTCTCCGTTGCTTCAGGGACATTCCCGGCAAGAACGTCTATTTCTCCGCGAAGATGGAGTACGACAAGGGCGCCGACGGAGTGGCGATGTTCCGTCCGTCCCTTCCGGGGAAATCGCTCACACAGGGCATCGGCTACTTCTTCGACGAGGAGTTCGTACTCCTCACGGAAAAAGACAAGGAGGGGAACGTGGTAAGGAAGCTGCAGACGACGGGAGACAGCTATTACGAGGCAAAGGACAGGTCGGGATCTCTTTCGTTCTACGAGGCACCTGATCTGGGAAACATCATCAACAAGATTGCAGGAGGGAAAAGTGGCAATTGAAAAAGTACAGGAAGAGAGAAAGGCGAAGTTCGACGAGCTTGCCAAGGACATCATGGAGTGCAAGGCGCACATCAAGGATGTCCAGGCATACATGGCCGAGAAGGAAGACGAGCTTCTCAAGCTCTACTCGGCGGTCGACCCGACAAGCGACTACGAGGGAAATGAATCCATGGCTTCAGAGAAGTATCAGGTTTCCTTCGTCTACAAGCTCACGAAGAAGGTCGACAAGGAGGAGGCTGACAGTCAGCTGAAGGCACTCGGCAAGCGTCCGGAAGAGCTCTTCAACGTGAAGTACGACTACAGCGCGACGATCTTCAAGATTCTCGATGAGAAGTCAAGGGAGGCGGTCCTCGAGTCGCTTGTGACGAAGAGGGCGAAGACAACGATTGAAATCAAGCCGATAGAGGCGAAGGAGAATTGAAATGGCAAGATTGGAACAGACGTATTATCCGGGACAGTACAAGAACAGTACTGAATTATCTTTTGAGCCGGTGCCGGCTGGAACCTACGAGGTACAGATCACGGACGCTGATCTCAAGACCAGCAGGAACGGCGACAGCCGCTATATCTGGCTTGAGCTTACCATCGTGAAGAACCCCGAATACAACGACAGGAAGATCTGGGCGAGGATAACAACGGAACATCCGAAAGAACAGGCAGTCAATAAGGGAAGAGCCCAGATCATGGATCTCTGCGAGATCTTCGGCTTCTCCCAGGGCTTCAACGACACCGACATGCTCAAGGGCAAGCTGCTTGGAGTCAAGGTGAAGATAAGCGAAGGGACTCCTGAATATCCTAATAAACAGAACGATGTCATCGCATATCTCTACCCTGATGGAACGCCATTAGCCAAGCACCAAACAAGGGCATCACAGCCTGATGCGCCTGTCGAAAGGAAAAGGGAGAGGCCGTTCTGATGGCTTTGCTTGAAACCCCGATCAATCCCTACATCTCTACTCTGTCAAAAACCATTGACGATCTCGTATGGTGGGACCTTCAGGAGCCCGCCAGGGCATACCTCGGGATCTCATCCATAGGGGAGCCATGCGCAAGGAAGCTCTGGCTTTCCTTCCGCTGGTTCTCCTTCGAGGACTTCGACGGAAGAATGCTCCGCCTCTTCAGGCGGGGCCACAGGGAAGAGGAGACGATCGTCTCCGATCTCAGGGCAGCAGGCGTGAAGATAAGCCATGTGTTGGACGATCAGCTTACGTTCGATTTCGGCAGCCATGTCATGGGACATCCCGATGGACTGATAACCGAGGGTGTTCCCGAGGCTCCGAAAACGGAACATATAGCTGAATTCAAAACGCATAACGAAGCAAGCTTCAGGGAGCTCAAGGCAAAGGGGGTGAAGGAAGCAAAGCCGATGCACTGGATCCAGATGCAGTGCGGGATGCTCGGGGCGACAAGGCATTTCGGCCATCAGGTTAATAGGGCGCTCTACGTTGCAGTCAACAAGAACGATGACGAGCTCTACACCGAGCGCGTAAGACTCGATGAAGAGGCTGCGGAGAACGCGATCCAGCGCGGGCAGAGGATAGCAACGGGCGACTACATTCCGCCGGGGATATCCCAGCGCCCCGACTGGTGGCAGTGCAGGTGCTGTCGATTCCACGACTTCTGCCACAAGGAGGGCAAGAAGGATCGGATACTTCCTGAGATCAACTGCAGGACGTGCGCGCACTTCACTGCAGCGAAGGACGGCAAGTGCTACTGCGAGATGTTCGGACACTCGGAGATCCCGGTGGAGGCGCAAAGGAAGGAGCATTACTGCCATGTGTTCCACCCCGACATGGTCGGATGGCCGTATATCGAGAGGCTTGGGACGAAGGACAGCGTGGCTTATTCGATCGACCAACTGTCGGAGGACACGGTCTTGAACGGAGCCGACGGGTACTCGTCAAGGGAAATCAAGGTTGCGATAGAAGGAGGAGCGACAAGTGCCGCTGGAATTGAGAGGCTATCAGAAGAAGACACTGAAATCACTTTTTGACTGGCTCGAGAACAACCAGGGCAATCCTTGCGTGGTGCTTCCCACGGGGTCAGGAAAGTCCCTCTGCATCGCCGGCTTCATCGAGGAGACGCTTGCTCTTTGGCCTGACACGAAGATCTTGGTACTGACGCATCAGAAGGAGCTGGTGATGCAGGATGCGAAGGCACTCAACAGGCTGCTGCCTTCGGTTCCGATCGGGATCTACAGCGCGGCTTTGAAATCCAAGGAACTGGACATGCCGGTGACTTTCGCGTCGATCCAGTCGATCTACAAGAAAAGGGGGCCGCATTGGAACGTGATCCTTGTCGACGAGGCACACCTTATAAACAACGAGGACACGGGCATGTACAGGAGTTTCCTCTCAAGCTGCCACTCTCGCGTGATCGGCTGGACTGCAACGCCGTACAGGCTCGGGCAGGGATACCTTACCGATGAGAACGGCCTTTTCTCGGGTCTTATAAGCGAAGTGTCGATACTGGACCTGCAGAACATGGGATACCTTTCAAAGATCCGCAGCAAGGGCACGTTCTCGAAGATGGATCTGTCGGAACTGCACCTCAGGGGCGGCGAGTTCGTCGAAAGCGAGATGCAGGAGAAGCTTGACACCTATGAGACGAACGAAGCCATAGCCGATGAGATCGTGAAATCCGCCGCATTCTACGACAGGCACCACATACTCGTGTTCTGCGCGGGAGTGGAGCATGCAAGGCACATGGCGGAAATCCTTAGGGAGAAGGGCATGGCAGCGGAGGACGTCAACGGACAGATGAGCCAGGAGACCAGGGACGAGATACTCTACCGGTTCACCCAGGGTACGATCACCGCCCTGACGAACACGCTGCTTCTTACGACCGGCTTTGACTATCCGGATATCGACATGATCGCGATGCTCCGTCCGACGATGTCTCCGGGCCTCTATCTGCAGGAAGCGGGAAGGGGCCTCAGACTGAAATCGAACGGCGGCGACTGCTTGTTGCTGGACTTCGCGGGGAACGTAGAGCGGCACGGTCCGGTGGCATACGTACAGCCCCCGAGGAAAAAAGGGGAAGGGAAGAACGGGGTGGCTCCGTGCAAGGAGTGCCCCGAGTGCCTTGAGATTGTTCCTGCAAGCACAAGGGAATGCCCTGTCTGCGGGCACGTGTTTCCGAAAAACGACATGACGTGGGTGCTCTTCGGAGGGGATGTGAACGGAGACGGACCCTCGGCATACAGGGTGATCGGGTGGACGTGGCAGATCGTGGAATCCAGGACGAGCCACAGGGAACAGATCAGGTGCACGTACTCGATAATCGGGAACGCGAGGCCGAGCAAGTACTATCTCGTCTGGCACGAGGGCTGGGCGGGACAGAAGGGCAGAACCGAGCTGACGGCACTGATGCGAAGGCTCGGGGTGGTCTGGTCGCCCGATGACGACTGGAACGACATCGTCGGGAAGATCGCTGATAAGAAAGCGCCCGAGTACATCGTGACAAGGAGGAACAGGAAGAACCCTAAATACGAGGACATAGTGACGGAGCTCTACGAGGACGACGTGGAGAGGCTTGAGAAGGAAGCGGAAAAGGCAAGGGAGAAGGCTGATGAGCACAGGAAACGAATACTCGGTCTCTGACATCGAGAAAGCCATCCTTGCGGACATAGGGGTATCGGTGACGGTGCCCGATGCTCCGGGGAAGTTCATCCGCTTTGACGTCAGGAAGCGCGGGGACAAGGCTGGCTGGTGCATCTGGTACGAGAACCGGCACTGCACTGTCGCACTCTACGGGGACTGGATCTCGGCCAAGCGCTACGAGTGGATCAATAAGGAAAAGAAGGAGATCACGCCCGAGATCAGGAAGGAACTGGAGGATTCCAGGAAGAGAAGGGACGAGGAGCTGAAGAGGGAACGTGACAGGGTGGCCGCGGACGCCGCCGCCTTGTACGAGAGCCTTCCGGAAGCTTCCGACGAGTTCCCTTATCTCGTGAAGAAAGGCGTGAAGAACCATGACGGTCTCTTGAGGTACTGGGAGGAGGACGGCAGCATCGTCTTTCCAGCGAGGAACGGCAAAGGCGAGATAAGGAGCCTTGAGCGCATCTTTCCGGACGGACGGAAGCGCTTTTATCCCGGAGGGGAGAAGAAAGGCAACTATGCCGTGCTCGGCAGGCTGGATGACAAGGCCTTTTTATGCGAGGGCTATGCAACCGGCGCCAGCGTCTTTGAAGCCACGGGAATACCAGTAGTCATTGCATTCGACTGCCACAATCTCAAGCCGGTCGCGGACGCCATCGGCGACAAGGTGAAGCTTATAGTCGTAGCCGACAACGACGAGAAAGAGAACGGAGCCAACCCGGGCTTGGAATGTGCGAAGGAGTCAGGGCTTTTCTATGTCCTGATTCCAGATGCGGGACTGGATGCCAACGACTACGCGTCAAGGTACGGGCTGGATGCGCTTAGAAACCTTTTGTGTCCGAGCCGGTCCGAGTGGATCGAGGACGGCAACAGCTATCTAGAGAAGCCGGCGCCTACCGAATGGCTCGTGAAGAACTGGTTCCCCAGGCGTGGCATCGGGATGATCTTCGGAGCCAGCAATGCGGGAAAAAGCTTCGTCGCGCTGGATCTGATGCTGACGCTGACGACGGGGCTCGGCTCATGGCACGGCTTCAAGGCAAGGAGAGCCGGCGGGCTGTACCTCTGCGGCGAAGGAAACTACGGCATGCGCAAGCGTGTGGCCTTATGGGCGCAGGAACACCAGGTATCCGATCTGGGCGCATTCAAGGTCACAAAGGGGCCGAAAAGGATAAACGAGGGGTCGGAGCTGGCGTACATCGAGGAGCAGATAGAAATCTCGGGGGTCCGTCCTGACCTGATCGTTGTGGACACGCTGAACATGCACTACTCGGGGGACGAGAACGACGCGCAGGACATGGGAACCTTCATAGCTGCAATCAAGGAGCTTTCGGACAGGTATTCGGCATTCGTGCTGATAATCCACCATACGGGAGTCTCAAGGGAAGCCGCGGACAGAGCCAGGGGATCCAGTGCGCTCAACGGGGCATTGGACGTGTCCGTCTGTGTCTCGAACGAGGACGGGTATCTGACGCTCAACCAGGTCAAGCAGAAGGACGCCGAGAGGCTTGCGCCGTTCGAGCTGCATCTCAGGGGAGCTGCGATCGAGGGCTGGTATGACGAGGACGGGGAGGAGATCACGTCGGCCGTTGTAGAGGACAGGGATCAAGAGAGCAAAGGATCGAGGGAATTCAAGGGCGGAGAGGAGATGCAGATCCTGACCGAGGCATGGCTTTGGTCTGGGTGCGGAGTGAAGTGCGGATATCCATGCATAAGCAAGGGGGAGTTACGTGGATACATGAGGGAGAAGGAATGGACGAAGGATGAAATCAAAAAGGCTTTTTCAAGCAAGGCCGGGAACTCCCGTTTCATGAACAAGCTTCGTGAAAGTGGTCGGATAAGGGAGGATGGCGAGCAGATCCTCATCGTGAACAGCGCTGATATTTCAGTCTGTTTCCTGCTCGAAAGGTGCCAAGGTGCCAACGGTGCCAAGTAGGTGCCAAATAGGTTTTGGCACTTTTGGCACTTGTGCTCTGATTGGTGCCAACAGGGGGGAGCCCCCTTTCTTTAAGAAAGGGGCCCCACTTGGCACTCAGCAGTGCAGGGGTAAAGTGGCACAAGGAAGAAAGAGTGTTTAAAGGCATTGGTGCCAAATGTCGGAGGAGGAAGATTTGAAGGTTGTGACTGAAGCCCAGATCCAAGCGGAGGTTGTCCAGTTCCTGCAAAGGGAAAAGGTCTTCTGCCACTCGGTTCCCAACGAGGGTGCGGGGGCGGACATGATCAGGACAACCCAGCTCGTGGCTCTTGGCTTACGCAAGGGCGTGGCGGATCTCGTGGTCTGGTGGCCCGACGGCATCGGGTACCTGGAGATGAAGGCTCCGGGTGGGAGGATGTCGAAGGAACAACAGGTCTTCGAGGGGAAATGCAAGAACTACGGAGTGAGCTATGACCTGGCTTATTCGGTGGATGAAGTGAAGGCCATTCTGGAATGGCACAGGAGGAAGAGGAATGAGCAATAAGGAAACAAGCGGAGGAATCGGGTTCTGCGGACTGCTTGCAATCGTATTCATAACGTTGAAGCTGACCAGGGTGATCTCTTGGTCATGGCTCTGGGTGCTTGCACCCATCTGGATCCCAATGGCTATCGCAGGAGTGTTGCTCCTGCTGCTGGGTATCCTGACGTTGATCAGCAAATAAGGAGGAAACCAATGGCGGAATACACATACAAAGACGTGATCATTGACCCGGAAGACCCGAGGGTGGAAATCGGGAAGATGTATTACTTCTCCAGTACCGCCGCAAACTGTTTAGAGTATGCGAGAGGAGATGACTATCATTACATAGCGAAGCTTAGAGAGGTGGCTAAAGGACTTCACTATCCATTCAAGATTGGCAATTCTCTGTGGGGCTGCATTATCCGCAAGAAGGAGCCTGAGAAGAAGTGGGTACCTTTTGATCTCAGCAAGGAAGAGGAAAGGGACTTCCTAAAAGGAAAATGGGTGAAAGGAAATATCAATGGTCAGGATTATCACTTCATGATTATCGGGTTCAAAGGCTGTCGCTCAAGGGTGGTGCGTAGACCTTGGAGGATGGTTCACAGGAGAAGATCTACTGGAAAAATGGACGTTTGAAGACGGCACCCCATGCGGGAAGCTCGTGGAGCAAATGGCCAGCAAATAAGCTATCAAGCAAAGTTTTTCTTGTAACACAAGGAAATATCGAAATCAAAAGCTGATTTGTAAGATTCTTGTCAAGCAAATCGGCAAATAAGGAGAAGCAATGAAGAAACAGAAGATTGTTATTGACCTTTTTGCCGGAGCCGGGGGTGAAAGCTGCGGAATACATTCTGCATTCAATGCCAAGGGGGAAGATATAAAACTCTTCGCAGTAAACCACTGGGAGGTGGCATGTGCAACCCACTCGGCTAATTTCCCGAATGACGAATGCATCTGCCAAGACATACAGACCGTAATCCCGACGAACCTTGTGAAGCCGGGAGAGAGCGTGGAGTTATTCTGGGCAAGCCCTGAATGCACCCATTTCAGCACGGCCCGTGGAGGCAAGCCCATGGATGACCAGAGCCGATGTACGCCCTTTGATATCATCCGATGGCTTACGATGCTTGACGTCAAGCGCGTGATAATCGAGAACGTTTCCGAGTTCGAGACATGGGGGCCGCTGGGTAAGGATTGCCGCCCGATAAAAGAACAGAAAGGATCCTTCTTTTCCATGTTCATCGGAGCGATAAAGAATATCGGCTACACAGTAGACTGGAGAATCTGCAACGCTGCCGATTACGGAGCGCCTACCACACGCCGCCGGCTTTTCATACAGGCAGTGAAGAAGGGTTCAGAAAAAACCATCAGATGGCCAGAAAGGCTCTACGCAGAGCATCCGGAGGATGTAAACGGCGACCTCTTGGGAACAGATCTGAAGCCGTGGATTCCCGCTTCTTCCATCATCGACTGGAAGATACCATGCCAGCCGATAGATGACAGGAAGAAGCCGCTTTCGGAGAATACCATGCGCCGGATCATGAACGGAATTAAGCGTTACTGGGGAGAGGCTGCAGAGCCATTCCTTGTCCGCTATAACGGTGGCGATAACCGCTTCCATTCCATCAAAGAACCCGTGCCGACGCTTGACTGTTCGAACAGATACGGCCTTGTTCAGCCTCTTATTGTCGAAATGTACGGCACAGGAGGATGCAGAAGCATAGATAAGCCGCTTTCAGTTGTGACCTGTTCGGGTGCGCACCACGCTTTAGTAGAACCGATGTTCATACCGCAGCAGAGTGGCGGAACGGTCAAGCCTGTAAGCAATCCGCTATCTACAATCGCAGGAGCGGGGGCAATCAGCATCGTAGAGCCTCTCGTGATGGAGTATTACGGCAACGGTCAATGCCAACCGGTATCAAAGCCGCTCGGTACGGTGACATGCAAGGATCGCTTTGCGCTTCTCAAGCCGGAGAATTGCCGCATCGGTTTCCGTATGCTACAGCCGCACGAGCTTGCAGCCGCGCAGAGCTTTCCGGACTGGTACACGTTCACAGGAACCAAGGCAGACACAGTCAAGCAGATAGGAAATGCCGTCTGCCCGAAGATGGCAGAGGCACTTGTTGGATAAAGAGGATGAGACATGACGCTTGAGGAAGCAAAGAAAGAGATAGACAGGATGACAGAAGAGAAATGGGAGGCCTACGAGAAATCGTGTTGTTCCACCACGCTGGGAGAAGCCTATGGATTGGAAGAGGCTATGAGTATTTTAGATCAGGTCAACGGCGTACCTGTCGGAAAAGCTGACAAGTGGACGCTGAGGACGCTTGCCTTAGAGCTGAGGAAGATTTTCAAGTTCAGGTATCTGACCATAGATTACGATTATCCAGCGTCCCTGATGGGCATGTGGTATGAAAAGCCTGAGTTTGGCTTCTCTTGTTGGGATAGATCAACCGGATACCTAGGAGATTTTTCAACAAGCGCATTGAATATCGAGCTAAACCTCTCCGAGTACAAGGATGCCGACGGCAACATCGACTACTCAAAGTGCATTGTGGAGGTGGAGTGATGTTTGTACAGGAAATCAAATGCGATCTATGCGGAAAGACTATCACACAAAATGGCTCAACTCTCATAGGAGCATTGAAGCTCAAATACAAGGCCAAGAGGTCATACAAGGAGATTGATGCTCATTGTCCGTATAGCAGATGGGAACGAATAGATATCTGTCCTGACTGTCTGGACAAGATTATCAAAGCAAAGGAGGAGGAGTGATGGCATACATAAAGACAGTTCAAGAGTTGATTAATGTGCTTGAGGCTTTGAGCGAAAAGCAGAAACAGATGATGGTCTTTATTGATGACGACTATGGCCTACAAACTATCGATTATGTGGAAGAGCACGATCTTGACCTCAGCAGCGAAAGAGGCATCTCTCTCCAATCTGAAAACTGCTCATCGGTATATCCGAACAGACAGACTATCTATCCGCATTATGACGAGGAGATGGAAAATGAATAATCGAGAAGAAGAGAAAGCCGTGTTGTCCATATCAATCGGAGCAACTTGCGGAGATTGCGAAAACGCAACCGGATGCATCATCAACGGAGACAAGTACCCGTGGAGCAAGGTATGTGGAGATTTCTCCCCCAACTGCGAGTACAGGGAAAGAACATCTCTCGAAGCGATGGCAGAGAGGATCGAATCTTTGGAAAAAAGGTTGAACAAACTGGAAGGTGCGAAATGACTTGGAGCCAATTGCTAGGATGTGGCGTTTTGGGAATAGCCATGATGATAGCCATGATATGCCTAGAAACCGATTATTTCGACAAAGAATACACGTCGATTTGCGTGACGCTTTACTCGATCGCGATCGCAACCGGCACCGTGCTGATAACAGGAGCCGCACCATGATCACAACAGCAGAGCAAATAGAATTGTTCAAAGCAATAAAGGAGGAGGAAACATGAAGACGCAGAAGAAAGATAAAGCGCTAGCCAAAGTCTACTACTGGCTTGGCTACATCATGTCGGATGTCGAACAGATCGATGGATACGACGATCTAAGAAATAAGATCTACAGCCTGAAGGATGCTCTGAACGATCTTGTATGCGGGGAGGAGAAATGAAAAAGGCAAGGTTCTTCAAGGGAGACATTATCCTGGACAAGAAATCATACAGGACCTACAAGGTCGAGGAGATTTCGCACGATGGGGAAGGCAGACGCATCATCGTGGCCTTTCCTCATGGCTTCGAAGACAAGGGTGTCCGCTTCTTTGACTCTGACGAGAACTTCATCCTCGTGAGGTGATAATGAAAGGCAACAGGCAGGCGGTCATACTTATCTACTCACGACCTCACAAGACAGAATGGTACAGGTCAATCTCCCAGGCGGCGCAGGCGACCGGTATCTCAAAGTGGCGTATCCTTCGCGGACTGCAGAACCCCTATGGGGAAATACCCAACACCCGTCCCGTGATCTGCGTGGATGAGGCGGTCGACTGTCCTGTTGATGATATCTCCCCCTGAAAGGGGAGTATCATTGACGGCAGGTGGAAAGATGGCGATAATATGAACAGAAAGGGTGCTGCAGCAAGCGGCGTTTCCCTGAAATTCTAGTTGATCAACTGACCGCTAAAACTTCCCGGGCTTAGCGGTCGTTGCTTTTTAGAACGGAAACTATCCCAATGATTGTAAGTACAACCATCAAGAGTTCGTAATCGCTCATGGCAACACCTCCTTTCCCAACATATGCCTGTTGAAATGGCTATGTGATCGGGAGGCTTGTACTCCTCCCGTAGGAGGGACAGCCGCTTGCCGTGCTTCCAGCACCCGCTTGGATTATATCAGATGGCTTGCCTTTGACAATGTGATTCTCTCCCTTATAGGGAGAATCATTGACGGCCTTGGGGAAAAGTGTGTTATTATATACGTGAAAAAGGCGCTGTCGATAGACGGTTAGCCTCGGAGTCCGCTATTTCAAGACGGACACGTCTATAAAGAGTATCCGCCCTTAATGCTTGCCGGAGCTAGGGCGGTTGTTTTTGTAAAGGAGTATAGCTGTAGCAAGGGAGAGAACCTTAATGGTCAGATCCACAAGTCGCAGTATCATATCCAAAACCATACAAGCTCCTTTCATCACGAAGAATCCATGAAGCCTATACAGGCCCCAGTGTGTTAACCCTGGAGACCAACCGCCTATCCGTTATGACAGTGCCGATTCCTCGATTATATCCTTGCCGTTGCGCCGATCGCAATACTTGCCTTTATCTCTTCCTCCTCTTGGATTCACCATCAGTGTCATGGGTACCCTCAGGAAAAGATGCAAGACTTATGGTTGTCCGAACCTGCACCACAACTCGAGTGGCTATTGCGACGAGTGCACGGCAAGATACAGGGCAACGCATCCGCGTGAAGATAAGGAGAAGCCTACTTCCAGCGCGCGGAAGCATTACTCAAGCTGGCAATGGCGCAAGTTCTCCAAGGACTTTCTGAAAGAGCACCCCGTATGCGAGATCTGCGGGGCGCCTAGTGAAGTATGCGACCACAAGGACATGACGGCTGACATGATGGTCGATGCCTACGGTGGCTTTGATTACGATCCCTCGCACTATCAGGCGCTATGCAGATCATGCAACGCCCGCAAAGGCACGAGGGAAGACAAGGCGATGAGAACTGCCTACAAGGCCGAACTGAATGCGTTGAATAGCCCCCGGGGGTGTTCGAGAAAAAACGGCACCCCCCTCCTCGACCGGGCGGGTGGACACACTCCCACACACGGAGGTGATTGAAAATGCCACGGGCTAAAGAGAACGAGATACTTCAGAAGACTCCGCAGCCGGCAAACTGGCTCAGTGGAGCGGCGAAGAGACACTTCGAGAAGATCATGCCGCCGTTGATCAAGGACGAGGTAGTCTGTTTCGTCGACGTGCCGGTGATAGAGGCGGCGTGCGAGCTCTATGCGATATTCCAGGACGACAGGAACAAGTTTTCAGACAGAAAGGCGGCATTGGCTTCCTATATTTCCGTCATGTCCGCGTTCGGAGTGACATATAAGGCAAGGAAACTCCTTGCTATCTCGAAGGAAGAGGATGCGGATGAGGATGAGACGGTCGGAGGGCTTTTCGAATGAACAGGGTGGAGATCGTCAGGAAGCTTTCCGATGAATATACGGCTGCATACAACCGCTACAGGACTGCGGTGCTTCGAGGGGAAAGGGCGGCATCAAAGGTCGAGAAGGCCAAGGTGAAGAGGCAGGAGATGGACCTCAAGGAAGGGGTGCCCGGTTACCGTTTCGACATGGACGCGGGATTGAGGCCGTTATTGTGGATTGCCATCAACCTCGCTTTCCCGAAAGGCGGGAAGAGGGGAAAGCCGATGATGCTTGCAGACTGGCAGGCATGGGACACGATCGTACTCTTCGGGTGGATCAAGAAGGACGATCCGAAGACAAGGCGATTCACCGATGCCTTTTTTGAGGTGGCTCGTAAGAACGGGAAATCAACCTATGTGGGAGCTCTCCTTGACTACCTGGCTTTTGGAGAGGTCGATGGTGTCTCGTGTTACATCGGTGCAACATCGCTTGATCAGGCCGGAGAGACTTTCCGGAGGGCAGCCGATGCCCTGAAGCTCAGGAAGGGCGACAAGGTCGTGGTCTCGGACAGCAAGAACAACAAGCAGATCAAGTACAAGTCGAGCGAGATCACGGCAATTGCCGCCGAGCCGAAGGACGGGAAGCTTTCGTATGCTGCCGTCATCGACGAATACCACCAGCACAAGGACAACACGCTTTTGAACTCGATAGCATCAGGCAACATATCCGAGCAGCAGGCGATGCTGATCAGGATAACCACCGCGGGGGTGTCCCTCGGCGGGGTGTGCCATGAGGAATACAAGAAGTGCAAGCGCGTGCTCTCCGGCGAGCTTGATATCCCCAGGTATTTCATCTCCATCTACGAACTTGACGAAGGCGACAGCGCCGATGACCCGAAGAACTGGCCGAAGGCAAACCCAAACTGGGGAGTGTCCGTGAATGCCGAGACCTTCGAGAGCCACTACGAGTATGCCAGGGCATCAGAGGATGACATGATCGACTTCAAGACAAAGAACCTCAATATGTGGTGCCACAGCCTGCATAGATGGGCGAACATGCCCATATGGATGGAGCGATGCCGGTGGCAGGTTGATGAGGTAAGCCTTGAGGGGAGGATGGCTTATGGCGGTTTGGACCTTTCGTCAGTATCCGATTTCACTGCATTCACTCTGGATTTTCCACTGGAGGACGAGAGGCATCTGCAGATCACGCATTGCTGGATCCCCGAAAGCATGGTCATCCCGATCTCAAGACAGTGCAGGATACCGCTGAGGAAGTGGATTGATGCGGGGTGGGTTACGGCCACGCCCGGTGATGTCATCGATTATGCCTATGTCGTGGATTACCTGACGTGGGCGTACTCGACGTTCCAGATCCACTACATCGCGGCCGACCGCTGGAGGATAGAGGAGCTCGTGCGCCTCATGCCGCCATGGTTCCAGGATGTCGCCTACGAGTTTTCACAGGGAATGAAGACGATGAGCCCGACGATCATGGATTTCGAGAGAACGTACCTTGAGGGAAAGGTGTCGGACAACGGGAACGAGTGCGTGGACTGGATGATGAGCTGTGCCGAGACGTTCCAGGACAGCTCGGGGAACGTGAAGCTTGTGAAGCCGAAGAAGAGGACGGAGGCGAGGATAGACGGAGTCATCACTTCGGTCATGGCTCTGTCGAATGCGAAGACGAACGACATGTCCGCGTTCAGCGGATCAGTGGAGGACATGCTTACCGCATGGTGAATAGATGGGAAAGAAGAAGAAAAAGGAAAGCATAGAGCAGTCGATTGCGGCATACGGTTCCGGGCGCAGGGTGTACTATCCGAGGGAGGATCTGCAGAACAGCGCGCTCTGGTCATGTGTTGTGAACCTTTCCAGGCTTTATGCATCAATGCCCTGGCATGCCTACAAGGTCATGCCGAATGGAGACAGGAAGAAGGAGGAGGGATCAGTCCTTGCCGCACTCCTGAAGAAGCCGAACGCCTACATGACAAGCTATGACTTCAGGTTCGCCATGGGTTTCAACTTCGAGATGAGGGGCGAGGCTGTCGCGATCATCAAGCGTTCGCGCTCGGGCTTTCCCATAGCCCTTTGGCCCGTGTCCCCTTCAAGCATCGTTGCAATGTACAACGGAGGTTCGATCAGCTACACGCTGGCTCTTACCGGAGAGACATACGACGCCTCGGACGTGCTGATCATCAAGAACACCCCCATCGGATATGGTGCGGGGGCCGTGCTTGATCCGATGAGATATGCGAAGGACGACATAGACCTCGCCCAGAAGTGCAAGGACATGCAGGCCGAGTATTATGACGGGGCCTCCGTTGTCGGAAACAACATCAGTGTCCCGAGCCAGTTTACAAAGGAACAAAGGGACGAACTGAAGAAAATGTTCGATTCGGCACGTGGCTTTCGCAACTACGTCACGGACGAGAGGATAAAGATCAACCCGATACAGGTACAGAACGCGGACATCGCGAAGCTTTCGGAGGCGGAGAAGTGGTCGGCGATAGAAGTCGCGAGACGCTTCAACGTACCGCCTTTCCTTATAGGGGACACAACCGGCACTTACGCGAATTCCGAACAGCAGGGGCTTTTCATGGTTACCTACTGTCTCGGGCCGCGTATCGCGGCATGGGAAGCCGCGCTTAATGATTCTCTCTGCAGACAAAACGAATATGTCAAGTTCTCGATGGCCGGTATGCTCCGCGGAGATCATGCGACAAGGAGCAATTACTATCTGACCGGCCTTCAGTATGGGTGGCTTACGGTCAATGACGTCAGAAGCATGGAGGAGCTTTCGGGGATTGGTCCTGACGGTGACGTGCATTTCTTCCCCCTCTCCGTCGGCTCGATCCATGACGTTGCATCCGGAAAGTACGCGGGTGGCGGCAACAACAGCGGCATGAACGCTTGGGAAATACCAGCTGAAAAAAAGATTGGAAAACCGGAGAAGGAGACCTTGGACGAGTCCAGGGAGAAGAGGAGGGAAGAGAAAAGAAAGCATGACCTGTTGTTTGTAGAGGAGGCGCAGAAGCCTGCGAAGAACAACCGCTCGAAACTTGAGAGGATGATAAGACTCCAGATCTCGGAAGCGATAGACAAGCTGAAGGAACTTGTCGCAACGGGAGCCCCGACTACAAGCGTTCTATCAGATCTTCGCACGTGGCTTGATTCCACGCTCGACAACATGACTGCAGCCTACAAGGATATCTATTTCGATGTTCTCAAGAAGATGGTTCCCGTCATACAGGCTGAGACGGGGAAGGATGACGATGTGTCGGACTCGTCCATCGATTCCTACGCCTCCGTATATGCCCGTAGCATGGCCGAGAGGATAGCGGGAAAGATCGCATCCGTTGCCAACGCTTCCTTGGGAACGGAAGAGTTCGAGAGCGAGATGGACTCCCTCAGGCAGGATTACCCGATAGACCAGAGCGAGGAGGAGACGAACAGGTCAAGCAACGCTTTCTCGATCTTTTTATTCTCCCAGCTCCATGTGTCGGTCTTCCATGTAGTGGCTGCATCCAACAGCTGCGGTTTCTGCGGAACACTCGACGGCAAGGTCGCATCGGTTGACGGGTACGTTCTGACCAAGGGCAGCGATGTTGATACCGGTGACGGTGGAGTCAGACACATAGAGAAGAACTACAAGCATCCGCCTTTCCACTCGCACTGCAGGTGCTCGGTGGCTCCCGGCGAATGAGGAGGAATAATGGACAAGAAACTTTTGATCGAATCTGGCGGAGTGCTTAGGAAGCCCGCTGCGTTCAAGGAAGAGGAAGGGGGCAGAGCCAAGTGGTCGGCCCCTGTATGGAAGCTCGGGGAGATGAACCTCAACGGACGAATCTACTCTTTGCCTCTTGCTGAGAAACTCGTTGAAGAGTCGCCCATAACGTTGGCTTACGATGGACACGACGTCGATTACATGACGGGCGAGGAGTACGGGATAGCCAAAGCCGTATGCAAGAACCCGCGTATCGAGGACGGGCAGTTATGGGTCGATATCGAGTTCGTGGATTCAGAATATGAAGCCCTTCTTGTCACGTTGATGGAGAAGGGGATTGAAATAGGCGTTTCATCCGTCGGCTACGGCGAGCAGGATCCGATGTCCGGGATCATCATTCCGGAAAGCTATGAACTAGTGCGGTTTCTTGATTTCGTCGTTTGCCCCGCGGGCGAAGTATATCTGAAGATGGGAGAAAGGACGAGGAAGGAACACCGTAGACGGTCCGCGGAGACAGTGGTCAAAACGGATGCCGACAAGGCAGTGGCTGAGAGGCGGTCAAAGGTAGCCAGGGATCTCGCCAAATTCTTCATAAGGAGAGACAAGGAATGAAAACGAAGAAAGAGACACTTGAGAAAAGGCTCGCGGCTATCGAGAAGAAAGTCGAGGAAGCCTTTGAGAAGATGCTTGAAACGGCATCTGACGATGACATCAAGAAGTATGAAATGCTTAAGAAGCAGGCCGAAGAGGTCATGGAAGAGATCGAGACAGTGGAGGCGCTCGAGGAGAAAGAGGACCTTGAAGAGGGAGGGATCCCCAAGGGAATCCAGAAGGACAAGCCGAAGGCGCTTTCCGAGAGGGAACAGTTCGGGAAAAACCTTGTGGAGGCTGTTTCGAAGGGAACGACTTTCTCGGGACTCCTTCCGAGGGAATGCGCTCAGAACATCCAGATGAAGAAGGAGAAGCTTGCACGCATCAGGGGACTCTGCACGGTTCACCAGGCGAACGGCGAGTACACTGTCATGGTCGAAGGCGATGATGTTGTGGTCGATTACATCGAAGAGGCCGGAACCTTCGGGGAGACGACGCCTTCCATCAAGCCGATCGGCCTTCAGGCTTTGAAGCTCGGCGCGCTTACCAAGGTCTCCGAGGAGTATATCGCAGATCTTGGAGTTGATGTCATGGGTTACATCGAGGACAAGTTCGCGAAGGCCTTTGCAAAGAAGGAAGACAAGGAGATTCTCTTTGGAACCGGCACGTCTTCCAGCAAGACCAAGATCAGGGGAATTGCGACAAATGCCGCATCCGGCAACATCGTCACCGCGGCATCTGCAACCACTGTTACGTGGTCCGAGGTCAAGTCGACGATCCAGAAGCTCAAGGCATACAGGACGAACGCACATATCGTCTGCTCCCAGACGCTTTTGGACATCATCCATGAGTTCAAGGATGGCTCGACTTATATGTTCCCGCAGCAGTCGACGATCACTCAGATCATGGGAATCCCCGTGGTGGTCTCCGATGAATTCCCCGCACTGGCTGCAGGTGCTGTCGCAATGATCGTGGGTGATTTCTCCTACTACCATATCTGTGACAGGAAGAGTATCGAGCTTAAGACGCTCAACGAGCTTTATGCTGCAACAGGTCAGGTCGGAATCCGCGGACAGGAGAGGATCGACGGGGACTTGGCCCTAGCCGATGCCTTTGCCGTCCTAAAGATGAAGGCTGGGGCTTAATGAGGTGAAAGATGATTCTGACGCTTGAAGACCTCAGGAATGATTTCGGTTTTGAATTCCAAAAAACCAAAGAAGATTATTACTCCTCGCTTTTGAAGGTCGCAGAGGAAAAGGTTCTTTCCTATGCGGAGATCGAGCAGGGCGAAGTAGAAGAGCATTTTCCCGGGGGCGACTCCGGGTATGTTCTTACACATAGCCCCGTTCTGGAGGTCAAGGGTGTCAAGCTTGACGGCAAGGATGTGGCTTTCCGTTTTGAAAAGCGTGCAAGCTATGTCTTGCCGTCATCCACCGATGGCTCTGAGGTTGTGGTTAAATACACTGCGGGCTGGAAGGAAGGTGAAGTGCCGGAGGTGATCAGGATGGCCATCGCCTTTACCGTCCAGCACCTTGCAAAGCTCTCTTCCGGGAAACTCTTGGGCATCAACTCAAGGACGACAGAGGGAGGCACCGAGACGATAGAGCAATCGGTACCAACGCTTGCCGTACAGAAGATGTTGGAGCCATTCAGGAGGACCAAGGCGCTATGAGTGATTCCGATTTCCTCTTCATGACTGACAACGGTACGGTGGATGCCGTCAAAGGCGCGTTCGAAGTGATCGGCGAGAACCGCTTGCAGGCTTGGGTGATGTACGCTGTCGGTGCAGATTCCGACAAGCTCGTAACCTTCATCAAGTCAAACTATGTTTCAGGGCAGAAGATAAACGTCGTCACTGGCGAAACGAGAGACCATATCGGCACTTGGACGATGGGGAAGTTCAAAGGCAAGAAGTTCAACAGACAGGTGATCAGGCCCGGAAAGGGTATTGATGGCGTGCAGAACTACATAGCCAAGTGGACTGGCACCGAGCACGAGTTCATGATGCCTGCATTCAGGGCATTCGGAGCAGAGGCAAGGTTCTCCCGTGACATAAAGGAAAACATCCTGAAGATGGGTAACAAGGCACTTGCGGAAGCAGTGAAGGAGAGACCGTGAGAAACTCAAGCGAAAGATTCATAAAGGCTTTGGAGACTTACTTGAAGAAGGCGTTCACCGAGCGTGTTGCGAAAGCCAACGAGGAGGATCCTTCCCTTGGCTTGGTTGATATCGCGCTATGGCAGGACGGGTATACCGGAGTGCTTTCGGGTCTTACCGAGTATCCGGGGTGCATCGTGATGGTGAACGGGAAAACACTCACCGATACGTACTCCACGACATACCAGGTGATAATCGGCATCGGACTTTCGGGGGATGATGTAGCTCACCTGGAGAAGCAAGGCAGGGTATGGGAGGACATCCTTGAGGACGTGATCCGCTCCGACTGGAGCCTCGGGGGAGCTGCGATAGACACGGCCCTTGGCGTGAGGTTCTCAAGTGATTCAACCGGCAATGTGTATGTGATCCAGGCAGAGCTTTCGTGCGATGTGGATCTGGGAGGATACGTCTATGCAGGAGAAGACGAAGGAAGTGATGGGTTGTCGGAGGTGCGGCTACCGGACGAGGGACATGAAGGAGACGACATGCCCGAAGTGCCAGAGGCCGCTGGTGCCGATGACAGAGAAGGAAGCGAAGAAGATGACTCTCTATGACTGAGAGAAAGGAGATGATTAGATGGCAGTAATGGCAGGAAAGAACGGAAGCTTCAAGATCGGAGGATCTTCCTCCGCGCAGGTGATGGGATACATCGACAACTTTTCCCTGACGGTCAACCAGGGATCGGCGGAGACAAGCCAGATCGGCAAGGCATGGAAGGAGTTCATAGCCGCCGCGCTCGACTGGAGCGGAAGCGTATCGGGAACCCTTGACTATGCGGATGCGGCGCAGAAGTCCGTGATCGATGGCTTTCTGACGCCAACGGACACGCCCGTGACTTTGGAGATGAAGGTGGGGCTTGATCTCACGCTTACGGGAACGGCGATCATGACGAGTGCGAGCATCACGGGAAGCCATGGTGACAAGGTCGCGATCTCGTTCAATTTCCAGGGAACTGGAACCCTGGCTGAAAAGGAGAGCGCATGATCACACTTGAAAGGGAAAAGACGATGACTGTTTCCTTCATGGGGGAAACAGTGGAGGTTACCTATAGCGTACCTACGGCGGCGGAAGCCGAGACGGAACTCAAGGACTCCACGAACGCGAAGCTTTTCAAGCGTTTTGTCACAAAGGTGAAGTCGGCAGGCGTTGCAGGCTGGGAGAACGGAGTGGATGCCGAGAGCGTGATCAACTCCCCCGGTACGTATTCGCTTGTCAACGAGGTGGATCTTGCGATCGTGGACTCGGCGGTATTGAGGCCGGATGAAAAAAACTGATCGTCACCCTGTTCTCCCTATGGGCCGAGGGCTATGACTCGAAGTACGAGCCCGAGGGCCCGGAGGACAGGGAGGCGATGCTGAAGACCGGGGAGTGGGTGCGGGTGTACGACATCCCATCCATTCTCCGTAATGAGGAAGCGCTTTCGGCCCTGGTGTTTTTCAGAAGGTGGAAGGAGATGGGGATGCCCTACGGGCCGTGGGGCATGAATCCGGAGAAGCTTGTCCAAGTGGTGGATGTATTGAGGCCTTTGGACAAGTTCTACTTTCCGGAGGTGAGGATTTGACAGCAAATGTTGTAAAACATAGAATTAAGGTATGAAGAAATGGAAGGAAATGGATGGATTTGAAAAAGGGGCAAGATTTGCTATAGGTTTCATTCTTGCTTGTATAGTAATTCCTTTCTCGCTTATTATTCTCCCTTATTTGTTTGTTTGATAATATTTGTTTGTCTTTGTGAATTGTTTTCTATAAAGGAAAAACATGGCATCGAACATTCAAATTGAAATAGCTGCGGACGTACAAAAAGCAGTACAAGGTATTGATGCATTAGTCCAGCGTTTGGATAAAATGCAGAAAGAGACAGAGGAAAGTAAAAAATCTTTTGCTGCTTTTTCTGCTTCAGTTGCCGCTATTACAACAGCAATTAATAATGTTGTTGGCATATCAAAAACAGTATTTAGTATTTTTGGCAACCTTACCGAAGCTTACTCAGCACAGGAAATAGCAGAGAGAAAACTCCAAACAACGCTCAAAGCCACGCAGAACGCGGTAGGGATGTCTGCAGGGGAGCTTTTCAATTACGCTGATTCCCTTTCGCAGGTTACAACCTTTTCCAATCAGGAAATAATTGCCGCCGAACAGATGCTTCTGAGCGTCAGGATGATAGGCCGTGACGTGATGCCCGAAGCCACGAGGGCCGTACTTGATATGGCTGCAGCCACCGGGGAAGATCTCACGGGTGCGGCACAGCGTCTGGCTCAGGCCCTTGCAGACCCCGCAGGGGAAATTGAAAGCCTCAAGGAAGCTGGGATCCAGCTTACCGAAGAACAGAAGAAGAACATAGAAAGAGCACAGGATCAGAACGACATATACAAGGCACAGAAGCTCCTTTTGGAGCAGGTGTCGAATACATACGGTGGCATGGCCGAGGCTATAGCAGATACCGATACAGGTAAACTCCGTCAGATCTCGAACGTGTGGAGTGATATCAAGGAAGGTTTGGGACAAGGCCTTTTGGACAGAATATCGCCGGCGCTGGATCTTCTTTATGACAAGCTGACGGATATTTCCGACTGGGTTGAGGAAAGCAACAGAAAAGCATCTGGCCAACGATCCCTTGTGGATTTTGCAAGGATGGGTAATGAAGGCCGAGCATCTTTCGATTATTCGACTCTTTCGGAAAGCGATATTGAGAACATGCTTTTTGGCTCCAGATATTACAATCTCTCTGACGAAGATAAAGCCGCCTTTGATCCTTCCACTCCAGCAACTCGGAAAGGAATAGCCGCTTACGAACAAGAACTTGTCGAAGCTTATCTCATTCCTGAACTGAATACCATCGACAGGGTCAACAAAGCCATGGAATCGGTTGCCGAGAAGATATCAGGAATGGAAGACCCTGGAGAATACATACGGAACCTCTACGATACTGCGTCGAGGAGCGCTGAAAGCGGCGACTCATACAGCAGGCGCTATGCAAGTGCACTGGCTGAGGAATACGATGGTTATCTTTCTCCTTCAACTCAAACCGGCCCTGATGTCGGTGCATACATTGAGGAAAACTCTTCCCTCTCAAGATTATTCCAGCTTGATGAGATCTCGAAGGAACTAGAAGAAGCAAGGGCGATGATGAAGGAAGCCACTGCCGATCAGGTGCCGTACGTGCAGGAGATCATCGCATCGCTTGAAGATGAAAGGGAGAAGATACTTGAGCTCAAGGACGCAACGGAGGAAGTGGTTCCCGCATGGCAGCAGTCCTTGAAGGACATGATGCCCTCTATCAACGAGGCGGTCGATTATGCTCAGGATGCCCTTTCATCCTTTACCGATCTATTCACCCAGCTGATGGAGAACGAGGTCAATGCGGTGGAGCAGGCACTTGATGAGTGTACTTCGAAGTGGGATGAGTACCTTTCCGATCTTGACGAGAAGCAGACGAGGATGCGCGAAAGCCTGAATGCGCAGCTTGCCGCAGGGCTCGTAAGCCAGGACGAATATGTATCGGCCATGGAAGAACTGGATGAGGAGGAGATGGCCTCAAAACAGGCCGCGCAGGAAGAAGAGGAGAGCCTTCAGAAGAAGCGTGACGAGCTGAAGAAGAAGCAGTTCGAGGCCGACAAGGCGAACAACATCGCAAACGCCCTTGTGAACGGCGCTTTGGCCATAACCCGTATATGGTCGGAAAACAACTGGATGGTGGCTACTACGCTTACCGCTGTATCTGCAGGAATCACGGCCGCTCAGGTCGCAACGATCGCAAGCCAGCAGTACACCCCGATGGCAGCAGGAGGAATCACCACGGGGCCGACACACGCGCTCATAGGGGAGGCCGGTTATCAGGAAATGGTGTTGCCGCTTACCGATTCGAACCTGCGGAAGGTCGGCCTTGGCTCCCAGAGAAGCGGGGACGGCACGATAGTGATCAACATCAGCGTAGGCACTGCATATAACGGTGAACAGCTTGCGGAGGATGTATACAGGGGCATCGAAAGGGCGCAGAGGACTGGAGCCCTTCCAAAATGGAGGTACGCATGAGCAGCTATATTCTCAAGCTCGATTTCGGATCTGGCTATGAAACATACAACGACATAATCCTTTCTTCCGGGTTCTCCCTGGCTTACTCGGTGGGAGAGAAGGGAAAACATGTGACGCAGAGTTGCAGGCTCAACGTCAAGGCCGGGGAACTTGCCGAAAGCATCCTTGGCTCGAATGACCTGATAAAGGCGCAGCTTCTGAAGGACTCTGAAGTCCTATTCACCGGAGTGATCAGGCCGTATGCCACGCTTTCCGCGGAGTCAAGGAACTTAAGCCCGCTGTCGCTTGAGATACTCGATTATACGGAAGTGCTGCACAAGTACGTGTATGAAGATACCTCCTCGGTGGCTGAGAGCAACGCGGTGATGAGTGCCATGTGGCACAACTACAAGATATGCGACCCTGCAGACACCTCGCATTCGATAGTGCACTCGATATGCCAAATGGGAGGAATCACCGTCTTCGATGAATCCTTGCCGACCATTTCAAAGACGATAGCACGCTGCGAAATTGCAGCGGAGGAATATCTGGACGAGATTTTCGCATCGATCCTCTATGAGTACCAGTGGGACTATACGTTCACGAAAGAAGGCAAACTGAAACTTTACAGCACGGCCAATGGCATGACAAGCAGCAAGACCGTGTCCATATTCCGCAATACATTGAGGACAACGAGAAACGATGACGACTCGGACGGCGCTCTCGTCAAGTTCGCAAAGGAGATATCGGTACCGAACGTCAGGCTTTATTCAAGGGAGGGCGAGCTGCACTTTTCGTCTGATCCACTGAGTGAGACTGACAACATGGCTCCGAGGCACTTCCCCAGCGACATCAACCCAAGCGATGTCGGCACGAGGATGAAATGGGGAGAAGGGCTTGATGAACTCAAGAACAGCAGAGAATACGAGGATATGGAAGACCTCTATCTCTCGGACTTCAAGATCGACTACACGATGGCATCAGGTTCTCCTGAGGTGAAGATGCATGTTTCAGACTGCGATGAGACAGGCGGCTATGCATGGATCCAGTACCGCATGCCGATGAAGGGCTTTTTCGTGTTCTCTCTTCCCCGCATCCAGATGGAAGTTTTTGCAAATGCGTCCTTCCTTCTTCCTCTTGACGGGGGAGTAGGCCCTGCTGGAACGAATCCCGAATCCTACGATTCGAAATACATATTCAACTACGATGACGCACTTACTTTGGCAACAACAATCTACAACCGCAACAACAAGGGTATATGGAGCTACCAGTTCGAGAGCTTCGAGGTCCTTGAGCCGGGCAGCATAGTCACGCTTGACGAACAGTCCGTAATGGGACTTAATGCGGTTGTGCGCATCATCTCTCGTACAGCAAGCGATGATACGGGACTCTACAGCTACAAGGCCGAAGGCTACGGCGAAGTGACGATTTCAAAGCCGATCGTCTCTGTAGATGGCGCACATACACTTCCGTCATCGTCTCCTAATTTCTTCGTGCTCGAAGCTGACAGGACCGTGATATTCAGTCAGGAAGGTGCATCGACTGTTGTATTGAAGGTTCGAGGGGAGGCGATAAGCGAATACGAATGCGAGCCCACATGGTATCTCAACGGCTCGGTGATTACCGACGAACACGGCAATACCCTTACCCTGACGAACACTGATCTTGTCTCCGGAGCCAACACGATAGCTGCAGCCGTAAGCCATGAAGGTAAGCTATACAACAGGGAAGTGACCGTATCGATGGTATCCATTGCACCCGAGACGGCCGAATTCGAATGGACTGTGACGACAGGCACGGACGCGCCGGCAGCCGATGCGGTCTGGACGACAACGGAGCCGACTCCGGCAGAGGGTGAATATGTATGGCTCAGGATACGTGCCTCATCAGGAAACCCCTGGACTGTCGTAAGAATGACCGGAGACAAGGGCGACAAAGGGGACAAGGGAGACACTGGAGCACAGGGTCCACAAGGTGAGACTGGCGAGACCGGGGCGCAGGGGCCACAAGGCGAACAAGGTCCCCAGGGGGAAACCGGGCCACAAGGACCGCAGGGAAGCCAGGGGGAACCGGGTGCGGATGCCGTGGCAATTTCGATAGGCATATCCTCCGAGCGTTCGGAGTTCACGCTTGATTATTTCGGTCGGAAGGACCCGGAGAGTCAGACGATTACGTTTGACGTGGCATTCAGCGGTATAAATGCCTCAACGCTTTCCGTCACGACATCAGCGGGCACGTTGACAGCAGATTCAAGCCATGCATACAGGTACGGTCTTGATATAACGAGCGTGGCAGAAAGCGTACTTTCATCATTCACCCCGATCGTTGTGACGGCCGCGGCGACAGCCTCTGATGGATCGTCATCGGTGACGGCATACCAGCAGATCATAGTCCGAAAAGGTGCAGTTCCCGCCCCCGTATACATCGGCATGGTGGATTTCAACACCGACATCGAGGATCTCGTGAACTCCCCCAGGGGCCTGCAGGGGTGCTTTGCCCCCGGAGACTACGGTGTGCATACGGGAGAGACGAATGATGACTACCTGACCGGCAACATCTACGAGTACCGTGATGGCAAATGGGTCATGGCAAACACGAGCGCGCATCTTTTCGCGGCGTTCTCCGATCTCAAGGGCCTCTATGAGAACAAGGAGGAATCCGAAGCGATTGTCTCGCTGCAGAACCTGCTTGTGTCTACGCTCATGACCGACAAGCTTATCGTTACAGATGCCAACATCTCGGGAAAGCTCTCTGTGAACAAGATCGAAGGCAGGGATGAGAACGGCAACGGCTTTGACATCAGCACCGAAGGCATGAAGGCAAGCGGAGTGGACGAAAACGGCGTAACGCACTCATGGGAGCTTCCCACGGACGGAAGCCCCGCGAAGTTCGAGAACCTTGTGGCGACAGGCGACATCATGGCTTCGTCCATCACGCACGAGGCATTGAAGACAATTGCGGCACAGTCATTCGTAGACGCGAGCGGACATCCATTATCGATATTGGAGAAGACCTTCGCAAATGATCTCTGGTACCGTGTTACAGCGCACGAGGCGCTGAAGACGGCATCGGAATCCCAGCTTACAAATGGCGGTGGCTATTATGTAATGAGTATGCCCTCAGGTGCCTCTATGAAGGTTGACGGCGTGGCTTGTACCGAGTTCGCGATAAACTACCCGCCAAGTTACAACGCATACGGGCCGACTACATCGGAAGTGACTGCGACAGGCTCGATAAGGTTCGGGACGTATGAACGTACTGGTATTTATGTACAATACGGCGGCTCGAACGTCTCGGCCATTGCCAAGAAGACGAACAACTACAGTTTCCCGGTCTTCGTTGAGTATGAGATATCGCTCTCAGGCAGCTTCACCAGAAAGGCTGCAATAATACGTGACTCTTCGAACACCGAGATCCTGAGCACCTACAACGACCATGGCGGTACGGACAAAGGCATGTACATTCTTCCTCCGGGCTGGAGTATTGAGCTGATGATGTACGGCACGTCCTTCTGGCACTGGGACAACTTCACAGGCAGTGCCAAGCTGAGGTGCGCGCCGGGGTATTCGTCGAGCGAAGAAGGCACTTCCGCTCCGATAATGGGATATGGCGAGGTGGCGAACGTGTATATAGAAGCGTGGGGACAATCGTCTGGTAATCCAATTTCAAATGCTTCATCCCAAAGGAAAAGCGTAACGCGTAGTGTTACCATTCCCACTGGAGCCAGGTATTATATGATCTATTCGTCTTCAGATACAGTATCTACCGGCTCAATTTCTCCTTCAGAATGGGGAGTCTCGAAAAGTTTTACTTGGACACAAGGAATGAATCATACCCAAAGTAGCGGAGGTGATAGACATATTTACAGCTACAGCGAAGTCAACGTAAAGAACATCCGCATCTACTTCTTTGCAGACGAACCGCGTTCGGAGAACAGGATTTACTACGTACAGTCAAACAACTCCGGCTCCCTCACCGCCTCTTCCTCCACCGATTATTCCAGGGAGACGGAGACATCGCTGAATGTTCCGAATGTATTTGTGTCGGCAAGCAACCTTACTCGTGTTTCCGGAAGGACGATCTGCGAGTTCTTGAACTCCTCGGGTATAACTGACCAAGCGGTATTCAGTACGGACAGCACCGAGGTGTCCACGCTGACGGTGAACTCTGAGGCGGTGCATACCAGCAACAGGCTGATATCAGTGACCAAAGTTTCCGACGACTACGTGTTTGCATGCGAAGGCAGACAGATACAGGTGTCGAGGGCCTCGAGTATATATGTCGACTTTGCATTCAAGCTGTATCTCCTGGCTTCCGAGGGACAGATCGAAGTCATGAACGTCATACCGAAGGAGGCATCGACGTTTGACCTAGGAAAATCTGACAAGCCGTTCAGGAATTTATTTGCGGACAATGCCACTTTGGATACTCTGAAGCTGGGTGCTAGCAGTTTGGGTAGTAGCGGTTACACATACCTGCCTAACGGAGTACTTATACAATGGGGTGGTGCATACATAAGTACACAAGATGGAACACTGGACACGACATTCCCTATATCATTCCCAAAAGCATGCTGGGTTATGGTTGCTGTAGCCACTGGAACAAAAGGAAAAGATAGCAAAGAATGTCTAAATGCCGTCACCGTCTATTCCGTTTCAAGGACTCGTTATAACATCACTCACTGGAGCTATCCCCGCACCTACGATTGGATAGCCATAGGATATTGAGGTATAATTTCTTTATGGAAAACGAAGTACAGACACCTGAATACATGTATTGGGATCCGGTCGAGGAAGCTTGCTATGCCGCTTTCCAGCTGGAGTTGCATAAAGACGATATCTTCACGTCTGAAGTGCGTTCAAGATTAAAGCCAATCCTAAAGGATGACTGGTTGGCTTTGATCGAGCTCAACGCAACACAAGGCAAGATAATCAAGAACAATCCGACAACAGATCTACCGATGACTACGGATCCGGAGCCGCTTTCGGAGAAAGAAGAACTTGAGATGGAAAAACAGCAGATACAATCGGAACTTGAAGCTACAAATACAGAAACCATCCTCTATCTGCAGCAGCTCATGACACCGGTGATGATCCCGGGAGATGAAACATCCGAACCGATAATGACACCCGAGGAATACGCAGCGCTAAATGCCTCAAGGTTGCAGAAGGCAAACCGTCTGAAGGAGATCGAAACAGAGTTGGCGGCCTTGGCATAGTAGCGGTTATGCATATCTTTCGAATGGCTTGCTTATCCAGTGGGGACATGCGGCAAGAGAAAAGGCTGATTCATCCGGTCATTGGGTAACAGCAGAATTTACAGTGGCTTTCCCAAATCGTTGCTTTTTCTTTCAGGCAAATAGATCTTATACCAATAACAGTGGAGATTACGTTGGCTATATGTATCTTGAACATACAGCGCCGATTGGTAAAAGCAGCGTTCAATATAGAAAGCGGTACTGTGATCAAGCCTTCTGGATAGCGATTGGGTATTGAGGTATCAGGGAAAAGGCATTAGATTATTTATAGAAGAGGCACCGCCGATAGACGGCTGGCCCGATTGCAACTATTAGAAATTAGCCGCTGATCTGGTCAATCTGGCGGCTATTTTCTTGAAGCTATAAGAAGACCAATTACAGTCAGAATGACCATGATGATCTGATACGCATCCAAAGCACATCACCCCCTTCCAGCCGGAGATTCCGGGCCGAGTCCGAAGTAATGCCAGCCGCCTACCATCAATGGCAGTGCCAATGCTGACTATAGCACAAACGGTTTTGTAAATAGTAGCGGTTATGCAATGCAGGCGAATAATCTACTGTTCCAGTGGGGTTTGAAGACACCATCGTCTAATGGAACTTCCAGCGTATCTTTTATAGTGAGTTTTCCAAATACGAATTACATTGTCTTCGCAAAGCCACAGAATAATAAGAACGATACGGATGCTTCAATTCACTATAGAACCAATATCGTCAGTAAAAGAACAAGTGGGTTTTCTGCTCATTCTTCTCGTTTTATTAACAATAACAATCCTAATGATAATACCCAGTTCGCATGGCTTGCCATTGGAGTCGTGTGAAAGTAGTAGCGGTTACACATACCTGCCTAACGGACTTTTAATGGAATGGGGTTATATGAGTGGTAATACAGAGAGCAAAACATGGAATGTCACTTTCTCACCATCTTTTACCACTCTTTATGCCTTAGTAGGAGGTCTTGTAAGAGGTACTCCAAGTACTACTTATGAGCATATGAATTTTCATTCGAACTTCTCTCGTACGGGATTTACATTCAATACCTATGATAAATATCAGTGCTTTTGGATTGCCATAGGCAAAGCGTGACTTATGCCTTGCCTATGGCGATTATCAAAGCCCCAGTAAAATCTTTGTGAGCTGTAAACACACAATATGATTTGGACATGGCAATACCTGAATGTTGTGTTGCTTTTGTTCCGTCATACAGATACCCATAGAAATAATTGTCTCGTGTAACCGTTGGGTTTATGATCGTCACATCACAATAATACGGAGTAGTGCTAAATGAAACTGGAAACGTGCAAGTCGTCGGATCATAATCACCTCCGTTCCAGTTCCCAACATTCGTCATCTTTTTCCATTGCAGTAGCAAGTTCCCTGGCAAAGTTATGTAACCGCTACTACCTACCATGTTACGATCTTGTCCAAGGCCTGCTGCTGTTCTTCCTGGCTTCGTCTCGTGTAGATGCGGGTCGTCTCTATCGATGCATGCCCCAATAGATCCGCAAGGACTGTAATGTCAGCGCCCTTGCTTCGCATGAAGTTCTTGCCGAAGAGATGCCTGAAGGCGTGTGGGTGCATTACCTCCCTGGGAATACAGAACTCCTTTGCGAACTTCTTCAGCCTTGCCTCCACAGTCCCGATCGAGTATGGCTTGTCTTTCGTCCTTCCGAATACAAATCCATCATCCTGTCTGATTTCCTCAAGATAGGCGGAGATCTCCCTGCCAAGCCTTGTCGGTATGAGTATCGTCCTGTAGACTGCTCCTTTCGCCAGCACTGGAACCTTGTTTTCCCCAATGTGCTCAGCTCGTACCTGCAGTACTTCCGATACTCTTGCACCCGTCATGGCCATGAACTTGATCAACAACATCCACTTCCGATAGAGAAGGTCATCCTCGGCTTTCATTGCCAACCCCTTCATCAGCCTGTGGTAATCGGAGAGCGATATTACTTTCTCAAGATGATGCACTCTTGGAAGCTTCACGTTCTTGAGCCTGTATGTCTCTTTGGAGAATGCAAGGTATGCGTTGATGCCGTTGATCCGTATGGCGATCGTCTTTGGCTTGTACGTTGCGGCCATCTGATCCTTCCACTTGAGAAGGTTGGCTTCCGAGAGTGTCGGGTATGCATCGACATAGAGTTTAGCAGACTGTACGTAGCTTTTGATGGTGTTCCGGCTCAGTCCCTTTGACTGCAGCCATCGTGCGAATGATCTGAGTGATTTCACTTGTTGCGCCTCCTGCAATGGTTCGCTTTGTGGCTTACAGCCTAGAGCCTATCCTGATGTCATGAAAGCCAAGACCGACATTGATACTCCTATGACACAGGGGCGTTTCGCCCCTCTTTTGTCATGTACGTCAGCCGTCCTTGGCGTGATACGCATAGCGATAGAGGAGGGATATATGGGTGCACCTGTATTCTCTGTCCTGAAGCTTCTTGCCTCGTACCTTGATCCGATCATGGCCGTATGGATCGCCGTCATCATGATCGCCGGGTACTGGCTCAAACGCTCCAGGCTTCCGGGGTGGCTTCCTCCGCTTCCCGTCATACTCCTTGCCTTGTATCTTGCAGTCGGGTTCTTCTTCGGCTGGCTCCAGTACGAGGTCACAGGATGGAAGGGACTAGCGAGGGTGCTTCTCTACGGCATCGGGAACGGACTCGTCTACACGGGGTTTTCGTTCATCGTCTACGACATCGCCCACGGGATATTCAAGAAGGCCAGGGCGAAGAGGCTTCAGAAGGAGGCGGCATGAAGATCTGGCAGAAAAAACTTTTGATCTACGGGATTCCCGGAATACTCTGCTGCATTGTCGCAGCGCTTGTAGCCGGGCTTGTGTTCGATACAGGAGCCATGTATGCGGTTTTCTGGGGAGTCTTCTTCGGAGGCCTAGGGGTGACCGTTTCAAGGCTTGTCTACCATCTTGTACTCAAGGACTATGCGCCTGAGATGTGGCAGATCGAGATCTACATGCTTCTTTCCTGCGGAGGCTGGATCGGGGCCGTTCTTGCAACCTCTTGGGGCTATGTTTCCCTTTGGCTTTGCGTGATGGCGATCGGAATACTCATGGCTTTGGGAACACGCTTCTGCAAAGCAGTGGCCGAAGCCAAGGTACGTTCCAGCCTCGAGGTGACGCTTCGTTATCGCTATATCGATGACAAGCTTGGTGGAACACCTGATCTTGATCATCCGCTCACTGTGATCAAGGACGGACAGCCTTTGACGGTGGAAGAGGCCGAGAAGGCGGGAGAGAAGAAGGCTGCGGAAAGCGGCCGTGAATACATCAGGAAGATAACGGAGGGAAAATGATGTGCAGAAAGTTCGTGATGTGCTTGTCGGTCTTGTTGCTGGCATCCTCCTTGCTCTGGGCCTTTCCAGGGCGTGTGACAGGATCGCAGGCGGAAAAGCCTACAGATACCTTGGCTCAGGAAGTCCAGGCAGAAGAGCCGAGGACGGACTCTGGAGGGATGCAGAGCGAAGGCTCGACAGAAGCATCGATATCCTTGGAAACGTCAAGGATAGAGGAGAAGGTGACTGAGGGCAGAAGGCTCTCGGCAGAGGATGCAAGGATCCTCTATGAGGACCTTGTCGCGGTAAGGGCCGACATGGAAGCCCTGAGGGATACATCGAAGGAAAAGGATGAAGTGATAGACAAGCTTGCAAAGGACGGCGCCGAGGCCGGCAGCAAGGCGTATGTCATGGTCGACGGCATCCTTGGTTTCGAGAAGATGAAACCTGTGTATGGCGTGGGTCTTACGCTGGGAGCGCGCATCGGCAACTCGCTGATGGCCGAACTTGGTGCAGATTACATGCTCAAGGATACAACCCGGTTTGACCTTGACAACCTCCAGTTCCGTGCAGGAATCGGCTGGATGTTCTGACAACCTCCTTTCCCCCCTTGGTCAACCGACTGAGGGGGATTGTTTTTTTTGCCCACAAATTGCCCACATTTTGCCCACATTGAGAGAAAAATAATTAAAAATGGATAAAAATAATTAAGAACGATTCGGAAAAATTTATTTCAATAACTCTTTTTATTATAAGTAATAATTAAATATAATTGAGAACAATTAAAAACAATAAAAATTTGATCAAGAGTAATCTGGATCGATGTTAAATTGGAAAGAGTAACTAGGAAACTCCTCTTCAAGACGCTTTGTGGCTCTGCTCCTGAAGAGAGCAATATCTTCAAGATTGAAATCTACAACGACGTCAAAGTGTACTCTCGAGTCCTCCATGTGAACATGGAATGCATGTATGCCTATGACTGAAGGAGAAATATCCTTGAGCGTCCTGAGGACTTCTCCTTTCATCGCACGGACTGTGGGATTCAGGTCATTTACCGCGTACATTCCGAACGTGAAATAAATTCCGAGTTCTGCAAGGATTTTATTCTGCGCTTCTGTCATCGCATCAAAGATCTCTTCTCCGCTTGCATCTGAAGGTACTTCCACATTGCATGTTCCGATAGATCTCATCGGCCCATAGTTATGTATCTGGATATCATAACCACCTTTCAGAGGTGGAAATTCTGAAATGATTGCCCTGATTTTTGCTACGGTTGCTTTTTCTGGTCGTTCTCCAACTATAGCACTTACAGTCGACAACACTGATGAAATACCTGCATATAGGATGAATATTGAAACAATTAAGCCTGCATATCCGTCGAAGGAGAATGGAATGAAATAGGAAAGCAGGACGGAAGCAAGCGTGATAGACCCTGAAACTGCATCGACAAGTGCATCTGTCCCACTCAAAGTGAGAGCATCGCTGTCAACTTTTTTCCCGCTTGTCTTATTCATCTGCCAGAGGAAAAGCTTTGCAAGTATCGAGAAGAAGATGATAGCCATCATCAGAGGACTTACAGAGACGGTTTCTGGTGATATTATCTGTCTGATAGATGCCATGAAGAATTCAAATCCTGCATATAGTACGATGAATGCCACGAAAAGGGCAGATATGTATTCTACCCGTCCGAAGCCCAGAGGATGGGAATGGGTCGGCTTTCTTTTTGCCAGCTGATAGCCGATTATCGTGACAAAAGATGAGAGAAGGTCACTGATATTGTTGATTCCATCTGATAAGATTGCCACAGATCCTGAGATCATGCCGATTGCTATTTTTAGGCAACCCATAAGGAGATTGAGTGCAATCGATATGGTTGAATTTCTTTTTATTATTCTTTCTCTTTCAAGTTTAGCTACTTGCATTGCAACGCGGATTGTACCAAATGATTTGAAAAAGTTATAGCTTTACTTTATGCGTCTAGCATCATCTATTACCATCTCAGCTAGGCGTTTTGCATTGTATTCGATGGGGACTGAACGGAAATTATTTTCCATCTGGCAAAGTTTTTCAGGATTGCATGCCAGATCTTCTATGATATTGATCTGTTTTTCCACATCTCCGGTTGCATTCCATCCTACTTTATATTTTTCAACATATTCTGCTGAGTGTTTTACAATGTACACCAGTTCTGTTATCAGAAACGGCCTATGTGCATAAATTGCCTCAAGGATGGTGTTTATTCCAGCCCGGCCGACAATGAGATCGGATGCGTAGAGGTATTCATTTACATTTGTTACGAATCCCCTTATTTCCAGTACTGTATTTTCACCCTTTTCAGATATGATCCGCCTGAGGTGTTTTTCCATATTTTTTCTGATGCCCCCGACAATAACTACCTGGACTGGCAGATCCCTTTTGATTATCTCTTTCAGAAGTGCTAATGAGCCAAGTCCTTCACCACCCAGATTGAGTTCAATAGTAAATTTTTCCTCATCGAGAGAGAGTTTTCTTCTCGCTTCTTTCTTTTCAAGGCGCGGATAGTCTGCGACAGCGCTTTGAAGCGGGAATGGGGCGAGCATCATGCTTTCTTTTTTCTGTCCGAGGGCAACGACCCTTTCAAGCCCTTCTTCAGTTGATATTATGTGTTTTCTCAAAAATGGGCAGATGGATATTTTCGGGGAAGAAAAAACATCGGTTGAATAGAAATATACAGGTATATCCTCTCCCATGCTATTCAGTAATGTGGAAAGGATTGTTCCTGGGTACGGATGTGTTGCAAATATGAAATCTGGGTGAAATTCCTCGATGTTTTTCTTTAGCTTCTTTATCCTGAGTTTTCCAACCCAGTACAGCAAAAGTTTTCTGCTGATTCCCGAGCCGTCGAGTCTTCTGAAAAGATGTTTTTCTATGAATGGAAACTTTAACATAAGTCGCCAGATGCTTTGGTTCATTTTTTCAGATCTTTCTAGGTCCATGTAGTCGAAAAAGTCCACGAGATGGCAGTCCACACCTTTCTTGATCATCTGTTCATACACAGCTTTTGCCGGTATGTAATGTCCTTGTCCTGCTTTAATATAAACACAGAGTCCTTTCATATTTCTTGTTCAGAAGTTTAGTGAAAGTACGGAAACTCTGCTATAGCGCAGCATTGTCCATGCATCATTTTTCTTTTTCCAAAACATTTATTCTTTACTTTTGGACATGTTCTCTTCTGGGGATTTGAACATTACAGCAGGAATAGGGGACTAAGCAACAAAGTATTTCCACATGAGCGGCAACCTGTCAAAATTATCAAAGTAGTGTTTTCTTGCTTGTCTGTCCGATAGAAATGGAAAATCTGACATATACAACTTATGTAGATTCGCCATATTTTCACCGTTTTTAGTAGTTTTGGCCTTTTCACTATGTTAGAATCTGCTTTCAGGAGGAAATAAGAATGAGCGGAAAGGAAAAGGATTCTCATTTGTTGGATGAAGTGGAGGAACTTGGACTTGCTCTCGGCGATCTCTATTCATTCGTATCGCTAAAAGCCCCCGAGTTCTTCGATGACGAAGATTTTTTTGACATATTCAAGAGTGCTCTCACTCATTATGCGGCAGTAAAGAACGTATCGTCTGGAAAGTCGATGCCGAAAGAGAGTGAAGAGGAATATGAAATGGAGTCTGTTTTCTCAGACTATGGACTCGATGATGTACTTGATTCTTCAGAGTCTCGCATCGCAGAGCTTATTATTGCAGAGCAGGAAGATGTCCTTACATCCCTTGAAGAACTCAGCGACATGGAAGATGAAGATGCACTTCCTGAGGTGAGGGAGATCTATGCATCTTATGACTTTGATATGCTCGGCCTCTCTTTCCTTGGTGTTGTCATCGAAGATTACCTCACTGGCAGCACGGATCTTGATGAAGTGCTTGAGGTTGTCTCAAGCATACTAGATGATTCTGATGACGAGGATGACGAAGAAGACGAGGAAGAGTTTGACGATGAAGACGACGATGATACGAAATTCATCGAAGTTGAAGATGATGAAGAGTAAATAATTTTCTTGATCTGATCCGCCTGAGATATGGCGGATCCTTTTGATATTTCGGGGTGTGAATGGACGTCAGTGCAATAGTTTTCTGTGGAATTTGCTTTATTCTCCTTATCTTTTTCAACAGGGGAATGCGGGCAAAGAGAAAAGGGCAGATTGAATATCAGGTGGTTGTTTCCCGTCTTAGCGATCGGATTCGTACGTTCCTTGGTCTTGAAGAAGGGGATGAACTCCATACAACGCCATTTTTCAGCGATGCTGGTGATCACTACCTCATTGCAAAAATTCGGGACAGGAATGTTATTGTCATAGCATCAGATGATTGGATGGAGTCTTTCCCAATAAACGAAAGACGAAAGTGCGAGGAGCAGATTTCCTACGATGCAAGCGGGGAGAAATTCTCTGAAGTCAAAGTTCTTGTTGAAAGCGAATCATTGAAGGAACCACTTGTGATATACTTCTCCAGACGAAACCATAAGAAGAAAGGCTTTTTTGGAAAGGCGATCATGGAGAGTGTTTCAGATTTCAAGAAGCTGGTTGGCACTAACTGATAGAAAGCATTTCTATTAGTTTCTCAGGATAATCAGGGCATGCGCCTTTTTGGGTGACCACAAAGTCCGCAAGCAATGAGGCTTTTTCCAAAGCCTCTTCTATGTTTTTCCCTTTTGAAAGAAAGTGCATTATTCCTGCTGATATGCTGTCTCCGGCACCTGTTGTATCTACTACTTTTACTTTATTTGCAGGTTGATGAATTTTCTTTCCTTCTGTAAGAGCGGTAGTCCCTTTCTTTCCTTCTGTAAGGATTATTAGATCAATTGAGTATCTTTTCATAAGCGTTTCGAGGGAATCTAGTGAAAAGAGAGAAAGTATTGTTTTCTCTTCTTCGTCATTGAGTTTGAGTATATTGGCTTTTTCAAGTCCTGTTTCGATGATGTCTTTAGAGTAATATGAAAGGCGTAGGTTGACGTCAAAGAAGAATAGGCGAGCTTTTATTGACTTGAAAAGAAGCGACAGTGTTTTTCTGGATCTTTCACTTCTTGATGCCAGCGTACCATAGTAGAAAGCATCGAAATTTGTTTCTTTGAGTGTTCTGAGTTCTTCTTCACTCAGATATATTTCGTCCCAGGCTGCTGGTGTGGTGAATGAGTACGATGGAATTCCGTCTGTAAGCTTTACAAATGCTTTCCCAGTCTCAAAGCCGTCTATACACTTTACGTATCTTCTTTCAATTAGCAACCGGTCAAGTTCTCTTTCACTTTCATGGCCGAGCTCGTCATTTCCGATTGCACTTATGAAAACAACCTCAGAACCAAGCTTCACGAGATGAGATGAGACGTTAAGAGGTGCACCCCCGATCTTTTTCTCATCGTTATAAACATCATAAAGAATCTCTCCGAAAGTCAGGATACTCATATATTTGTGATGATATTCCACATTCCTTCTATATAAAAGCATATAATGTGTCCTTGACCTGAGAAGGGGTGATGGGATATATTCAACGGGTAGCCAATAATTCATTAAGGAGATAACAATGTCCAAAGCACATAGGGGAACAGGTATCAGGGATCAGTTCAACAACGGAAGAGCAGAATGCCCAGTTTGTAAGAGAACTGCAATCAAGTGCCTTTATGAAAGAGAGATCGATGGAGAGAAAGTAAAGGTCTGCAAGGCTTGCAATTCCAAGCTTTCGAAGTAAAGATAGTCACTCTCTGATTGAGACAGCCTCTTTTTCCGGGGCTGATTTTTTTATAAATAGGATTTTCTTTATGCTGAGTATGACAGGATACGCTGAGGCGACGCACGAGGAGAATGCGTTTTCCATTTCTGTAACCATCAAGAGTTACAACAGCAGATATCTAGAACTCTCCAAAAATATCGCATATGCCCTTGGAAAATATGAAAGCGAAATTGATGCGCTTTTGAGAAAGTCGTGCGCACGCGGACATATCGATCTGTCGGTGAAGCTGAAAGTGTATGAGGGCAATACAACGATTAAAGTCGATCATTCCCGTTTGGATGCGTACACGAAAGCCTTTTCTGAAGTAAGGGATAAATCGGGCGTTTCTCCTCTGTTTTCTGATTACATTCTGCGGGACGGAATTCTAGTCGAAAGCGATGAAAAGGACAGTGATTTCTATCATGAGGCACTCATCTCTGTCTTGACCGAGGCACTTGAGAAGCTGAAGAAAGAAAAGGAAAGAGAAGGGCAGGGTACTTATAACGATCTGAAGAGACTTGGAGAAGAATTGTCAGATGCGGTTTCTTTCATTTCATCAAAAAGTGATGAGATGACTGAATATTTCCGATCTGTAATCAATCAGCGTTATGAAGAGCTTATGCAGGACAAGAAGCTTGACGATGATAGGATGATGAGCGAGATTGCACTGCTGATTGTCAAGTATTCGATAAACGAAGAACTCAAGAGACTTGGAGTGCACCTGAAAGAGTATTTCAGACTTCTGGAAGAGAATGCACCTGTAGGTAAGAGGCTTGATTTCCTTTCACAGGAAATGAACAGAGAAGTAAATACAATAGGCTCAAAGAGTCAGATGGCATCAATATCTTCCCATGTGGTCATGCTCAAGGATACTATAGAGAACATCAGGGAACAAATAAGGAATATTGAGTAATGAGGATAGCAATTTCCAGCAAAAGTGGTTGCGGCAACACCACAGTCACCAGACTTCTTTCAGAAAGGCTTGGCATAAAGATGATCAATTTCACTTTTCGGCAGATGTCAGAGGAAAGAGGAATGGATTTCTGGCAGTTCTGTGCTCTGGCTGGCAAAGATGACTCCATAGACAAGGAACTGGACAGGCGTCAGGTTGAGATGGCTATGAAGGAAGATAATTGCGTGCTTGGTTCCCGTCTGGCCATCTGGATGCTTGAAAAAGCTGATTTCAAGGTATATCTCAGGGCAACGAAAGAGACTAGGACAGAACGTATCCTGAAAAGAGAGGGGGGCACATTCGAAGAGCGTTTCCGCGAAACTGAAGAAAGGGACAGGAACGATAGTGCTCGCTATCTGCGCATATATAATATCGATAATGATCGTCCGGATTTGGTTGCGGACCTTATCATCGATACAGATCATCTTTCTGCAGAAGAGATTGTATCCATCATAATTGCAGAACTGACAAAGAAGGGACTTGGGGTCTCGACAAAGATCCGTCCATGAAGCTAAAATGTCATGGCTATAGTAATAAGGAGAGAATGCCAATGATTCCACTAGATAAGCTCATAGACACAGAAGCTAATGTCTACGAGATGACTTGTGTGGCTATCAAGGAAGCCAATATCTATGCTTCTACAGACAAGAAGGATGAGATTGAGAAGGAAGGGGACAAGGTTGTATCCCGCGTTCTTTCCATGGCTCTTGATGGCGAAATCAAATACAACGAGTGAAACGCTTCGTTGTCCTCTTCGGCCCGACGGCGGTCGGAAAGACCGCACTGACTGAAGAACTTTTCAATTTCGGCATGGAAGTAGTCAATGCCGATAGTGTTCAGATCTACAAGTACCTTGATATCGGTTCAGCGAAACCAGATCTGGCTCTCAGGGCAAAAATACCGCATCACCTTTTGGATATCAGGAATCCTTGGGAGAGCTACTCCTCTGGAGAATTTGTACACGATGCGGAAAATGCAGTGGATGAGATCTTGAATAGGGCGAAGGTTCCTCTCCTGACGGGAGGAACTGGCTATTATTTCAGGCAATTTCTCTATGGAGAGTCGAAAGCTCCGAAAGCGGATGCCGCTGTACGGGAAATGGTCAATAAGATGATCTGTGAAAAGGGTCTATGCTGGGCGCACGATGAACTGAAGAGGGTTGATCCTGTCAGTGCAGGGCGCATACATCCCAACGATAAATACAGGATAAGCAGGGCGCTTGAAGTTTTTTACTGCTCTGGCCGTCCACTTTCGTCCTTTCCTGTTTCAAATGTGCTCAGAAAAGATTTTTCACCTCTTGTTATAGGGCTATTCCGGGAAAAAACAGAGCTGGAGGAGCGTATCAAGAAACGGATAGACATCATGTTCTCTTCTGGCTTTATGGAGGAGATTGGTCACTTGAAGGAAATGGGTGCTGATCTGACTTGGCCATCCATGGATGCAATAGGGTACAGAGAGGCTTTTTCTGAATACAGCAGTATTGACGATCTGAAAGAAAAGATATTTATCTCAACACGAAAATATGCAAAAAGGCAGATGACGTTCTTCCGTTCCTTTCCTGAGACGAAATGGTTTTCCGCAGACGAAAATGAAGCTGTAGCGGAAGAGGTCAAAAGGTATCTTTCTATCTGATGTTCTCGTCTTCTTTCCTTCCCAGAAGAAGATTTACCCTGCGTTCATCAAGCGTTACAGACAAATTCTTCTCTTGCGTCGGAATGACAAGTCCCTCTTTTCCATTCTTAACTCTTCTGAGATATTTGACTTCTGTGTAATACAGATCAGCTTTTCCAGCTTTCTTCCCCTGCGAGAAATGCAATGCGAGATTTGCAGCATCCAAAAGGATATTCAACGGAATGCTTTTTCCCTTCTTTGCTTTTATGATCACATATCCGCCTGGAAAATCTCTTGTGTGCATCCATGTATCCGACCCTCTGGTCTCATGACGGAGGATCTGATCGTTTTCTTTGCTGTTCCTTCCGACAATCAGATCAAAATCACCGCTCTTGATGTAAAGTCCAAATCGTTTTGGTCCCTTATTCTCTGTTTTCTCATTTCCGTTTTCTGCTTCTTTCCTGAGTCTCTTTATATCTTCCGGCCCCAGTGAAAGGAGGCTATCATAATATTCTTTTCGCTCAAGAAGCCTTTTTCTTGCATCATCAAGTTCAGTATTGCCAATTTCAAAGCTTCTTTTGCCTTTCCTGTAACGTTCATAATAGTGTTCTATGTTCTCGCTCGGAGAAAGTTCGGGACTCAGCATGATTACAATTTCCTTGCCGCTTTCCCAGTCTGTGACTTTGGTTTCCTTCATTCCCTTGCGGATGACATGCATATTTGCAGAGAGCAGATCACCAATCTTCTTGTCTCCTATGAACCCAGATGAGGATGATACCTTTTTTTCAAGGCTTCTGATCAGATTCTCAATCTCAGAAAGTTCTTTCTCCCTCTTTCTTTCAATATTTTCTCTATAGGATGCATAGTTTTCGTTCTTCTTTTCTTCGATCACAGATCTGTCAAGAAACTGGGAAAGAGTAGGGGTGTCATATTCTCTGATGTTATAGGTTCTTTCGCCCTCGCATTCCCTTTTTTCTATAACGATAGTCTCTCCTGGCATCTCCTTTCTTTTTGGTCGTCTGTACATCAGTTCGAGGATTTTGTCATTTTCGTCGAGAACGATCATATTAGCACCAGAACCTGAATAGAGTCTGAAAAGCAGCTTCAAGCTTTCATCGCTATTTTTCAAGTGGAGTATAAACGCCCTGTCAAAAAGAAGTGGCTCTACGAGAGTGATCCTTTTTCCTATGACATGGCTTCTGAGAAATTGGAGGAACCTCTGGCTTTTCCTGCTTTTCTCCCTCATTTTCCCTGTAAGCATCATCACAGAGTCATTGCTACCTATCGATATATAGAACATGAAAGCTTTTTCATTTTTGTTGAAGAGTGAGAATGTATACGAATGCAGATCGTGTTCCGTCACATTCTGGATGAAACTATTCTGAAAAGGCACTTCAGAGAGTACTTTATGCACCTCTTTCCAATTAAGCATTTCCAAGCTCCTTTATAGCGCCCAGGAGGTAGAAGGACCCTACAACTGCTATTATCTCTCCCAAAGCCAATGCTTTATCAAATGCCTCATTCTCATCTACGTAGAGATGGACATGTTCTTTGTCCTTGGTTTTAATCGCTTCTTTGTATAGTGTGTACGGATCACTCTTTTTATAGATTCCCGAACGTGTAATTATGATCTCATCAAAGCATTCTGAGATGATACTGAGCATCTTCTCATGAGCCTTTTCTTCCAATGAGGAAAAAAGAAGTACTTTTTTTTCCTTCCTGTTGCTGTATATGGATGAGAATGTTTTTTTGAAATTCCTTGCTGAATTGACGGTATGTGCGACGTCGAGGATTATTGCTTTGTCATTGATATTCCTTTCTTCGAATCTTCCGGGAATGGTAAAGGATTCAACAGCAGAGAGGCTGTCTTCATCGAGGCATGATAGTCCTTCATGTTTTGCTATCGCAAGTGAAAACGCGATGTTCTCTGCCATTGCCTTTCCGCGTAGTGAGGTTTTGAGATTACAAGAAGATCCATCCGTGAATAGTATATGGACATTGTCTTTGTCATAGCCCTCTTTTGTCCGCACACTCTTTACAAGATCAGAGTATGTAATAAATTCACATCCAAGTTCTTCTGCTCTCTTTTCGAATACTCTGAGAGCGCTTTTAGGATTCTTCGCAATATAGACTCGTTTTCCTTTTTTTATTATTCCTGCTTTTTCATATGCGATTTTCGCGATGCTTTTCCCCAAGATCTGAGTATGCTCTTTCTCAATTGGCATGATTACGGAAAAGAGCGGCATGATTGTATTTGTCGCGTCAAGCCTTCCTCCGAGTCCTGTCTCGATGACAGCATAAGAGCAACAAGTGTTCCTGAAAAGGAGGTAAGCATAGGCTGTATATAGCTCGAAGGTAGTGGGTGAAAAAGAAAGATCCTCTATCTTTTCTTTCAACTCCTCATAAGCTGATATGTAGTCATCTTCAGAGAAGAATGTTCCAGAACAAGAAAAACGCTCAAACAATGAATATACATGTGGAGACATGTATGTTCCTGTCTTTTCTCCACTTTTCTCAATCAATAGGGAGAGTAGGGATGTCATAGAGCCTTTTCCCTTGCTTCCTGCGACATGTATGAGCTTCATATCTTTTTCTGGATGTGAGAGTTTATCCAATAACTTTTCCATCCTCGCCAGTCTATTTTCCCTTATATCTCCAACTCTTCCACCTGTTGGCATATAGGAAAGGAAGAATTCATCGATTATCTTCTCGCTTTTCATCGGGTGGTATTCTAGCAGAAATTTATCAATCTGTCGTTGACGGCAAGGCCTTACTTCGGAGAGCATTAAAGTAAAATTTGGAAAGGAGGAAGTTATGTCTTGTTTTGAGTTTCTGAAGGGCAAGTTGGGATTCGGATGCATGCGCCTTCCAATGATCGGGAATGAGGTCGACGAGAAGGAATTCTCGGAGATGATTGACGCTTATTTTGATGCAGGCTTCAATTATTTTGATACGGCACATGGCTATTTGGATGGCAAGAGTGAGAAGGCAATAAGAAAATGCCTCACTTCAAGGTATCCTCGGGAAAGCTATATCCTCACTGATAAGCTTACGAATGTATTTTTCAATAGTACTGAAGATATAAGGAAGGTACTTTTGACAGAGCTTGATGCAACCGGTGCAGGTTACTTTGATTTCTTCCTCATGCATTCCCAGACAAATTTAAGCTATGGTCACTTCAGAAAGTACAAAGCATATGAAGAGACTTTTAGACTGAAGGACGAGGGGCTTGTGAAGCATGTTGGCCTTTCTTTCCATGACAAGGCAGAACTGCTTGATGAGATTCTATCTGAATATCCGGATCTGGAAGTTGTCCAGTTGCAGATCAATTATCTGGATTGGGAAGATCCGGTGATCCAGAGCAGGAAATGCTATGAAGTTGCAAAAAAACACAATAAGCCAGTTATTGTAATGGAACCTGTGAAAGGGGGGCATCTTGCGAAGCTTCCTGTAGATGCAAAGAAAGTTTTAGACAGTCTTGGTGGCGGATCAGAGGCAAGTTATGCGCTGCGATTTGCTGCAGGATTGGATAACGTGATCATGGTTCTCTCTGGGATGAGCAGCATGGAACAGATGAATGACAATATCAGAAACATGAAGGATTTCAAGAAGCTTGATAAAAAGGAACTTGATGCAATAGAAGAGGTTCGTGGAATTTTTTCATCGATGAATCTTATCCCATGTACTGCATGTCATTACTGCACTTCTGAATGTCCAAAACATATACCGATTCCTGATCTTTTCGCTGTCATGAATTCCAAGAAGACATTCTCGGACATGAGCAGTGATTGGCACTACAATGTCATAACTGCAAACTCAGGAAAGCCATCTGACTGTATTAAATGCGGGAAGTGCGAGAATGCATGTCCCCAGCATCTGGAGATCAGAAAGCTGCTTGAGACTGTAGCTGAAACATTTGAAAAGAAATGAACTTGATTCTGGGACCATAATGGTCCCGGAGAACAAACAGGTAAAAAAAATACGCCCTATTGGATTCGAACCAATCACCTACTGCTTAGAAGGCAGTTGCTCTATCCAAATGAGCTAAGGGCGCGATATCTTTTTTCCGCCTAATATCCGCTTTAATCGGGTTATCTGTTTGCTACCAACAAAATAAACCGTAAAGTGTAATAAGGTTGGAATGTCGTTCTGGATATCAAAATAACACTGTGACAGCACTGTGTCACGAGTGTGCCAAACTGTGCCTCTGTGTCATGATTTCCATCACGAAGCCCTTTATAACAAATTTAATGGTGAATGTCTAGTGAATCTAATAATTCTGATTTGGAAGATAAATAGGTGTGACACACATTCTGACTCACCTATAAGAAATCGTGTAAAGCTTTTTTCTCCATCTTTTCAGGATGCTTGACAACAGATTCAACCCTATATAGCTTTCTGCCACATCTCCTGTAGAAATGAAGTTCCGATAACGCATCTTCAGAATGGAGTGTGTCTAGAATGTTATGCCTTTTGGTTTTGTCGAGCCGTTGTTTTTTGCATTTAATAAGACCGCAATTGCTTGCATTACTCTTGCAATTTCTTTTTTCAAATACTATAGAAAACAAGTCACCAAGGAGAAAAGTGTGGAATCGTTTGTAAGGACTTTTGGCAGGAGCGTTGATGCCCTTTTGCAGAAGAATCCGAAGATGGCAAGAATATTGCTTTCAATCGGGTATCAGATGAAAGGATATCAGTACAAGTACTTCTCTGGTAAGATGAACAAGGCGAATCGGATGGCAGCGAGTGTTACTTCCGAATCTATGGTAAGGGCTCTGAGACATCCAGAGAATTCTGCAATCCTGAGTCTGTTCACTCCTCCGGAAATGCTCCATGCTGTCGGTATAAATCCGTATTCATGCGAAGGACTGGGTTGCTTCCTTTCAGGAGCAGAAGCAGAAAGACCTTTTTTTGAGTATGCGGAGAGCGAGGGACTTCCAGAAACGTTTTGTTCTTACCATAAAGCTTTTATCGGAGCTGCCGAACTGAGCCTGATGCCAAAACCTCTTTTTATAATCAGTACATCCCTTGCATGCGATGCCAATATGCTTACTTTCAGACGACTGAGCAAATACTATGGTGTCCCGCATTTTGTCATAGATATTCCATATGATCAGAGTGAAGATGACATTCTCTATGTCAGACAGCAACTTTTGGATATGAAAAAATTTATTGAGCATGTATCTGGCAATAGGATTGATGAGGCTGTTCTTTCAGAGAAAGTCAGGATGAGTCAGAGAAGTCTTGATAACTACTATGAGTTCATAAAGGAAAAGAGTGACAAGATGATTCTTTCTGACATCAATAGTGAGATGTTTTCGTGTTTCATGCTTCATACCCTTCTCGGGACTGAAAAGACAGAGAAGTTTACTGAATTGTCAATTGATGTCGCAAAAAACGCACCGGAGAAGAAAGGTCTCAGGCTTCTTTGGATGCACACAAATCCATTCTGGATAAAGGAACTGCGCAATATTACGGATTTCAATGAAAAGGTACAGATCGTAGGATGTGACATGAGTTTTGAAAGTATCGGCAAGTACTCGGAAAGCGATCCGTACAGGGCGATGGCGGAACGCATTGTGCTTTCACCATTCAATGGACCTGCAACAAGAAGAATCGATAAAGGAATAGAAATGGCGAAGATGCTGGACGCAGATGGGGTAATATGGTTCTGCCACTGGGGATGCAAGCATACTCTTGGTGCATCCCAGATTGCCAAGAAGAAGTTCGAGCACTCTGGTTTTCCGACCCTTATTCTTGATGGAGATGGCGCAGACAGGAGTCATGGAGGAGAGGGACAGGTCGCTACACGTGTAGAGGCATTTATAGAGATGCTTGAGGAGAGGAAAGGATGAACAAGACATATTACATCTGCAAGTACACCCCTATTGAAATATTGGAAGCGATGGGTGCGGATCCTGTACTTCTCGAGGATATGGTTGATGATTTTTCACTTTCAGATCAGTATGCACATCCGAATCTTTGTGGATATGGCAAAGCAATTCTTGAATTGTGCCTGAGGAATGATATCAGGGAATTGGTTCTTGTAAGTTGTTGTGATTCCATCAGAAGTGTCTATGACATTCTCAGGGAACGTGGTAATTTCGATTTCCTCTTCATGATGGACATTCTTCATAACGATCCAGAATGTTCGAAAGAGAGAATGAAGAAGGAAATCATGCGCCTTGTCAGAGAATATGGTGAGTATAGGAAAAGAACTTTCGACAAAGAGGCATTCCTTGCTTCCTTTTCTCCTGAGATGCGTCCCTCTGCTGATTATATAAGTGTACTGGGAGGAAGGGTTGGACCGGAACTATTTTCAATGATTTCTTCGACCATGTCACTTGAAGTGAAGAATGATACATGCGTACACAACAGATTCATTCCAAGACCTGCGGAAGATATGGATTTTGATTCTCTGCTTACATGGTATTCAGAGGCTCTTCTTTCCCAAATCCCATGCATGAGGATGAGTGATCCAATAGGCCGCAGGAGATTGTTTCTTGATGAGCACATAAAAGGAGTGATCTATCATACGGTGAAATTCTGCGATTACTATAATTTCGAGTACTCGGATCTTCGCAGAGAAATTACCGTTCCGATGCTCAAGATCGAATCTGATTATACGATCAGATCAAGCGGACAGTTGAAGACACGTCTTGAAGCATTCAATGAGAGCCTTAGTGGAATAAGTGAGAAGAGAGGGAGCAAAATGAAGGGAAAAGGATATTTTGTAGGAATAGATAGCGGATCTGCTAGTACAGATGTCGTCATCCTCGACAAGGACAAGAATATAGTTTCTACTGCTGTGAAACCGACTGGTGCAGGGGCAAACAAAGGTGCGGAGAGGGCTCTTGATGAGGCACTGGAGAAGGCTCATCTGACACATGATGATATTGATGCAATAGTGACAACTGGATATGGCCGTGGTGCGATTGAGGGAGGAAATGAATCTATAACTGAAATCACTTGCCATGCGAAGGGTGCATTTTTCCTTGATCCTGGCGTAAGGACCATAATTGATATCGGGGGCCAGGACAGCAAGGTGATACTGCTTGATGACAGTGGATCTGTAGTCAATTTTGTCATGAATGACAAATGTGCAGCAGGAACAGGACGTTTTCTTGAGCTTATGGCGCGTACGCTTGAACTTCCGCTGGATAAGATGAGTGCCATCGGTCTTGACTGGAAGGAGGATGTCGTCATTTCAAGCATGTGCACAGTTTTCGCCGAATCCGAGGTCGTTTCCCTGATTGCCCAGAACAAGAGACCGGAGGATATAGTGCATGGCCTTAATCGGGCTGTGAGTTCCAAGACATACGCACTTGTAAAGAGAGTGGGGGGCAAGGAAAAATACATGATGACAGGAGGAGTATCAAAGAACAAGGGTGTTGCCACAGAGCTTGAGAAACTTCTTTCTTCGAAGCTTCTCATCTCTGATCTCGCTCAGCTCAATGGCGCACTCGGAGCCGCTTTGTTTGCCCTTGAACTTTAGATGCGTTCTTTCTCCCGTAGCATTGTACGGACATAGTCTTCATATGTTTCGTCTCTTCGTATTCTGTATATGCCGTCATCATCTATAAGATATTCTGCGTGTCTCAGTTTTGCATTGTAATTGAATCCCATTGCATGTCCATGAGCCCCTGTGTCGTGAATGACTAGAATATCTCCTTTCTCTATTTTCGGAAGCTTCCTGTCAATTGCGAATTTGTCGTTATTCTCGCATAAGGATCCTGTGACATCGTAGATGTGGTCGTTCGCCTTATCCTCTTTCCCCAATACAGTGATGTGATGATAAGAACCATAGAGCGCAGGTCGCATCAGGTCCGCCATCGATGCATCTACTCCCACGAAGTTCTTATATTTGTTTGCGACATGACGGACTTTCGTCACAAGAAACCCATAAGGTCCAGTTATGCACCTTCCACACTCAAAAGAGATTCTCAATCTGCCATAGCCACATTTTTCTATCATATTTCTGTAAAGCGAATGTATCTTCTCGGAAAGAGAATAGAAAGATATCTTCTCTTCTTCTGGGCGGTAGGGAATTCCTATTCCTCCTCCCAAATCTATCTGTTCAATGTGAACACCAGCTTCTTTCTTTATCTTCCATACCAGGTCGAAGAGCATTCTGGCTGTCTCGACGATGTAATCTTCATTGAGCTCATTCGAGGCTACCATTGTATGGAGATAGAAATGTTTTACCCCCTTTTCCTTTGCCCTTTTGTATGCAGGTATGATCTGATCATTTCTCAGGCCGTATTTTGCTTCTACAGGGTTTCCAATGATCACATTTCCTGTTCTTTCTTTTCCTGGGTTATAGCGGAATGATATCTTTTCTGGAAGTCTGCCTAGTACGCGTATCACATCATCGATATGAGTAATGTCATCAATATTGATAATCGCTTGCAGCTCATTTGCAAATGCGAATTCATCATCTGCAGTATCATTTGATGAAAACATTATCTTTTCGTCGCTGAATCCTGCTTCTTTTGCAAGCAGCAGCTCGGGAAGAGAAGAACAATCGGCCCCAAAACCGAGAGAGGAAAGAAGTGAAAGAATATGTATATTCGGAAGCGCCTTGACAGCAAAGTAGTTAATGAAACCATCTGCCCATGAAAATGCGTTTTTCATTTCCTCTGCGTTCTTTCGTATCGCTCTTGCATCATAAATGTGAAATGGTGTCCCCAGTTTATTCGAAAGCGAGAGAATAGTGCTGCTTTCAAGTGGTAGTCTCTTTTCACTCATCAGAAGTTCTCCTTGATCGAATCGAGTGCTGAAATCACATCTTCCCTGTGTCCGTAGGAAGAGATCCTCACATATCCTTCCCCGGCTTTTCCGAAACCTGATCCGGGTGTTACTGCAACATGTGCTTTCTCAAGCAGGAGATCGAAAAATTCCCAGCTCGAGAGGCCATCTGGGCATTTTGTCCATACATACGGGCTGTCGATTCCGCCGTAACACACGAGTCCGAGGTTCCTGATGACAGAAAGTATTATCCTGGCGTTCTCCTTGTAGTAGTTCACAAGAGATAAGCATTCTTTTCTCCCTTCTTCTTCCAGGGCTGCAAGGCCACCTGCTTGTGCTATGTTTGATGCACCATTGAAGAATGTGCATTCCCTTCTGTTCCATAGTCTGTTTATAGTCGCCTCGTCTCCATTCTCTATCCTGAGTGTCTTTGGAACTACAGACCATCCGAGACGGACTCCAGTGAATCCTGCATTCTTTGAAAAAGAGTTTATTTCGATTGCAACTTCCTCAGCACCTTCGATTTCATATATCGAGTGCGGAATGTCTTTACTTTCAATGTAGTCTGAATACGCTGCATCGAATACTATTATTGCTTTCTCCCTTCTTGCATAATCGATGAAATCTTTCAGCTCTTCTCTTGTCGCAACGGCACCTGTAGGGTTATTCGGGAAGCAGAGGTATATGAGATCTGCATGTCCACATGGAACTGATGCGACAAATCGGTTTTCTGCATTCCCCTCAAGATAGATAAGTCCGTCATAAGAAGATGTCCTGTCATTGTAGTTCCTACTGTGCCCACCAGCCACATTTGAATCAACATATACTGGATAAGCGGGATCCTGGATTGCAACAACCGAGTCTTTGCTGAAAATCTCCTGGATATTCGCCGCATCGCTCTTTGCCCCGTCTGAGACAAAGAATTCATCTGCCGACAGTTTTACTCCATATTCTTTCCTGTAGTGCATCATCAATGCATTTCTGAGGGATTCATCCCCTTGTTCATCTCCATAACCAGTGTATTCATTCCTATTTTGGAGCTTATTTATCTTATTTATCATTGCATTTGATATATATGGTGTCAGAGCCTCAGTTGTATTGCCTATGCTCAGTTTCTTTACTTTCTCGCCTGCATGTTTTTCTTCCCACGCGCGTATTCGTTTTGCAACTTCAGGAAATAAATAACCAGTCTGCAGCTTCAAGAAGTCAGAGTTAGCTTTTGCCATCAGATTATTTCCTCCCTTATGTCGTTTTCCATTCTTTCTATGGCGTCATAAAGTTTTTGTCGGTGTTCTTCCTTTTCCAGCGGACAGAGTGGAAGGCGGAAGGATTCCCTGCAGAATCCCATTCTTGCCATTGCCGTCTTGATCGGTATCGGATTGGTTTCGATAAAACATAATGAGAAGAATTCACTGAACCATGTGTTGATCTGATTTGCCTTTTCAAAATCGCCGGATAGCGCAGAATGTACCATTCTTGCCATTTGGCGTGGGAATAGGTTGGAAGCAACAGAGATCACGCCATCTCCGCCACTCTTCATCAGGTCAAGTGCCAGATTATCATCGCCAGAGAGCACAGAGAAATCATCATTTGTCCTTTCAATAACAGTCTTCATCTGTTCGAGGGAACCTGATGCCTCTTTTACAGCAACAATATTCGGACATTCTTCTTCGAGGCGAACAAGTGTTTCTGTCTCGAGATTGATGCCGGTCCTTCCCTTGATATTGTAGAGGATGCAAGGGATCTTGACTGCTTCTGCAATTGCCTTGAAATGGAGATAAAGTCCCTTCTGTGTTGGCTTGTTGTAATAGGGATTCACCAGCAATACAGCATCTGCTCCCGAATCTTCAGCGTGTTCCGAGAGTCTTATGGCTTCCCTGGTGCTATTGGATCCGGTACAGGCAATGACAGGAACCCTTCCATTTGCGATCTTGACGGTCTTTGCGATAACCCTGTCATGTTCTTCATGCGAAAGAGTAGGACTTTCTCCAGTTGTTCCGCATGGAACGAGTCCGTCAATTCCCTCTTCGATCTGAACGTTTATTATCTTTTCCAGATTCTGATAATCAACGTTCCCTATCTCAGTAAAAGGTGTTATGAGCGCTGTGTATACTCCTCTGAATCTATTCATTCTGGTTCCCTCCAAACATTCCATTGGCAAAATCATCCATCGTGTAGATCCCGTCTTCCTGCATCTGTATCCATCTGGCGGCCAGTATTGCCCCTTTTGCAAAACCACTTCTTGATCGCGCTGTATGGGTGATTGTGATCTCCGCATCATCATTGTCGATGAAAAGTGTGTGCATCCCTGTTTGCGACCCGACCCGTATCGAGGAAACACAGAGTTCTTCTGGAGAAATTTTTCCGTCAAGGGGCATTGCCGCGATCTTTTTCTTTCGGCCAACCGTCTTCAATATCTCCCCGGCTGCCATCAATGCAGTTCCAGACGGTGCATCTGCCTTGTTCCTGTGATGGGATTCAAGGATCGCGATGTCATATTCTGGGAGGATATCCAGCATTTTTCCGGCACTTTTTATGATGGCGAGGAACAAATATACGCTGATCGAGAAGTTGCCTGAGTAGATGAACTTTCTACGCATTCCTTCTGTTTCTTTTGCTATCTCTTCAAGCTCGTCATACCATCCTGTAGTACCGATTACTGCAGGAAGTGCATTTTCTGCATATATCATGATGTGTTTTCTGACTGCTTCCATCGAAGAAAAATCGATCACAACATCAGCGTTCTTCAGACTTGCAGTATCCACATTGTGTGATGTGATGTGCTTGTCATTTGAAAATGGATCGATTATTGAGACAACTTCACCTTCGCTCAAAAGGGAATGTATCATCTTTCCCATTTTTCCATATCCGACGATTGCTACCTTCATATTGTTCATCTCCGAGTAGAAAAGTAGCAGAAAATAACAAGTATGTCTATATTATAACAAATATGTTAATATAATAACAAATATAGTCAAAAATATGCCTTATGGGGGGCTCAAAAATCAATGTTACTGGATTTCGATCACTTCAAGATCTTCTGGCACAATGACATTTTGGGAAAAGTATTCTTTTGCTTCCTTTGTATAGAGTTCCTTTCTGTTTCTTATGTTCTTGTCCTCTGTGTGGTAGAGGATAAGATTCCTGACATTCAGCTTCGTTGCAAGTTCCGCTGCGTCTTTTACTGTCGAATGATTTTTTTCATAAGGATGGAACACGTCCCTCTCTTCATATAGGCAGAAAGCCTCACTCATCAGGTAATCTGCGTTTCTGGCATATACTTCTTCTGCATCCATATAGGGCTCGTCGCCAAGACATGTTATCTTTTTCCCGTTCTTCACGAGCGAGAACCCGAATTGTTTTGCCTTTGTTGAGTGTATGTCAAAGAATGTGATCTTTCCCCCGAGAGTCTCCCGTTCTTCCCCGTCCTTCACCTCGACAAGGAAAATTCTTTTCCCGATATACTCAGTCTGGCTTTTCTGCAGGAGGAGGTGTGTCATCTCCATGAGTATGGATATGACCTCATCGTGGGCATAAATAACAAGATCGCCTTCATAGGTTCCTTTCTTCATGTTCTGCGCGATGATACGGATCATCCATATGATCCCGAGAATATGATCGATGTGTTTATGTGTTACGAATATGCTATGGATGTTCTTCCAGGAAAGGCCAATCTTCTCAAGATTCACAAGTATCTGGTTGCCACCTCCTGCATCTACCAGAAGATGTTCATTTCCTTCTGAGATGACAAAACATGTATTATAGCATTTTGTGACTAGTGCGTTTCCGGTTCCAAGCATTGTGATCTTCATAAGGCCCTCGCAAAAAAGAAAACCCCATCTCGCAACGGATGGGGCATTCTGCTATCATTATCGGGACGAATGGACTCGAACCATCGATATCCTGCTCCCAAAGCAGGCGCCATAGCCGCTAGGCGACGTCCCGTCAACATGCGGTAGTTTAAGGTAAAGTACATGGAATCGTCAATAGACTCTGAGATTTTAAACATTCTTTTTTGCTATTATCCTGAAAAAATCGAATTTATCGAAGAAAAGGATCCTTTCAAATTCCTTTCTACAGTCATTCTTTCTGCATCGAATACAGACATCTCCGCAAAGAGGAGTGCGGATAAACTCTTCTCCGTTTTTCCTGATGTCGATGCGATCTGCTTGGCAAATACGGAAGAGATCGAGGATCTGATCAGGTCTTCAGGCCTTTATAAGAATAAGGCGAGATCGATAAAAGCGCTTGCCCAGTACATAAAGGAAAATGGGAAAATCCCCGAAAGCGTTGAAGAGCTTACAGCTATTCCTGGAATCGGTGTGAAGACGGCAAATTGCTATCTTGGATTCTTGGCCCGTCCAGCTGTCATCGTCGACACACATTTCGCGAGGGTCTCATATCGCCTTGGCCTTGTGAAGAAGAAGGATCCAGCAAGTATTTATAAAGAAATACGGGAAAGATACGATGAGAAAATATGGTATAGGATGTCGATGGTCCTCAATCTTCATGGGAGAGTATGCTGCCTTGCGAAAACACCGAAGTGCAAAGTCTGTCCAGTATCTATGTTCTGTCCTTCTAGAGAGAACGATGTTCAATGATTGAGAAATACGGCCAATGTAGTTTGCATCTCATCAGTGAACTTACTCGCATTTCCTTTTCTCCTTTGAAAAGAGGAGGGGGCTGTACAGAACTTTCATGATTGAGAAATAGTCCAGTTTCCTGTACTTCAAGGCCGAGGGCATTCTGCAGGATCGATATTGGTTTTTCGTCCTTTGTCCGCATCAGCCAGCCGTATTTTGATAAAATCATCTCATCTGTGATTGTGAGAGACTGGAATGAAGGAAGCTTCTTGCTGATTCTCGAGTCCGATCCGAGAATGATGGATGGAGGCAGGACATACATGTCAAAAAGTCCTGTTTCTGCAAAATAGGACTGCATCAGCCTTCTTAGTGCGAGTTCATCACTTTCCCGAAAGGTCAAAATAGTGATGAGTTCATCTTTATTAACATCTTTTGACAAAAACTTTCCATTCTCCTTTACACTTTTTGCTCATTTTTGATATAGTCTAGCTGTTGACACCATGCTCCGGGTGTCGATTGCTTATTGAATTTTATTAAGGTGGATATAATCATGGCAAGACGATGTGACATCTGTGGAAAGGGAACAGTAAGCGGACAGATCGTTCCGCGCAAGGGACAGGCCAAGAAGGCCGGTGGTGTCGGTCAGCACATTGGCGTGACCAAGAAGAGAGAATTCAGGCCAAACCTTATTTCTGTTAAGGCTTTGATCGATGGAAGCCCAAGGACAATCAGGGTTTGCACACGCTGCCTGAGAAGTGGAAAAGTTGAGAAGGTAGTATAATTCCAGAATTCATATGGAAAATATTCAGAAGGCTCCTTTATGGGGCCTTTTTTTGAAAAAGGAGGAAAGATGGAGTATTCGGTTCACGCACTCTCTGGCTCAATGATCAAGGGCAAGAAAGAGATGGAAAGGCTTCACGATCTTGTTGCGGGAGAGAGTCAGGAAGGCTTTTCTTCTGTTCTTGTCATTTCTCCTGTACGTTCAGGGGAACTCTCTCTTTCTGTTCTCGCACCATTTGCAGAAGCTCATGATGAGAGGTTGTGGTCTGGACTTGAGAAGGTGCAGACTTCATGGTCTGAATTATCAGAAGAGACTCTTTCGGAAAATGGCAGCAAGGCATTTCTTGAAAGCATGAACAAGGTTTTCGAGGAGGCCGAAGACATCCTTAAATCAATTTGGATTCTCTCATCTGCAAGTAGTGAGAGCCTCTCGTTTCTCGATGACAAGTCCGCATATTTCATCTCGCGGCTTTTTGAGCTTTTTTATCTTGAGAAAACAGGATCAGATATAAAACTGGTTCCATATACTCAGCTGAAGGGTGGAATAATCGATGGAATTTCCATTGTCTATGGATCTTTTCCACCACCTCCTGCAGCACCTTCTGGCTGGACAGAGTATGAAAGTGAATATGCCGCAAGCACAATCGCGTCAGAACTATCAGCACGCCTGACGTTCTGGAATACAAGAGGACTTTTGCGAACTGCAAGCTACAAGGAGGTTCCGTCATCTTCGGTCATCAGATCACTTTCTTTTGAAGAAGCTACAGAACTTTCATTCTTTTCCGCTCCGATCGTTCATCCGCATTCTTTCATTCCAATGGAGAAAAAGGGGCTTCCGATTAGACTCCGGTACTGGGATGATGATCAGGATGAGGGGACACTGATTTCTGCTGAAGATGATAGTTTCATAAAAGGAGAGGTGAAGGCATTTTCATCCATCATGGGAATTGCGCTGATAAACATCGAAGGAAGTGGAATGAGTGGAATTCCTGGAATCTCATCTCGACTTTTCTCAGCTCTTAAAGAAGAGAATATCAGCGTGATTTTGATCTCTCAGGCATCAAGTGAATACTCCATATGTTTTGCTGTCAGGAAGGATGAATCTGAGAAGGCGCTCACCGTTGCCACAAAGACATTCAGTGAAGAACTGGAAAGTGGTGCAATTGGAAAGATTACCCGTTCGGTTGATCTTGCGATTCTTGCAGTTGTGGGCAATCAGATGGCAGGTTCGATCGGAATTGCTGCGAAATTCTTCTCATCCCTTGCAAAGGCTGGCGTGAACATCAGGGCAATTGCCCAAGGGTCCAGCGAGAGGAACATATCTGCTGTCATTCTCGAAAAAGATGCCGGAAAAGCAATCAGGGCACTTCATTCTGTCTTTTTCTTCTCTTCCCAGACCCTTTCACTCGGCTTATACGGACCTGGTAATATCGGAGGAACCTTCCTCGACCAGATCGAAAAGGAGAGGGATAGGCTCAAAAAGGTTTTTGATCTGGACATCAGAGTACGTGGAATCGCAAACAGTACAAGAATGCTCCTCAGCGAGGATGGTCTGGATCTTTCTTCGTGGAGAATGGATTTTTCCAAGAACGCGGTACCTTATGATGAAGAGAAGTTCCTTTCCCATATAGGAGCCTCGTATTATCCGCACAAGGTAATTGTTGATGCGACTACCAGCGAAGCACGGGCAAGAAGCTATAAAGATCTTCTGCTTTCCGGTTTTCATGTGATAACCCCGAACAAGAAGGCTGGTAGTGGTGATTATAGCTACTACAGGGAGCTGATGGAGAGCGCGCACAAGACAGGAAGCCGTTTTTATTATGAGACCACAGTGGGTGCAGGCCTTCCTATTATCGTGACGCTGAAGGATCTCAGGGAGACTGGAGACGAGATAATAAAAATAGAGGGGATGGTGTCAGGAACCCTTTCGTGGCTTTTCTCGATGTATGATGGTACTGTTCCATTCTCATCTCTTGTTCTCAAAGCACGTGAAATGGGTTTTACAGAGCCAGATCCGAGAGATGACCTCTCTGGTATGGACGTTGCAAGAAAGACTGTGATACTTGCACGTGAGATGGGGTATCCGGTAGAACTCGGATCTTTCCCCGTAACACCACTTTTCCCTGAAAGTCTTTCTTCCATCTCACTTTCTGAATTCCTTTCCCGGATAACGGAGCTTGACGGATTGATGCTTGAGCTTTTCAATAAAGCTAAGGAGAAGGGCAAAGTCCTCCGTTATGTAGGTGTGGCTGAAGGTGGAAAGTGTAGTGTTGGACTTGAAGAGTTTTCACCAGATCATCCGTTTGCTATGGCAAAAGGAACAGACAATGTGATCTCTTTCAAGACTCGCCGTTACTTTGATCAGCCTCTGGTCATCAAAGGTCCGGGTGCCGGTCCTGAAGTTACCGCAGGGGGAGTCTTCGCAGATCTTCTTCGTCTGGGCGAATATCTTGGTTCAAAAGTATAAAAAGGAGTATTGCTATGGAATTCGTATCAACTCGGGATAGGGAAGGCAAAGGTTATTCGTTTACGAAAGCAGCTCTCAAGGGACTTGCTCCAGATAGGGGGCTGTTTGTTCCCAAAAGCATTCCCGCACTAAGCAGCGAATATACACAGGAAAAGGGGCTTGGTTATGAGGCTTATACCATCCTCAAGCCGTTCTTTGAATCCGATGAGAGCGAAGGGGATTTGCTTGATATCACGAGAAAGGCCTTTTCTTTTCCGCTTTCAATGCATGCTGATGGGGGAAAGGACACGCTTGAGCTTTATTATGGCCCTACCTGTTCATTCAAGGATTTCGGAGCCCGTTTCCTTGCTTTCCTTCTTGATAGTGTCCTCAAGAAGAGTGGAGAGAAGAAGACCATACTTGTTGCAACTAGCGGAGACACAGGAAGCGCAGTAGCCTCTGCATTCAGCGAGTGTGAGAACATAAGTGTGAAATTGCTGTTTCCCAAGGACGGTGTTTCCGAGAGACAGAAGAAACAGCTTACATGCTGGAAGGGAACATCAGTAAGTTCATATGAAGTTGACGGTACGTTCGATGATTGCCAGAAAATGGTCAAGGATGCGTTCATGGATCCTGAATACTCTTCATCTCTTTCAAGCGCTAACAGTATCAATATCGGGCGCTTGATGGCTCAGATGGTATATTATTTCCATGCGTCATTCCTTTATGAGGCAAAGTACGGGGAAAAACCAATTGTGATCGTTCCTTCTGGAAATGTAGGAAATGTGACGGCTGCATATTATGCAAAGGAGATGGGTGCCCCGATCAGGAGACTTATAATCGCCACAAATGCAAATAGAAGTGTAGAGGATTATATCTCGAGTGGAAAATTCACTCCTAGGGCAAGCATAAGGACTCTTGCGAACGCTATGGACGTAGGAAATCCTTCCAATCTCGAACGTCTTTTTGATCTGTTCCCTACATACGAGGTCTTCAAGCAGAATGTAAAGGCATACTATGCAATGGATGACAAGATAGAGGATACCATCAGGCGTGTCTATGATGAGAAGGGGTATGTCATCTGCCCTCATACAGCCTGTGGTGAGTTTGTCAGGAGAATGTGGTTCCGCGATGAGCCTACGATTGTTGTCTCGACTGCCCATCCTGCGAAGTTTGATAAGATTGTCGAGCCTCTTATCGGAAGGAAGATCGCGATCCCTGAGAGTCTCTACGGGATGATCAAGAGTGATAGCGATTACAAAGAGATCGGAAAGGATTACCACGAACTCTTCAATTGAGTTTCTCTTTAGGGACGGCATGGCCAAGGAAGTAATAAGCTGCCAGGGCCAATGCCGCTATTATCCAGCTGATAGGATAACAGGCAAACACCATCATGAATTCAGCTGAGAAGTAAGGCAGGGCAAAGAGCCATATCATTCTCAGTACGCATATCCCCACGACCGTGATGATTGTGGGGATGAATGTTTTTCCGCACCCGCGCAATGCTCCTGATAGTATTTCGATAGGCATGTATGTGATCCAGACTGGTGCAAGGAAACGCAATATCTCAACGCCAAGATTGATGACTTCCTGATCTGAGGTGAACAGCATGATTCCCCATTTCCCAGCAACATAGAAAAGTGTCGATATCATTAGCGTCAAAGCAGTTCCCATCAGGAGAGAAAGTCTTATTGTTGTCCTTACTCTCTTGTAAAGCTCTGCTCCGAAGTTCTGTCCGACAATAGTCGTTATTGCAACTCCAAGGGCGTTTATAGCCATCCAGAAGATCGTGTCTAGTTTTCCGAACGCAGCCCACGCAGCAGCTGCATTCGTTCCATATCCGTTTATATTCACCTGTATGATTATGTTTGAGACTGTGTAGAGTGCAGATTGTATTCCCGCAGGTAGTCCGATCTTTAGTATGCTTGAAAGGATTTTCAAGTCAATCCTCACTTCCTTCCATGAAAGTCTGAGGTGATCCTTTCTCCTCATCAGGAAGAAGATTACAAGTATGGCGCTGATTATCTGGCTTATTATGGTTGCAATTGCAGCTCCATCGACATTCATCTTGAAAAATCCGACAAACAGAAGGTCAAGTACGATATTCACTCCACAACTGATGATCAGGAACCAGAGTGGCTTTTTTGAATCTCCGAACGCACGGAAAATGCCGCTCCCCATGTTGTATATGGTGTTTGCGATACTTCCCATGAAGAATATCCTCATGTATGAAGTTGCAAGGGGAAGCACATCATCGGGAGTTCCCATCATCACTAGTATAGGGCGTGTGAACAGAACTCCAATGATTGTGATAAGAACTCCGCAGATGGTCGAGAGCGCAATGCTCGTATGAATTGCCTTTCTTGTCCCGCTTTCATATTTTGCACCATAGTACTGGCTGATCACCACAGTCGCTCCTGAAGAAAGGCCTACGAAGAAGCCTATCAGGAGGTTGATCGCAACGCTGGTTCCTCCTCCGACTGCGGCAAGGGCCTCTTTGCCCAGAAAACGTCCGACAATGACTGCATCGGCAGTATTATATAGCTGTTGGAAGAACGTTCCGAGGAGAATAGGGAAGAAGAAAATCAGGATCTGCTTCCAGATCACCCCTTCTGTTATCGCATTGTATCTCGAATCGCCATTGATTTTCACACGCATTTATATACATCAAAGAGAACTCTTTGAGTAGAGAGAGGAAATAAAATTAGAATACACTAATTTTTGTATTGACAGCTATATTTTGTTTAACTAGACTAACAAGCGTAAAAAGGGCTAAACCCTTTGGAGAGTTAATTGATGCCATTGAATTTATTGTCAAATGGAACATCCGGAACGATCGCGAGAGTTTCCGGAGGAGAAGAGGAGAGGAAGTTCCTTATGAACCTAGGCTTTCTTCCAGGGGTGGAAGTAAAGGTTATTAATTCCTTCTCGGGTAATATAATAGTCGATATAAAATCATCGAGAATCGCATTAAATAAGGAAATGGCAAGACACATTTTAATTTGATGTGTACTTGACTACTTTGGAGGATATATGACGCTAGGAGAAGCAGAGATCGGAAAAACTGTCATCGTCAAGAAAATCGAAGGGGATGCTGCCTACAAGAAAAGAATCATGGATATGGGGCTTACCAAAGGGACTGAAGTTTATATACGCAAAGTAGCACCTCTTGGAGATCCCGTCGAAGTAACAGTTAGAGGATACGAACTATCTGTTAGAAAAGAAGACGCAAAGTGTGTGGAGGTAATCTGATGCAATATAAATTTGCCTTGGCGGGCAACCCGAATTCGGGAAAGACTACTCTTTTCAATGCCCTTACTGGTGCGAATCAGTACGTTGGAAACTGGCCTGGTGTTACTGTCGAGAAGAAAGAAGGAAAACTGAAGGGAAAGAAAGAGGATGAAATTACCCTAGTTGATCTTCCTGGAATTTATTCCCTTTCCCCGTATACGCTTGAAGAGGTCGTGAGCCGTAATTTCCTTCTTGATGAAAAACCCGATCTCATCATCGATATTGTTGATGCAACGAATATTGAGAGGAATCTTTATCTGACTACACAGCTCATAGAGACTGGAATACCTGTTCTTGTTGCGCTGAATATGACAGATCTTCTTGATAAGAATGGTCTCAAGATCGATGTTGGTAGACTTTCTTCTTATATTTCTGCACCGGTTGTTGAAATAAGTGCGCTCAAGAAGAAGGGATTTGATGAACTGATTGATAAAGCAGTTAAAATCGCGAAAGAAAAAAAGAGTTCTCTCATCAAGGATCTTTATTCTGAAGAAGTAGAAGATTCTCTCGAGAGAATAGAGGCACTTCTTCCGGAAATTCCTTCACTTGAGAAAAGATGGTATGCGGTCAAGGTATTCGAGAACGATGAGAAGATAGCTCCTCGTGTCATCAGGAAAAAAGAAGATGAGGATAAGATTGCCGATATCAGGAAAGAAATCGAGAAGAAGCGTGATGACGATGCTGAAGGCATCATCACGGATGAGAGGTACAAGTATATCCAGAAGGTCGTGAAGATCGCGGTGAGAAAGAGTTCGGCCAAGATGTCTGTTTCTGATAAGATCGATATGGTCGTAACAAACCGTATTCTTGGTCTTCCAATATTCCTTCTTGTGATGTTTGTCGTCTATTACATCAGTGTGACGACTGTCGGAACCTGGGTCACAGACTGGACTAATGATTCCTTCGGTGGCTGGGTATCTGACCTTGCGACAAATGCGCTTTCGCTCATTGGGGCAGGAGATGTTGCCACAAGTCTTGTAGTTGACGGAATAATAGGCGGACTTGTAGCTGTTCTTGGCTTTGCCCCCCAGATGGCAATTCTCTTCTTCTTCCTTTCGATATTGGAAGACTCAGGATACATGGTACGTATTGCGTTCGTCATGGACAGGATCTTCAGGCACTTCGGTCTTTCTGGAAAGAGCTTCATCCCTCTTTTGATATCATCTGGCTGTGGCATTCCAGGAATCATGGCAAGCCGTACTATTGAGCAGGATAATGACAGAAGACTCACAATCATGACAGCGACATTCATCCCGTGTGGTGCAAAGCTTCCTGTAATTGCACTAATCAGTGGTGTCATTGCAACATATACGACAGGAAGCAGCATCATCGGCGGAATTCTTGCCCCTCTTATGTATTTCATTGGAATTGTTGCTGTTCTTGTCGCTGCTATCATCCTCAAGAAGACCCGTCCTTTTGCAGGAAAGAGTGCACCTTTCGTCATGGAACTGCCGAGTTACCATATCCCCTCTGCAAGAAACGTATTCATGCATGTCTGGGAACGTCTCAAGGGTTTTCTCGTCAAGGCAGGAACTATACTTTTCCTTGCTTGCGTAGTGATGTGGTTCCTCTCTGGATTCGGATTCACTGAAAATGGCTTTGGCATGGTCGAGGATAGTGCGGACAGCCTCCTGGCACTTATCGGTGGAATTATCGCACCTCTCTTTGCTCCGCTTGGTTTCGGCGAGTGGCAGCCAGTTGCGGCATCCCTTTCTGGGTTTACGGCAAAGGAAGCTATCGTATCTACTATGGGAGTCCTTGCGAATGTAGCAGGAGATACAGAAGATGCATTGAATGTCGCAAGTGGTGTTGCTATCTGGTTCCCGACAATTATCAGCGCGTTCTGTTTCCTCCTTTTCAATCTGCTTGATTCCCCATGCCTTGCTGCAATCGCAACCATGGCACAGCAGATGCAGGACAGGAAATGGTTCTGGTTTGCAATTGTCTTCCAGAATGTATTTGCTTACTTTGTAACTCTGATGGTATATCAGATCGGTACATTCGTAACCGGAGGTGCCTTTGATCTGGGAACAGCTGTCGGAATACTGACATTATGTGTCTTTGTATATCTTCTTTTCAGAAAGAATCCATATAAAGAAATGAATGTATATTCAAAGCGCTCAGTAAGTGTAGCATAATTGTGTTCATTCTCCTTTCCTCCCTTCAGGGAGGGAGGAGTTAGTGAGGAGAGAGATGGCAGATTTCATTGTAGTGGCTGTGGTCATGATTCTTGCGCTTCTTGCAGTGTTCAAGATAAGGAAAGATAAAAAGAATGGAAAATGTACAGGATGTACTGAAGCTTCATGCTCACATTGCCGTTTTCAGGATGATGAATACATCTCGAGACTGATCAGGGAAAAGAGGAAAGAGTAGGATGGGATCATCTACAGGCTCAATGCTGTTGTTCATTGTTTTCTTTCTGGCTGTCTATTTCATCGCTCTTTTCGTGATGTTCCTTATAAAGAAGATTAGACGACGATGACAGATATAATCATTTTCATACTGGTGTTGCTTCTCTTGATAGTTGCAGGAAAAAAGAGCATCAGGCATTTCAAGGGTGAGTGTTCCTGCTCCTCTTCTGCAGGAACAGGCAAAAGAGAAGAGAAGAAGCTCAGCGAGATAAGGGATGTTGTTTCTTTCCATGTCGATGGAATGCATTGCGAGAACTGCGAGAGAAGAATTGAGGACAGGCTCAATTCACTTGACGGCCTGAGTGCAGAGGCAGATTTCAAAAAAAGGATTTGCACGGTTTCATCAGAAGGAAAGATAGATATTCAGAAAGTCAGGTCAATAATCGAAGACCTCGGCTATACGGTTAGGTAAAAACGGGAGTGCTGCAGAACGTGGCACTCTCTTGCTGTCTCTGGAGAAGACAGTAATTTCTTATCCCATAAAGCTTCCACTCTGTCAGTACTCGATTACAATCCGGACATCGGACAGTGTTAATTCTATCTTCATTTGCCTTTTAACGAACAAAGCAGGACCGAAGTCCTGCTCTGTGATTTGAGATGCTGCCGATTCTCAAAAAGTGAGTATTTCGGCAGTCACATTTCGTAAAGGAATTGCTTATTCCTGATGCTCCAGAGAAAGTGTCCTTGTCGGAATATCACAAACGCTGCTAGGCCCGTAGTACTGGATAGCTCCAGGGAAGGTGAAGCAAGTCTCTACTGCCCACTTGTCCCTATGCGATGCAAAGTATGCAAATGGCTTTCCATCAAGTTCGACAAGTGCCTTCTTGATAACGGGCTTCTTGACTCCGCTCCTCTGCTCGAGATTCATCATCTTTGTGATTGGAATACCGCCAGCCTTCCATTCATCCGCACTCTTGCTGAGATTGCTGATGGTAGAAAGATAGCCTGTGTATCCATTAGAGATGAGCATGAATGCATTGTATCCGAGGCTGTAGCAGTAGTCAGCGTCGAAGTTTGACGGGAATGCACATCTTCCTTCATATCCGAAGAAGTGGGAGAGGGTAGAGAACTTTCCATTGTACTTGCCTTCCTTCTTGAGCTCTTTGAGCTTTACCTCGCAAAGCGCAATGAGAAGCTTCTCTGTCTCGATGCGGGAGACCTGAACGTTTCCATGGGGATCCCTGTCCATCAGAAGCTGTTTCTCGATTTCGAGAGGGAGAGATGCGAATACACCAAAACTCTCAGCTGTCAGGTTCTTTTTCATGAAAGCATATTTCTCGTCCCATTCGGAAATTGCATTGAACTCGTCTTTCTTGAGTGCGACTATGTCATTGAGTTCTCCGATGAGCTTCTTGACTTCAGGAACGAATTCGATGAGTCCCTCAGGAACTATGACAACACCATAGTTAAGTCCTTTCTCAGCTCTCTTCACGACAGAAGATACAACAACATCTGCAATATCAGAAAGGCTCATCTGCTTCTTCTCGACTTCCTCGCTGATGAGACAGATGTTAGGCTGTGTTTCAAGGGCGCATTCAAGGGCGATGTGAGATGCAGAACGTCCCATTACCTTTATGAAGTGCCAGTACTTCTTAGCACTGTTTGCATCGCGTTCAATGTTTCCGATCAGTTCTGAATATGTCTTTGTCGCTGTATCGAAACCGAATGATACTTCGATGACATCATTCTTCAGATCTCCGTCGATTGTCTTAGGACATCCGATGACCTGAACACCACTGTTTGTCTTTGCAAAATATTCGGCAAGAACGGCTGCGTTTGTGTTGCTGTCATCTCCGCCGATGATGACTATGGCTGTGATGCCATGTTTCTTGCAGACTTCTGCCGCGACAGCGAATTGTTCTTCTGTCTCAAGCTTGGTTCGGCCAGATCCGATGATGTCGAATCCTCCGGTATTCCTGAACATATTGATGTAATCATCTGTAAGCTCGATATAATCATCGTCCAGAAGGCCAGAAGGGCCCTGCTTGAATCCAAGAAGAACGTTCTCCTTGCTTGCTTTCTTGAGAGCATCGTAAAGACCAGTGATGACATTGTGTCCACCAGGAGCCTGACCTCCGGAAAGGATTACGCCAACAACTTCTTTTCTCTTTTTTGCATGGCTCTTTCCCTTCTTGAACTCGACTTCTTTCATTCCGTAAGTATTTGGAAAGAGCTTCTTGATCTCCTCCTGATCGCTTACACTTTCTGTCGTCTTGCCTTCAACAGCCTCGATTTCTCCAATTTCGTGCCTCAGCATGCTTGGAAGCTTTGGCTGATACTCATAACGTGCCTTCTGTAAAGGTGATAGATCCATATAGGTTTCCTCCACATTGATCATGATAAATGAAATCGGTGTATTCTGTCAGCAAAAAGCCTTCCACATCAGCGCTTTCCGCCTTAGTATCTTTTCTAGAGATGATGTCTTTGTTCATAGATGCCGACAGTCTCCCTAAAAGGGAGAGGGAAATATTACTGAGGAGAATACGAAAGGAAGGGCTGGAAGCTTACTTTGTCGCAGACAGGATCCTTTCTGATGTGAGACTGGCAATAGAGGAGGATACTGCAGATAAACGGTCCGCCTACCGGGACATCCTTCCTCGCAAAGAGATGAAGAAAATAAAGAGCGGCATACATATGATCGTTGTAGCGACAGACGAGAACAGCGCTGATGACGAGATCGTACGGATCGCAGAGCCTCCCTCTCTGGCTATAACCCATGACATTCCTCTTGCAAAAAGACTGATTGACAAGGGGATAACTGTCATGGATGACAGGGGCCATGAACTCGGGAAGGATAACATAAACGAACGGCTCTCTATGCGTTCTTTCATGCAGGATCTCAGAGAAAGTGGTTTTGAAAGTGAAAAGACTAAAGCCTTGACTGAAAGGGATATCGCTAACTTTTCCAATACTCTCGACAGGTTGATAATGAGGTTGAAAAAAGCCCCAGACTGCGGTAAGTGAAAATTTTGGGGTAGTATGGCATTCCGCAGCCTGAGGCAAAGGATTTAGAACTTGCTTGAGATTATAATCCAACGAAAAAGTTTGAATTTGAAGTAGAAATAACGCTTTTGTGTTGCTTCAGTGAATTATTTTTGTAAAAGCAACTTTTTTGTGCAGGGTGTGCAAATTAAGCAGTTTCCAACTTTGCCGCATTATTCAGGACATGAAGAAACCAATAGCACTAGATGGAAGTTTTACAGATGAGGAAATCAAACGCCTTTCACTTGATTTCCAGATAGTCAAGGACAAAAGTTATGAATACATGTTTGTGAAAGGGCAGAGCCTTTTCCGCATTGCAAGTGATTACAGCGAATGTGCATCCTGTTCTGCAACGTTGGTGATCGTTACTGAAAATCTGCGGGTTGCACTCCTGGAATCTGCATTCCCTTCCTCCATTGTCATCAGGGACGACTGGGTGATTCCTGAAAACAGAGAAAAAAGGAAGGAGCCTTTCTTCTCGCAGAGAGAGGAAAAACTCCTTTCTGAACTTGAATATGGCCTCTCGACGAAAGAGCTATGCCAGAAGATGGCGCTCTCTGAAAGAAGCCTGAGAAGGATGAAAGAGAAGCTCCTTGAGAAAACAGGACTTTTCTCGACACAGCAACTTGCGCTCTATTCGCTCCTTCATGATCTGGTCAGAATTCAGCGCTCTTGACGTACCTCGGATATGGAATGACATCCCTGATGTTCTGCACACCAGTTACGTATTGCACTGCGCGTTCGAAGCCAAGTCCGAATCCTGAATGTGGTACAGAACCGAATTTGCGGAGCTCAAGATACCACCAGTAATCCTCTTCTTTCAGGCCAAGCTCCTGCATCCTCTCCTTGAGGACATCGAGCCTCCATTCACGTTCAGAACCTCCGATGATCTCTCCAAGCCTCGGGGCAAGGACATCCATGCCCCTCACAGTCTTCCCGTCATCGTTCATCTTCATATAGAATGCCTTGATCTCTTTCGGATAGTCAGTAACGATGACCGGACGTTTTGCAACGACTTCCGTCAGATATCTTTCGTGTTCGCTCTGGATATCAGAGCCCCAGTGAACCTGATACTCGAACTTGTCATTCACTTTTTCGAGGATTGAGATCGCATCTGTGTATGTCATGTGCTCGAATGGACTGTTGATGACGTGCTCAAGTGTCTCAATGACACCCTTGAGGACAAAGTTGTCAAAGAAAGCCATGTCTTCAGGGTTCTTTTCGAGGACGCGTGAAAAAACATACTTGAGGAATTTCTCTGCTACCTCCATATCCCCATAGAGATCAGTAAAGGCCATTTCTGGTTCAACCATCCAGAACTCTGCGAGATGGCGTGTTGTGTTACTGTTCTCTGCCCTGAATGTCGGTCCGAATGTATAGATATCCTTCAGTGCGAGCGCATATGTCTCTCCCTCAAGCTGGCCAGAGACAGTCAGATTGGCCATCTTTCCAAAGAAGTCCTTTGTGTAATCCACTTTTCCATCTTCGCCCTTTGGTACGTTTTCCAGATCGAGTGTAGTTACCTGGAATTGTTCCCCCGCACCCTCACAGTCACTTGCTGTGATGATTGGGGTGTTCACATATACGAAACCATTTTCCTGGAAGAATGAGTGGATGGCATAGCTCATTGTATTGCGGACACGCGCAACAGCTCCGAAGAGATTTGTCCTAGCTCTCAGATGAGCCTTTTCCCGGAGAAATTCGACTGTGTGCCTCTTCTTCTGGAGAGGATAGTCATCAGGGCATTCCCCGATGAGTGCAATGGATGTGAGCGAGAGTTCGACTTTCTGTTCTCCGTGACTCTCGACTATAACTCCCTCTGCGTGAACGGAGGAGCCTGTAGAGATGCCATCGAGATTGATGTCATTCAGCTTTTCCTTGTCGATAACAACCTGAAGACCCTTCAGTGAAGAGCCATCGTTCAGTTCCAGAAAAGTTACGTTCTTTCCGTCCCTTCTCGTCCTGACCCAGCCCTCGGCAACTACTATTTTTTCTGAGGGCGCTGTATTGAGTAGATCCTTTATTCTCATATTCCTCACCTTGGAAATTGATATGATTATTCACTTTTTGACCTAGGGTGATCAACACCTAGAGGAAAGTATATAAACTTGTACTATCAGGCGAATAGTTAATTAGCACTACGGTGGATATAGGTAGTTATTGATTCAAATCATGTAAAATTAGGGATAGATATCCATACTCCATCTTGCTGTAAAATGAAAACATCTTAATTGGGAGTTCTCGATGGAATACATTGTTCTGGCTAGCGGCAGTTCAGGAAATTCATATTGCTTTACAGATGGGGAGACGACTTTTCTGATTGATGCGGGAATAAGTCTGACTCAGCTTAAGAAGCGTATGGATACCTATTACCTGAGGCCGGAAGATGTCGATGCGATCTTTCTCACCCATTTGCATCCTGACCATGTCAAAGGAGTTGGGGCATTCCAGCGGAAATATCCGGATGTGACGGTATATTTATCGTCTGTCGCACTCTCCGCCTCTGGCGATATCATAAAGCGTATGCGCCTTGAGGATCTTGTCCCTTTCAATTTTGGCGATGTCCTCTCTGTCGGTGGTTTTGAAATCACTCCTTTCCGGACCATGCACGACAGCCCGGGTTCTGCTGGCTATCAGATACTTCATAACGGCAAGAAGCTTTTCCTGATGACTGATACAGGGATAATAACCGAGGATGCGAATTCTTTTGCAGATTGTGCTGATGTCTATTTCATCGAAGCGAACTACGACGCTGAGATGCTGGAGAACGGACCTTATCAGAAATGGCTCAAGAAGCGTATCTCCGGACCTTATGGACATTTGTCGAATAGTGATGCGGTCTCTTTTGCGAAAAAGTATGCGAAAAGAGGGGCAAGCTGCATATTCGTGCATCTGTCGGAGAATAACAATACTGTCGAATTAGTTGAGAAACTTATGCATAGAGAAATACAGAGCGGGATCTTCCTTTATGCCATAGAGAGGGGAGATTCTTTCAAAGGGGAATTGGATGACCAGGAATAAAAAGAAGGAAAAAGAGATTGTGATAAGCAAGAAAGTATGCCGGAAAGTAAAGAGGAAAGATGGACTGAAGATGAAGTTCATGACCGAATATACTTTCAGGAATTTCTATGAGGTAATAAATTCGCGATATGCGAAGAGAACAATGTACAGTGTTTTCAGGGAAGAGGGGAGCCAGCTTACATATTCGCTTTTCTTCCACTATGTGAAAGCTGTCGGAAGCTATCTTATGTCACTGGGCCTCAAGAAGGGTGACAAGGTCGCCATCATTGGCGAGTCTGCACCGCAGTGGATGGTGATGTATGTTGCACTCACCGGTTTTGGTGCTGTTGCTGTTCCTATACTTCCAGACTTTTCAGAACGCGAGATCAACGCGATCCTGAAGCATGCGGAAGTAAGTGGGGTTGCGGTGAATTCGAAACAGTACCAGAAGGTCAGGGCGAGTGCAGAGGAGCTATCTTTCCTTCTTTTCCGTCTTGATGATCTTGTGCATATCCCGGCTGAACTTGGTGTTCCAGATAGCGATAGGTTCATCTCCTCTCCAGGTGTTCCGATGAAAGAGCAGAAGGTTAACCAGAAGCTGCTTGATTCCTCCAGGCCGGAAGAAAGTGATGTCGCATCGATAATCTATACATCAGGAACTACAGGAAACAGCAAGGCAGTCGTGCTCTCCCATATGAATCTCCTGAGATGTGCAGATCTCAATACAGACCACTATGTCAGACTGAAGGCTGGGGATAAGGTCCTCTCAATTCTTCCGATGAGCCATGTGTATGAGTTTACAATCGGCCAGCTCCTCGTACTACTGCAGGGAATGGAAGTTGTTTTTCTTGGAAAGCCGCCAGCTGTGTCCATCCTGATGCCTGCCCTTGCAGAAGTAAGGCCTCATGTCATGCTCTCTGTTCCTCTTCTGATGGAGAAGGTATATCGTTCGGCCGTTGCACCCCTTCTTCAAGGGAATGGAAGGCTAGCCCGTCTTTCCCGCAAACCTTTGATAGGTTCAATTGTCTACCGTCTCATTGGAAACAAGATAAAAAGTACTTTTGGAGGAAGGCTCAAGTTCTTTGGAATCGGCGGCGCACCGCTTGATCCCGAAGTGGATGAGTTTCTCTACAGATCAGCATTTCCATATGCAATCGGATATGGCCTTACGGAGACAAGTCCTCTCATCGCAGGCTGCAAGCCGAAGAAGAGAGATCACAGGGTTGCCTATATCGGACATGTGGTCAGTGATGATGATGTCATTCTCCTCGACAAGAACGACGAGGGAGTAGGGGAAATTGCGGTAAAGGGACCAAATGTGATGCAGGGTTATTACAAGAATGATGAACTGAACAAGGAAGCGTTCACATCTGACGGATATTTCCGTACTGGAGACCTTGGTGCGTTTGATTCCTCCGGACGCCTGGCTATCAAGGGAAGGGTAAAGACAATGATATTGGGTCCTGCAGGGGAAAACATATATCCTGAATCGATTGAAAATATAATAAACAGCAAGGAGTATGTGACAGAGTCACTGGTCGTTCCTGAGGATGGGGGGCTTCTTGCTCTTATACGAATAGACATCGAGCTGATGAGCAAGAATCTGAAGATCAGCATAGACGAAGCGAAGAAGGAAGCTGTCAAGTACATCTCTTCTATGAGGAAGGACGTGAACAGCCAGCTCTCCTCTTATTCAAAGATAAATAATGCAGAACTTCAGGAGGAACCGTTTGACAGGACTCCGACACAGAAGATCAAGAGGTTCCTGTATCCCAAGAAGAAAAAGAAAGAATGATATGGAAATTAGGGCGCGGTTCACTTCACCTCGCCCTTTTTAATGCCATATAATACAGCCGCTATGGATGAAGTTAAACGAAGCGGAGAGCGCATTACCGGTGTGGAATTGATGCCTAGCCCGGGATTTATAAAGGAGAAATACCCGATAAGAGGGGAAATCAGGAACGAGATTGCTGGATACAGGGAAGAAATAGGGAAGATCCTCAAAGGAGAATCCGACAAGGTCCTTGCGATCGTCGGTCCTTGCAGCATCCATGATTACGATGCGGCAATTGAGTATGCAAAGAAGCTGAAGAGTCTTTCCGAAGAGCTTTCAGATACGTTCTTTATCGTCATGAGGACATATTTTGAGAAGCCAAGGACCAGTACAGGTTGGAAAGGGTTCATCCTTGATCCAGATCTTGACGGAAGCTACAACATCCCGAAGGGTGTCGAGGTTGCCCGCCGGCTACTTCTGGAAATCTCTGAACTCCATATTCCTCTCGGATGCGAGGTCCTCGATCCGATCCTTCCTCAGTACATAGATGAGGTGATGAGCTGGTCAAGTATCGGAGCACGTACTACAGAAAGTCAGGTACACAGGAATATAGCGTCTGGGCTTTCAGTTCCTGTCGGGTTCAAGAATTCGACCAGCGGGGATCTCAATGCTGCACTCAATGCGATCAGGAGCGCGAACTATCCTGCATCGTTCATCGGTGTGGATCATCAGGGAAGGAGCAGTGTGTTCCATACAAGCGGAAATGAGTTTGCGCATCTGATAATGCGTGGTGGTGATGATGGCCCGAACTATTATGAGGATATAGTTGAGGATGCAGGTGAAGAGATGAAGGAGAGGGGACTTCTCAGTTCGATCGTCATCGATTGTTCTCACGCTAATTCAAAGAAGGACTACAGAAGACAGCGCAGGGTTCTTCGCAGCGTGATCGATCAGATCGCACTTGGAAGCAAATACGTGAAAGGTTTCATGCTAGAGTCGAATTTGTTTGAAGGAGCGCAGAAACTTGAATGCGGGAAGGAGAGCCTCAAGTACGGGGTCTCAGTGACCGATGGCTGTATCGGATGGAAAGAGACAGAGAGGATCCTGCGTCATGCAAGGAATGTTCTCCTCTCTGCAAAGAATAAAGATCTGGAGGAGCTGTTTTGAAAAAGATATTTGTATTTCTGGCAGATGGTTTTGAAGAAGGAGAAGCCGTATTGCCGCTTGATATAATGAGAAGAGCAGGAATTGATGCTGTGACAGTTTCCATAAATGAAAGTAGGACTGTTACGTCAAGTCACGGTCTCGTGGTCATGGCGGATGAAACGATCTCTTCTGTTGATGCATCAGAGTGTGATGGTGTTTTTCTTCCAGGGGGAATGCCCGGAGCGCTGAATCTTTCCCAGTCGTGGCCCCTTAATGAGCTTATAATCAAGTGCAATGCAGAGGGAAAACTGATCAGCGCGATCTGTGCTTCCCCTTCTGTTGTTCTGGCAAATCTCGGAATTTTGGATGGAAGGGATGCAACTTGTTATCCGGGGTGCGAGAAATACTCGCCAAAGAAGGATTTCCTTGATGTCGGAGTTGCGATGGATGGGAACATAATCACTGGAATGTCGGTAGGTTATGCCATGGATTTTGCTCTTTCCGTTGTCTGTTTCTTGGAAGGACATGAAAAGGCCGATGAAGTGTACAAGGCAATTGTTCCAGGTGGGGAAGAAGAGGAGGAAGAGTAAAAGAAAAAGCACCTGTGTGGTGCTTTTTTTCATTTCTTTTCCTTGAGGATGTCCCTTATCTCTTCAAGGAGAATCTCCTCATTGCTCTTCTTCGGAGGTTCTGGGCTGGCAGCTGCCATTTCTTCTTCTTTCTGCCTGTCGATGCTTTCTCTGAGCTTGTTGAATGCTTTTACGACAATGAAGATCACGAAGGAGATGATCAGAAAGTTGACTACTGCGTTGATGAACATTCCATATCTGATTGCAACTTCTTCTGTAGTATCTGTCGCTGCCTTGAGAACGAGCTGCATTGAGGAAAAGTCCACGCCTCCGAGCAATAAACCAACACAGGGCATTATCACGTCGTTGACCAGGCTTGTGGTGATTGCACCAAACGCTCCGCCAATTACGACACCTACTGCAAGATCCACGACAGAGCCGCGGGTAATGAATTTCTTGAATTCCTGAAAAAATCCGTTTTCTTTTGACATGAAGCTGATGCTATTTGTTTTGAATATTTTTTTCAATATCAGCAATGAATATGCAATTGATGAAAAAGTAAAAAAACTGTTAGATTTTTCCCGATGGAGAAATGAAAATGTCGATAATTGAAGGCTATAAATCGGTTCTAGATCCGCACGATACTGAAAAGGCAATAAAGAAAGCAAAGGATACGTTCGAAAAAGAACTATCAGGCGCTCTCAGGCTGAGCCGGCTCACGAGTCCTCTCTTTGTCCCGGCAGGAAGCGGGATAAATGATGATCTCAACGGGGTGGAGAAGCCTGTCTCGTTTTCTGTAAAGGCCCTTGGCGGAAAGAGGATGGAGATCGTGCAGTCCCTTGCAAAATGGAAGAGGATGGCACTCGCCGATTATAGCGTTCCCGTCGGAAGGGGAATATATACAGATATGAACGCTCTCCGTCCGGACGATATTGTTGATGAAATACATTCAATCTACGTCGATCAATGGGACTGGGAAAAGGTAATCGCAAGCGAGGAGAGGAATCTCGATTATCTGAAAAAGACAGTCAGGGAGATCTTTGATGCGATCAAACGGACTGCATTTCTCCTTTCTGAAACATATCCTGCACTTGAAGACACTCTTCCCGATGAGATCACATTCATACATTCAGAGGATCTCCTTGAAGAGTATCCTGATCTTTCCCCTGAAGAGAGGGAGAAGAGGGCGGCTAAAAAATATGGCGCCATATTCGTCATCGGGATCGGTGCAAAATTGAAGGACGGGAGAGAGCATTCCATGAGAGCTCCTGACTATGATGACTGGTCAACGGAGACTGGGAATGGTCACAAGGGGCTCAATGGCGACATCATTGTCTGGGACACCGTCAGGAAGGATAGCCTTGAGTTATCCAGCATGGGCATAAGAGTTGATCAGAGTGCGCTTTTGAAGCAGCTTGAGATAAAGAACCTTGAGGAGAGAAAAGAGCTTTACTGGCATAAGAGATTGCTTTCTGGAGCATTCCCGGAAACAATCGGAGGCGGAATAGGGCAGTCAAGGCTGTGCATGTTCCTTCTGCACAAGTGCCATATCGGAGAAGTTCAGGCCTCGTGCTGGAGCGAGGAAGAAAGGAAAAAGGCACAAGAAAACGGTGTGTTCTTGATCTGATTCTTGCCTGATTATTTTCAGGCAGAAAGATGTTTGTCGCCTGTACTATTGCATGTGGTTGGACAGTAAGGCAAATTTCTTTTTCACGGGCTTGATGATCAAAAATCCTTCGCATCGTTTGGTGCGGAGGACAGTGGTTATCAGCCTGTTTTCCATTATAAACATTTCATGCTTTTCTCCCTTTCTTTAGGATTTCATATTTTCTTTTTGGAATTTCTGCTCATTCTTAGCTATCCGCTACTTTAGATATTTTAGTAAGTTTCTTGCGTGATGCTACACATGAAATTAGGCTGGAATTAAAGGTTGTATTTTTCTATTTCTGCTCTTTCAGTAACATTTTTCTTGACGGTCCAGAATAAGGAAGATGAAAAAAGGCTACGAAGTAGAGCCCGTCGGATTGATGATAGCAAAGATGATCCTGATTTCTGCTGTAGTCCTGTATATTTCCTATCTTCTTGGAAGAGACAAGTGTATCCCTATTGTCGTTGTTCTTCTTGCTGTTGTCATTTTCTGTTATAAAATCTGCCGCAAAACCCATAACCTTGTCTGTGGGATGCAAGGCAGATGTGCTATGATATCAATGATGGCAAGCGAAGCCTCTCCAATGGCAGGAAACAGCATTACAGATAAGGCATATCAGGAGACTGGGGATTGTCCTATGCCTCCTGTGCATATACCCTGCCGTCCCAATCCCGGACCATCGGCGGAGACAGCCATGCAGGGCCGGTACCCGCGTGATATACCCTTCAGCCAGAAGCTCGGCGTATGCAGCAGAGAGTACCTGATAGGGCGAAAGCAGCATACCCTGTGCGTGAAGCTCAGGAAGGATGATGATTTCTCCTTCCTCAATGTCCGCATCGATATCTGCGGAGCGATATGGAACACAGGCTGCACCCTCATGCGGGAATACTACAAGAATACAGGGAAGACAATGTCGAAGGGCATGCTGTACGGACAACTCGGCCAGATGCGGAAGCATACGCCGTCCTGGAGCCTTGTATACTCCCAGGTCCTCCAGCAGATAGCGGACAGGATACTTGCCGCATATGAGCTGTTCTTCACGAACGCAAAGAAGAAGAGGAACGGGGCTAAGCTGAAGTGCTCCCCTCCGAAGTGCCATAAGGTGAGGAAGCAGAGATCGATGACGTTCAAGCAGTACGGCAAGGGCTTCTCTTTCACAGGGCCGGGAGAGGTGAGGATACAGGGAAAGAAATTCAGGTACTACGATTCATATGGCGGGCAGCTGGAGCAGGTTGCGGTCCACACGATGACAGTCAAGAGGAACAGCCTCGGCGAGATATTCCTATACATCACATACTCTGCAGACACCAAGGGTGAAAGCTGGGAAGGCAGGGCAGATGTGGGGATGGATTTCGGGCTGAAGCGGTCCCTGACGCTGTCTGACGGGACAGTCATCAGGCATCCGGAGTTCTGCAAGCAGTATGCGAAGGATATAAGGAAGCTTAGCAGAGCGCTATCAAGGAAGCAGGGAGGCAAAAAAGGGGAAGCATGGTCAGGAGGCTACAGGAAAGCCCTTGGGGACCTTGCCCGGCTGCATCTGAAGATAGCGAACCAGCGGCGTGACTGGTTCTACAAGCTTGCCTGGGAGCTATGCAAGAAGTATTACAATATTCCATATAGGAGAATTGCTGTTGTAGAGAGCCTCGATAGTGATGAGACGTCGTATGAGAGAACATTGAGGGAACTTGGAGAACACCCTGAAATAAACTGTATCTTCATAGTCGCTGCAGGTGTTGAGGGTTGTCTGCGTGCTGTAAAAGAGAAGAAAGCAAAGGAAAATGGTGTCTACGTCATGAGTTTTGACGATATAGATGCCACAAAAAACTTATAAGAGAGGGAGCAATAGAAAACACGATCTGTCAGGAGCCATTCAGGCAAGGGTACAGATCTCTTTCTGATTTGATACAGTACATCATAGACAACGAGATAGGGATAAATGACTACATTACAAACAACATCATAAAGATAAAGGAGAATATCGATTAAAAGGAGGTTGATGTGAGTCTGTATTTAGGTGTTGATCTTGGAACTTCTGCTGTGAAAGTCATCTTGGTATCAGGTGATGGCAGGGTATTGAATACAGTTATAAATGAGTATGATCTCCACTTTCCTCATCCAGGCTGGGCAGAAGAAAACCCGGATGACTGGTGGAATATGACAAAAGATGGGATCAGACAGGTAATCCAAGGTTTTGACAGCAATGATATCAAGGGTCTTGCAGTTGCTGGACAGATGCATGGTTTGGTCACTCTTGATGAAAATGATAACGTGATCAGACCTGCTATCCTCTGGAACGATGGAAGATGCTATAAAGAAACTGATTACCTGAATAATGTGATAGGGAAGGAATTTCTTTCCAGACACTCTGCCAATATTGCATTTGCAGGATTCACTCTTCCTAAAATTCTCTGGATGAGAAATAACGAGAAGGAAGCATTCGGCAGGATAAAGAAGATCATGCTCCCGAAAGATTATATAAACTACAAGCTTACGGGAGAGTTTACAACAGATTATTCTGATGCATCTGGCATGCTTCTTCTTGATGTCGGGAACAAGAAATGGTCTGATGAAATGATAGAAATAGCTGGCATAGAAAAGAATATGCTGGCCTCTCTCCATGAAAGTTATGACGCAATTGGAAAGATAAAGAAAGAGATTGCAGAAGAATTGGGCTTGGGAGAGGATGTTCTCGTCGCTGCGGGGGCTGGGGACAATGCTGCAGCTGCAATAGGGACTGCTACTGTCGGGAATGGCAGATGCAATATAAGTCTTGGTACAAGCGGGACAATGTTCATCTCTTCCAGTAGTTTCAACATTGATAAATACAATGCACTTCACAGCTTTGCTCACGCAGATGGAAACTACCATTTGATGGGATGCATGCTCTCTGCAGGTTCCGCCAGCAGGTGGTGGATGCTCGATATCCTTGGTACTCACGATTATCTGGCAGAGGAGTCGAGGATAAATGAAGAGAGGCTAGGGAAGAACAAGGTATTCTTTCTTCCGTACCTGATGGGGGAGCGCAGTCCGATAAATGACACTGATGCACGCGCGACATTTACAGGTATGAGCATGGATACCAGCAGAGCTGATTTGACTCAGAGTGTACTTGAGGGGGTTGCCTTTGCTTTCCGAGATAGTTTTGAAGTTGCCAAATCACTTGGCCTCGATATAAAGAAAAGCACTATATGTGGTGGAGGCAGCAAGAGTTCGCTGTGGCGGAAGATCATAGCCAATGTACTTGGAATTCCGCTTGAGATTCTTGAGACCGAGCAAGGACCGGGGTATGGAGCATGTATTCTTGCAATGGTTGCTGATGGCCTATATGAATCAGTGGAAGAAGCTTCCGGGCATCTGGTGAAAATCAAGAAAACGGAGTATCCCGATGCCGAACTTGTAAAAGCATATGACGAGAGGTATGCGGAGTTCAAAGAGATTTATCCGGCTATGAAGGAATTATTCAAGAAACTTGGAGGAAAATGAGATGGAAATAAAGAGTGTTTTTGATAAATCTTTCGCCCCTTACGGAGCGATACTGGATTATCTGGATACGAAGACTCTTCTTGAACGTATGGATAAGGTAGATTACAGAGAGGGAGTCAGCTATGAGCCATCGATGGCAGAACTAGAAGAGGATCCAATATTTGATTGTCTGAGAGAAAGCACATTTGGCGGAATGCCGATTGAGATCGGTTTATGCTGGGGACATAACACGAAGCTCAATTGCCTGGAATACCACAGGGACAGCGAGATAAATATCGGGATCGGCGATTTCATCCTCCTCCTGTCCAAAAAAGAAAACATAGTTGCAGGGAAGCTGGACACATCTACCGTTCAGGCATTCAGGGTTCCCGGTGGTGTTGCTGTTGAGGTTTATGCCACTAGTCTTCATTATGCTCCCTGCAGTGCGAGGAAAGAGGAAGGTTTTAAAGTGGCGATAGTTCTTCCAAAAGGAACTAACGAAGAGAGGCCGGACTTTCCGATCCGTTGCTATGAAGATAGTCTGATGACAGCAAGGAACAAATGGCTTTTGGCTCATAGCGAGAGCTCTGAGGCTGAAAATGGTGCGGTTGTGGCCCTGACAGGCGATAACATAGATATTAAAAATCTTATATAAAACAGTAGGAGGGAAAAATGAAAAATATTCCAGAAATAAAACTTGGTCTTATTGCAGTAAGCAGGGGATGTTTTCCTAAGGAGCTTTCTGAAAGAAGGCGTGACGCAATCAAAAAGGCCTACAAAGGCGATCTCTATGCATCTGATATTATCGTGACGACAGAGCAGGATGCGCTTGCTGCTGTTGAAGATGTAAAGAAGAACGGAGTGGATTCTCTTGTTGTGTTCCTAGGCAATTTTGGTCCGGAGACTCCAGAGACACTTATCAGTGAATATTTTGACGGTCCCATCATGTATGTGGCAGCCGCAGAAGGAGATGGAGATCTTTTTGATGGAAGAGGTGATGCATACTGTGGCCTTCTCAACTGCTCATACAACCTAGGACTCAGGGGGAAGAGAGCTTATATTCCGGAACACCCAGTTGGAAGGGCTGAAGACCTGGCAAAGAGGATCGAGGAGTTTGTTCCTGTAGCAACAGCAATCGTAGGACTGAAGAATCTGAAGATCATTGCATTCGGACCACGCCCAGATGATTTTCTGGCATGCAACGCTCCTATCAAGGCTTTATATGATCTTGGTGTCGCAATTGAGGAAAACAGCGAGCTCGATCTCCTTGCTGCATACAACAAGCATATGGGGGATGAAAGAATACAGGCAAAAGTGAAGGAAATGGAGACCGAGCTTGGGCCTGGAAACAAGTACGCAGGAATCTTGCCGCGTCTTGCCCAGTATGAACTTACACTTCTTGATTGGGCAGAGGAGCATAAGGGGAACAGGAAATATGTGGCCTTCGCCAACAAATGCTGGCCTGCATTCCAGACGGAATTCAAGTTCGTGCCATGCTATGTCAACAGCCGCCTGACACAAATGGGAATACCCGTCTCCTGCGAAGTTGATATATATGGTGCACTATCTGAGTATATCGGACTATGTGTCTCAGGGTGTCCTGTCACTCTTCTTGATATCAATAATACAGTTCCGCAGAGTATCTATGATAAGGCTATCAAGGGCAAATATGACTGCCAGCTAGAAGAAGTGTTCATGGGTTTCCACTGTGGAAATACATCATGCAGCCTATTGAAGAATCCTCATATGGGTTATCAGCTCATAATGAAGAGGGACCTTGAGCCAGAACTTAAGGAACCCGATATCACAAGAGGAACGATGGAAGGGAATATCAAGGCAGGTGATATCACATTCTTCCGCCTGCAGAGCAGTGCTGATACAAGCCTCAAGGCATATGTTGCTGAGGGTGATGTACTCGATGTTGATTGCGAGAGCTTTGGATCGATCGGAGTATTCAGGATTGCCGAGATGGGCCGCTTCTACCGCCATGTGCTTGTTGAGAAACAGTATCCACATCATGGAGCAGTGGCTTTCGGGCATTATGGAAAAGCTCTATTCTCTGTATTCAAGTATCTTGGAATTGCTGATATTTCATATAATCAGCCAAAGAGCTTGCCGTATAAGAGCGAAAATCCGTTTGCTTGAAAATCAAAAGACATAACAGAAGGCACTCAAGCAGGAGTCAAATGCTTGGGTGCTTTTTATATGACTTGGCCGTGAGTTTTCACTATGAAATACAGGAGATGTAAAGGAGCGCAACGCCAAAGATAGAATCCCTTAATTTTGCCTGATCAGAACCAGATCCATGCCATCGATATTGCAATCATGAAGATTGCCCAGACAAAATCATAATATTTTACTGAAAGATTGAGATAGTATGTTCTACTTGCAGTTCCATCAAATCCTTTGGATTCCATCGCCATAGCGACATTCTCAGCCCAATGCAAAGCATTCACCAGAGCTGTAAATAGGGGCTTTGCTGACCATGGCCAGAGCTTCAGTCCTCTTACTTCAAGTGCAAGTTTTATCTGACAGTATTCTCTTCTGATCATAGGCAGCAGATTCCATGCGGCCAGCACACCATATGCGAATTTTGCATCAAGATGACATTGTTGCATCAGGCTATAGACAAAAGCCTGTGGATTTGTAGTGAAAGAGAATAGCATACCCAAAAACGCGTAAGCATATATCCTGAGGGCAACTGCCAATGCGTCATGCATATTTGAAGCGTTCAATGATGCCACGAGAAAATTGCGGGAACTATCAAGGACTTCCTTATCGTTTCCGCCGCGAAGCAAAAGCGCGGTGAATATGCTCAGTGCCGCCAGCGTGGCTGGAAGCAGCACGCTTAGCACTTTCTTGCTCATGCATCCAGATACAAGCATTGAGAGAAAGCATATTGCGATGATTATTGCATTCCAGAATACGGAAGGACTGAAGGAGATTACGAGAGCCGAAATAAGGATCGTGATGACTTTAACCGATGGATTTATCTGTCTCATATATTCTCCCATTTCTGATTCTCCAGATTTTATTTGCATAAAGAGTTGCAAGATCCTCATCATGTGTCGAGAAAATTACAGAAAGACCTTTCTGGATTCTTTCTGCCAGACCTTTCATGATAGCGGCAGTAGATGGTGTGTCCTGTCCATATGTCGGTTCATCAAGAAGCAGCAATCTCTGATTGCCCGCTATCATGGAGATGACTCCTAATTTCCTTTGTTGTCCCTGACTGAGCATATAAGGTGAGTATCTGGAATAATTGGCAAGGCCAAATAAAGTTAATAGGCTAATATCTGCAGGCTTTGCCTCTTCCGCTACGGTGGATGCAATAAACTGATTTGACGGGTTCTGGAAGACAATTCCTATGCTCTTGTAGATATCTTGTCTTTTATACGTTTTGAGGTCATTGTCATCGATGATTATTGAGCCTTCGTAAGGCTTTATTCCAAGCAGTGTCAGGAATAAGGTTGTTTTTCCACTGCCTGATGGTCCAAGAAGGGCAATCATATCACCAGCTTTCACAGACAGGCTTGGAATCTCAAGGACTGTTTTCTCTTTCTTGCTATGTTTTATTGAGACCGCTTTGAGGCTCAAGAATGGCTTCGTATCTGGAAAAGAAGGGGAGATGACAGGTACATAATAATCTTCATACTTTTTAAGCGAAGGGTATGATATGCCATCTGATAATATCTTCCCTTTCTCTCCCAGGACTATCCATCGAGGGGAAAAACCTATCCAGTTTTCTGCTTTATGATCGATTGCGATGATTGTTGTCTCTGGATTCTGGCGCTGCTTCTGCTTCAGCAACTGTAAAAACGAATCTCGTGAGACACTATCCAAATTGGCAAATGGTTCATCAAGCACCAGTACCTTGCTATCAAGTATCATTGCAGCACATAGGCTTGCTTTCTGTTTTTCTCCTCCTGAAAGGATTGAGAATGGTTTATCTAGAAGATCTGAAACTGAATACGTAGCTGCAAATTCCTCAATCTTCGAATCCATCTCTTCAGCTTCTACCTTTGCGTTCTCGAGACAAAATCTCAGCTCATCCCTTAAATTGCCCATACAGAACTGAAGATCGGGGTTCTGGAATACTATTGCGATCTTTCCCCTTCTTTCCCTTGGAGGAACATCCTTTATCTCTGAGCCATCAATCTTTATAGATCCATTTATGAGGAACCCGCCGTTTTCGGGGTAAAGTCCGCAGATGAGGTTTGCCAGTGTGCTTTTCCCGCATCCGCTTTCTCCGAGTATCACAACGGTTTCCCCTTCTTTGATATCCAGAGTAAAATGCTCCAGAATGTTCCTCTCGCTCTTTTCGAAGTAACGGAAGGTGATATCGTCAATCAGGCAGACATTATTTCCCATAGCTGTCTTCGGAATCAGCTGAGATAGCATATCCCTTGAGGACACCGGCTTTTGCCAGACTGTCAGCGAGAAGCCTGCTTCCGAAACCACAGAATATGATTGCACTTATTGTTCTGATGATCAGAATAAGCAGTACAATACCTATGCTCATATTCCAGTAGCTTTGCCTTATGCCAGTCCATATGAAGCTCAAGAGAGATGCCCCGACTGCAGATAGTATCATTGTTGTCTGATCGTATTTCCTGTATTTTGTGAAAAAGAACGCCGCTTCACATCCGAGCCCCTGAATAAAGCCACTAATGAATATTATCGGTCCGAACATATTGCCCATCAGGACTTCAAGAAGCGCGGCAAGCATCTCTGCTATGATTCCAATTCCTGGTTTGCGGATTACATATGTGATGAAAGATGCAGCCATGAACCATACACCATATATTGGCTCGTATCCCAGGATTCCCCATCCGCTAGGAGTTAGGATGCCTGTTATTGCGGTACCTAGATAGACCATGCCAAGATAAGCAACACCGAAGACAGCGGCACAGATTGCCATAAAAAGAATTTCCTTGAGTTTCCAATTCATACAACACCTCACTTTGCAGTCGGACTATTTACGGACAGTGTGATTTCGAAGATATAGTGGGAAAGTCTTTTTTCACAATATTCAGCTACCCATTCGAAATAAGAGAATAGATCCTGCACATCCCCCTGAAGGATAGTTGCATAATGCGAAGAGCAGTCATAAATTCCAAGATCTATGGATTTGTTGACTACATCTGCTATGTATTGCATGTAATTGTCGACTCCCATTGGATAGAGGGAGATTTTTGAATTCACAGGGAAGTGTATGTCTGAGATATTTGGGGCATTGAGCAGTACGTCATCATCTGCAAGATGACTTTCTGCGTCAGTGTCTCCCGGGCAACCTTTTGACAACGTGATTTCCATAGTGCTATGTACATCTTTTCTGTATGAGTAGATGAAGCAGGCTTTGAGCGCATCGAGTACATGACATCTTCTGCCTCGGTAGATTGTCGAGAGACGATCTGTCTTGCTCCAGATTTTGGATGTATCAACCTTGGAGACGGAAGAGAGTATGATGTCAATGAAATCATCCGTCATTGGCGAGAGACTGAAGCGACATCCCGTGATATCCTTCGATGCTCCACAACTGCCTGCACAGCAGGACCCATAACTAACATAATGTTTGTTCATAAAAAATGAACCTCCTGATGAAAACACAAAGAGATTCATGTCGAGTTTGTCTGCGATCACTCCCTCCGCTGGTATTATCCAGATCAGGTTTTTGGGTCAGGTCTTGCCTTTCTCAGCTTTGCAGCTCCCCAGAATCACTTTGATTATCTTGGCCCGACTGTAGCAGAATGCATAGCTAGATGTCAAATAGTCAGTTTCCCGGAAGAAAATTTCATATAGTGAGGCTTACTATTTATCTTCTTATGACAATTTAGAGGAAAGTTCCAATTCAATTTATTTTAGAAATCACTTATCTTAAAACGTTATATCTATATCTGAAAACCGAGGCTCATTAAGGAAAAACAAAACTAGTACTCACATCATCCACTGTTTGCATAATTATTTGAGCTTCTGATAATCTCCAGCTTTGATAAAAGCTATTTTCTTATGAAAGCATACGCGAATACTCTCAATGTAATAGGTAAGTATGTGCTTTGCGATTTCTGATTTTATTTAGAATTATTTTTAATTTGATGTTTTAAAAGAGTTATTTGTGTGTACTGCTTGGTTGGAAGATTTTGGTATTGATATTGGAATCTGAAGATATGATGCGTTATCATTGTGTCGTATAAGATTGCGGGTGTAGAGATGATTGTATATTCAGGTAATAAAGAGTCTTTCCAACGGGATTTGATCAATGGTGTTATTGCATCAAAAATCGAAGTCTTGTTTTCATCTTTAGGCATTCCAAGGGAGAGCCGTGCAGAGTACAGATCTTGGGAGAATTCTTTACCTAAAATCGGAATGATCATATCGAATCGGAAGATAGATGATGATGTTCAGGTTGCTCTAGAGTATCAGATACCATTAACATCAAAACGTGTTGACTTTATGATTGGTGGCAATGATGGTGTCCGCAACAATGTTGTAATTGTAGAGTTGAAGCAATGGGAAACCTGTCGTGCTACTACTCGTGAGAATGTAGTGAAAGCTTTTACAGGAGGAGCAGAAAGGGATGTTCCTCATCCGTCACAACAGGCATATTCGTATGCAAAATTAATAGAAAATTTTAATGAAGCCGTAAGAGAGAATGATATAGGTCTTATTCCCTGTGCATTTCTTCATAATTATAAAGAGGAAAATAGAGATCAGATCTGTAATATCCGATATAAGGAAGCGCTGTCTGATGCACCTGTATTTTTGAAGGAAGATGGTTATGGATTATCGGAATTCATATCACGATATGTACCAAAGCCCGCAAAGAAAAATCTATTTGAGATACTTGAAAATGGAAAACTGAGGCCATCGAAATCATTGCAGGAAGAGGTAGGGCGTATCCTAAACGGCAATACGGAATTCGATATGATTGACGAACAGCTAGTAGCGTACTCTACGATTCTTAAGCTTGTCGAAAACTCTGTCAATGATTCCAAAAAACATACAATAATTGTTCAAGGAGGGCCTGGAACAGGTAAGTCTGTTATTGCTATCAATCTCTTGGCAAAAATAATCAATAATGGTTTTTCATGTGCCTATGTCACGAAGACAAGTGCTCCAAGATATACCTTCTCTGAGAGCTTGATAAAGGGAAAACATAAACTTTCCTATCTGAGAGGTTTGTTCAAAAGTGCAGGAACTTGTTATAAGTTGAATGCTGATACATATACCTGTCTCTTGTGCGATGAGGCGCATAGATTGACTGCGAAGTCTGGTATATATTCTAATTTGGGCGAAAATCAGGTAAAAGAAATAATCAATGCTTCTAGAATCAGTGTATTCTTCGTGGATGAAGGACAGATAGTTCATGTTAGGGATATTGGAACAATTGATGAGATAAAAAAGCAGGCAGAGGCTCTTGGTGCCATAGTACATTGCAATGACAGCCTGAAGCTCACTTCCCAGTTCAGATGCAATGGATCCGATGGATATATAGCTTTTCTTGATGATGTTCTGCAAATCAGACATACGGCGAATTACTCATATTTTGATCTGGACTATGATATTGAAGTTTTTGATGATGCATGTGAGATGAGAGATGCACTTCGAACAAAAAATACTAATAACAAAGCAAGGATGATTGCAGGTTACTGCTATCCATGGCTCAGCCAAAATGACAAATCAAAGATGGATATCATTCTTCCTGGAGGTTTTAAAGCTCAATGGAATTTCACTACAGAACAGTTTGCGACGGATCCAGATTCATTTGAACAAGTCGGATGCATCCATTCTACGCAGGGACTGGAATTTGAGTATGTTGGAATAATCATAGGTCTGGACATGGTATACAAAAACAATGAAGTTGTTACTGACTATACAAAGAGGGATCGCAGGGACTCCTCTATACCGAGGGGGAAAACACAAGAAGATAGGGTTCTTGCCGATAAAATCATCCGGAATACGTATAAGACATTACTCTCAAGAGGACAGAAGGGATGTTATATTTATTGTCAGGACAATGCATTAAGGGATTACTTCAAAAAAAGATTATCTGCTGCCGGAAAGGGCTAAGCCTTTTTTGATGTGTATTTAAATTTGTAGTATATGTTTTCTAAATAATATATTTGAATAATTGAATCATGGATTCTTTTGCTGAAATACAGTTTCCGATTTTGATCACTTTAATCTTCAGGGATAGTTTTTGCTGGTCTCGTTACGTTAGACCTAATTATTAAGTCTGAATATAAAATTGCCATTGTTCCAAGTCTATTTGTGAAATAACAGGCACAGAATTGAGCTTTTCATCATCATGTTATAAATAAAGCATAATTATTTATATGCCTGTCACAGTTCTCTGAATTCATCTTCTAGCTTTGTATGGCTCATCTTGATTTTTTTGTGGCCACTTGCGCCAAAGACTTGTTACTGAGTCAATGGAGAGGATTGCCATTTTATAAAGCATTATTTTGGTTGGAGTAGATCAAGGTGTGTTAGATTCCTTCAGTATAAGGAAACTTTGTGCATCAGGTGTGCCTAAAATGAGTAATTAAATTTTAAAATTTAAGAACAGTAGGACAGTATATGTCATATATGAGATGAGAAAATAAAAATAAGGAGAGTAGAATTAGGGCTATCTATAGGAACAACGTAGGTTCAATGTGTTTGCATGAATAAATCGTGAGCTAGATATATTTGGTAGAAGGCAATGTGTTTAGCAAGGTTTATGGCATTGACGGAGATTTGATATGAGACGTATTGGTTATAGTTTGAAGAAGGCGAAAGCTCAAGAGACAGAAATTAATCCAGACGATTGTCTTGCGAAGACAGATGGTTGCGATATGAATGGATTCTCGATTCCTGGCATGACTGTATACCAACATTGTCGTGGCACAGGCCTTGTGGCTAGCAGTCTAAAAGATATGTTCCCGTATCTTGATGTAAAAGGATTCTTTCCGAAAGGTTTTCAGCTGATTGCAGCCTTACATGATATAGGAAAGATATATCCCTCTTTTCAAAAACGAATAATTTCAAATCTTTCAGAATCTTCTAAATTTGAGCGCAAGGTAAATCTTTGTCTTGATGATACAGTACCACCAAGTAATGCACCCCATCATTCGGTTGTAAGTCAAGCTACTTTACAAGATATTTTTGGAGAGTCAATTGCATATATTGCAGGAGCACATCATGGTGCGATGATACAGGCCGCACCGATTCCAACTTCACAAATTGCAGGGGGAAAGCCTTGGCAGGATGCAAGACTGATGCTCTTGACACAACTTGAAGATGTTTTCGGAGCAGAGATTCCACATGATATGCCATCATTTCTTGTCGATTTTCTGCTTGGACTTGTCATTGTGTCTGACTGGATCAGTTCCTCTGTGTCTCTAGCTGATCTTATCCGTGAGGGCGATACAGTTTTCATTGAAAGAGTACTTGCTGCAGGATTTCGCAGGCATTCATATAAGCAAGGTTTGTTATTTAAGGATATTTTTGGTTTTGATATGCGCCCTGAGCAGATTTTGTTGTCTGATATGGCACTTGGTCCTGGCGTTTACATTCTTGAGGCCGGGATGGGAAGTGGAAAGACAGAGGCTGCGCTTTATTGTGCTTATCGACTTTTGGCTAAGGGAGAAGCAGAGGGCCTTTATTTTGCATTACCAACGGCAGTGACTTCTCGTGAGATGTACAAACGGGTTATTGCATTTTTGGATAAAGTCCTTGTTGGGGAAAAAGTGAGTGCAAAGCTTGTGTTTGGTGGATCTGTATTGGACAATGTCGTCTTTTCTGGAAAGTTTTCGGATCCTGACTGGTTTGACAGTCGTAAAAGGTTAATTTTGGCACCTTTTGGCGTTGGTACGATAGACCAAGCATTGATGAGTATCATTGCAGTACGGCATTCTGCAGTCAGGGCATTTGGTCTTGCTGGTAAGGTAGTGATACTCGATGAAGTACACAGCTATGATAGCTATACCAGTAATCTAATTGACAGGCTTGTTAAGGAGCTTAGAGATCTTGGTGCTACGGTCATAATCTTAAGTGCCACGCTCCGTACTAGTAGTAGACGAAATCTTCTTGGTCTTTCTGGTTCACAGGTATTGTCTGAAGAATATCCTTCCGTGACAGCTGTTAACGATTCAGGGAAGGTCTCATGTATGGGACTTGAGGAAAACAGCGTCAAGATTGTGGTTCTTGAGCATGAAGAGAATTACGATAACGCGATAGACAAAGCTATTGAGGAGGCTTCTTGTGGCAGATATGTCCTTTGGATAGAAAACACGGTGGATGAAGCTCAGTTTCTCTACCGTGTTATGGCAGCACGTTGTGACGGTATTTGTGAAGTAGGTATTCTTCATTCGAGATTTATTGGTACAGACAGGAGGAAGAAGGAACGCAGATATGTACAGATGTTTGGAAAAGAAGGCTGGAATTCGAGACTTTCAGGATCGGGCTGTATATTGATCGGGACACAGGTCCTTGAGCAATCTTTAGATATTGATGCGGATGTACTTTTCACTCGATTGGCTCCTGCTGATATGGTTTTCCAGCGCATTGGGCGATTATGGCGTCATAACCATATGGAAAGAACAGGAAATGCTGTCTGTCATCTCATTCATCCTCAACTTAAAAATGTTGAGACAAATCCTCATGTGCTCGGTCCAAGCGCGGCTGTCTATGAACCTTTCATTCTCTATATGTCTCTTCGTTCGTTTTGTGCAAGGAACAAGCTGATCGTTCCTAATGATATACGGCCAATTCTAGAAGAAGTATATGACGACAACTTTGACTGTTCTGCATTGCCTCAGATACAGGTGCTTCGTTGGAAACTGGCTGAACATCGGACAAAGCTGGAGTCTTTGGCGATTCGGGCACAGGCAAGAGTTGGACACGTATTGCCTGACGAAGAAGTATGCACAAGATATTCGGATTTGAGTTCTTCACGAGTACTGATTCTTTCGCGTGTCGATGTCAACTCAGGAAGGTTATGGCTTGTTGATGGTACTTGTCTAGACTTGTTTAATGCCAATACTCCAGAATCTCGTGCAATTATATCGTTTGCACTTGAGGAATCAATAGTGAAAGTGCCAGAAAACCATATTTCAGACTTGGATGTACACAACAAGGTAATTTTGCGACTTCTTTCAAAGTTTATTTATGTTGGACATGAAGAGACTGACGATTTGCTGACCGTTCTATTTGCATGTCAGGACAGTGATCGGCTTGCAGATATATATGGGAATGAGATGTCTGAAATCACATATTCATCTACTTTGGGTTATACTTTTGAAAAAGGGAGGGAAAAACGTTGAGCCAGTATTCATTCTGCCTTGTTGATGAGAAGTGGATTCCTATCGTTGGTCATGGACAGGTGTCACTGTTGGATATCTTTTATGATGACACTTTAGTTGATATCGCAGGAAATCCAATACAGAAAATAGCTATCATGAAGTTATTGATAGCTATTGCTCAGGCGTCTGTCCAATTAAAAAATGAGACTGACTGGATCACATTAGGTGTTGATGGTCTTTCTGTTGCTTCACAAAATTATCTTTTATCACATAGGCAATTGTTTGATTTATATGGAGAGAAACCTTTTTTGCAGATGCCACAATTGAAGATGCGTGAGGATGCTAAAGAAAAGGAAATATTCTTCACTTATCAGCCTGATTTGGCTTCAAGTAATGACAGCATTGTATTCGAGTCACAAAACGCACAGGAGATTAGCGATGCGGATAGGGCCCTGTTTCTAATACAGTTGATGAACTATGCTCCAGGAGGAAAACGAGTAAGTAACATAGGGGCACTAAGTAAGTCTTTTTTCGGAAAGACTATAAGTGCCAAGGCCGGGCCTAGTCTCGGAGGCAGTGCTGGGTATCTGCAGATCTGCATGATGGGCAGATCAATTCGGGAGGGTATATATCTCAACTATTTATGTAGCGACGAGATCCTCAGAATGATGCCCAATGCTAGGATCGATGCACGTCCACCATGGGAGATGATGCCGGAGTGTGAGGATGATGATAATGCACAGATGTTGCAACACTCTGTCTATTCATGGTTGATTGCTCTATCACGGTTCGTATTGTTTTGTGATGATGGAATAAAGTATACCGAGGGTCTAGTCTATCCAAGTTACATAAAGGATGGTTATTTTGAGCCGTTTATTGCTTGCGATAAGATAAAACATAAAGCGATCTATGTAAGCCCTTCGAGGAAACCCTGGCGTTCGTTGGAGGCTTTGTTACAAAGTGTGTATGTCGTTGGAGAGGCTCAATTTGACTGTGCGATACTATCTTCACATTGGAACCGTACGAAGGCATCTTTTGAGTCATTTTCCATTTGGGCAGGAGGTTTGAAAGTCAGTACAAATAGTGGAGACCAGAGCGTCAAACAATCAGATAATTATGTAGAATCACAGATTGAATTGTCATCTGACAGTTTGGATACTGATTTCTACTATAGACTAAAAATGTATTTGGCTGAGGTCGAATACTTATCAAATTCAATTGGTCATGCTGTTTCTGGGTATTACCAAAACATGGGCATGAAAGAAAAAGATATCAGTGGTATCAAAGATGCTGCAAGTTCTAGCTTTTGGGTTGTTGCTGATAGGTTTTCAGATGAAATTATCCTCTGTGCAGAGACTGAAGACAGTAAATGGCATTCCAGTCTTATGCATCAACTGCTTGCAGAGGCTTATACGATTTATGACAGGATGTGCCGGCATGAGACAGCAAGGGAAGTAATGTGCTGGATAAACCACAGACGGATAAGTGCTAGAGGAAGGAAAAAGGATGCGGAGTAAAGAGTTTATTAAGAAGTTTGTGGACTATTTATTCTCTTTGAAAGGAAAAGACAAAGGTTTGGTGGCATACTTCAAGCGCGCTGACAAAGAGGTTTCTGAATGGAAAATTTGGCAAGTTTTGTACCGATTCGGAGTGGATTTACAATACGACGATGAGCGCAGGGCCTTTGCATTGATTGGAGCATGCATTGCGAAATCAAAGCAGAATACGAATGGGAGTGTTGGATTAGGCAGAGCGTTTCATATTGCCACAGATAAGGAAGATGGTAATTTTTCGCCACGCTTTATGCGTGTTCTTTCAGCTGAAAACATCAATGAATTGATTGTCGTTCTCAGGCCGTCACTTGCATATCTTACTGCCAAATGTGGCAATTTGGATTTTGGTGGAATTCTATATGACATACTGGCTTTTAAGAATAATAGAGACGATGTCCGAAAGCGCTGGGCTGAGAATTATCTCGGTGACGTAGAGGAGGATGAGAATGAGTGATCTATTCTTGTCTCGTCTGCGTATACCACGTATTCAGCAGCTGAAAATGCATTTAATAGATGAATACGATATACACCAGCTTGTATATAGCCTGTTCCCATATGAAAAGAAGCGAAATTTTCTATATTTTCTTGACTATGGTGGTATGGGAGATATGGATGTTCTTGTCCAGTCTGAGGTGATGCCTGATGCGATAAACTCTTTGCAGATTGAAACTAAAGTCATTCCTGATCGCTTTTGGGAAAACAGGACGTATGCATTCAAACTTAGAATTTCTCCTGTGTCGAAGAAAGATGGAAAGGTCGTGAAGGTTTTTTATAAACATATGGAAGTTGTTAATTGGCTTGTCACAAGAGAAAATTCCTATGGAGTACATTTCAATACTAATGAAACAGAAAAGATTTCATCAGGAATAATGAAAATGAAAAGCAACGATGGTAGGCGAATAACTCTGTCTTATGTGGATTTGTCTGGTATTTTGGATGTCGTTGACTATGAAAAATTTGTACGGATTGCCCGATCTGGAATAGGTCCAGGTAAAGGATTTGGAATGGGTATGTTGCGGCTTTTGCCTATAGAAAAAATGGAGGAATAATCATTATGCAAGACTATCGTGGAGTAAGAATTGAGTTTCACATTTTACAATCATTTCCTGTCACTTGTCTCAATAGAGATGATGTTGGCTCTCCAAAAACAGCTGTTGTTGGTGGCGTCGAGAGAGGAAGAGTGAGCAGTCAGTGCTGGAAGAGGCAGGTACGTTTGGCCTTAAGAGATCTTGATGTGCATATTGCTGTCCGGACAAGAAAGATTGCAGATATGATTGAAGAACGGTGCTGTGGAGTGTGCTCTGAAGAAAAGAAAGAATATATTGCTCGTATGGCTTCTGCTATTCAAAAAAGCAAAGATACACTTTTCTTTATTTCTGAGAACGAATTAAAGACTCTTGCCGAATATGCTGATGGTGTAGTTGATTATCAGACAGAGATCAAGAAGAAAACGCTTGATAAGGATCTTGAAAAAGCGATGCCAAAACTGCTAAAGGAATGTGGAATCAAAGGTTTGACCGATCTTGATGGTCTTGATATAGCTTTGTTTGGGAGAATGGTGGCAAATGCTACAGAGCTGAATGTTACAGCGGCATCTTCCTTCTCTCATGCTATCACGACACATAGGATTTCCTCTGCTGTTGATTATTTTACGGCTGTTGATGACTATATTTCTGAGTCGACTGAAACTGGGGCAGGTCACATTGGTGCGAATGAATTCAGTTCTGGTACATATTACAGGTATATCAGTCTTGACCTAGGTATATTGGCGAATAATCTCCATGGTACGGAAGATCTGACTAAGGCTGTTGATATTTTCACAAGAGCACTTTTCATTGCGGTTCCTGCAGCGAAACAGACTACATTCACGGGATATTGTCCTTGGGATTATGCGCATATTCTCATCAGAAAAGGTCAGCCTTTGTCAATTTCGTTTGACAAGCCTGTGCAGTCTAAAGGTGAAGGGTATCTCGAACCAAGCAGGATTGCTATGGAAAATGCAATTCTAAGAAATGAGAAATTGTTTGGTTCGATGTATGGGTTGATTGCTGAGTTTAAGTATGGAGATGTCGAAGAATTTGGCATTGATCAGCTTTGCAAATCAATCTGTGATGTGATTGGACGTTCCTGATATAGAAGGAGTATTGTGCATGTATATCGTCTTGTGGTTGGAAGGCCCCTTGCAGGCTTGGGGGCATGACTCAAAGTTTGGAGTACGCGAGACATTGCCTTTTCCGACAAAGTCTGGAGTTCTTGGAATGATACTGGCGGCACTTGGAAAGGGAGGACCTCAACGTGATTTGCTTGGGCGTTTGTCGCCACTTCCTCAACAGGTCATTTCCTATGGTTCAAACATTCAGATGACGGACTATCAAGTGATAGGAAATGGATATTCATCGAAGGGATGGAATTCACTTCTTATACCGCGTAAACGTGATGGTAGTTTTTCTGTTGGAGGCGGTGCAAAGATTTTATATAAACAGTATTTGCAAGATGCTCGGTTTGCAGTTATCATAACTGTTCCTTGCGATCTGTGTACAGAGATTGCTGATGCTTTGCATATGCCAGTATGGCCTTTGTGCTTGGGTAGGAAGAATTGTGTACCGTCAAGGCCAGTGTTTGCTGGAATATGTGAAAGAGAATGCGATGTCGATATCGTGCTCAAACCTATTGTAGGGAATCTGAAAATCCAGTTTCGTGTGATCGAGGGCAATTATCCTGAAATGGGGGAGGTCCTGATTCTTAATGATGTTCCTATCTGCTTTGGAGACCATAAGGAATATGAATCACGATATGTGACAGTGATAAAGGAGTTTCCCGACGAGTGACCGCCTCTTAATTAAAATCACGCATGATAATCTTCCTCAAATCAAGGATAGATATCCTTTTCTATATCTGGAACGTGGACGAGTAGAAATTGATGACAGTTCAGTGAAATGGATTGATGCTGGAGGCTTCGTTGTTCGTTTGCCTATTGCAACAATCTCCACCTTGCTTCTTGGCCCTGGTACTAGTATTACTCATGAAGCTGTCAAAGTACTATCCTCTGCAAATACCACAGTATGTTGGGTTGGAGAGGATTCCTTATTGTTCTATGCAATCAGTCAGAGTCCGACATCAGATACTAGAAAAATGCGCAGACAAATAGAGCTGGCGACAAATCCATCTCAGAGGTTAGTTGTGGCAAGAAGGCTTTTTGCACAACGATTTCCTGATGAGAATATTGAATCATTGTCGATAAGCGAACTCATGGGAAAGGAGGGGCTGAGAGTACGTGAATCGTATGAGGCTTATGCGAAAGAATATGGAGTTGGTTGGGTTGGTCGTCGATTTGTTCCTGGACAATTTCATATGAGTGATACAACTAACAAAATTCTGACTGCTGCTAATGCGGCTTTATACTCGCTTGTATTGTCTGCTATCATTTCTACAGGATTGTCTCCTCATGTTGGTTTTATCCATACAGGAAGTCCTCTTCCATTTGTCTATGATATTTCTGATCTGTATAAAGACAAGCTTTGTGTATCGTTCGCTTTTCGAATGACTGCTGAACTCGGATGTACATATGACAGAAAGAAGTTATTGAATCGATTCCGTGAATGTGTTTCAGAGTTTTGTCTTATGGAAAGATTGCCGAATGATTTGAGTCGAATTCTTGGAGAGTGATTTAAGATGATTGTTGTTATGGCAGATGATATTCCTCCTGCAGTTAGAGGGAGAATGAAGCTTTGGTTCATAGAAATTAGACCAAATGTTTTCGTTTCTGGCGTAAAGGATACTGTAGCTAAAAGTGTTGTAGAATATCTGCTCAAAAGTGCTCGGGATAGTTCGAGCATGGTAATTATAGAGAGTATACGGAAGGCACCATACTACAAGATCTCGAAACTTGGATATGGACTGGATAATATACGAGCTATTAATGGGCTTCCACTGATTTTTGACAAGATTAGCGAGGTTTAGTACTACTATATATGGTGTTACTAAGATAAAATACACCTATATGTCGCTGTTTGCTCCACGCATGTGGAGATGTTTCCATCTAGTAATCCTCCGACTAACTAAATTGTAAGTTTGCTCCACGCATGTGGAGATGTTTCTATGAGATATCAGCGCGAACTTCAGGAGCGTATGTTTGCTCCACGCATGTGGAGATGTTTCCGAAGCGAGTGAATGAAGTTTTTGCGACGCAACGTTTGCTCCACGCATGTGGAGATGTTTCTAAGATATACATCACTTGTTTAACGGAAGGAGCGTTTGCTCCACGCATGTGGAGATGTTTCTATTTGATTTTCAAGAATAAGAAGCTCCCTTTAGGTTTGCTCCACGCATGTGGAGATGTTTCTTATGTTGCTGAGATTGGTAGAGATTTTTCTACGTTTGCTCCACGCATGTGGAGATGTTTCTTACGGTTCTTCTCGTGGTGGTATAAGGCTTTAGTTTGCTCCACGCATGTGGAGATGTTTCCGAGATTGAGGCAGAACTTGCTGGTGTTGTTTGGTTTGCTCCACGCATGTGGAGATGTTTCTGATGCATCTGCTAAGCGTCAGTATCTGATGTTGTTTGCTCCACGCATGTGGAGATGTTTCTGACAAGTAGAAGGAGCGAGGGCCTTCCAGTTTGTTTGCTCCACGCATGTGGAGATATTGTATACACAAGCTTTTATGTTGAGATTTAAATTTCATTGAAATAACTACATTTTTGTCACAAAGTGTTTGTATTTTAAAATATCGTTCTAATTAAGTATAGTTATATCAATTCGAGTAGAAGCACTATCTGTAAAAAAGTGTAAATTATCGTTTGTGTTATTTTTTAATCTAGGTAATATCTTTCGTCATTTCAATATAATGCGAACGGAATTTCATTCAACATGCATTTGAAAAAGATTCAATCAACATTACAAGTTTCCATATTCATATCTGCCAGATTTCAGATAGAAAGCTGTCTTAGAGAAAGTAATGAACTATATGCAATGCTGATTCTGCTTACGTCGAAGACCTTGCCTTATATTCAGGCTGGAAGATTGTCTGTATAGCTTCTCGGTTCTTGTTCTGTATTATCGACAGCATATGCTGAATTGCACATGTTCCAAGTGTATATCGTGAACAATGTATCGTTGACAGTGGCGGTGTGAGATATGCAGCCATCTCCAGGTCATCAAATCCAATTATCTTGACCTGTTTTGGTATATTAAGGCCGTGTCTTGTAAGTGAGTTTATTACTCCGATTGCAAAGTAATCATTTGCAACCATGAGACCAAATGGGGGAGAAGCAATTTTATAGACTTCCTCTGTGATGCGACAAGCATTTTCCAATGATGTAGTATTCCAGAACACACGATCCGGATTAAATGGTATTGATCTCTCTTCAAGTGCTTGTCTGTATCCACAAAGTCTGATGTGTTCCTTTATTCCTGCTACTGTCTTGAGATTATCAGAACCAAGTAAGATGTATATATTCTCACCACATATATCTATCAGTTTTGATGTTGCTAGTTTCTGGCCTTCATAATCATCTGTAATGACATAATTGTCATCGGTTTTTCTTATTTTTCCTGTCTTTGTGTCCCTGTATGGATAACGCGACATAAAGACGACCGGAACAAGTACTTTCTTGTAGCTGTCCATCGATACAGGAACAGATAGAATGCCGTCAACAGGAATTGATAGGAGCTTCTTGATTGCTGCTTTTTCATATTCAGGGTCATCTTTTGTCGATATGAAAATAGGGGTATAGTCAGTGTCTTGGAGTGCTTTAGAGATTCCTGTGAGAACCTGATTATATGAAAAGTCATTATTTGGAATTATCACACCAATTATCCGTGATTTTCCAAGGCGGAGGCTACGTGCAGAAAAGTTCGGGTGATAATTGAGTTCCCTTGCAATCGCCATGATCCTCTCTTGCGTGGCTGCAGGTATTTCACTACTTCCATTGAGTGTTTTTGAAACGGCAGATACTGATACGCCCGCTTTGTTTGCAATGTCACTAAGACGAACTGTTTTTTCTCTTTTCATACAATTTCTCTAAAACGTTATAGTTAAACTCTAATTTAATTATAAAAGCATTTTTCTAATGTAACAACTATAAGAGGATTTAATTAAGTTAAATTTCAAATAATTTTATTTTTGCATAAATTGCTTTTATATATGATGTTATTAAAAACTTTTTTCCTACAAGTATTTTCGTTATGAATAGACGTTAATACAGCAGGAGTTTGAAAAGATTTGACAAGATGAAAAACCCATGTGATGATTTTAATAACAAAATTACTACAACGTTGTAGTAGGGAGGTGATCAGTAATGATGCTTCAGGAAAAGGCCGACGAATTACGTCTGGAAACCTTCAAGGCCATAAATAGTGCTGGCGGAGGACACTTCGGGGGATCGTTGTCTGTAATTGAGATACTGACCGTTCTTTTATATGGAATCATGAACTATTCGCCAATGAATATGAATGATCCGGGCCGTGACAGGCTTGTACTTTCAAAGGGCCATGCAGGGCCTGCTCTTTATGTGATGCTTGCTGATCTCGGGTTCTTTGAAAAGGAAAGGCTCCGTGAGCTTGACTGCGATGGAGGAAGGCTTCCAAAGCATATTGACAGGTTGAAAGTTCCTGGTGTTGAGTTTTCGACTGGGCCATTGGGACAAGGATTTTCGGCAGCGGGCGGAATGGCTCTTGCCCTCAAGCATTTGGGATCTTGTGCAAATGTCTATGCCGTCCTAGGAGATGGAGAATGCGATGAAGGCCAGGTGTGGGAGGCTGCAATGGCCGCTTCTCATTATTCACTCGAAAACCTGATAGCTGTTGTTGATGTCAATCATTGTCAGGTCGATGGAATGACTAATGATGTCATGGATCTAGGCGATCTGCAATTGAAATGGAAATCTTTTGGCTGGAACGTATGTTCCTGCGATGGACATGATACAGAAAAGCTATCATCAGCTATTTCTGGTTTCCTGAAGAATAAAAATGGTAAGCCTTCTGTTGTCATCGCTGAAACGATCAAGGGTAGGGGTGTCCGTTTCATGGAAGGAAATTACAAATGGCACAGTGGCAAACTGAATGAATCGCAGTATGAGGAAGGTCTGTCGGATCTTCAGAAGGGGAAAAAGAATGACTGAAACAAGAGATACGAATGAAACATATGGAATGACATTGCTTTCCCTTGCAAAAAAACATCCAAATCTTGTCGTCCTCGAGGCAGATCTGGGTAAAGCATCCGGCAGCAATGTTTTCAAAGAAAAATATCCAAATCGGTATTTCAATTTCGGAGTTGCGGAGCAGAACATGATTGGCTATGCATCCGGTATGGCCGCAACAGGGCTCATTCCATTTGCCTCTACCTTTGCAAGTTTCATGTCTCAGCGTGCGCTTGATCAGGTTGTCAATTCTGTATGTTACAACGATGAGAACGTGAAACTGATCGGAACTTACGCGGGCATTACAAGCGAGAAGAACGGAGGTACGCACATATCTGTGCTCGATATAGCGGCAATGAGGGCAATTCCGAGGATGAAAGTTTTTGACGCAGGGGATGCTATTGAACTAGAACAGATTCTTGCCTATGCCGCAGATTGCATCGGACCTGTATATATAAGGACAAATAAAGGCAAATTTCCTTTGTTCCATTCTGCTGACTATCAGTTCAGATTCAATAAGGCAGAGATACTTTCAGAAGGGAAAGACGCAGGCCTGATAACCACAGGACTTACAACTTATCAGGGTATTGTCGCAGTCAATCAGCTTAGAAAAGAAGGGATCAATGTCATGCACCTGCATATGCCGACTATAAAGCCTATAGACAAAGAAGCAATAGCAATGTGCATGGAGAGTACTGGCTGGATAGTCACTGCAGAGAATCACTCAGTGATTGGTGGATTGGGAATGGCCGTATGCGCTGTTACATCAGAAACACATCCTGGAAAAGTTACACGATTGGGCTTCCAGGATCATTTCGGAGAGACTGCATCAAGAGACTACATGATGCATAAATATGGTATTGACGCAGAGGGAATCGCTGATGCTATTCGCTCGGGCCTCAATGAATAAAAAGGAGGATATAATGTTCAAGAAGGTTTTACTCATTTCAGTACTTGCATCTATTTGTGTGCTGTCTGTGTTTGCAGGGGGAAACACAGATGATCAGGAGGTCTACACATTCAGATTTGCAACGAATCAGCCGGCATCGCACGTTGTAGGGCCTGCATATCAGGGGCTTGTCGATGAACTCAATGAAAGGGGTGGTGGAAGGATAAAGGCAACTGCTTATTTTTCTGAACAGCTTGGAAATGAAAAGGAAATGGTCGACATGATTGCTAATGATATAAATGATATCATCGGATCTCCTGGACCTTCTGCTCTGGCTGTTTATTTCCCGACGCTTGGGTTGTTTGATGCACCATACATCTTCAGGAGTCCAGAACATGCTTTAGCCTTTGCTAATGGACCGGCATCGGATGAAATGTGGGACAAAATGGCAGAAGAAACGAATATCAGAGTTCTCGGAACATATTATTTTGGCACAAGGCATCTTACGTGCAACAACATTGATGTAATGACTCCTGAAGATCTCAAAGGTTTCAAACTCAGGGTAATCGATTCTCCTATTTCAATTGCGACAGGAAAAGCCCTTGGCGCAAATCCGACACCACTTGCATATGGGGAGCTTTATCTAGGTCTGCAGCAAGGTGTTGTCGATGGACAGGAGAATCCTCTCGCAAATATTATTGCCATGAAATTTTATGAAGTTCAGAACAGACTTATCCTTACAGGGCATGTAACTGCAGTTGTCTGTTTTGCAATGCCTGAATCAAAATGGCAGAGCCTGCCAGATGATATTAAGCAGATAGTGCAGACAGCAGTGGATAATGCAGTTGTAAATGCATCAAAGGCGATTAGCGATAGTGAAGAGGAGATGATGCGTGAACTGCAAAATGAAGGGATGAAAATACTAACTCCTGATGTTGAATCCTTCAGAACGAATGCCCAAAGCGTGATAGATGAGTTCAGTCCACAGTGGATGGATGGAATATACGATGTGATCCAGAGTGTTCAGGAGTAATTGAAAAATGAGAAGTTCAGATTTTACATCTGGGCTTCTCCCAAAGGACGACTAATAAATGACAAAATTCAAAAGATTAATTGATGTACTCTGTCGAATTGAGGAGTACATAGCAATAGTTTGCCTGATTGTCCTTATTGTCATTACGACACTTGGCATAATCTGCAGGTATTTTCTCAATCAGCCTCTAGTGTGGACAGAGGAGCTCGCCCGTTTCGTGTTCATCTGGCTCATCTCTGTATGTGTCGGATATTGCGTAACGAAAAAGGATCACGTGAAAGTCGAAATGTTTGTGAATATGATGAGTGCAAAGGCTCACCGGATAGTGGACATTGTTCTTTCATTCATGACGTTCGGTTTTTTCCTGTATCTTCTTCCGTATTCGTTCAAATTCATGCTGGTACAGGACAAGATAAAGTCAACGGCTCTAAGTCTTCCGTTTTCTTATGTCTACAGTGGCGTATTCATCGGATCTCTTCTGATCTTGATTCACCTTTCTTACAATATCGCTTGTCTCCTGACAGGCAAGGAGAATGAAAAATGAACATGGGACTTTTCTTTTTAATCTTCCTTGCAGTACTTCTCATGAATGGTTCAGTCGCATTCTCTATGCTCTTCTGTTCTGGTATCTACATGCTTGCTGAAGGTCTGTCTTTCATGCTTGTTGCGCAGCGTCTGGTTGCAGGAGCAAATCAGTTTGTCCTTCTCGCAATTCCATTTTTCATTCTGGCAAGCAACATAATGAATTATGGTGGAGTTACAGACAGGATCTTCAATTTTGCGAACAAGGCGGTAGGACATATACCTGGTGGACTCGGACATGCGAATATACTTGCTTCTGTGATATTTGCAGGTATGTCGGGTTCTGCCGTTGCTGACTGCGCCGGCCTTGGAAAGATTGAGATCAAGGCTATGAAGGACTCAGGCTATGATGAAGGTTTTGCAGCGGCCATTACTGGTGCATCCTCAATCATAGGCCCGATTATTCCACCAAGTATTCCTTGTGTGCTTTATGGAGTTGCCGCTTCAGTTTCGATCGGTCAGCTTTTTCTTGGTGGAGCTATTCCTGGAGTCATTATGGCTGTCTGTCTGGCTGTCATGGTAACGATAGAGGCAGTCAGGAATGGATATCCACGGGAAAAGTGGGAGGGCTTCAGGGTTCTTGGAAGGACTCTCGGAAAATCTTTCTTGTCCCTTCTGACTCCTGTGATCATACTTTTTGGCACATTTACTGGAATTGTCACCCCTACAGAATCTGCTGTGATTGCAATCCTTTATTCATTGGCACTTGCTTTTCTGTATAAGCAAATGACTGTCAGACAATTCAAGGAAGTGCTGATTGAGACTGTAAGGACAACCGTACCGACAATGTCGATTCTATGTGCTGCACAGGTATTTGGATGGATCATGGCCAACGAACAGATTCCGCAGCTTGTACTTGCATTCTTCGAAACCTTCATTCATTCAAAATGGGCGGCCTTGATTGTTGTCAATATATTTCTTCTGATAGTTGGGTGTTTCATGGAAGCTGGAGCTGCTCTGATTATTCTTGTTCCTGTCCTCCTTCCGATCATGACATCATTTGGTGTAGATCCTGTACATTTTGGAATCATCATGGTCCTCAATCTCATGATTGGTCTGATAACACCTCCAGTAGGAATATGTCTATACATTCTTCAGTCAATCACGACTCTCTCTTTTTCCGAGATAGTGAAGAGGATAGCACCTTATCTTTTGTCTCTGATTATTGCTTTGATGATTGTCTCTTTTGTACCAGCAACAGTCATGTGGCTGCCAACTATGGTGTTTGGCTGATAAGGAGGAAATCATGTCAGATTTTTTGCGCAGGTCATTGCTATATGTGCCAGCCAGTTCTGAAAAGATGCTCAACAAGGCAAGAACGATTTCTTCTGATGCAGTGATTTTGGATCTTGAAGATTCCGTGAGTCCTGAGGAGAAAGAGAAAGCCAGGAAAAACGTAGTTGAGTATCTGCATGAACGACAGTATGAGAAAGAGGTCATTGTTCGCATAAATGCACTGAATACTATCTGGGGATTGAAAGACATGATGGAGATCATTCCTTTGTCTCCCGACGGAATCATCTTGCCAAAAGCAAATGAAAAATCTGTTGCTGCTTATGAAATGATCTTTTTCTCCCTCTCCGGATCAGAACGGGAAAAGCACACAAGCCTCATTCCACTTCTCGAGACAGCAGAAGGAATATCTGATGCCCGTCAGATTTTGAGTTCTTCTGGACTTATAGATGCAATACAACTTGGTGCGGAAGATCTTGCGAGGGATCTTTCAGTAGAAAGAACGAGAGAGGGACTGGAGATTGAATTTGCCAGACAATCTCTTGTCTATATAGCCAAAGGACTTAAGCTGGATGTTCTCGATACTCCGTATACAGCGATACATGACATTGAAGGGCTAAGGGCCGATTGTATGAAGGCAAAGGCGATGGGCTTTACCGGCAAGGTCTGCATACATCCTTCACATGTCGATGTGATAAATGAAATTTTCTCGCCGTCAGAGGCTGAAATTTCAGAGGCGGGAAAAATTATAAGTGCTTATGAGGATGCCAGGAAGGATGGGAAAGGTGCAGTTTCCTACAACGGGAAGATGATCGATCTGCCAATCCTTCAGCGAGCAGAGAATCTTATAGCACGAAACAACTTAATTCAAAATAGGAGGTAATAAAATGACAGAAGTAAAGGAAATCAGTCAGGAGACTAATGAATATATTGCATCTTTGGTTGAAAGAGCAAAAAGAGCGATGGCAAAAATAGCTGATTTAGGGCAGGAAGATGTACGCTGCATTTCAAAGGCCATCGGCTGGCTTGCTATCAACAAGGCTGAGGAATGGGCAGAAATAAATTTCAATGAGACAAAGATGGGGCGCCTGGAAAGCAAAGTTCAGAGAACAAAGGCCAGGGCACGTGGAATAACAAGAGACCACAATCTCGCAAAGACAGTGGGAATTGTCGATGTTGATGAAGAAAAGCAACTTGTCAAGATCGCCAAACCTGTGGGTGTCGTTGCATCCTTGGTTCCCGTTACTGTGCCAATGGGGGTTGTTTTTATCGGCGCGATGAATGCGATCATGGGAAGGAATGCAACGATATTCTCCCCTCATCCGAGAGCAAAGCACTGTACGTGGCAATGTGTTGAGGATATCAGGAGACTGTTGAAAAACATGGGTTATCCTGAAGATCTTGTTATATGCATAGAGGAACCGTCTTTGGAAAAGACCACAGCATTGATGCGTCAGGCAGATCTGATTGTTGCCACTGGTGGGGCCCCGATGGTCAAGGCCGCCTATTCATCCGGAACTCCTGCTTTTGGTGTTGGAGCTGGCAATGTCGTTGTTGTCGTTGACGAGTCAGCAGACTTGAAGGATGCTGCTGAGAAAATCATGGTTGCACAGTTGAATGACTACGCAATCGGATGTTCTACAGAAAATGCGATGGTGATTCAGGATAGTGTATATGATGCAATGCTGAAAGCTTGTGTCGAGACAGGCGCTTACATATGTAATCAGGAGGAGAAGAAACTTCTTGAAAAGTTCTTGTGGACTGGACCGAAGAAGTTGAATCCGAATGCAATCTGCCTTCCTGCTCCTGAAATGGCACGCCGATCAGGTTTTGTCATTCCAGAGGACAGTAAATGGCTAATAGTGGAAGAAACGGGGTATGGACCAGAGTATCCGTTCTCTGGAGAGAAGCTTTCTGTGGTTGTGACAGCATACAGATATAATTCTTTCGATGATGCTATTTCTCTTGTCAATGGTATACAGGATTATAGTGGTGCAGGCCATTCATGCGGCATCCACAGCAAGAATGACAATCACATTTTGAAGTATGCACTCAATACCCACACAAGTAGGGTTGCTGTCAATATGACGGTGGGACTTTCCAATGCTGGAAATTGGAATAATGGCATGCCTTTTACAATTAACTTGGGCTGTGGCACTTGGGGCGGAAACATAACTTCCGAGAACATAACTTGGAAAAACTATATCAATACAACCTGGGTAGCAAGAGAGATAAAGAACTTCAAAGTACCTACAGATGAGGAACTGTTCTCTGATATTCCCTCTCGCAAAAAGTACTTTGTTGGATTGCTGGATTGAATTGTTTGCGTGTTCTTGAATGATGATATGCCTGGAACGTTTTTCTAGGCATATCTTCTCTTGAAGGATAAAAGCAGAACTTCAATTCAGGAGGCAGAGTGCTTCGTTATATTTATTTAGTCATTGTCGCTGTGATTAAATCATCAATTTATTTGCGTATTCCAAAATGTGAATTTTCAATTAATAAACTTCTATTGTCTGTAAAATTCATGTATATCTGACGGAGATAAAAATAATACTGACAGATCAAAAGATATTTCATTCATGGTGTGTCATTTTCACTTGTTAGGAGAAATTCGGAAAAGTATGCTATATCTCAGAGCGGGAGGAAATTATGGCACCACTAATAAATTTAGTCTCTTGGGAGAATGCGCCTTCTAATTTGTATGCATATCGCTTTCCAGAGACCAATCTGACAACTTTCACACAGTTGATTGTTCATGAATCTCAGGAAGCTGTACTCTTTTCAAAGGGCCGGATGATTGGAAAATTTGGTCCTGGAAAATGGACGCTGAGTACAGAAAACCTTCCCATCCTGCATGAGCTTTTTGGAATTCCTTTCGGGAAGAAGAATCCATTTACAGCTGAAATCTGGTTCGTAAACAAGCGTATACCCCTGAACCTTGACTGGAAGATATCCAACATGACCGTCAGGGATCCTGAATTCAAGTTCGTTCCCTTGGTGGCAAGTGGCCGGTATGGCCTCAGGATTGACAATGCAGAACGTTTTCTGATCAATCTTGTTGGCAATCTCCCTGAATTCTATGCAAATGACATAACTGATCATTTCCAGGGGCTGATAGAACAGAATACAAAATCTGCAATCGTGTCTTACATCACAAATAATGGTGTCAGGATCACAGAACTGGCCTCTCGTCTCAATGAAATAGCCTCCTCGCTTGAGAATGTGATGGACCCTTTCTGGAATGAGTATGGCATGAAGATAGCCGGCTTCTATGTGACGAACATTGGAATCGATGGGGAGGATGAGAACGGCAAGAGACTGCTGGAGGCTATCGCTGCTGCAAGCCAGCAGAGTATCCAGGGGTACACATGGCAACAGGAACAGGCCATGGATGTCGCCAAGAAAGCTGTCTCCAATACAGGAGATATGGGAATTCTTGGAATGGCTATGCTTGCAGGAGGCTTTGGAGCATCGGGAAGTTTCCAGGACACCATAATGAAACCTGGTGATGGCAGGGAATCTTTTTCAGGAAATGAAACTTCGCAGAAACCAAGAAGAAGGACTACTGTATTCTGCTCCAACTGTGGAAAGAGCTATTCGACTGAAAATAAGTTCTGCCCCCATTGTGGAAATCCATATAGGCCATGCCCTGTCTGTGGCGCGGACAACAGCGAGAGGGCAAAAAGGTGTGTAAGTTGTGGAAGCGTGCTTCCGGATTACTCGAAAGAAGCCTCTTCTGGATTGTATTGCTCCAAGTGCGGCAAAGCACTGGAAGCAGGAACAAAGTTCTGTCCGGAGTGTGGAACAAAAGTAGAGTAGGTGGATAGATGAAGAAAATAAAATATTTTCATGTATGGATGTTGCTGCTAGCTTTCTGCTATGCCGCAATATATTTCCTGATTTTTGGTTTTTCTCTCTCTTCTGTTCAAGTTTTTCATTTCGTCATGGGTCTTGTGATCATCTCTGTCAACTGGTTCTTCCTCTCGCTTCAAATCAACAGGGATAGCCTTGACGAGAAGATCTCCATACTCGGCTTTTCTGTCTATGTTTCGTTATCTTATTCAATTGTCACGATACTCGGACTTGTATTGCTTTCGCTCCTGAATTGTTCCTTAAAAACACAGCTGATATTTGTCTTTGTCGTACATCTGCTTCTTGTTCTTGCCATCTTCATCTCCAGGATAACCACATCACATGTGCGTTCTGTAGGGAAGAGAGAATATGACTATGTCTCGCTTTCAAATGAGATAAGTGAGCTTTTGTCTCTTCTTGAAACAAAGACCAAGAGCGAAGAGGTAAGTTCTCTCAAAGATGAATTCAGGTTCATTTCTCCTTCCTCAAAAGAAGAGGCAATAGAGATTGACAGGAGAATCAAGGCAGAACTGAAGGATCTTCTTTCAAGAGGAGGAAGTGGGGACTATTCGAAAATCAGATCTCTCATAGAAGAGAGGAAGGTAGCAGGAAGGTTTTGATGCAAGGAAGACTTTACCCTGAAAGCAGCAGTATTTATCAGGATGAGGCGAAGATTCTTTATGATTACTTCTCAAAAGCTGCGGACAAGATAATAGAGGAAGAGGACAAGGTAACGAGCGAGAAGCAAAAGCTCTCTGATGAGCTTGAAAGTCAGAAGAAAGGCAAGAATAGTTTCATTATCAAATGGTTTTTCATAATTTTCCTCTCTCTGGCTATGATCATTTTGCTTCGGGTGGTGTTCGCAAACATGTCAGAGTTGTTGTCCTTTTTCTACATCTTTTTACCTGTTTCTATCATCTATATGATTTTCGGAGTTCGGGAAAAGGACAAAAGGATAGTTGAAAAAGAGAATGAATTAAAGGCCAAAGAGGAAGAATTTGACAAAATCCGGAGAGATTACTCTGTTGGAAAACTCGGTGTAAGCTACGTGCCTGTTGCCAGAAGTGTTCCTGTCGGAGACGAGAGCATAGTAGTGGATCTCAGCGGGAATGTGAAGAGTGAAGAGTTCAAGCTTCATGAGTTCGAGGATGAGGCTAAGTTTCATTCCGATACAGATAAGCTGAGAGCTGTCATGGCATCGGTCCCATATGTCGATTCCAGGAATGAAGATGAACAGATTGACACCTCTGGAGATTCCCTCTCGATGCAGGAAATACCCGCTTATGATTATCTTTCAAAGCTCCGGAACGGGATGAATGAGCTTGAAAAAGACCTTGAGAAGATCGAAGAGATTTCTGTATCTCTTCCTCTCCTAACGCCAGAGTCTCCTGATATGGAATTCATCAGGACTTGTGGAACTACGAGTCCTGATGATTATCCTGTGATCAATGTATTTGATGAAGAGAAAATAGATAAGAGCATCAAAGTATTCGAGCATCTCTATCAGGAGAGGAAAGAGGACAAGATGACAGGAAGTGAGAAATCCCTCTCGTCTTTCATAGATCTCATGGCCGATGGAATAGAGATGCTTTCAAAAGAGAAGATGTACTCATCTTCTGCCCTCCTTGAGTACAACGGCAATATCTTGTCAAATGTCCTAAAATCTCCGTACCGATGCTATAGTCCCCGTCTTGAAGAGGAGGAGCTTTCTTCCCTCAGGGAGATGAATTTCAACTTTGCAGATATGGCAGACAGTTTCTCTCCTTTCCATTTCAAAGAAAGCAGTACGATGAAATTCGATCTTTTTTCTGACACTTGGGTTGATGAGACAGGATGGCATACAGCATATCCCTTCCAGATGGGAGAAATACAGGAAGAGATCTTCATGCCGATCGTGGATGCCCTGATGAAAGATAATGCATCAGAGAGGAGGAAGCTTTACGAAAAAGTTGAGAGCGAGAAGCTTTCTTATCTGAACAAATGGCAGACAGAGACTCAGGATTTTTATGGAAGGAACAGGGATACATCAGACACGCTGAAAGCGAATATACTTGAAAATCTGGCCAAATATAACTCTGCTTATTCGAACTGGAAGGGAATAAAGGACACGATCGAACGAATGGAGAAGCAGGAAGGATCAGATCTTGAGAGCGGCAAAGTCGAGCAGGCTGAAGGCACAGGTGCGGCGATTCTTGTATCCAAGGATGTGTTCAATAAGAAGTTCTCAGATCAGGAAGCAGATTTCGATGGCTATATGGAGCGCCTTGTCGAGGATATAGAGGAGAAGGCGAGTGAATTTGCACATGTGAAGTATTTTGAGGCATATCTCTATGCTGATGATGCTCATAAGAGTGCTGTTGCCCTCTCGGAAATCCCTGTTCTGATGAAGGACAATCCATCTCTTGCAAAGATATCTCCATATGTTGCCAAGTATGGAGACATGCCGCCACATCCCGATGTTTCCCAAGAGGCCATGTCTCTTCTTTCCTGCAATATGAAGAAGTCTCTGGAACAGAAAGAGGAAGGTGATAATGTCTGACGTTGATATTCGTGTCTCGACAGAGCCTCTTGCCAGAGAGGTCGACAGGGTCACTTCCGGTATAGCCCGTGTCAGTCTGAATGTCGAAAGCTATCAGGATGAACTTGTCAATGCTGAGAATGAGGCCAGTGAGAAGATAAGCAACAAGATAACGCATGGGTTCTTCATGCTCACCCGTAATGAGCTTTCACAGAGAATGGTTGCATATGAAAACGAGGCGATGAACAGTATGGTGATCGTTACTCGTTTCATGAAGGATCTTGCTGAAATCAGGAACAGGATGGAGAAAGACTACAATCAGATTTCAGCGCGCTATATCCGAATATTTTCCCGCCTTGAAAAGGGATTGGACAAATCGATACATGAACTGGACAAGGCTCTGATGAAAGTTATGGATGAGGGGTTTGACAAGATAGATGAGCGGATGCTCTTGTCCCTTTCAAAGAGCGTCAGTTATCCGTGTGATGTGATTCCATCGTCAAATGTCCTTCTTCTTTCCTATTACAGGAGAAAAGCGATATCCATTCTCTCACAGCTCGATAACCACATAAAGGAGATGAAGAAACTTGATGAGATGCTCTCTTCTGTCCTTTCGTCAGATTTCCAATTCAGCAAAGGAAAATACATATTCCTTCCTGTGGTCATCACTGCCTCTTCTTCCTTCTCTGGTGGAGAAGATATCGTATCCATCTCTCTCCCTGTCTTTCCTTCATCCATAGGGAAAAGCGCAAATGAGATAAAAAGCGATGTGCTTGACGATTTTCTTGCAGAAGAGGATTGGGTAGCTCTGTCGTCAGTGGAAAAGAATATATTAAGGAATGAGTTCATTTCACAAATTGAGGATCAGGACGAGAGAAAGAAGGAAATAATGCTTCGTCTCTTCGATTCTTCTCCTCTGCTTCGTAACGGAGGCTGATGTGTCATATACAGAGACTGTTTACGAGACAATTCATGGATCAGTTTATGCAGATTATCCTGCAAGCGAGCACGGTGGATCTATGCTTGTCAGCTATTCGGAACAAATTTCCATAAGCGTTACAGTAGAGGACGAGGATTTTTCAGACAGCGTCACAAGATGTACCGGGCAGATAGGTGTCCTGGATGGAGCGCTAAGGCTCTCTGCAGAAAAACAGAAGGAAGCAAAGAAGCAGTTTGCAGAAAAAATCTCTGATTCGATGATCTCCGGCTTCATGGGCTATATGGTGAATACTTTTTCTGAGGAGATGACGAAATTCGCAAACGAATGCAATGCAATCGTTCCGTCTATCACCACATATATGGCACAGCTTGAGTCTATGAAGAAAAGGATGGAAAGCGATTACAATATCATCAAGAGAAGATATATTTCGATCTTCAAGGAACTTGATGAGGAGCTGGAGAGGAACATGATGAGGATGTATGCTCCTTGTTTTGCTCTTGTGGAAGGCTTTCTTGAAAAGATGACAGATGACCTTCTTGTCGGGAACATTGCAAATACATTCTCCTATTCCTCTTCGATTGCGCATTCCGATCTTGCGCTTCGCATTGCGATTCTGAAAAAGAGTGCTTCTGAGCTTATAAAGAGGGTAGAGGATCACCTCCTCCTGAATAAAAAGCTCGACAGCTATATCGCAAAATATGTTCATGAAGTTTCCCATGATGAGACTTGGTATTACCCTGTATTCTCACTTGAGACAGAAGATCTTGGAGAGGAGAAAACGGTTCTCTCGATTCATGTTCCATCCATCCTTTCTGATGATAAGAGGAACGAGATACTTCTTGCTGTTGGGAAAGAGATAGAGAACAGGAATGCGGCACTGTTCCAGATGGAGAAAGAAAAGCTCCAGAACGAGTTTCTCCTTCTCCTTGAAAAAGAAAAGGATGAAAGGAAGAGGAAGAACATCCTCAGGCTTTGGAATAATTTCAAGAATCAGAAAGCAGGAGAAGAGAATGAGTAAGATAGAGAATGTATCTGAACTTAGACTTGATAATACAGACCTAATACTCAAGGATAACAGAGTGAATTCCGAAATACTTCCCAGAAAATCATCTGAGCTTGATCGTTCTGTGATTATAGAAGGGAATGTCGAGATAAATGGTGCTGTGTATGGAAAGCGAATAATCGTTCATACCGGTCCTGTTGAGTTCAAGCGTGCGGCTTTCGCTTCCGATGAGTTTTTGGTCGAGCCGACAAGCAAGGGAGAGCTGGTGTTCCATGAGCAGGTTGGGTCATCTTCTGTCGTTTCCGCAACCCCTCTTTCCTCAAAGGTTATCTTTGCCTCAGATATAAACAGCAAGCGAGTCAATCTGAGAAATGCTTTTGTTGGTGGCTCCATATATGCAGACGAGATAATACTTGACAATTGTGTTGTAATTGGTGGTGTATTTGCATCGAAGAAGATAACGATGAATTCCTCAGTTGTCGGAACTTTCAACAGTCAGGCTGTCGAACTTGATGGAATTTGTTATCTGATTTATCCATCTGCATTCAGCGTGGAACCTCTTGCGAGCACAAAGAGTGCAAAACTTTATAACATCACACTCTGTGATCTTATGGATGCATTCAAGGGAAATAAACAGAAGGAAGGCACCGGCAAGATCGATATGGATATCGATAAGATGCCACAGAGGGTCAACCTGAAAGATGAGGATGGTACGATACTTTTGGTCCATTCGTATTCTGTCGCAGCAAAAGTGCTTTCTTTCGACATCGAGGATTTCAAGAAACTCAACAATCATTTCCTCATCAATGCAGCTTCTCTTTCCGGAAAGCTTTTGAAGGATTATGAGGTAGAGGCAGATGACGGGAAGAAGAGAAATTTGGACCTTGATGAGATTTCTTCTTTCTTCTTCTCCATCCTTTCTGGAGATCTCGTCATTCCTGATGTCAAGGGAAGCATCAACTTCGAAGAACTGAAGGAAAGAATGAAGGATTCGAATACGTGATTACGAGACTGATGATGAAATGATAACAAAAGAAAGCCATTCAGTACTTGTAGCTCTTCCTGTTTCTGTGGCCTAATGCCTCTCTGGACCTTCTTAATGATATTCGTCTTCCCAAGCGAATTTATGATGGCAACTGTAGATGAAATGGAATTCGTTGTTGTATGACAGCAAACATGATTTTGTTGCTGAATACGGAAAAGGTTTACTGGAGTTTGTTCCCGAGAACAAAGGACAGACAATATTGGATTTGGGGTGTGGTACAGGCAAACTTACAGCCAAATTGGTTGCTTTATGCAATAAAGTCATTGGTGTTGACAGTTCTCAAAGTATGATTGGCAGAGCCAAAGAACAATTTGCCGACATTGAGTTCTTTGTGTGTGACGCACTTGCTTTGCCTTTTGAAAATGAGTTTGATGTTGTTTTCTCGAATGCAGTTTTCCATTGGATAGACGATCATGATTTGCTGCTAAAGAATATACACAAGGTTTTGAAGCCGCAAGGAATTTTGGTGTGTGAGTTTGGTGCCCATGGCAATATCTTAACTATAGAGAATGCCTTTTCAAGTGCATGCAGGGAATCAGGATATAATTACAGACCGAAGTTCAATTTTCCTACGGCAGGTAATTTTGGGGAATTACTTGAGAAAAACGGATTTACGCTTGATCTGATATATGATTTCGACAGGCCGACACCATTAAAAGATGGGGAAAATGGTTTGTCTGACTGGATGAAGCAGTTCTTTTCTTCGGAATTGGAAGTAATGCCAGAAGTGGTTGAGAATACAGTTGTGAAGAAAGTGGAAGAATTGACTAGAGAGACTCTCTGGAATGGTACAGAATGGGTTGCTGATTATCGAAGACTAAGAGCAATTGCGCATATTTGAGGGTCATACAATCTTCATCCTGTGATGTTTTCATAATATTTCATGCTACATCCTGCATAGAAAAAGTGAAACAGTTTCATCTGCAAAGTACTGAATTTCTATTTTCTTTTGACGGGGATTGCTGATGATTGCATCCTCTCCGTCTCTGCGATAAACTGATTCTTGGAGTTGGAAATCAAAATATGGAATCAAGCGTTAAAAGGCTCTTTTTCCCACTGGAGTAGGGAATGGAAGGGTTATCAGAAAGGGGCGGAAGGAGATCAGGTGCAGGCAGGCCAAAAGGAATAAAGGTGCCATACTCAGCCTTGTCTCTGCCAAAAGAAGATATTGAGGCATTGAGGAAACTTGCCCACAGGAACAGGTGGACGCTGAGTTTTCTTATCAGGAAACTCATTGAGAGTTACACGAAGGGTGAAGAAGTAAATTGAATGTAATGAATTTGAAAAAGATTGCGTAATTCATTCAATTTTATTGACTATTGCATCTTTCTTCGTCTATCGTCAGTGTATGGAAAGAACAAGAAGACATCATCATTCGCTTTCTTAGATCATGATAGCCATGATGGGTTTTCTATTGATTAATGACCTCCCATGGCGGAGGTCTTTTTATTTTCAGGGAGAATATATGGACGAACGACTTTCTATAGCGGTACAGAAAAGCGGAAGACTTTCAGAAAAGAGTCTGGAACTTATAAGATCCTGCGGAATTGACTTCTATGCGGATTCTCGAGTGCTCAAGGCTTCTGCCTCTGGTTTTCCCCTCGATTTCCTCTTCGTACGTGATGACGATATTCCGAAGTATGTATCAGAAGGCATAGCAGACATAGGGATAGTCGGAAGAAATGAGTACGATGAAAGGGGGATTGAACTAGATATCGTGAGGGATTTGAAGTTCGCTTCATGCCGCCTTAGCGTCGCCGTCCCAAAAGGTTTTGAGTACAAAGGCCTTTCTTCTCTTGAAGGAAAGAAGATTGCAACATCTTATCCGAATATCATGAAGAAGATATTTTCTTCCAGAGGGGTAAATGCGGAGCCTGTAGTGGTATCCGGTTCTGTCGAAGTGACAGTGGACATTGGTATAGCGGACGCGATACTCGATATCGTGTCTACAGGCACCACACTGAAGATGAACGGGCTTGAGGAAGTAGAGACGATATATCGGTCTTCTGCGATCCTTGTGGCGACAAAGGACATGAAGAGTGAAAAGAAAGATCTGCTTTTTCACCTTCTGGAGAGAATTGATGCCGTAATGCTCGCAAGGCATAAAAAATATGTTCTCTTCAATCTTCCAAAGCCAAGGCTGGAGGATGCAGCGGCCATAATCGGTGGCATGAAGAGCCCTACAGTGACACCTCTGCTGGACAAGGACTGGGTATCTGTCCAGACAGTAGTTTCCGAAGAGAGGTTCTGGGCCGTATTCGAGAATTTGAAGGCGATCGGCGCAGAAGGAATTCTTGTAATGGATATCGAGAAGATGACGGAGTGAAGATGTATATACAGTATGCAGAGTACGATAAGAATCTCCTTATCCGGCCATGTGACAATAAGAGCGAAGTCAAAGTGGCTGTCGAGAAGATACTACAGAATGTTCGCGAAAAAGGAGATGAGGCGCTTTTCGAGTATGCCAGAGAGTTCGACAACTCTTTCCTGTCTTCCCTTTATGCAAGTGAAGAAGAGTTTGCTGAGGCTGAATGCAAGGTACCAGAGAACATCAAGAGAGCGATACTGAAAGCGAAAGAAAATATCGAGAAATTCCACAGAGCCCAGATTCATGAAGGTGAATCTCTTGAGATAAGTAGTGGAATCAGGTGCTGGAGGAAGATCGTACCGATCAATAAAGTCGGTCTCTATGTTCCGGGAGGAACAGCTCCTCTGTTTTCTACTGTACTGATGCTTGCCATTCCCGCAGTTATTGCAGGAGTGAAGGATATAATACTTGCAACACCATCAAAGGGCGGAAAAGTGAATCCGGAAGTCCTCTACAGCGCAAGAATTGCAGGAGTCGGGAAAGTTCTGAAAGTTGGAGGGGCACAGGCCATTGCCGCTTTTGGCTATGGAACCGAAAGCATCGAGAAGCGGGATAAGATCTTCGGACCGGGAAACAGCTATGTCACTGAGGCGAAGAAACAGATTTCAATGTATACGCAAATTGATATGCCCGCAGGTCCTTCGGAAGTTATGGTCGTTGCAGATAAGACATCAAATCCGGCATTTGTTGCAAGTGACCTGTTGTCTCAGGCCGAACATGGAAAGGACAGTCAGGTTATGCTCCTCATCATTGCAGAAGATGAGAGAAAAGCAAGAGACATATATTTGAATGTTGAAAAGGAAATGGGGAAGGAGATTGCGGAAATCGGGCGTCATGAGTACATGCTTCCGTCTCTTTCCCACTCGTACGCATTTCATGTCAGAGGAAAGAGTGAAGCGATTGAAATCATAAATGAGTACGCACCTGAACATCTGATCATATCCACAGAAGATCCTGCTTCGATCCTTGAATATGTCGAGAATGCAGGATCAGTCTTCCTGGGAAGCTATTCTCCTGAATCAGCGGGCGATTATGCATCAGGTACAAACCACACCCTTCCTACATCAGGCTGGGCAAAATCATACTCCGGTGTTTCTGTTGATTCTTTTATCAAGAAGATCACAGTTCAGGAACTTACTAGGGACGGTCTTTTCTCGATAGCGGATGTAGTAGAAGCAATGGCAGAGAGAGAAGGCCTTATGGCGCATTCCTATGCGGTGAAGGTCAGGAGAAAAGTATGATAGAAAAGTTTCTCAATCCATGGATCAGGGAGCTAGTCCCATATAGTTCTGCGCGCAGTGAGTTTTCGGGCGTGGCTGATGTTTTTCTGGATGCGAATGAAAGCTGGGAGAGCTACAGGCCGAATCTGAACAGGTATCCCGATCCGAAGGCGCGGGCTCTTCGCCTTGAGATCGAAAAACGTCTTGGCTTCTCGTTTTCCATGACAGGAATCGGGAATGGTTCTGACGAGATAATAGATCTGCTGATAAGGATGTTCGCATCTCCGCACGAGGATTCCATCATGATAGAACGTCCTACTTATGGTACATACTCGGTTTTTGCGCGGACACAGGATGTGGCTGTCATCGATGTTCCTCTGACAAAGGATCTCGATCTTGATGTCATCAGCATGGAGAAGATAATTGAGGAAAAGGAACCGAAGCTGACTTTCATCTGCTCTCCGAACAATCCCACAGGGCGAGTCTATTCAATTGAAAAGATCGAGCGTCTTGCAGCATTGGAAAAAGGTATTATCGTAGTTGATGAGGCATATGCTGATTTTTCGGAGAATTTCTGTTCTGCATACTCCCTGATCGGAAAGCATGAGAACATTGTTGTCCTCAGGACCCTTTCGAAAGCTTATGGTGCTGCAGGTGCCCGCATAGGCATGCTCATCGGATCGGAAGAAGTTATAAAAGTTTTTGAGAAAACAAAGCCACCATATAATGTATCTCTTCTTTCCGAAGAGGCTGGACTTGGGGCATTACGCGATGAACATGTCAAAAAGAGGATTGAGGATGTCAGGAAAAGGCGCAAGGAATTTTCATCGTTTCTCGAAAGTCTTGATTATGTGAGAGAAGTATTTCCGAGTGAGGCCAATTTCGTTCTTTTCCGCACAAGCGATGCAAAGTCACTATATGCATATCTCCTTGGCAAGGGGATTGTCGTCAGGGACAGGTCTTCCGAACCGATGCTTGAGAACACAATAAGGGTGACAATTGGATCTCAGGAGGAGATGGAGAGGCTCAAGAAGGAGATGAGAGGGTATGGAAAATAGGATTGAGAAGAAAAAAGTGCTCTTCATAGACAGGGATGGGGTTATCGTAAAGGAGGATCAGGTAGATACTTTCGAGAAGGTCATCTTCATTCCTCATGTGTTTGAGGCTCTCAGGGAGATCAGGAAGCGGACTGATTACCTTCTTGTCCTCGTGTCCAATCAGGATGGAGTCGGAACACCAGCTTTCCCGTATGAAGATTACATAGGTCCTGCAGAGAGGATATTCGATACGCTCAAAGGGGAGGGGATCGTCTTTGATGACATCAATATAGATTTCTCTCTTCCTGAGGACAATTCTCCGATGCGCAAGCCGAATACTGGCATGATTGATGGTTATCGATCTGAGGAATATGACATGTCAAAGTCATTTGTCATCGGCGACAGGCTGACCGATATGATGCTTGCAAGAAACATGAATGCACGCGGATTCCTTCTCAATACTGATGATGTGGTTGTCCCGGAAGATCTTGAGGATACTGTTGTGATGCATACGAATTCATGGCTCGATATCCTTTCATACCTTACGGGGGAAGAAAGCCTTGCGCACAGGACGGCGAGGATAGACAGAAAGACAAAGGAAACCGAAATCGATCTTTTCCTCGATCTTGATGGTACAGGGGAAGGAAAGATTGAAAGCGGAATACCATTTCTTGATCATATGCTTGAACAGATAGTGAGGCATTCGCGAATCGACTTCACGGGTTATGTGAAGGGGGATATAGATGTCGACTTCCATCATACTACAGAAGATATTGCCATCGTGCTGGGGGAGGCCATCCTATCCGCACTTGGAGAAAAGAGGGGCATTGAGCGTTATGGATTTGAGACATTGATGATGGATGATGTTGTTGTCACATGCGCAATCGATTTCTCATCCCGTCCTGAGTTCATTTTTGATGTTGATTTCACTCTGCCTTATGTTGGGACTTTCCCGACCGAACTCATCAGGCATTTCTTCCGTTCGTTTTCAAATTCAGCAAAATGCAATCTGTACCTATCTGCAAGATGCGGAGGTGACAGTCATCATACTGCAGAAGCGCTTTTCAAGGCATTTGCCAGAAGTATCCGCAAGGCGGTGAGGAGAATACCTGGAGATACAAGGATCCAGAGCACAAAGGGGAAATTATGATAGCTGTAATAAAATACAATGCCGGAAATATCCTTTCCGTCATGAACGCCCTGTGGCGTCTCGGCAAAGATGCTGTGCTTACAGATGATCCGGATACTATAAGGAAAGCAGATCGTGTGATTTTCCCCGGGGTGGGAGAGGCTTCAAGTGCGATGAGATATATAAGGGAGCATGCCCTAGATGAAGTGATTGTTTCGCTTCAGCGGCCGTTTCTCGGCATATGCCTCGGCCTTCAGCTTATGTGCTCATATTCGGAGGAAGGGGACACAGAATGCCTGGGCATATTTTCAGACAAAGTCTCTCTCTTCCCATCCGACAGGGGCTATAAGATTCCGCACGTTGGATGGAATACCATCACAAATCTGAGGGGAAGTCTTTTCTGCAATGAGCTTGAGGATGAGTATATGTATTTTGTCCATTCTTACTATGTTCCAATGTCAAAGTATTGTACTAGCGTAACAGAGTACGATGGTCTTTCCTTCTCCTCTTCTCTGGAGAAAGACAATTTCATTGGAGTCCAGTTCCACCCTGAAAAGAGCGGGAAAATGGGGAATTTGATTCTCAAGCGTTTTCTGGAGGAGCTATGATCATATTTCCGGCAATAGATCTAATAGGCGGAGAAGTTGTACGTCTCAAAGAGGGAGATTTCGCTAGCAAGAAAAGCTACAGTAAGAATCCTGAGGATGTTGCAAGGACATTTCTTGATGCCGGACTTATGCATCTTCATCTGGTGGATCTTGATGCGGCGAGAAGAGATGGAAATAATCTTCTGCTGCTTGAAAAGCTTTCCTTGCTTGGTCTTGTAATTGATTATGGTGGAGGAATAAGGGGAAAGGAGGATGCAGAAAGAGCGTTTTCTGCCGGTGCGAATAAAGTGAATGTCGGATCCCTTGCTGTCAGAGAACAAGTGAAGATGCTCGATTTAATCTCTTGCTACCCCGGAAAGATCATTCTATCTGCAGATGTAAAAGATGAATTGATAAGGATTTCCGGATGGGAGGAGAAGACAGATCTGGAGATCATTCCGTTCCTTTCTTTTTATAAAGAAAATGGAATTACTGAATCTACTGTCACAGACATAAAATGCGACGGAATGCTCTGTGGTCCATCTTTTGAACTTTACAGCAAGATAATGAACGAACTTCCGGATCTGAACCTTATCGCCTCTGGTGGCATATCTGGTAAAGAAGACCTCCTCCGTCTTTCTTCGATGGGTTTATATGGGGTGATCGTTGGAAAAGCATATTATGAGGGAAAGATCTCCCTTGCGGAGATGAAGGAGATTGAATGCTTGCAAAGAGGATAATACCATGCCTTGATGTCAAAGACGGGAGGACCGTTAAGGGTGTGAATTTCGTTTCACTCCGGGATGCCGGTTCTGTTCTGGAGCTTGCTGGTTTCTACTCTGATTCAGGGGCAGATGAGCTGGTGTTTCTTGATATCACGGCAACAGTGGAAGAGAGAAAGACACTTGTCTCCCTAGTGAGGGATGTTTCGCATACTATTTCTATTCCTTTTACAGTCGGGGGAGGAATCAGGAGTGCGGAGGATGTCGATCAGATACTTTCTGCAGGAGCAGACAAGATATCGATAAACTCAGCTGCCGTACGCAACCCTGGAATAATCAACGACCTCAAGGCTCGTTTTGGTTCTCAGTGTGTTGTCCTCGCACTTGATGCAAGACGTAGTGAGAAAATGCCTTCAGGGTATGAAGTCTTCATTGATGGCGGCCGGACGGGAACGGGCATTGATGCACTTTCATGGGCAAAAGAAGCTGAAGAGAGGGGGATAGGGGAAGTCCTTCTCACATCAATGGATAAAGATGGCACAAAGGATGGTTTCGACATCCCTTTGACACGTACTCTGAGTATGGGCCTCGGTGTTCCTGTAATTGCTTCGGGTGGTGCGGGGTGCATGGAGGACTTTTCAGAGGTATTTGGAGAAGGGAAGGCAGATGCGGCCCTAGCTGCTTCAGTCTTTCATTTCAAGGAAATAGAAATACCAGAGTTGAAGAAGTTTCTGAAATTGTCTGGAATTCCTATACGTTAGAGGAGGATTTTTGTTATGGATCTGGATTTTTCAAACAAGGTTGTTCCTGTCGTAGTTCAGGATGCGATCACTGATAAGGTTCTTGCTGCTTTCTGCATGTGTGAAAAGGCATTAGAAGCAACTGAAGAGAACAAGATCGTCATGTACTATTCAGAAGATGAAGGAAAGATCAAAGTGCTCGGAGAGGAGAATAACAGTCCTTTTGTCGTCAGGGATATGTATCCATCTTCTGACAAGAGAAGTCTTTTGATAAAGGCTGTCCCCTCGGGGGAAAGTGCACTCACATTTTTTGGAGAGAAGAATGATCCGGCAGGGGAGGCTGCTGAGGATTTCCTTTCGTACCTTGAAGGTGTGGTCGAGGACAGAAAAGCCCATCCTCAACCAGGATCATATACAAATAAACTTTTCGATAGTGGTATCAATAGGGTAGCCCAGAAGGTCGGAGAAGAGGCCGTCGAACTTGTCATCGAGTCAAAAGATGATAACGAGGATCTTTTCCTGGGTGAGGCTGCAGACCTGATGTATCACTACATTGTCCTTCTTGTAAAGAAAGGATATACGCTCTCTTCTGTCGTCAATGTGCTCAAGAAGAGGCACAAGAGGTAATTTAATATTGAGAATGCCAGCCGGAATATTCCGACTGGCAAATGAAAAAGCAAGTCCTAGTCACTAAAAAAATTTTTTTGCCATATATGTCTGTGTTATTGGTTGCATATAAAGAGCATAGAAAAGTTTGTTGACAGAAGACTTATCGCTTTTGGTCAAAGAAACATTTTCGATCAGCGGCGAGCAAAGCCCCGGTTCAGGCGGAAAGTTGCCACTTGAACGTTTAGCTAAATCAATCAGTTTGTGATTGTAAATTATTAATTAAATTCGCTTGGAATTTTCAAATGCTCTATTATTTCCTTCATGCTAAACTATATACATGAGTCCAGATTATGATGTTATTGGAACAATAAAGACCCTTGAGGCGAAGCTGAGAAGAAAAGCAGAAAAATGGCCTGGGATCAATAATCTTTCGGTCTCGGAGATGGATGTCATAATTGCTCTTGATAAAGAAAAAGATAAGAAACTTGAGCTGAAAGAGATAGAAGCCAGGATGTTTGCTCCCCAGTCAACAATATTTGGCATTGTAAAGAAACTTGAACAAAAGGGAATGGTGGAACTTGGTGGAAGCTCTGATGACAAAAGGATAAGGATTGCGTCTCTTACAGAAAAAGGCATTGATTTCTGCAAGCGATCAGCGGATGACAGACTCGAGGATGAAGCGCTTCTCCTTTCCGGCCTTACAGAAGAGGAGAAGCTTATTTTCGCTGTCCTTTTGAAAAAAGTAGCAGATACCATGAAATTGAAAGAAAAGTAGGGGTCTCTGGACATACTTTTCTTTCTACAAGAATGAGATGGGCAAATGATCAATAACTCTCAAATCTGAACATAGAATGTTTCTGACCCATAAGATCCTTTTTCTACACTTTCCATCGTGACATCTATCCTGCCACCAGATGATGTACTGACCGTTTTCCCTGTTCCTATGAGTTTCCCACTCTGATACCAGTATATGTCGATCTCGTCTTCCTTTACGTTTATGGGAATCTTCTCCAGCCTGATTTCCAGCGTAAGCTCCTGTGGATTCTTTTCGCATATTTCTATCGTCCCTTCGATTGGAGCTGATGTACTGTCAGTAATCAGAATGACAGGATTCTCACTTCCAAACTCCGTGAAAGAAAAGAACAGAGATGTGTCCCTGTCGTCGTATATATTGCTTCTGGTACTCTTCTCAGAAAGGAAGGAGCCACTGCTGTCATATAGTCTTGCGTCTATCGTGTATTCTCCGCTGGAGATGTTTTCAAGGGTATATGAATAGCCTTCATCGCTTTTGGTGATCTTTATATTGCGAAGGAGATATGTCCCGTCGTTCTTCCCGATTGACAGGATGACGAATGCTCCGTCATAGATCGGTACATCGTCAATGTCGAACTTGATGACAAGATTGCCAGAACCTGAAAGATAATCGCATGTGATACGCAGGTTCTCTTCCTCATCTCCGATAAAGAATGACGCTTCCTTTGTCGCGATGATCTTCTCTCTGCTGTCGTAGAACGTCACATAAATCGTGTAGTTCCCCTTTTTCAGGATAAGGGCCAGCTGTTCTTCATATACATCGACACTCTCTGAGTATCCGCCGCTGCCAAAGATCATCACTTCTGCATAGCTGACATCATCGTTCCAGTTGCTGAAGCTTATGTTTATTTTCCCGCTCTCATCCTCATTCATGCAGGATGAAAAGAATATGATTACGGCCAGTGGAAGAAGAAAAAACTTTTTCAAAGACGGTGCCTCCTGATTAGGAAGCGCCGTATGTCTGGATTTTGCCTAAAGCCTCTTGAGGGAAAGCTCTGCGTCTTCCTTTGCCTTTGCCTTCCTTCTGACCTCAATGAGCTTGCCTTCCTCGTCGATCAGGAATGTGCTCCTTTCAACTCCGAAGGTTTTCTTTCCATACATGTTCTTCTCTCTCCACACATCATACATCTTGATGACATCGAGATTCTCGTCTGAAAGGAGGAGGAAGGATAGATTCTGTTTTTCCATGAATGACTGGTGACTTTTCTTGCTGTCCTTGCTTATTCCGATCACGACTGCATTCTTTTCTGCGAATTCCTTCAACCGTTCCTCATAAGACTTTGCCTCGAGAGTGCATCCCGATGTGTTATCTTTCGGGTAGAAGTACAGAACCACCTTCTTTCCCCTGAAATCGCTTAGTGAGTGCTTCACACCGTCCTTGTCTTCCAATGTGAAATCTGGAGCTTCCATTCCTGGTTCAAGCATTTTTCCCTCCGATCATCCGTTTGTCTGATAGTAATAGGGATAGAGCTGCATGGCTAGCAAATTCTCCGAAAACAGCCACGATTGTCGAGAGACTTCCAAGCTCAGTGCCGTTCTTCAAAGCCTCCTCTGATGAGAAGACTGCTATCACACCATTCTCGATTCCTTCTTTTCTGAGACCTGTTCGAACTTTTTTTGCAAGCGGACAGGCATATGTTTCACTGATATCTGCAATCCTGATCTTCGTTATGTCGAGCTTGTTTGCGGCCCCCATCGAGGAGACGACAGGAATTGACATATTCCTGGCCCTTTTGATCAATGCGATCTTGGAAGTTACGGAGTCGATCGCATCGATCACGATATCTGTTTCCGAAAGAATTCTCTCCGCATTTGCCTCTGAGAAGAATTCATAATAAGTAGTACATTCGACGTCAGGATTTATACTCATTACCCTTTCTTTTGCGACATCAACCTTCCTTTTACCGATATTGTCCGAAAGAGAGAGCAACTGCCGGTTTATATTGCTCTTTTCGAAGTTATCGTGGTCACATAGCACAAAACGGGAAATGCCTGTTCTTGCAAGTGAGTCAAGTACATAGCCGCCGACACCTCCAAGTCCTATGATGGCGACTTTCTTCTTCTCAAGTGAACTGACATTATCTTTTCCTATCAACGTCCTGAGTCTGTCTAAACACTCGTCCATAGTTCGTTTTTCCTCATTTCCATTTTTTCAGAAACATCCTCATCAAGCATCCTGGAAGCCTTTTCATAGAGCATTTTTATCTTTTCTTTCTCTTCCTTCGATGTCTTCATGTCACTTTCAAGAAGAAAAGGTAGGGTAACAAGTTTTTTTATATCCCGTGTCCTGAAACTCAGGGGAGAAAGAGAGATGAAGTAGGAAGCATTTGCTATTTTCAGTGCCTCTTCATAACTTGAGGTATATGAATGGAAGATCGCTTTCCTGATTTTATGTTTTCTCAGCATGTCGAGTATCATTTGATTGTATCTTACAGAATGAATCAGCACTATGCGTTCTCTGACGATTGATGAAGAAAGTATTTCTTCTAGTTCGTCCTTGTGATCAGGACTGAAAAATCGTTTGTCCAGACCGACTTCACCGACGTTCCAATCACTGTTTTCTTCAAGCAAGGACAGGAATCTATCCAGCGATATATGATTTTCCAGCCATGGCATATAACCGAGCGCGATCTTCGTATTGCTCTTTCCTGTGAATGACAGATCTTCGGCAGTCACAAGTGATATGAATGCATCGTCATTGCATTCTCCGTTATGGGCATGAAAATCAAACATAGGGAAAGTATATCCGATTGATCACTGATCTTGAAGGATGATATAGTGCCTTGAGGAATTAAGAAATGGACAATGCAACGATCGCAATAATATTTGTTATCGGAGTCGGGCTGAGCATGGATGCCATGGCTATCTCGATCTGCAAGGGGCTTGTTACTCGCAAGGAAGAAAAACTCAAGACGGCTATTGCATGTGCCGTTTATTTTGGTTTTTTCCAGGCTCTTATGCCTCTTCTTGGTTATCTTCTTGGAAATCAGTTCGAATCTACGATAAGCAGTTTTGATCACTGGCTGGCCTTTATTCTCCTCTCTTTCATAGGTGGGAAAATGATATATGAGGCATTGAAAGGCGGCGAAGAAGATTCTTCTTCCTGCATCTCCTTTTCGAAAATGCTTCCACTTGCAGTTGCCACAAGCATAGATGCACTTGCCGTTGGCATTTCCCTTGTCGCTCTTGATGTGGAAATCATTCCATCATGCCTCATGATTGGAATAACGACAGCTGTAATATCTTTCCTGGGGTGCTTCTTCGGTTCTCTCTTTGGAGCGAAGTTGAAGGATAAGGCAGGAGTTCTCGGTGGTGTAATTCTAATTGTGATAGGATTTAAAATACTTTTTGAGCACCTAGGGATCCTAAGCTAGCGTTGTTGACTTCAAGAGTCACCAGATGATATAGTCTAATAGCCTCTTTATCCGCATAGCGGATCGAAATTATAGGCCACAAGGAGGAACCATGATCCAGAATTATGAGTTCACATGTATCTTCCTTTCTGATGAAGAGAAGATGAAGGAGGGGCTTTCTTTCGTTCAGGAAGCCTTCGCAAAGAGCAATGTCAAGATCACAAAGCAGGATGATCTTGGTGTAAAGACGCTCGCGTATGAAATCAACAAGCAGGACAAGGGACATTACGTCTATTTTGAGATCGAGTGTGATTCTCAGGTTGTAAAGCCGCTTTCGAGGGAATTCCAGCTCAGTTCTCTTGTTCTCAAGTTCCTCTTTATCAATCCAGAGAACAAGTGAGATTGGAGGAATAGATGGCAAGTGATCTCAACATGGTGGCACTCGTCGGACGGCTCGTCAGGGAAGCAGAGCTGAGGTATTCCAATAACGGCATGGCCATTCTCCGTTTCTCTATCGCTGTCAACAGAACACGACGTGTCCAGAATGATTTTGAAGATGAGGTCAACTATTTCGATTGCGTATATTTCGGTCGGGGAGCTGAGAGCGTTAATCAGTTCTTGGAAAAGGGCCGTCAGGTTGCAATCAGCGGAGAACTCAGGCAGTCACGCTGGGAACAGGACGGACAGACGAGAAGTCGCGTGGAAATAGCTGTCAATACTCTCTCTCTTCTTTCCTCTCCACGTCGCGAAGGCGATGGTTATCCGAGTGAAATTAAGAGAGGTGGAGTCAGCCCGAGCCATCAGAACACAAGGAAGCAGGCTGTCGAGGATGTGAATATCCCTGATGATGACCTGCATGGACCGGAGGATTTCTCCGATGATACGATTCCATTTTGATTTTAGGAGCAGAATATGAACGAAGATAAGGATTTCAACGAATTGGATAAAACTTCCCTCAAGGACAGGAAGATGGGACAGAGAAAGGGAACTTTCAAGAAGAAAGTCTGTAAGTTCTGCCAGGGGGCAGCTCCTGCTGACTACCGCAATCCTGAGAATCTCCGCCGCTATATAACAGAGCGTGGCAAGATTCTTCCTGCACGCATCACAGGAACATGTGCAAAACATCAGAGAGCTCTCAACAGGGAAATCAAGAGAGCCAGAGTGCTTGCATACCTTCCATTTGAGAAGAAGTGATTAAAGATGCTGGGAGAAAAAGGTGAGAGTGGGGTAAGAGTCGAGATTCTCATGGCTCTTCTAGTGTCCTCGCTATTGTCGGTCACTGGGTTTGTGGGTTTTCTCGTTCCTTTCCCGATCATGCTTTTGAATACCCGGTATGATAGGAAGACTGTATATCGGTTGCTCTTGTTGGAATTCTTCATAATATTTGTTATGAAGGTATTTCCTTTCCTTCAAACGGATAAAGGGCCACTTGATATACTGTTGCTGGTTTTTGAGATGTTAAGCCCAGCGATAATGCTTATTGCTGGTGCGATATGGATAGCTGTGGAAAGAAAAGCAGCAACAAGGAAGATTTTGTTATCCTTATTGCCAGCAATTTTCTTTCTGCTGATGGTGATTCTCTATCTATGGCATGACAGGGCGCTCCGGGAAGATGTGACAATCTATTATCTGGATGCGTTTGGCCTGATGATAAGGGGATTGTTTTCTAATCTCAGTGATGCACTTGTCCAGAATATAGCGAACATACTGCTCTCTGTGATTCTGATGATGATCCTTCCTTATTATTCAGTGGCCATCTGTGTGACAGGGTTCTTGTATGAGGCTTTGGAGCATTCAAAGGAAAGCACATGGGAAGATGAGGTAGGGGCACTTACTGTTGAGAGTGGCTTTATCTGGGCGTTCATATCCCTTTGGGGGTTCGTCCTCTTCTCCCGCTTTTTGTCAATTCCCCCTCTAGTGGGATTTGCCATAGTCAACTTGGCGCTCACCGTTTCTTGCTTATACCTGATGCAGGGGTTCTCTGTGATCTTGTATTTGCTGAGAAAAAGGGAGATAAGGATCAGGGCTTTTTCCCTTTTCCTTATTCTTTTCCTACTTTTCTTTATCGTGCCTGGGCTGAACATATTTGTGTTCCTGCTGGTCCTTATACTTGGACTGGTTGAGAACTTCGTCGAATTGAGAAGATAGGAGTCAAAAATGAAGATCATTCTCACTCAGGATGTCGTTAACCTCGGAGAAGAGGGAGATGTAAGGGTAGTCAAGGATGGATATGCAAGGAACTACCTCCTTCCTACTGGCGCTGCAGTAATCTACAACAAGACTAATGAGGCTATTTTCAAGTCTCGCGCTGCTCAGATCGAGAAGAGGAAGGAAGAGAAGAGGAAAGAGGCAAGGAGCCTCAAGGAAAAGCTCGATGAGCTTACTATCCAGATCGTTGTATCTGCTGGTGAGAGCGGAAAGCTTTTCGGTTCTGTAACTTCCCAGATGGTCCAGGAAGAGCTCAAGAAGAATGGATTTGAGATCGAAAGGAAGAAGATTGAGGTTGCTACACACGCAATCAAGATGACAGGAAGCTATACAGTACTCATTCACCTCTATGAGAACGAGTCGAGCAAGGTAAAGCTCAATGTCGTTTCTGTTGAAGAACTCAAGGCTCTCGAGAAGAAGGCTGAAGAGGAAAGGAAGCAGAAGGAAGAGGAAGAGAGAAAGGCTGAGGAAGAGCGACTCAAGGCAGAAGCTGAGGCTGCGGCAGCAGAGGCTACTGTTTCTGAAGAAGCATCTGAAGAGGTTGCTGAGGAAAGCACAGAAGAGTAATCTTCTTGCCTTTGTTTGAATATAATATCGGGAAGCTCCTCTCCTTTATATGCTGGAGATGGAGCGTATGATATAATTTGCAGAGCACGAAATCTCTGCATGCAGTGAAATGTATGTATACTCTGGTGAAGCTGGCATGAGTCTTGAACAGGATTCTTCTGAGCAAGTATCTGGCACTGAAACCGGAACCCCTTTCTTTTCTAGATGGGGGTAGTTCACGTGAAGGGATGCTTTTTTATGCATCCCTTTTTTTCTTCAGGAAGGAGGCTAATATGGCAGATAGCAGGATCGGACGCACGCCACCACACAATGATGATGCGGAAAAAGCTGTCCTCAGCGCGCTGATAAGTTATCAGGAAACCTATGAGCGAATATCGCGTATCATCCAGTCTGGTGATTTCTATCATCCGATGAACCAGGTCCTATATCAGGCGATAAGCGACATGAAGATCGCGAACATCGTTTCAGTGGATATGGTGACTTTGGTCGATTACCTCCAGAAGCATGATCTCCTTGCGAAAGCGGGGGGTGTCCCTTACATAACGCAGCTCTCTGATATGTATTCGCTTTCTGCCAATGTCGAGAACTATGCCCGCATCGTAAAGGAGAACTCAATACGGCGTACATTGATAAGGATCAGTGAAGCAACAGGTACTTCCGCATTCGATGAGTCCGAGGATCCATATTCTGTCCTTGAGGATGCAGAGAGAAAGCTTACAGAGATTTCCATCAACTCACATGCCAATGTTGCAGAATACTATTCTGCGAATAGCGAGATCAGCAACGTCATCAATGAGATTCTTCAGAAGTTTGAGGGCGAATGGGAAAACACTAATATAAACACTGGATTTGATCTTATAAACAAGTTCACTAACGGTGGTTTCCAGAGAACTGACTATATAATTATCGGTGCTCGCCCGAGTATCGGTAAGTCTGCTTTCGCAGTCAGCCTTATACGCAATATGTTGCAGAAGAATTATAAGGTTGCATTCTTCTCGCTTGAGATGCCTGCAAATCAGATCATCATGCGTCTTCTTGCCACACAGAGCAGGATTGACCTTACGAAGTTCTTCACTGGACATCTGACTTCGAGGGAAGTCGATTCCATCACAACGGCAGCGGAAACTCTCTATCAGAAAGAATTCTATCTGATCGATGAATCAAACATGAAGCTTTCGGATCTTATAAGCAGGGCAAGACTTCTGAAAAGGGAGAAGGACATAGACATAATTTTCATCGATTACATTGGCATCATAGATGCAGGACTTCCTAGGACAACCCCAAGACATGAGGAGATAGCTTTCATATCCAAGGCCCTAAAACAGCTTGCGAGAGAGCTGAAGGTCCCTGTTGTTGTCCTCTGTCAGCTTTCAAGGGATACCGAGGAGCTGGAACCACAGCTTTCCAGTCTCAGGGAATCTGGGGCTATTGAACAGGATGCTGACCTTGTCTTCCTCCTTCACAGGAGAAGAAGCATAAATGATCTTTCAGATGAGGACCAGCAGAAACTGATTGTTCTTGAAGATGGTTCTGTCATACAGTCGACACGACTTATTGTTGCAAAGAACAGGAACGGCATGACAGGTACGATATATGTCGGGTACCTTCTCAGTGCAACGTCATTCGAGAATATAGAACAGGACAAGTCAAGGTTCATTCAGCCGGAAAGAAGACTGAAGACTAAATGATCAGTCTCAGGAGATCGATGCTGTACATTCCAAGTATTATGAGAACTGCAAAGAAGAGGCCGGTGATCTCTATTGCCACATAGGTCCTGGGCCTCAGCGGATGTCTCTTAATCATCTCAATTAGAGCAAGAAGCATTTGTCCGCCATCGAATGCAGGGATGGGAAGGATGTTCAGTGAAAACAGGCTGATTGATACCAGCGAGAGAAGATAGAGAACAGTCCTGAGAGTTGAAGATACGCCATAGCCTGCAGCAAGTGTTGTGATGCGACCAATTTCATTTGAGGCGAATACCGGTCCTTGCATCATCTGGTGCAGATGTGGAAAGTCAAGAGAGAGCAGAGCCCCAAGTCCTTCAAGTGTAGAGAGAAAATATCTTATGCTCATTGAAATGCCATAGCTGAATGGATTGGTCAGAACACTTCTTCTCTTCACATAATCAGTCTGCCAGGAGAATGGAAAGTCATTCCCTTCTATCCTCTGAGTCACGATTTCCCCATTTCTGAGGATCTCAAGGTCAAAGCTGCCATTTCCTGACGTTGCCACATCAAGCGTGTTATGAACTATTTTCCCGTTAGATGATATGATTCTGTCTCCTTTTGAAAACGATGGACTTGAGCTCTCGCCTATAACCGGTTCCTTTATCAGGGCAATGCCGTAGTATGGCCTTTTTTCGATCGTTATTGCGTCTATTGAAATATTTTCAACCTTTCCTTTCCTTAGAACTTCCAGTGTGATGCTTTCCCCATCAGTGGGCAGTAAGGAGACGAAACTCTGATAATCGTTTACTTTGTGTCCGTCGATTGAGAGTATGAGGTCGCCTTTCTCGATATCATTCTCATATGCGTATTCACCGTAGATTTCAGGATAGCTTGCCGTATCGGTCACATATGCCTCATCACTTGTGTGTGGTACGGGAATCAGGGCCACAAGCGAGAAGAGCAGGACAGAGAGCAGGAAATTCGAAAGAGGGCCTGACAGATATATCACAAATCTCCTGAAAGGACTTCTGGAAAAATATGATCCTTCTTCCAAAAGCCCGAAATCCCTCTTCTTCTCAGAAAGCGCCTTGCCAAGTTCGATAGAACCCTTCATGCGGCAATACCCCCCGAAAGGAAATGCTGCAATCCTGTATTCCGTTTTCTTGCCATAGTAGGAAAACAGGGTAGGGCCCATGCCGAATGCGAAGACATCCACATCCACATTCATCATGCGTGCAGAAATGAAATGTCCGAGCTCATGGAAAAATACGACAAGTCCGATCAGCAGAAAACCTATGATGAACTGGAGAATTGATATGATCATCAGATTTCCTTCTTTATGATCTTTTTTACGTTCTCGATATTGTGGAAGATTTCTTCTGTGCTTTCTGCTCTCCTTGAAAAATCATGAGATAACACAATATCAGCAAACTCAGGAATTCGCGTAATCGGTATCTCTCCACCGATGAATAGATTCCTTGCATATTCATTTGCAGCCATGTACGCGCCGGGATAGAAACCGCCCTTTTCAAGAGAGAGATATGAAAGTGAGAGCATTTTCCATTTCTCCTTGTCCCAGGGGAGGAATGTGAGAGAATGTGGAAAGTTAGGAGTGCGGGCGATTTTTTCCTTCACATCATCCCCCAGCAAAGCTTTGAAGATGGGAAATGCCATGTCTGGCATGCTCTCTTCAAGATACATTCCTCCATTCCTGAGTTCTACAATCGAATGTATCTTTGATTCAGGATGGATCACAACGCTGATTTTATCTGGAGGGAACGAAAAAAGATAACTTGCTTCTATTACTTCAAGCCCTTTGTTGGCAAGTGTCGCGGAATCAACTGTAATTCCAGCACCCATATTCCATGTAGGGTGTGCCAGGGCATCTTTGAGCGTTATCTTTTCATTGAGTCCGCATCTGAAGAAAGGACCTCCGGAACATGTGATGATGATCCTGTCCACATTCTCCTTTCCATGTGCATTTATCAGAGTATTTATAGCACTGTGTTCGCTATCTACAGGAATGATCCTGATGTCGCTCTTTTTAGCCTTTTCAAGGAAATAATCACCACCAAGGACAATGGTTTCCTTATTTGCCTGCGCTATGTCCTTTCCAAATTCAAGCAGGATATCACTGTATATCAGTCCTTCAGAACCGGAGACTGCATTAAGCGTTATGTCAAAATCTAAAGAAGAAACAAATGATGTGAAATCCCGTATTTTTCTCCCCTTCATCAGAAGATATGGGACATGGTATTTTTCTGCGATTCTTTCTGTCTCTGCACTCTGATAAGAGACAATACCTGCTAGCTGAATATAGTCTGGGAACTTATCAAGATTATTTAGGAAGGTTGTACCTATTGAGCCTGTTGCTCCAAGAAGGAGAACCCTTCTCATATGATCTCAACAACGCGCAGGAGCGTAATGAAGGCAGGTGCCGCAAGCATCAGCGAATCTACAGAATCGAGAACGCCTCCTCTGCCAGGTATCGCTGTTCCCGAATCTTTGACCCCTGCGCTTCTCTTGAAGAGAGATTCCACCAGATCACCAAGTTCTGCAAAGATGGCCGTAAAGAGACCAAGGAAGAATCCGATGAACGGAGAGAATGCAAAATATGAAGGAAAGACAACAGGAGCAAGAGCTCCAATGATTGCCGGGATGAAAGAGCCTCCGATATAACCCGCAATGCTCTTTTTGGGACTTACCTTGACATATCCCTGATTCCCCCTCCCGAACAACATTCCAACAAAGAATGCAAATGTATCTGATGAGAATACAAAAATCAGATAGAGGAATATATATGCGGTACTTGCAGGTATGAACGCCATATCGATTACAAATGTCGAAAGTAGACCGGGATACAGAAATACCAAAGTTGTTCCAGCTACGCGTTCAATGCTCTTATGGAAGTCATCTGCTGCGCCTCTGAATACTTCTACAGCGAAAGTAAGTATTACGATGGCCGCAAAGATATGGAAGCTGATGAGACTCTCTTCTCCCATATGTCTTGAGATATATTCTGAAATTGGAAGAAGAATTGCCAGATATGAAAGCTTTGAAATATTTACTTTTCTCTTTACTATCGTATACATCTCATGAATGCCCATTGCAAAGGCAACAGTAAAGAAGAATACAAAGCCGATCATGTCATATTGCGGAAAAATGAGAATGAAAAGGACAAGAAGGGGCAGAAGCACTGCCGATGAGATTATTCTTTTAGCAAGTGTACTCATATCAGTCCTCCAAATTTCCTTTTTCTCTTTGAATACTCTATAATGATATTATCTATCATTTCAGCATTCCAATCGGGAAAAAGTCTATCATAAAATGCAAGTTCGGTATACCCAGATTGAAGCAACAGAAAGCCACTGAGCCTTTTTTCCCCAGCAGAACGTACAATCATGTCAGGCATCGGCAGTTCGGGATTGTCCCTGTTTGCGAGCAAATCATCAAAAGTAGGGGATTTGATGCCTTTTCCGACAGCCCTTCTGATCAGACGTGTGATCTCATCGCTTCCTGAATAATTGAACAACACCTGAATCGTAAGGTTCTTTCCTGATGCTGTATATGATTCGAGCGAACTCATTTTAGCGACAAAGCTCTTTTCAAGGTTCTCCCTGCTTCCAGAAAAAACAACTCTTATCCCTTTATCCTTCAGGTTCGTCCTTTCTTTTTCGATCGCGCTTTCAAAAAGCGAGAAGAGCTTTCTTCTCTCATCTTCAGGCCGTTTCCAGTTTTCAATGGAGAATGCAAAGACCGAAAGGCATTCGATTTCCCTCTCGATTGCTCTGTCTATCAGACGAAGGAGGGCATTGAAACCCTCCTTGTGTCCTTCGAATCGCTCAAGCCCTCTTGCTTCGGCCCAGCGTCCATTGCCATCCATGATGATGCCAAGATGTCTCAGCTTCATCAGATCTCCATGATCTCCTTCTCTTTTTCTTCGGCGATCTTCTGGATTTCCTGTACGGAAGAGTCGGTGAGCTTCTGAATCTTGGCCTCTCCGTCTTTCTGCTGGTCCTCGCTGATAGTTCCATCCTTCTGGAGTTTCTTCAGCTCTTCCATGGCGTCTCGGCGGACATTTCTGATTGCAACCTTGCTGCTCTCTGCTGTCTGTTTTGCGCTCTTTGCGAGTTCCTTCCTCCTCTGTTCTGTAAGAGGTGGGAAGTTGACTCTGATCAGCTTTCCGTCATTATTCGGATTCAATCCAAGTTCTGACTTCTGTATTGCTTTCTCAATCGCACCAAGAACACTCTTGTCCCATGGCTGGATCACGACGAGGCGAGCCTCTGGAACACTGATAGATGCCACCTGATTAAGAGGGGTCTCGGTTCCATAGTAATCGACCTTGAGTTTTTCGAAGAGGGAGGCGCTTGCACGCCCCGTCCTCATCTGCTGGAATTCGTTTTTCAGACTCTGGATGCACTTTGTCATCCTTTCTGAACAGTTATCCAAAACGTTCTGCATTTCAACCTCAGCCGTTTACGCCTGCCTGGAAGACGTAGTAATTCACGATGCTGATCTTGGCATCATGCTTCTTTGCGACTTCAGCGATAGCTTCCTTGACGGACTTGCTGTCGTCCTTGACGAACTTCTGATCCTCAAAGCAGATCTCACTGTAAAGCTTCTGCATCTTGCCGTTTACGATACCGCTCTTCACCTTCTCTGGCTTGCTCTTGAGCTTCTCATCCTGTTCGACCTGAGCAAGGAAGATTCCCCTCTGCTCTTCCTCATATGCCTTGTCGATGCTCTCTGCATTGAGGAACTGAGGCTTGAAAGCTGCAGCATGGAGCGCAAGATCGTGAGAAAGTACCCTCACATCCTCTTCCTGGAAGATCTCTGGCTTGTCAGAAGAGAGATTGACGAGAACAGCGACAGCACCCTCTCCATGAATGTATGTAGCTGCATAGCTTGCAACATCAACTACAACAAGCTTTTCAAGTGCCATGTTCTCCTTGATGATCGCGATCAGATCATTGACCATCTGATGAAGTTCATCGTTTACAGCTGTATATCCCTTCTCGAGCACGACAGAGCAAATATCCTCGCCGAGCTTCTCGAAGTCCTTGTTTTTTGCAACAAAGTCTGTCTCGCATGAGAGAGAGAGAAGAACAGCCTTCTTCCCGTCTGTCTTGACGAAGACCCTTCCGTTCTCTGTTGCCCTGTCCTGTCTCTTGGCAACTGCAGCAAGTCCCATCTCCTTCAGGATCTTCTCAGCCTGAGCAAAATCTCCATTTGCCTGTGTCAGGGCCTTCTTGCAGTCCATCATGCCTGCGCCCGTGATGTCACGGAGCTTCTTTACATCTTGTGCACTGATTGCCATAAATCTTACTCCTCGTCCTCATCGGAAGAATCGAGCTCTTCCTCATCCTTCTCTTCATCCTTTGGCTCATAGTTGGAGAAGTCTTCGATCTCTACATCCTTTTCCTGAATGCTCTCATCGCTCTGGATGTCCTCATCATCAAGGCTTTCGATGATCTGGATTCCAGCGCCGCTATCTGCATCGATAACTGCGTTTGCGATGATCTCAACGAAAAGGGAAATTGCCCTGATTGCATCGTCGTTACCTGGAATTGGGTAGGCGATGTCTGTTGGGTCACAGTTTGTATCTACTACAGCAATTACAGGAATTCCAAGTCTCTTTGCCTCTGCAACAGCCGTAGCTTCTTTCTTTGTATCAATAATGAAAAGGGCACCAGGAAGCTCCTTCATGTCCTTGATTCCACCAAGGTTCTTCTCGAGCTTTTCCTTCTGCTTTGTATAGAGTGCGACTTCCTTCTTTGTCATTGAATCAAAGATTCCGTCCGCCTCCATTCTCTCGATCTTCTTGAGCTTTGCAATGCTTTTCTGGATTGTTACGAAGTTTGTGAGCATGCCACCGAGCCAGCGATTTGATACATAAGGCATGTTACATCTCTTTGCCTCTTCTTCAATTGCCTGCTGGGCCTGCTTTTTTGTGCCTACGAAAAGAATCTGCTTTCCGTTCTTGACCTGTGTTCTGACAGCTTCGTATGCTTCAACGATGCATGCGCTTGTCTTCTGAAGGTCGATGATGTGAATTCCGTTTCTCTCTGTGAAAATGAAACGGGCCATTTTCGGATTCCACCTCTTTGTCTGGTGGCCGAAGTGTACACCTGCTTCAAGCAGGCTTTTCATTGTTACTACTGCCATGAATGACTCCTACGCAAATGAAAACAATACTATGTTTTCGTCCTTTCGCTTTATCTCACCCATACGGGCGGAAATTTTCCTTTAAGAGTCTATAGGAATGTGGATTAATAATCAATACACAAAGAGAAATCCCCAATTGATGGGGACTCCTCTCTCTTTCTGTCTGCGCCTCCAGACATCTCCGGAGGCGACTATGGCGGTCCCTCTCTACGGCAACCCGACTCACGTCAATTAAGCCACTGACTAAGATATAACATGAAGCATACTGGATGTAAACTGATTTTATGTAAAAAATGATTGTTTTTTATATTTGTCTTTTTTAAATAAGTTCTTTTGTTTATGTAATTTAGTGAATTTTATGTAGATGAAATTCAATTAGTATAATAAATCATAAATATGATATGTTATTTATTATTAAATAATCATAAAATACTATAATTTAAATATGTACTGATATTGTAACAATATATATAAGAATGCCTATATTTCATTTATTTAACCTTTTTGATACTCTTCAAATTGGGTAAATCAGATGAGAGAAATTGAGGTAAAGGCCAGGGTCAGTTCTTTTGATTCCATGAAGGAGAAAATCGACCATGTCCTGGGTTCTGAAGGAATCCGAATTGAAAAGGATGACAGATATTTCAAGTTTCCTGCAGATGCGGTGCAGAGAGTGAGAATCAGACGGTTTAGTGATCACTTGGAGATGACGAGCAAGAAGACAGGGGAAAAGGACGGACTTGAAGATAACGAGGAATATGAGATCTCATATTCCATTTCTGACTATGAAGAGAGTGTAAAGCTACTGAAGAACCTTGGCTTGGAGGATTTCTTCACAAAGCATAAGGAAGGATATGAATGGCATAAGGACGGAATTCATTTTGAATTGTTCAACGTCAATGACATAGGATCTTTTCTTGAGCTGGAGGCAATCCTTCCTTTTGACTCAGATGAGAAAGCAAATGAGGAAGAAAGGAGTAGGATACTTTCTTACATTTCCATCTTTGGGCTAGGAAAAGAAGACATTGAGACGAGGAGTTATCGTGAGATGATACTCTCAAGAGAGGGAAGAATGACAACTTCTATAGATGCATATACAGATGGGGGGTGTTCTGGAAATCCTGGCCCCGGCGGATGGGCGTTCGTGGTTGTTTCAAATGGCGTCGAACTGACTCACTCATCCGGCGGGATGAAATATACGACAAATAATCAGATGGAACTTACCGCTGTAATCAATCTTTTGCGGTATCTGAAGGAAAACAGAATAAATAAAGCAAGGATCCATACAGACAGTCAGTACGTGAAGAACGGAATAACGAACTGGATTTTCTCATGGAAGAAGAACGGCTGGCGTACGAGTGACGGAAAGAGTGTCAAAAATAGGGAGCTCTGGGAGACTTTGTCATCTCTTTCCTCCTCGCTTGATGTCAGTTGGGTATGGGTAAAGGGGCATGCAGGGGATGAGTTCAATGAACTCTGCGATTCCCTTTGTCGAAAGGAAATGGAGGTATTGCGATGAAAGTGTCACTTTTCAAGCTTTATTATACATTTGCATATATTGGCCTAGTCACATTTGGAGGTGGCCTTGCCATGCTCCCGATATTCAATAGGGTGCTGATAGAGAAGAACAATTGGTGCACTGAAGAGGATCTGGCGAGGTATTATGCGATAGGACAGTGTACTCCTGGAATTATTGCGGTAAACACAAGCACGTTTATCGGATATAAGGAAAGGGGTGTGATCGGTGGCATTGTTGCGACCCTTGGCATGGTCACTCCCTCATATATCATAATCACTCTGATTGCAACCGTCCTCACCAATTTTGAGGACAATATCTATGTGATCAATGCGATGGCAGGAATCAGGATTGGTGTTTGTGTCCTCATGACAAATGCCATCCTGAAATTGGCAAAGAACGCTATTGTCGATATCTATACGACTGTTGTTTTCCTGATCGCACTGTTCTTGCTTTTTATTTTGGGAATATCTCCGGTAGTTATAGTGCTATTCGGAATTTTGGCAGGTCTCTTCTATACGCTTGTCAAGGCAAAGAAGGAGGTGCGGGATGCTCAGTGAAGTTCTCTTGCTATGTTTTGAATTCTTCAAGACTGGACTTTTTGCGATTGGCGGCGGGCTTGCGACAATACCTTTCCTATATGACATCGCAGACAGGATGTCATGGTTTACGCGATATGATGTCGCGATGTTCATCGCAATCTCCGAAGCCACTCCTGGACCTGTCGGCATCAACATGGCCACATATGCCGGCTATAAGGTATTTGGCATCTTCGGCGGAATATTGTCAACACTTTCCCTCGTCGCACCAAGTATCATAATCATTCTCATCATTGCAAAATTCCTGAAAGAGTTTGACAAGAATAAGTTTGTGGTCGGAGCGCTTTATAGCCTGAAGGCAGTTGTCATCGCACTTTTCATCCTTGCTCTTTGGAATGTCTATTCAGTCACACTTGTAACTCCAACAGATGCAGGCATGACCTTTCATCCGATCGAGATCATCTCGTTTATAGTGATGCTGTTCCTTGCAATTAAATTCAAGAAGCTAAATCCACTGATCTGGATAGGTGTCGGCGCGGTGATAGGGATTATCTTCTCCCTCGGAACCTGAGGGGTACTTCGAGCCCTTGCTGAATTGTATTTAGCATCGGCTCAAGCATGAACATGAATCTTCCGCTTTCCTCTGACATGTATTGATATTTTCCTTTAAAAGGAATTTCAATGTCATTTACCAGACGCAGCAGAGGGATTTCCCATGGTGGTACGAAGAGTGGCAGGTCGACTTTCTCTGTTTCTTTCCTTATGTCTGTCATTCTCGACACAAAGAAAGGATAGCTCTTGGCAAGCTGATCGATTGCGCTTCTTTCTTCCGGATTGATTTTCAGGATGTCAAAAGCTATTGCATTTGCCCGTTCCTGATCAGAAACTTCAGAAGATGCCTGCATCAGCATTATCATCAGGTCCTTGTCTCCGGGAAGGACATTCAATAAGAATTCAAGGGATGCGATATATCCTTCTAGGTCTCCCATTTCACGTTCTGCATATGCGGAGAGCATATGAAATCTCAGTTCAGATGGAAAGAAACGTGAGCCCTCCCTTGCTACTTGAAGAGCCTCCTCGTATTTTCTTTCGATGAGGTACGAGTACGCGAGGTTATAAACAAGTTCTACAGATGGCCCCTCTGAATAGATTGCCTCTGTATAGACTCTCAATCTTTCATCAATAGGAAGACCATCTGCGATCCTCAGGTATCTTTCATTGCTGCTCTGGCAAGAAGCCAGGAGCAGTAATGTGATGATGCTAACCAAGCACAGTCTTTTCAATTTCCCTCACCTGACTGCGATACAAATTCACGATCGAAGAACCGTAATCTGCTATCAGCTGCATCATGTTCCTCTGATTCTCTCCCTCGTCTGTGCCATTCAGCCTATCTCCAGCATCTCCAAGACCCGGCAGGATATAAGCCTTTTCGTTCAGAACCGGATCCATCCACAGTGTGTATATCTCGGCTTCCTCTATGGCCCTCGTTATCCTCAATGAGCCTTTGAGTGCTGAAATAACATTCAGGAATTTGATCGACTTAGGCTTGATATGCTGTTCTTTCAGATATTTTACGATCGTAACGAGCGAACCACCTGTCGCGTTCATCGGATCTGCGAAGACAAGATCCTTTCCGTCGAGTTCTGAAAGATTGAAGAAGGATCGTTCTAGATCAAGTACATACGCCATATTTTTCTCGTTCTTTGTCTCATCTCTCTTGATCCTGAAAAGCGCGAATGGGGTAATGAATCCGTTTGACGAGAAATCCTCCATTTCCTTGCTTATGATCATCGATGGAAGAAGTGCACCGCGAAGCATTACGCACATCACGCTATTTTCTATCAGATGGTCCACATCAGGAATCCTGTGGATTGCGTAGTTCTTTACTGGAATATCTACGGGTGTCTCCTGCAAGAGGCTTCTCTTTTTCTTGAGGCACTGATCCGAATATGCATGGTTGAACAGCATCTCATATGCTCTCTGGATATAATAGAGGAACTCCTCATGGCCTGTTTTGGGATCTCTGAGCTTTGCAATGATCCTCGAGCACTCTGCATGCATTTCATCTGGGGTGTCGAATGAATAAACATGTATCTTCCCGTTCTTTTTGCTAATTTCCTCAAGGGCATGTCCGATGGAACGCGCTGAATCAGAAAGTTCCTCGATCGCCTTCTCGTCTTTCCTTCCGCTCTTATCTATCCTCTCACAGAGTCTGAGTGACTCCTCATACATGTTTTCAATATCACTTATGTTCTTCTTGTCCTCATCGGTAAGAAATCCATCCAAATCCACAGCGTTGAGTATGATCTTAGACATTTTGACTCCTTGAAAGAGAATTATACAGAAAATGAATCCTGTTTGACACTTCTTTAAAAGAATAATCGTGTTCAAAAATCCCTGTTTTGCTGATATAGTCAAATCTGTCTTAAGGAGAGATTATATGAATCTTGTATTTCTAGGCCCTCCCGGAGCGGGAAAGGGTACGATTGCAGCTTTGGCAAAAGAGAGGCTCTCTCTTCTTCACGTTTCAACAGGCGACTTGTTCAGATCAAACATCAAGGAGAAGACAGAACTCGGGAAGAAGGTAGAGCAGATTCTTGCTTCAGGAAACCTTGTTCCAGATGAAGTGACGATCGAGATGGTCAGGGAAAGACTTAAGAAGGATGATGCTGAAAATGGCTACATCCTAGATGGCTTTCCTCGGACAATCGCACAGGCGGATGCACTCAAAGAGATGGCAAAACTCGATGCGGTCGTGAACTTCGTTCTCTCGAAAGAAGAAATCCTGAAGCGCCTTTCCGGACGCAGAGTCTGCAAGAGTACAGGCAGGACCTACCACATCATATTCAACCCACCTAAGGTAGAGGGTAAGGATGATGAGACAGGCGAGGACCTGATTCAGAGAGATGATGACAAAGAAGATGCGATCCTCAATCGACTTGACGTCTATGAAAAGAGCACAGCTCCTCTGATCGACTATTACAGGGCTGCAGGGCTACTTGTGGACATTGATGCCAGCAAGACTCCGGAAAAAGTTCTGGAAGAAATGATCGCTAAGCTTGGCTGAGGGCCGTCGCACTTTCATATTTTGTTTTGAAATCATGCAGGACATCGCAATTATGGTGTCCTGTTTCATTTATTAAATGATCCTCTTTTAAATGACCTGTAGTAACGACAGATACCCCAAAAATATTATTTGCAGTTTGATATGGAAATGAAATGTTTTCAGCCTTCAGAATAATATAAAATTGTGGAATAAATTGAATTGCTAACTCTTTATACAATATTTTGATAAAAATATTCAAATTAAAGAATCAAAAATATAATACGAAGATTTTTGTCTATACTTTTAATAAACTCTTTACCCAAGATAAATGATTAAAATACTGAATAAACATTCTGAAATAAGAATAAATATATCAAGTTTAAATTTAAAAGTATTAAAAATTAACCTTTGAAATTTATATTGGTATTTACATTGTTTCTTTGCGTTTTGGCTTCTTCTTTTGCAACTGATTATGATATCGGAGGAGGACAGAAGTTAATTCTCAAAGAGGATGGAACCTATGAGATTATTACTTCAGTCATTGATACAAGCGTAGTGCAGGGGAAACAGTACAGTCTTGATATGAAGCGTTCGCTGGATCCCCTGATTGAACTCATGGTTCTTGAGGATCCATCAATCATGCTTTTGGGAAAGGATTATGTTGCTTCTCTCCTTGAAGGAATGATTGGAACAGAATTTCCCGCTGTCTCTTTGATCTTCATCTCTGGGGAGAAAGTCCTTCTCACGATAGAAGGGTCAAGTCCGCAAGAGGCATCATATAGAATTTCGGCTGACAATTCACTTTTCATTACTGGTGCAGATGGAGAAGAAGCAGAGGTAGGGAGTTTTAGTCCAGACTTTTCGGAGTTGAGAATTGTCGTGGAAGGAGTTGTGCTCCATCTAGTTTGCCAGTAACTGAGATCTTTTATCAAAAAATATCGAGAAGACTCCAATCTCTATAGAATGGAGATGAATCGTATGGTATACTTCAATTAGTTGCTTGCAGGGCAGGAAAATCTCTGCACGTATGTGGGACGCATGTAAATCTCTATCCTCATGCACGTGACGATGAGGAAAATCTCTGCACGTATGTGGGACGCATATGTACTCCGGTGGAGCTAACGTAAGACTTGAGTAGGTTTTCCTGAGTAAGCAGCTGGCGCTGAAGCCGGAAGCCCGCTCTTCTTAAGTGTGGGTAGTTCACGTGTGTTGGCAGTGCTCTGCAAATTTTTGCTAAAGCTCTTTACATAAAATATGTTTTGTTGCAAAATGTCAGAGCACACGGAGGATTAGCTCAGCGGGAGAGCGCTTGCCTTACAAGCAAGATGTCACAAGTTCAATCCTTGTATCCTCCAAAAAGATCTCCTTACTTCTGTAAGGAGTTTTTTAATGCCTTCATTCCAAGCTTTTTCTGATATGATACAAGATGGAGTGTTTTGATGAAAAAGATACAATTGATCATTCTTATCATTGCTTCTCTTTCTCCGCTGTTTGCTTTTCCGAGTGATGAAATGATAAAAAGTGCGGCAGATAATCTTGGAATACCATATGATGATGTGTGGGAATTTACATACGAATACTACAGCACAAGATCGACGGAAACAGATCTTTTTGCTATTGATATCCTCAATGAGATGGCCAAGTCAGGTCTTCCATTATCTGATATAGTCGCCTATACCGAAGAGACAGATCCGAATAACATGATAGGAAAACCGGAAGGATATTCAAGCAAGGCAGATGCTAGAGATGAAAGACTCTTGACGACAGATCCTACGATCACTGTGGAGGTCTTTCCGACACACGAAGATGCAGAATCCAGGAAAAAATATGTGGATTCAGTTGCAGAGATATTTTCGTTTGCGAAAGAATATTCATATGTGGTAGGTCCTGCTTTGCTCAGGCTTGACTCTGCGTTCTCCGCTACGCAGGCAGAAGAATATCGCGTAGTATTTTCGTCAGTGCTAAACGGAAAGTGAGAATACATCTCATCTCCATCCGCTCTTTCGGAATCAGGAATTGACTAATAAAATTCAATCTCTGTATTCTCATCATGAGGCTGGGGATTGTCCTGGCTTTTTTACTTCCGGAGGGGATAAATGAGCAAATACAGGGATATTCTTTCCACTCTTGGCCCCGGCGTCACACTTCTTGCCGTCTCCAAGACAAAACCATACGAGGATGTGAAGGCATTATATGAAGAAGGTGCACGCCTTTTTGGAGAAAACAGAGTCCAGGAGATAGAGGAGAAGTTCCCATCCCCAGACGAAAGGCCTGAGGGAATGAAGATTTTCATGATTGGACACCTCCAGAAGAACAAAGTGAAAAAAGCTGTGGCCCTTGCAGACAGAATAGAATCTGTTGATTCTCTAGAACTGTTGGAGAAGATTGACAGCGAAGCGGGAAAAATCAATAAAAAGATAGATATTCTCCTGGAGTGGAAAAGTTCTGATGACGAGAACAAGAGTGGCTTTGATGATGAGACAAAGCTGATGGAGGCTGTCTGTATCTCCCGCAAACTCTCGCATGTCAATCTCCTCGGACTGATGACGATCGGGCCTCTCACAGATGATAAAGAGAGAGTGAGATCAGCATTCAGGGAAACGAAGGTTCTGTTTGACAAGATAGGAGGACTATCTGTTTTATCGATGGGAATGAGTGGCGATTATGATATTGCGCTTGAAGAAGGATCCACCGAAGTAAGGATAGGAACACTTCTTTTTGGGAGGAGAGGGTAATTGAAATTCACTCGCGTGCTCGCTGTCATGCTTTTACTCCTCATTCCTTACAATCTGATGGCAGATCCTGTCGTATATGAGTATGAGCCATACACAGAGGAGGAGTTTCCGATCTGGGTGCATGAATTGAGAAGGGCCGAATCCATATTCTTCGGTTCCTTTGTCCTCACTTTCCCTGTAGCTGCCCTCTGTTATAATATTGCCGCACAGTATGGAATGCCCACTCCGAGTGAGAATTATCAGCAGGTGCTGATGCAGGCCGCATGGGCAGCAGGGCTTTCCCTCCTCATAACGGGCATCGACTGGATAATAGGACTGGCAGATGGCTGAAGAGAGAAGTTTGAGTATTCTTTCAGAAGAACGGGATAGGGTAGATAAAGTCCTTAGCAAGGATCCTGATATCCCGAGAAGCCTCTTTTCAAAGAAGGATACGCATATCTATGTGAACGGTACCGAGGTCAAGAAGAGCCATATAGTCTTTCCCGGAGATGAAGTGAGGGTAACTTGGATCGAAGAGTTATTTTCTGGTGTCAAAGGAGAAGATATTCCTCTTTCTGTACTTTATGAAGATGATGACATAATTGTCATAGACAAGAAGGAAGGAATGGTCGTGCATCCAGCTGCTGGAGTTTATTCTGGCACTCTGGTGCATGCTCTTGTCCACAGATTCGGGGAAGATTTCCTCCTCTCTGATTCCATACGGCCTGGAATCGTCCATCGTCTGGACAAAGATACCAGTGGAGTCATGGTAATTGCAAAGACAAAAACGGCCCATGAGAGACTCTCTGTGTCTTTCAAAGAGCATGATGTCAGGAAATTCTATCTTGCGATTGCAGAGGGGAAATTCAAGGAAAAGTGTGGCAGGATAGATAAGAACATAATCCGCAGCAGAAGTGACAGGAAGACTTATACAGTCACAAAGAACCCGAACGAGGGGAGGACTGCCCTTACACTATACGATGTAATTGGCGAAGCAAAGCCAGGCGGAACGTTATTGCTTGTTGAAATACTTACAGGTAGGACACATCAGATCAGGGTCCATCTTAAAAGCATTTCCCATCCGATCATCGGAGACAAGATATATAATCCGAAGAGCAAAGCAGAGAAGCTGATGCTCCATTCATATAGTCTTACGATCAAGCATCCAGTAAGTGGAGAGGAGATGACGTTCACAACAGCTTTCCCGGAGAGATTCAGATCTTCTGGGGATGAGTTGATCACTGAGGTCAATTCCCTTTTAAAGAAGAAGCTTTCAGGCAAATAAAGTTGCCTCCGCTTCCAGCATGTCCTGATTGAACATCTTCTCGATCCTTATCTTTGACGGTGAGCCATGTCCGGGGAAAATAAGGGTATTGTCATCGAGAGAAAAGAGTTTTCTCCTTATTCCGTCGATAAGAAGTTCTTTTCCAACGAGGGATTCTGTAATACCGATGGACCCGGACTCCAGCGTGTCCCCTGTGAAGATGACATTGTCGATCTTGTAGCAGACTGAATCGATGCTATGGCCAGGAAGATGGAGAACGTGTATATCCATTGATCCAATCTTTATGACATCCCCGTCCCTGAGTTCCTGTGCCTCGATACCACCTATCTTCTTGTGGTATGCATAGATTTTCGGCTTATAGATTTTGAATAGGGTGCCAAGGCCATCTGTATGTGCTGTATGGGAGTGGGTTATCAGAATGCCTTCAAGCGACATTTCCCCTTCAATTTTGGAAATCATCTTGTAGTCGACAGCCGAAGGATCCACTAGTACTCCCTTATGTTCGATCTCATCCTCTATGAGATATACATTCACAAGATGTTTGGATGAAAGGAATGTGGTTATCTTCATCTGAGTACCCTCTGCTTGAAGAATGCCTCTTCCGGATTCGAATACTTGAATGAGACTGCGCGAATGATAGATGAACGGAAGTTCGTCCTCTTCAGGTTGCAGTCTTCGAAGTTTGTCTCTATGAGTTTTGAAAGGGAGAAGTTTGAAAAATAGAGATCGGAAGATTCAAAGCTCGACTGATAACAATCCACTCCCATGAAGTTAGTGTGTATTATTGTGCTCCCAGAGAAATCCGTACTCTGGATACTTGCACCAGAGAATACAGAATAACGTATCGTTGTGTTCCTGAAAGTACAGTTGTCGAAGACCGAATAGTCGAAGAAAGATGTTGAAATGGATGCATTATCGAAATTGCAGGAACGGAAATAGCAGAATGCGAAGTTTGATGCATGCATCACGAGACCGCTCATGTCCAGACTATCGAACTCAGCCTCTACAATCGAAACATCCGATATGTTCTTTCTGACTGTCAGGCAATCAGAGAACTGCCGAAGTATTTCTTCCTTGTCCTTTGAATGATGGTAACAGACATTGCTTCCTGGAAGTGCATAAGTATGACAACCTGCGACCTGACACTTTTTCTGACTGAACATAACTAGATTCTACAGTCTTTCAATTGCAATTGCACGAGGATATTTAAGTGTGTATCATAACTTTCCATGGAGGCACGGATCCTTAGGACAATCAACGGACTATCTGACGCAGAGGATAAAGATGGGAAGCTCTGGCTTCTCAGGATAAAGGGAAAAGTTCTCCAGAGTGTGAAGAATGAGTATAACCCCCTTGCCGTTGGCGATATTGTAGCGTTTGAGCCATATTCCGATAGCGAAGGACTCATAACAGAACGTCTTGAGAGGAGAAGCATGTTCTCAAGATGGAATATGAAGGGGGAGATGAATCAAGCCATATGCGCGAATATGGATCAGGTGATGATCCTCATTAGTGTCAAAAACCCTCCTTTCCGGATGCGTTTTTTGGACAGAGCCCTCTGCTCGGTCTCAAATTGTCCGGTCCTGATAGTCGCCAACAAGATCGATCTCGGAATTGATGATGATGTCAAAGAGGCACTTTCACTTTATGAATCAATCGGCTATGATGTTACGTATTTGTCTGCACTTTCTGATTCGCTTGCAATAAGGGAAAAGCTTGAAGGCAAGGTTACTGCAATAGTGGGGCAGAGTGGCGTTGGAAAATCGACTTTGGTGAACGCCCTCACAGGAAGTGAACAGAAGACAGGAAGGATCGTTGAAAAATACGACAGGGGACGGCATACCACGAATCACTCCATATTGCTCCGGGGAAATGGCCTCGAGATAATAGATACTCCCGGTGTCAGGGAGATAATGGTGCCTTTCGAGGAAAAAAGGAATGTGTTGTCATCATTTCCTGAATTGAGGGATGTCGAGTGCAGATTCCGCGGATGTCTTCATCAGGGAGAGGATGGCTGCAGAGTTCCGTATCTTGTATCTGTCGGGAAGATATCTGCAGAACGTTATGAAAGTTATCTCAGGATCCTTGACTCGCTTGACGAAAGGAGGCCGCTTTATGAACGGAGAGAAAAGAGCTGAAGAGAAGATACGGATTCTTGGAAAGATAGAACTGGACAAGGTTCTGTCCCTGATCTCTTCCTATTCACTCTTTCCTGAGACTAAGCCTTATTTTTCATTTGATCTTTTCTCATCTGAGCAGGATGAGATCTTCAAGAGAAGGAAAAGGGTGGGGCGATATATCTCATTTCTGGAAGGAGAGAGGGAGATTTCATCATTTCCTCCAGTTGCAGATATCCTTTCAGAGCTTGAGGATAATCAGATTGATCTCTCTGGCGATAAGATCTACATTCTTGCTTCCTTTCTGAAAAGTTATGTGAAACTGCTTGAATTTGATGAAAGGGAAGATGAGATAAATGATGAGTGGCTCGCTCTCTCTGGCGAAGTGTTCTCGACACTTGATGTAGATGGCAACGTCCTTCCCGACCATCCTCTCCTGAAAGAACTCAGAAGGGAACTGGATGAGAAGAAGAGGAAAAGAAGGGAATACACTTCTTCCTTCATCAGGGAAAACGAGGATCTGGTGATGTCATCAACTCCCTCTTTCCATTCAGGACGCATGCTTTTTCAGATCAAGAGCATGTACAGGAACAAAGTGCCAGGATATGTTGAAGGCGAAAGCGGGAGCGGGAAGGCCCTTTATATTGAACCGTTCCAGCTTGTCGATCTCAATAATGATGTAAGCCTCGCAGAGGCGAGGATCGAAAACAGGATAAGGAAGATACTTAGGGATTTTTCGGTGAGGATGAAGAGTCTGCTTCCTTCCTTGCGCTCAATGAGACGCGATGTGATTTCTTTTGATCTTTACTATTCATTTGCAGCGTACATGAAGAAGATGAAAGGAAAGGCCTGTGCGATCTCTGATGTTGTCTCCATTGTCAGAGGAAGGCATCCTCTGCTTTCAGAGCCTGTTCCGATAGATCTGAAGATTAAGAAAGGGGTGAAGGGAGTGGTGCTCTCTGGCGCGAATGCTGGAGGAAAAACAGTTTCAATGAAGACACTTGCCCTTCTTGCCGCATTGAACCAGATCTCTGGATATTCCCTTCTGGATGAGAAGTCATCTCTGCCTGTTTTTTCTTCAATCCTTGCCGACATCGGAGATGGACAGTCGATATTCGACGATGAATCGACATTTTCTGCCCACATGGAGAAAATCAGGGTGATAAGTGATCTTGTCGATGACGACTCGCTTGTCATCCTTGATGAGCTTTCTTCCGGAACAGATCCTGAGGAGGGATCGGCCCTTGCCCTTTCCATCCTTACATATCTCAAGGAACATTCCCGTCTGGTAGTAGTCACAAGCCACTATTCATCGCTGAAGGAGAGGGCATATGCGGATGAGACGCTGATGAACGCATCGATGTCGTTCGATGAAGATAATGGGAAACCGACATTCTCCATCATTCCAGATGTTCCGGGTGAAAGCCATGCGCTCTCGACAGCAAAGAGGAAAAAGCTTCCTGAAAAGATAATCAATGATGCATATGAGAATCTGAAGGGAAAAAAAGGCAGCGTCGCATCCCTCATATCGAAGCTGATGGATGAAAAGAGGGAACTCGAGTCTCTTATATCCCTTCAGAAGGAAGAGCTCAGGAAGGTCTCTGATGAGAGGAAGAAGCTTGAAGAGGAGAGGGATAAAGTAAAGAGGAGGGAACTCGAGCTCGATAGGACCTCTCTGGATGAATACTCGAAACTCCTCAGGGAAGGCCGGAGGGAAGTAGAAAGCATAATCAAGGGACTTTCCGGTGGAAAAAATAGGGAAGAGGCGAAAATCCACAGGGAAAGGCTGTCTGAACTCTCCGAGAAAGAGAAAGAGGAAAGGGCTCGCCTTGATGCTTCAGATGTTGAAGAGAAGAGGGATTTCTCCGTTGGCGAGATAGTCCTCTGCGGGAAAATGAGAAAGAGCGGAAGGATTCTCAAAAAGGAGAAGAAGAACATGTTCCTCGTCCTCCTGGATGGTGGAGTGAAGATGACCATCAAGGGAAAGGATATGGTGAGGAAGGAAGAGAAAGACAAGGGCAAGAAAGTCCTTTACGATATCTCCTCATTTTCCAGGGAAAGCGCTAGTTATTCGCTTGATCTGAGGGGGAAGACCCTTGAAGAGGCAAAAGAAGCTCTTTCTGAGGAGATAGACAGCGCCCTCCTTTCTGGCTTGAAGCGTTTCGAAGTCATCCATGGTTATGGAGATGGGATTCTGATGCGTGGCTTGCATGAGTATCTGAAAAAGAGGCCAGAGGTAGTTTCCTACAGGTTTGCAAATCCTGAGGATGGCGGAATGGGGAAAACCTATGTAGACTTGGAATAGGGAGGTGTTTTATGTCTGACTATATGGAGGGAAGTGGAATCTGTTATCACCTGAGGATCAAGAGAGGTGATGTCGGACGTTATGTGCTCCTCCCCGGAGATCCGAAGAGAGTAAAGAAGATCGCAGCTTTTCTAGAAGATGCCAAAGAGGTGGCAGATTTCCGTGAATTCGTCACGTACACAGGATATCTTGAAGGAGAGAAGGTCTCTGTCACATCAACAGGAATAGGGGGGCCGAGCGCGGCCATTGCTGTCGAGGAGCTTTATTCTGCTGGTGCCGACACTTTCATCAGGGTAGGTACCTGCGGAGGGATAAAGATCGACGTGAAGCCAAGGGATCTCGTGATCGGTGAGAGTGCAGTCCGGCTTGATGGGACAAGCAAGGAATATGCGCCAGTCGAATATCCAGCAACTGCGGATTTCTCTGTAACTCTTGCCCTTTTGAAGGCGGCAAGGGGGCTTTCCCTCCCATGCCATGTCGGCGTTGTGCAGTCCAAGGATAGTTTCTATGGTCAGCATAGTCCGGAAGTAATGCCGACTAGTGCCCTTTTGGAGTACTACTGGGAGGCCTGGAGAAGACTTGGTGTCCTCGCTTCCGAAATGGAAAGTGCCGCGATCTATACTGTCTCTGCACGACTTGGCGCAAGAGCCGGAAGCATCTTCTCCGTGGTAGGTAATCAGGAAAGGGAGAGGCTGGGCCTTGAGAATAAGTTCAACCACGATACGGAGGATGCGATCAGAGCTGCGGTTGAAGCTGTGCGACTCCTGATTCTGTCGGACAAGGGAAAGAAGGATCTGCTCTGATCAATAGAATGCAATACCTTCTTCTTCCATTTCTTTCCTTCGCCTTGAAAGAAGGTCATTGAGGCTCTCTCCGTCCTTTTTCCTTTCGTCGAGAGCGATCTGGAACAGCTCCAGACCCATCTCTGTATATTCTTTCTGAAGTTCTTTGTTGCTATGCATTCCCATGTCAAGGCGAAAGCGTTCATCCTTGTATGTCTTGACAAGATCTTCGCTTTTTGAAAGGAATACTCGCCCATTTGTCAGGTTTTTGATCACATATGTCCCAGCAACTGGTACAGGGGATAGGAATTCATCGTAGTTCATGACAATAAAAGGCAACTATAAAGTGCACTATGCTGTCAAGGTAAAAAACAATCGATAAAATCGGTGTATATTTCTTGTTTTTCGTCTTCTTTTGTGGAATTTATATTACATGGGTGTTAATGTAAGAAACGTTAAAAAAACTATTAGGTAGGTGTTAAATGGAGATGCAGATTCAAGATCTGATCGATTCCATTCGCAAAGAAGGCCTTGATAAAACCAATGCTGAATGCGAGAAGCTGATTGCTGAGGCAAAGGAGAAGGCCGAAGGAATCGTCAAAGAAGCTGAAGAGAAGGCAGCTAAGCTTGTCTCTGACGCTGAAAGGAGGATTGAACTTGAGGAAAAGTCCAGTAAAGCCGGACTTGAACAGGCCTCAAGGGATGCACTCCTCTCATTTAGGAAGAAAATGGAGGATGAGGTTTCCTTGATTCTAAAGTCTAAGGTCTCATCGAGCTTGGATCCAAAAGCACTTGTTGAACTCATTTCACTGCTTTTGAAGGAGGAGGAAGATGGCTCTGTCGTACTCGTTCCTGAAAAACTGGAGAAAGAAGTAGCAGCTTCTCTTGCCAAAGAGCTTGCAGACAAGGTTGCAAAGGGACTTCAGGTTAAGGGCTCTGGCCTCATAGGGGGTGGATTCAAAATTATGGAGAAGGATGGAGAGGGTTATATCGACCTTTCCGACGACGCGCTGGTCTCACTTCTCATGCCACATCTTTCTGACAGCCTGAAGAAACTTATCTAAGGGGGCTGTCTTTGGCCAAGTACTATTATTTCATCTCGTCACTTCCAATGCTGAAGATGGAGGAGGATCCACCTTTCAGCTATCAGGAGTTCCTTGAGAAAGCTAAAGGGCTTATGAAGGGAAAAGACTATGCTGAAATACTTTCATGCTCATCGAGCGCAGAAGGTGAGCCGCATAGTACCCTGATGAAGAAATGGAAGGATTATAAAGTTCTCGTAGAGTCCACCTTGGTGGATCAGAGAGCAAGGAAGTTAGGACTGGATGACTCAAGGTACAAGCTTAAGGGAAAGGCCGATGGGGTGCTTTCTGACAGGATCCAGAAGATCGTAAATGAGCTTGATCCTCTGCAGGGTGAAAGGGAAGTGTTATCGATTTATTTTGATTTTCTTTCATCCATTCCGCTACAGGATCCGTTCTCTGTCGAGACGCTCATGATCTACGCGCTGAAGCTGGAGCTTTTGGAAAGGAGCCGGAGCTTCTCCCAGGAGAGGGGAAAGAATGAGTTTGATCGTCTTTTCCAGAAGCTTGGGGATGATTTGTCCAAATAGAAGGAAGGTTAGGAAATGCAATTGAAAACCGGTCATGTCGTTGGCGTTAACGGCAACATGGTGAACGTGGCTTTCGACAGTGACGTCATCAAGAACGAGGTCGGCTACATCGTTGTCGGGGATACGAAGCTGAAAGCTGAGGTAATCAGAATTACTGACGGTGTCGCGGCCATGCAGGTATATGAGATGACTGGAGGAATAAAGGTAGGGGACAAGGTGGAGTTCACCGGGGAGCTTTTGAGCGTTGAGCTCGGCCCTGGTCTGCTCACACAGGTCTTTGACGGACTTCAGAATCCGCTGCCTGAACTCAGTGAGAAGTGCGGGTTCTTCCTCCAGAGAGGTGTGTACATCGATCCGATTCCCAATACAGAATGGGAATTCACTCCCTCGAAGAAGGTAGGGGATACTATCGAGGCTGGAGACAGTTTCGGTTCAGTTCCAGAGGGAATATTCACACATAAGATCATGGCACCTTTTTCTTTAGTCGGAGAGTGGACTATAAAAAGCATCAAGGAAAAGGGCAAGTATTACGCGAAGGATACGATCTGTACTATCGAGAATAAAAATGGCGAGAAGAAAGATCTTTCAATGATCATCACCCAGCCTGTCAAGGTTGCTATCAAAGGTTATGATGAGCGGCTGCGCCCTGATGAGCCGATGGTTACAAAGATCAGGATCATCGATACGTTCCTCCCTGTTTCCAAAGGGGGTACATACTGTGTTCCGGGACCGTTCGGAGCGGGTAAGACTGTTCTTCAGCACCTTACCAGCCGAAATGCAGATGTCGATATCGTAATCATAGCAGCCTGTGGAGAGCGTGCTGGAGAGGTCGTTGAAGTTCTCAAGGAGTTCCCTGAACTCACAGACCCGAAGACAGGCAGATCCCTGATGGAGAGGACGATCATCATCTGCAATACTTCAAGCATGCCTGTTGCCGCTAGAGAGGCATCTGTATACACAGCTGTGACTATGGCTGAGTACTACAGGAACATGGGTCTTGACGTTCTCCTTCTTGCAGATAGTACATCGCGCTGGGCTCAGGCAATGCGTGAGATGTCTGGTCGTCTGGAGGAAATTCCTGGTGATGAGGCATTCCCTGCTTACCTTGAATCGAGGATCAGTGAGTTCTATGAACGTGCTGGAAAGGTAAGGCTGAAGGATGGAACCTACGGTAGCGTAACAATCGGAGGAACAGTTTCTCCTGCTGGCGGTAACTTCGAAGAGCCCGTTACCCAGGCGACGCTCAAAGTTGTCGGAGCTTTCCATGGACTTTCAAGAGAGAGATCTGATGCGAGAAAGTATCCTGCAATCGATCCTCTGGAATCCTGGTCAAAATACGAGGGAATCATTCCTCGCGATGAGGTGGATGAGGCATATTCATATATCTCCAGAGGAAATGAAGTGAATCAGATGATGAAGGTCGTCGGAGAAGAAGGTACAAGCCTTGATGATTATATCATCTATCAAAAGGGTGAACTCGTCGATTCAGTATATCTCCAGCAGAACTCCTTCGATCCTGTCGACGCATCTGTAGAAGTTTCGAGACAGAAATACACATTCTCTGTTCTTCTGGACATTCTCAGATCATCTTTTGCCCTTAGTGACAAGAAGGATGTCCGTCTCTATTTCAACCAGATGAGACAGCTCTTTTTGGACTGGAACGGAAGTGTAGAGAACAGCGAAGAATTCAAACAGCGTGAAAAGGCCCTGAGGGACCACATAGAGTCAAAGAAGAGGTGAGAGTTATGGCAATTGGGAAAATACATACAAAAATTGAATCGATTGTCGGAAACGTCATCACCGTAAAGGCTGAGGGCGTTAGGAACGGGGACCTTGCAGAGATCACAAGCGGAGGCAAGAAAAGCCTTGCAAACGTCATCAAGCTGGATAACGACAAGGTATCGCTGCAGGTGTTCTCTGGTGGACAGGGAGTTTCAACAGGGGATAGCGTCCGCTTCCTGGGCCTTCCAATGATGGTGAGTTCTTCTGAAAATATGCTCGGACGCATCTTCAATGGTGCAGGTGAGCCGAGGGACAAGGGACCTGTACTCGACGATGAGATGATCGAGATCGGTGGTCCTTCAGTAAACCCTTCCCGTCGTGTCATGCCTAAGACGATGATCCGTACTGGTATCCCGATGATCGACATGTTCAATACTCTCGTCGAGTCACAGAAGCTTCCTATCTTCAGCGTATCTGGCGAGCCGTACAATGAACTGCTTGCACGTATTGCCATGCAGGCAGAAGTCGATGTGATCATCCTCGGTGGTATGGGCCTGAAATACGATGATTACCTCTACTTCAAGGAAACGCTTGAGAAGTCTGGTGCCCTTTCAAGGACAATCATGTTCATCCATACGGCATCCGACCCGACAGTAGAATGCACACTCGTTCCGGATCTTTCCCTCGCTGTTGCTGAGAAGTTTGCGCTCAATGGAAAGAAAGTTCTTGTACTGCTTACAGATATGACGAACTTCTGTGATGCGCTCAAAGAGACAGCAATCACAATGGAACAGGTTCCTTCCAATCGTGGATACCCTGGAGATCTCTATTCCTCTCTTGCATCAAGATATGAGAAGGCAGTCGATTTCGAGGGTGCTGGCTCTGTAACTATCCTTGGTGTCACGACAATGCCTGGTGATGATGTCACACACCCGGTCCCGGACAACACAGGATACATCACAGAGGGGCAGTATTACCTCAGAAACGGGCATATCGAGCCATTCGGTTCTCTTTCCCGTCTGAAGCAGAACGTCAACAAAGACACCCGCGATGACCACAGGGCACTTATGGACGGCATGATCAAACTCTACTCATCTTACAAGGATAGCCTTGAGAAGAAGAGCATGGGCTTTACGATGAGTGACTGGGATGAGAAGCTCTTGAAGTATGGCGAGATGTTCGAATCGCGTCTGATGGATCTCAAAGTCAATATTCCGCTTGAGGATGCTCTCGACGAGGGCTGGAAGATACTCAGCGAGTGCTTTGAGCCAAATGAAACTCTTCTGAAGAGTGATCTTATTGAGAAGTACTGGCCGAAAAAGCTCAAGTGAGGATGAATCTGGATGAAGCTTACAAAGAACGAGCAGAAAAAACAGAAAGACGCCTTGAAGCAATTCCAGCGCTATCTGCCTACTTTGCAGCTCAAGAAACAACAGCTACAGCTTGTTATCAGAGAAGCCGAAGCTGAGTTGGTAAAGCTGAAAGAGGAGAGGGAAAAGGCCATTTCTGGCTTGGACTCCTGGATTGCGGTCTACGGCGAGAATGCTCTCTTTTCTCCAGAGAAATCCATCATCAACCTTCTCAAGGTCAAGGAAATCAGGAAATCGTACCAGAACGTTGCTGGTGTCAGCGTTCCTGTGTTCGAATCCCTGGTCTTCGAAGAGATCAGATACGACCTGTGGGAGTATCCTCTCTGGGTCGATGGAGCTCTGAAGGCTCTCAGGGATATGGCAAAGTACGATGCCCTCATTCTCACTCAGGAGGAGAAGATCAGTCTCCTTGAAAAAGAGATGAGGACTACAAGTCAGAGAGTGAATCTCTTTGAGAAGGTCAAGATTCCTGAAGCGAAAGAGAACATCAGGGTTATTGGAATCTACCTGCAGGATCAGCAGACAGCTGCTGTAGTCCGGGGAAAGATATCGAAGAAGAAACTGGTAAAGGCAGGCTGATAGCATGATAGAAAGAATGAAGAAGGTCATTGTCGTATCAACGATGGGAAAGAAGAGGGATACTCTTGTTTCTCTTCGCAAATGCGGCGTTATGCATGTATCGGATGTCGTCCAGAAAACAACAGGGGTTGAAGATAGCGAAGAGAGATGCAAGGGACTGGAAGACGTTCTTGCCCTCATGAAGGAAAATGGGGGAAAGAAAGTCAAGACAGGTGCATCCCTTCCTGAGAGCGATGAGCTTTTCTATTCGATGCTTGTCAGCGACCTCTACGAATACAGAGCTCTTTCTGATAGGATACAGATCCTTTCCAGAGAGATCGAGAGAGTATCTCCGTATGGGGATTTCGATGTTTCTGAGATCGAAGCTCTTGCAAAAGATGGATATGCACTGACTTTCTATACTCTTAGTGGAAAAGAGCTTGAAAAGCTCAATGCTTCAGAGGACGGCTACTATTTGATAAAAAGTGGCAAGGAAGCTATGGTCGCATCCATCAACAAGAAGCTCAATGTCTCTGGTCTCTTTGAATTCAGTCTTCCGGAAAAGGGGCTGAGCGCGCTCAGGACGGAAAAAGAAGAGAAGGCAAAAAGATTGGAATCTGTGCTTGCAGAGATCATGTCATATGCTCCGTACAGCACGAAGATCAGGAAGGAGCTGGAAAGGCTTGAGTCGATCATAAACTTCTCGAGAGTTGAGAATACAGTCGGAAGCGACGGCACATTCTGTTTCCTTACTGGCTACGTTCCTGTTTCTGAAGTCGGGAGATTCGAGAGTTTTGCGCATGAGAATTCCTGGGCATACTCTATGGATGATCCGTCGGATGAAGACAATCCTCCAACAAGGGTGGTCAACAAGAACGTATTCAGGATCGTCAAGCCGATCTTTGATATTCTAGGTACCGTTCCTGGTTATAACGAGAGAGACATCTCGAGTTACTTCCTTGTGTTCTTCACACTATTCTTTGCCATGATCGTTGGAGATGCCGCTTATGGCTGCATATTCCTTCTCCTTGCGATCTATATGAGTGTGAAGAGCAAGAAGAGCGGTAAGAAAATCAGTGATGCGAACTTCCTTCTGTACGTGCTTTCTGTAGGCACTATAGTATGGGGTGCTATAACCGGCACATGGTTCGGATCAAAAGCAATTCTGGAACATTCGGCATTCCTCAGGAGTCTGGTGATTCCTGCGATTACGAACTATCCGGAACTTTTCCCGGGAACCGATTCGGAGTGGGTACAGAACAATGTGATGCAGTTCTGCTTCATAATCGGAACAGTGCAGCTTTCACTGGCATGTGTACTCAATATCAAGGACAAGATAGGACGGAAGGACCTTTCCTGGGTTGCTGACCTCGGTTGGCTTATCGATATCCTTGTCCTTTATTTCCTGGTACTCTTCCTTGTCATCGGAGCAGACGTATCCAGTATGTTCCCAGTGATTATCGGAGGGGTGATCGTCGGTTATTTCCTTGTGCTCATATTTGGAGCTCAGGGTCCTGGAATACCGTTCAAGAAAGGGCTTATATCGGGACTTGGAGGATTCTTCACGACGTTCCTCAACACAGTATCGTGCTTTTCGAACATAATGAGTTACATCCGTCTCTTTGCAGTCGGCATGTCCTCACTTGCAATTGCCCAGTCCTTCAATGGAATGGGAGGGGGAATGCATGGTGCGATGATGATATTCGGAATTGTCGTCATAATCTTCGGTCATGTGCTCAACCTCGTGATGGGTCTGCTTTCAGTAGTAGTTCACGGAGTCAGGTTGAATCTGTTGGAATTTTCCGGTCAGCTTGGAATGGAGTGGTCCGGATACGAATACGATCCGTTCAGGGAGAACGGCGAAAATCAAAAACTAGGTTGATAAAGGAGTTTGGAAATGTTTGACAACCTTGCTTATATCGGAATGGCTTGTGCTCTCGCACTTTCTGCCAGTGGTTCTGCCATTGGTGCTGGTATTGCATCTCAGGGTGCAGTAGGGGCTTGGAAGAAGTGTTATGCTCAGGGTAAGCAGGCACCGTTCATGATGGTCGCATTCGCAGGCGCTCCTCTCACACAGACGATCTACGGCTTCCTTCTGATGAACTTCATCTCAAGCGCAATTTCAAGTGGATCTGCATCTCCTGCACTCTGCTGCGGAATTGGTATCTTCTGTGGTATCGCTATCGGTCTTTCAGCTGTTTTCCAGGGAAAGGTTTCTGCAGCGGCATCAGATGCTCTTGGTGAGACAGGAAAGGGAACTGCAAACTACTTCATCGTCATCGGTATTGTAGAGACAGTCGCTCTCTTCACTCTCGTTCTTTCGCTTCTCGTCCTCTGAGGAAGAGACATATTTCTGATAATCGGCTTGTCCGTATCATTGCGGGCAGGCCGTTTTTCTTATTTTCCCGTTTCATTCTTTATTAATGGCTTTTCAAGTGCGAGAGCAAGTTGTCCTACTTCAACTGTTTGTCATAAAATGGCCTTGTGATAAAGGATAAGATCAAGAACTTAATTAAGATAGAAGGGTTACTCGAGAGTCTCAAGGACGTACCTTCTATGACAGGCTGCGATATAGATTATTCTTCTTCTTTTTCTGTCGACAGAAAGAGATCTTACTTGTATGAAGTACTGAAGGGCAGGGCACGTGCCCTCACGACCTGGAGGGAAACACCAGAGAGCAAGGAAGTCACCGCGCTCTTTACCGTTGAAGAAGGCGAATGTGTCCTCTACTTTCCAGGAGAGCCACATCTTGTCATGCCTGTTGATGACGCAGAGATTTCCCTCTTTGTTCTGGAGTAACGATGTTTTCCAAAAAGGTTGCTACAGTCGGATCTCTGAAGATCGGCAAGGATAATCCAGTTAGAGTTCAGACTATGTGGGAAAGCCGCATAGATAGAAGTCAGTTCGGGGTCATAAAAGAGAGGATCTCTCGCCTTTATCGGGATGGACTTGAACTCATCAGATTTTCTGTACTTGACGAAGGGGATGTGCAGCTATTGAAGGATTTGAAGGATGAACTTCCTATCCCCGTTGTTGCAGACATACATTTTGATTACAAGCTGGCACTCAGCGCACTTGAATCGGGAATTCCAAAAATTCGGATAAACCCCGGAAATATCGGTGCAAAGTGGAAGAGCGATGAAATATTCGCCCTTGCGCGTGAAACTGGAGCTGCCGTCCGAATCGGTCTCAATTCTGGTTCGCTTCCGAGGAAGAGCGGCTCTGTCAGCTCGGTCATGGTATCCAGTGCTCTCGAGTATATAGAGAATGCGGAAAAGAAGGGACTGGAGAATCTCGTCATCTCTCTCAAGTCAAGCAATGTCGATGCTGATATAGAGGCCAATCTGAAACTTGCAGAGCTCACACCTTATCCGATACATCTCGGAGTCACGGAGGCAGGTGGACCTGTCGAGAGCAGTGTCAGGTCTGCCTATGCCCTGACAAAACTCCTCGAGCACAATGTCGGGGATACTATCAGGGTATCGATCACAGGGAGCATTGAAGACGAAGTGCTTGCAGCAAATGAGATACTCTCGGTCTGCCACTTGAAGACCGGTGGCGTGAGGATCATTTCTTGTCCGCGTTGCGGAAGGCATACTTTCGATACGATCTCAATGCTAGAGAAGATAAGAAACAATATCCATCTTGTTACAAGACGGGATATTACGATCGCAATCATGGGCTGTCAGGTGAATGGCCCGGGAGAGGCGAGGACCAGTGACTATGCAGTGACAGGGCTTGGGAGGAAAGTATTCATCTACAAGAAAGGTGAGCTATACAAAGAGGTAAGGGAAGAGGATGCCCTTGATGAGCTTCTGAAGGTAATTGAAGATGATAGATAAACTGAAGATAAAAGGTGCCAGGGAACACAACCTCAAGAACATATCGCTTGAGCTTCCGAAAAATTCCCTTGTTGTTCTTTCCGGGCTTTCAGGGAGCGGGAAGTCGTCCCTTGCGTTCGATACGATATTCGCAGAGGGGCAGCGAAGATACATGGAATCCCTCTCTTCATATGCAAGGCAGTTCCTTGGCCGCATGGAGAAGCCTGACGTTGATTCGATCGAGGGCCTTTCCCCTGCGATCGCGATAGAACAGAAATCGACAAACAGGAACCCAAGGTCGACTGTTGGGACTGTAACAGAGATATATGACTATTACAGGCTCCTTTTTGCCAGAGTGGGGAAGAAGTATTGTCCGAAATGCGGACGTGAGATAAGTGAGATGTCGATCGACCAGATCATCTCCATCATCTTCTCCCACAAGGAAGACGGAAGGATCATGGTGCTGGCTCCGGTTGCGAGGGGCAAGAAAGGTGAATTCAAGAAGACGCTTGAGGATGCATGCAGACTTGGCTACGTGCGCGCTATGATTGACAAGCATATCTATTCACTCGATGAGGACATACCCTCGCTCGACAAGAATGTGAAGCACAACATCTCTATCCTCATAGACAGGATGAAGAACAACAGGGATTACCGTTTCCGCCTGTCAGAGGCAATAGAGAAAGCGAGTGAAGTTGCCAATGGATTTGTTGAAGTCGTCTATGTCGATGAGGATGAAAAGGCTGAAATCTATTCCGAGAAGAACAGTTGCCCCGATTGCGGAATAACATTTCCTGAAGTCGAGCCAAGGACGTTCTCTTTCAACAATCCATTCGGGGCATGTCCGGAATGCAATGGCCTTGGCTTCAAGAAGAACTTCGATGTGGACAAGCTTATTCCGGATATGAACCTGTCCTTCAATGAAGGGGCGATCAAAACCTGTTCTGCGAAATCAAGGCAGGACCGGACAAAATATGGAGCTTTCTTCGAACATTACGGATATACTCTAGATACACCGATCTCATCCCTTCCTGACAGGATATTCGATATGCTCCTATATGGAAGTCCTGATCGCATTGAATACACGTACACATCATCAACTGGACGTTTTCAGGAACACTTTACTTCTTTCCCCGGCCTCATCAAGGATATGGAGAGAAGGCTCAGGGAATCTTTCAGCATGAATATACGGATGTGGCTTGAGTCGTTCCAGTCAATGACTACATGTCCGACATGCCATGGTGACAGACTCAAGAAGGAAGCGCTTTCTGTGCGCATAAATGGAAAGAACATCATGGACATCTCCAAGCTGAGCGTGAAAGAAAGCATCCTGTTCTTCAAGGATCTTGTCCTTTCTGAAAGCGAGATGAAGATCGCATCACAGATTCTCCGGGAAATAAACAGCAGGCTCAAGTTCCTTGAAAACGTAGGTCTGGGTTATCTCACTCTTCAGCGTCAGGCACAGACTCTCTCAGGGGGAGAGGCACAGCGGATCAGGCTGGCAACTCAGATAGGAAGTGCCCTTACAGGGGTGATGTATGTTCTTGATGAGCCTTCTATCGGCCTTCACCAGAGGGATAACTGGCAACTTATAAGGACACTAGAGAACCTCCGGGATCTTGGCAATACGGTCATTGTCGTCGAGCATGATGAGGATACCCTGAGATCGGCAGATTATCTTGTTGATATAGGGCCTGGTGCAGGCGAGATTGGTGGTTATGTTGTTGCAAAGGGTACTCCGAATGAGGTGATGGCGGTAAAGGAATCGTACACAGGGCAGTATCTTGCAGGGAATATAAAGATCGAAGTGCCAGAGACGAGGAGGAAGGGAAACGGCAAGTTCATCACCTTGAAAGGATGCCGGAAGAATAATCTGAAGAATATCGATGTCTCGTTCCCTCTTGGAACGATGACCACGATAACAGGTGTTTCTGGAAGCGGTAAGTCAACACTTCTGAGGGAAGTGTTGCTTCCTTCGATCAAGGATCCTCTGCATCTGAAGGACCTCGATTCCATAACTGGGCTCGAGTACATCGACAAAGTGATCGATATAGACCAGTCCCCTATAGGCAGGACTCCGAGATCCAATCCAGCAACCTATGTGGATCTCTTCACTCCAATCAGGGAACTTTTTGCATCCATGAATGAGGCTAAGGCCCGTGGATATACACCAGGCCGGTTCTCTTTCAACGTCCCGGGTGGAAGGTGTGAGAACTGTCAGGGCGATGGCGAGATGAAGATCGAGATGCATTTTCTTCCCGATGTGTTTGTGAAGTGTGATGTATGTGGTGGAAAGAGGTACAACAAAGAGACTCTTGAAGTCACATTCAAGGGGAAGAATATCGCCGATGTACTTGATCTGACTGTCCGTGAGGCCCTTGATCTGTTTTCATCCATCCCGAAGATAAAGAGGAAGCTCGAGACTCTGATGGATGTCGGTCTTGACTATATAAAGCTTGGGCAGAGTGCGCTGACTCTTTCCGGAGGAGAAGCCCAGCGGGTCAAGCTTGCCCTGGAGCTTTCGAAAGTCAGTACTGGCAATACTCTCTATGTCCTTGATGAGCCAACTACAGGTCTGCACTTTGTGGATGTGAAGAAGCTCCTGGAGGTCCTTGGTCGGCTTGTGGATCAGGGCAATACTGTATTGTTGATCGAACATAATCTCGATGTGATAAAATCTTCTGACTACATCATCGATCTTGGTCCTGAGGGGGGCGACGAAGGAGGATATATCGTCGCGAAGGGGACCCCTGAGGAGGTTGCTTCTGTGAAGGAAAGTTATACTGGGATGTTTCTCAAGAGGTACATTGTCTAGATGTCAAAGCGCCTCATACTCCTTCTCGCTATATTCTTCTTGCTCTCCGTCAGGCTTTTTGCCCTGACAGCTTTCGACATCTTTGATGCCGACAGGAGCGAGCTTGAAGACATGGCTGAATTAAGAGGCATTGAGACTGCCGGCATCAGCGACAATGAGCTGAGAAACCGTCTTTATGAACACGAAGGTGTCGACCATTACGAGGAAGTAGTTTCAAATCTGGCTGACAGCTATACTGTGACAATAAACCACACGGATTCGCTCTCATCTGTTTCTGGCATAACCACGCTGAGGGGAAATGTATCACTTCTTTTCACTTTTCAGAACGGAAACAGAAATCTTTCGTCTGATCTCGTGATCATCGACAACGACAGGAAGCTTTTGAGCGCGATTGGAAATGTCAGTTTCGTCGAGGATGATTCCAGCGGAGGAAACACTATAAACGCGGACATCGTGACGTTCTACTGGGACAGGGGTACCCTTTATGTCGAGAGGGCCGCGACATCGAGTGAAAAGGATCTTGATACGTCCACGACCCCGATAACCGTCTACTCGGTAGGGGACAAACTCACTTTCCTCGACAATGGCACGATCGTCTATGAGGATGGTTTCATTGCATCGAGCGAGAAGGATCCCCACTCATCGATATCCGCATCTGAGATCATGATGCTGCCAGGTTCTGACATGCTCATCGAGAACGCTATCCTCCGTATCGGACGTGTCCCCGTCTTCTATTTTCCCGTCTTCTTCTATCCTGGATCAGTGATCACGGGAAATCCTGCGTTCGGCTTTTCATCTAGCAAGGGAGCGTTTCTGAACACGACGTTTGAACTGCTCGGACATACAGATCTAATCAGTGACAGCCAGAACTCTTCTTTCCTTGCTATATTCGACAATTCGAACGGAGACAGGAGCAATCTGATTCCGAATGGTGCGTATTACTCTGAAGGCGAACCCGAGGGATGGCAGAAATGGGCATTCGATACAGATAGCCATATTGCAGTGCTTGCGGACGCATACTCTTCCGTAGGTATCCATCTCGGTCTTGATATGAAGCTCAATTTTCTCTCTGGAAAGCTTTCGCTTTCGACTCTTAGCGGCATTGCGTTTTCAAGGCAGTCTCGCGGTCCTTTGGGAAATTTCAGATATTATGGAGTGAACGCTTTTTCCTATGACGACTTCGGTCTTGCTCTCGATGTCTCGATTCCATTCTATTCCGACCGTTCTGTCATGCATGAGTTCCAGAACAGACTCACGAACTTCTCGATTGAGCCGCTTTTCGGACAAAGTCCGACTTTCCCTGAGACTTACAGCACATATCTTTCATCTTTCACGAGGAGTATTTCTCTTTCATACAGTCTTCCGTCTGCATATGAGACTAATTACCTCTCTGATTTCCGTCTTTCTGAACTCATGCTGCAGAGCAGATACACATGGTCCAGTACGCAAAACAGATATATAATCGATGAACTTGTCCTGCCTGTATTCGATTTTGCCCTCTCAGGTTCGTTCTTTGACGAGAACTTCCTGAAAGAGAAGGCAGATGTTGTCGAGGAGAAGATAGATACTCAAGACAGACTGCTCATTTCTGATCCGCTTCTCTATCCAATATTCGAGCCTGAGATCACGGCAAAGAGTGTTTCGCAAACAGAGGACTATTCATTTGTCATGCGGTATTCCTTCAGTGAGAATCTGCAGAATGAATATGGTTATACGAATGGAACTGAAAGCGATTCATTCTTCAGTTCTGAAAGTGAATTCAATCTTGAATTCCTCCTGAACGCGGGTAAATATCTACAGATAGAGGATACCATAACCCCATATTACGATTACCAGAGTCAATGGGATCAGAGTCTGAGCGAAGAGAATCATGATTTCAGACTCACTAATGCGCTCGATGTGACGATTCCTTATATCGGACTTGAGTACCGTCTGACTAACAGGCTTTACACCTGGAACAGGGATTTTGAGAATGGTATCGTTGATCAGAGCACGACAGCACTGGGCTTTGATGAAGACAGCGTACTCATGCATTCGATCGGCCTTAACAAGTCATTCGAGACAGAATTCGGAACATTCACGCCAAGTATTTCATATACACTATATCCACTTGTCGGAAGTCTCAATCCGGCTTTTAGTTACCGGTTCCGCGACTTTGCTGTCGCAATCAGCTACAGGATGGAGGAAGATGAAGATCAGAATAAACTCCTCAGCGATCTAGCTGCCCTTTCAATTGCTTATGACAGTACTTACTTCACAACCTCATGGCGGTTTGAATACGATACATCTGAACTTTACAGCAGTACAGACTACCTGAGGCCATTTGATGTGACGGCAAATGTCGGCTTCAGGACGAAGGACAGGAAGTGGGCGATAACAGAGCGCGTAGTTTATGAAGGGTTCAGCGATAGCGAGAGTGCTGTAAACTACTTTTCTGAAATAAGGACGGTCCTGACACTTCCTTTTACCGAGATATCACTAAACTTTGAGGGGTCAATGGGTGCTGTCGAGTTCAGTTCGCTCGATTTCGTATTCGACATGGAAGAACAGGTATTCCAGTTCTGGAAGGGGAGGATATACCTCTCCCTGGGGCTTTTCGTCGAGCTTCACTACGATGCGCTCAACCCATACTCGTCATATTTCATCTTCGAACCCAGCGTGACGTTCTCGATTGCTGAGTTCTGTGATCTGAAATTCTCGCTGCGTTCCGTAAACAATAATTTCGGCACATACTTTGACAGCGATGGAAACTTCTCTTTCTCATCGCTATGGGAAGATTTCCTCCGATCCTTTGACATCTTCTCTGGAGGAAACAGAAACACGAATTTCAATATGGAGTCCCTTTCTATAGAGTTCGTGCATTATATGGCTGACTGGGATCTCCATTGCCGCTATACGGCATCAGTTGCGCTTTCAAACGGATCATATCGTTTCATGCCGGAGTTTGCTGTCTATCTGAGCTGGAAGACATTCCCGGATCTCAAGGTGGATCAGGCATGGGAGAACAGAAGCGGATCGTGGCAGAGGACTGAAAGTCCGTTCGTGTGAACACCTGATTAATTGAAAATGATTTCTATCGGTTGTATCATCTAGGAAGTTCCAGTGGAACAAGGAGTGCTGTTTGGTTCATTCTTATGCTTTTTCCTCTTCTGCGAGCGCCGAGAAGGTTCTTGGAGTGAACGACAAGAATCTGTCTTATCTCGAGATGCTACTTGCCTCTGATATGACTGTAAGGGGAAATGTAGTCTTCCTTGAAGGGGACAACCCTTCTTTCATCCCGCTCATGGAACGACTAGAGAGCCTTTCGAAACAAGATGGGGAGATAAGCGAAAGCGAAATATTCATGGAGTACCAGGACATATTCTCATCTGAGAACATGGAGAATCTTTCTATCCTTGTCCGAGACAGGAGGATTCATCCTAAAAGTCAGAACCAGAGAAAATATATGAAGGCCCTCAGCGATAACCAGATAGTGTTCTCTGTCGGCCCTGCCGGAACAGGAAAAACTTTCATTGCGATCGCGTACGCACTCTCTGAACTGATTTCAGGAAGAAAAAGGAAGATAATTCTTTCCCGTCCTGTAGTTGAAGCCGGTGAATCCCTTGGTTTCTTGCCTGGTGATCTTTCCCAGAAACTCAATCCTTACATGAGGCCTCTTTATGATGCGATGGAATACATGCTCTCGTTTGAAAGCCTCAGGAGATATCTTGATTCGGGGGCGATAGAGATTTCTCCTCTTGCTTACATGAGAGGACGTTCCCTCAATTCTGCTGTCGTGATTCTTGACGAAGCGCAGAATGCGACAAAGGCACAGATGAAGATGTTCCTCACCAGACTAGGAGAGGATTCTGTGATGATAGTCACAGGGGATCCGTCTCAGATAGATCTTCCAAGAAAGAGCGATTCTGGCCTTTGTGAGGCAATTGAGCTGTGTGAGGGAATTAATGGAATAGAGATTGTACGTTTTTCTTCAGAAGATGCGATCAGAAGCCGTATAATTAGAGAAATTATCCGCGCTTATGGGAGGAAAGAGGATGTTTAGCGATCAGATCAGAGACGCCATATCCTATTTTTCCAAGAAAGGCAAGATCGCTTTCTGGATCCTTGCGGTTGTTGCTGTAGCCCTTGCCCTTGTACTGCCTCTCACTCTCCCGAATTCATCTTTGAGGAAGATCGTCCTCACAAAGGACTATCAGAGCGGAGAACTTGCGGATGAAGATGTGTATTCTCCGGTGACGATGTCCTTTCTGGACGAGGTAAGGACAGCGGAAATACAGAGGAATGCAGCGATGAGGATCCTTCCGATCTTCACTTATGATATTTCTGGAACATTCCGTACTCTTGTGCTGTTTGATGACTATATAACCCAGATTGAAATAGGAAGTTCCGATGGTGCACGCTCCCTTCTGGGCGCGACATATGTCGATGAGCACAATGTGACTCCGAGGCTCCTTTCCCAGAGTGAGAACCCGAACCGGCCTCTCATCATACGTCTTGCCCGTGAAGAGCTTGAGCGTCTGATGCTCACAGGTGTATTTTCAAGCCAGGATCTGAGCAACGTCCGTGATGATGGTTATGAAGAGATAACAAGGGAGTTCCTTCATCCAGATACCACTATTACAGAATCGCATGTTTCCCTCTCTTCTCTGGTAACAGAGAACGATGTCTCGTCATCTGTCCTTTCGTCATGCGTCGATTACACGACGCTGAGCTTGTCAGAAGGCATGCTCGTTTCTGATCTCGTGTCATTATTTGCAAAGCCAAACATCATGTATGACGAGCTTGAGACGATCAAGAAGAGGGAGATTGCGGCACGTGATGCCGGTACGGAGTTTGTCCGTATAAGTCAGGGTGATCTCATCATCGCAAAAGATACTGTGATCACAGATAGGGAACTGAGGATCATAGACGAAATAAACCAGAGTAGGGTGAATGTAGATCCTCTTGAGACAATTGTAAATCTTGCGTTCCTCGTCGCAATATTGTCATTCACGATCGTATTTCTGGTCTTCTTCATCCCGTATAAGGCAAGGGTGCCATTATATCTCATGATGTTTCTTTCCCTCCTTATACTCACAGAGCTCTTTTCTTTTATGATAATGAGCTATTCCCTCGCGCCTGATGTCAATATGCCTGTTGATCCGATTCTTCCAGTGCTCTTCATGCCTGTTTTCTTTGCTCTGATGACAAACAAGAGGAGAATCGGTTTTACTGTCGGGTTTGTTCTTGCGGGCTTTTCTGTGATATATCCCACGAGCACGAAGTTCAGTTTCTTCTATTTCCTTGTCATCATCGAGTCTGCCGTCATGTTCATTCGTTTTGGCACAAATAGGATAGACATGATTTATCAGGCACTTTACTCATCGCTGTTTGTAGCTCTTGTCACAGTCGCATTCGGCATTCTTTCTGCATATACATATCAGGTTATTGTCCAGTCCGTGATCGTTTCTGTCATGAATGTGATAATCACATATGTTGCAGTGTCGATCTGTCTCCCGATTACAGAGAGGATATTCAATATTCCGACGGTATTCAGGCTACAGGAGCTTTCGTCATCAGATTCCCCGACGCTCAACAGGCTCAATCAGGTTGCCCAGGGAACATTCAACCATACCCGCAATGTTGCAGAAATGTCTTATCTTGCCTGCAGGGAAATCGGACTCAATGCTGAACTTGCCAGGGTAGGCGCGCTTTATCATGATATCGGAAAGGCAGAGCATCCTGAGTATTTCATTGAGAACCAGAACGGAAAGAACGCGCATGACATGCTCACGAATAACCTCTCTGCTGCTGTGATCAAGAGCCATGTGAAGCTCGGAGTGGAGAAGGGCAGGGAGATAGGGCTTCCACAGGAAGTACTTGATATCATAAGTGAACATCATGGAAATGATATCATCTCGTACTTCTATAATGAGGCAAAGAAGAATGCACAGGGAACTGATATCACGGTCAGGGAAGAGGACTTTAGATATACTGGCAATATTCCTCAGACTCCTGAATCTGGAATTGTGATGCTTGCTGACTGCGTCGAAGCGGCAAGCCGTACACTCAAGAATCCTAACCCGCAGAAGTATGATCGTCTGATCATGAACATCATGATATCCAAGATAAATTATGGACAGCTGTCAGATAGCCGTCTTACGCTCAGTGACCTTTTCAAGGTCAAGGACACATTCATCCGCTTCCTGATGGGAAGGGACCATCAGAGAATCGAATACGATAAGTGAGAAGGACATGTATACACTTGAATTGAATTCATACCCTCTTGATGAGGAAAAAATCGGAATGTACCTAGACCTCTTTTCGAAGGAACTTTCCCTTAAAGGGGACTACTCCGTATCTTTTGTATCTGACGATGAGATAAGGGAACTGAACTTCGAATATAGGGGAAAGAACGAATGCACAGACATACTTACATTCGCATTCGCTGACACCGATCCATTCCCGAACCCGGAAGGAAGCGTTGAGCTTGGAGATATTTTCATAAGCCTTGCAAGCATGAAGAGGAACGCAGAGGCATTCGGAGTAAGCGAAGACGAAGAGCTTCGCCGCCTCCTCCTTCATGGGCTGCTTCACCTTATGGGGTATGACCACAAGAGCAACGATTTTGAGAAAGAGGAGATGCTCATAAAGCAGGAAGAGATTCTTTCCAGATTGAAATGAATATTGTCCTTTTCCTGTATTGATTCAGGATATTAGTCAGTTTAACTTGTTTGGCCCCTTTTCTCGGAGCCCTTCTTAAGGTGTATTTTGATAACAAATATTTTCCATGTATTCATGTGTCTGTGTTGCATGGGGAGCCTTTGTGTTCATTCTGATTTCCTATGAATTGTTTCGATTTACGGCAGATTTTTCCAACGTCTTGAAAGTAGAAGGAGTCAAACCTCTTAGAACAGTATGCGACCTGGAATTGTTGTAATAGCCCCCGATCCATCAGTAGATGACCTACGGGCATGTTCGAGATCATCGAAAGCAAACACTATCGCTTGATAGTGGAATGGATGTTCTCCTGAGTTGCATTCTCTCACATGAGAGGAATACCGAATTTCTCTGTTGTCTTGAGGCTTCTCTCATTCTGTACATAGATCAGTTCTGCCACCATCTTACGGAATTGCCTTGAATACCTCTTTGGCATCTTTACCTCCTAACTGAGTGTATACCCTTTGCTTTCTGTGTCCACTGTACGCGTAATTTCGACCGGTATTAATGAAACAACAAATCTCTGAGAAGGATAGGAGGGCGGATGGATGTTCCTGGACTACGATTCGTATTCATACTGCATACATGGAAGGACACATATGAGGAGCGGAAAGAGAAGGCTTGTAGAGAAGATCCAGAAGTAGACGAAGCTTGACCCATTGGCGGAATTATCTTCCTGTTCTGCGGAAGCCAGAAGAGAAAGATAAAAGCCATTATGGGATGGGTATGGATTCTGGTTACTGATGAAGAGGCTTGAAAATGGCACATTCTGCTTCACTGAACTTGGGGCAGATGTCTCTGCTGCGTATTATTTCCTTGTGCAGAGCTGAATCAATCTTAGGATAGATCCGGGGAGCTACCTTACGCACCTTTTCCCAATGCAGGAGATGAGGACAGGGAGGCATGGAAGGTTTTTCTTCCATGCAATTCGATATTTCTGATGCTGTAGAATACAGTAAGTTTCCAGAGAAGGCTACTCCTGATATTGAAAGGAAAGGAGCCCTACATACGCAGAGGCCGCAAGACCATCTTCAGATAATCCTTCTCCTATACATCTCATGATCTGATCGTACCCTATTGAGCTGATAGGGACGATTCTCTATGAGATTACGCTTACCGCTAAAAAAGAAGGTTTTCAACCACAATCGCATGGCTAGAAATATTGACTGAACTGACCCCCAGAAGGTAGACACGAAACGGACCTTTTCACAGGAGGAACAAGGAAGTGAAAAGGAAAACAGAAGAGGAGTCCGTGAATCAGAGAGGACAAGGGGGTTAGTTCACATCTGGAGAATGAAGCAATTCTACGAAACTTATAAGGGTAACCCAAAACTCTCACCACTGGTGAGAGAAATATCATGGACTAACAATCTTCTGATTATGACTGCTTGCAAGACTGACGAAGCAAGGGGAATTCTACATCAGAGCCTGTATTGAGAACCACTATTCAAAAAGAGAGCTTGAACGTCAGATTGACAGTATGCTCTATGAGCGAACTGCTATATCGGATTCGAAATATGGCGCTTTGGCAAGGAGAAATGAAGGACTTTCCGCTCTGCGAGATGCCTATGTGCTGGAATTCCTGGATCTCCCAGACTCATACAAGGAAAAGGATCTCAGAAAGCAGATTGTATCCCACCTAAAGGACTTCATCCTTGAATTCGGAAAGGACTTTTCATTCATCGGAGAAGAGTATCGCCTACAGGTTGGCAATACTGATTTCTTCATAGATCTTCTCTTTTTCAATCGGGCTCTTTCCTGCCTTGTCGCAGTGGAACTCAAGATCGGCCTGTTCCGTCCTGAGCATCTAGGGTAGCTGAACCTGTATCTGGAGGCACTGGACATGGATGTCAGAAAGCCTAACGAGAATCCAAGCGTCGGTCTCATACTCTGTACAGGAAAGGACGATACTGTTGTGGAATATGCTCTTTCAAGAAGCCTCTCTCCCGCGATGGTTGCAAATTATACGCTTCACCTCCCTGACAAGAAGAAACTACAGGAGAAAATGCGAGAGATTGCAGAGATTTCAGCTGAAGAGCTGGAGCTTTAATAAAACAGTTGATTTGCTTGATTTTTCTTGTAGAGGACTTCTATGGTTCGCAAGTTGTCTGGACGTTATGGCGTGGGGCTGGAAATGTTTTTTTGATGAGATACTCATATCCCCTCAATTGATATCACTGGTACGTTTTTAGTAAAAAATAGCTTATTCCTGACATAATATGAAGAATGTGTAGAAAATAAGTGCTTATAGAATAATGTAGGATATAAATGGGCTTAAAATGTCTTTTTATGTTTCATTTTTATATTTTTTCCATGAAAACGTGCTTCCGAAATTCTTAATTTGAAAAGAAACCGTATTTCTTTCCTTTCCATTACTGAAAGCAATGCTTATCTTGTTAAAAAGGCGATAATGTGATATGCCTTAAATGGTCAAACTGATAATAGATTATCGATTGCAATTGCAGTCGAAAGAAGGAGAAAAAAACCAATGAAAATCGGTATCAATGGATTCGGAAGAATCGGTAGGTTCGTTTTCCGCGCGGCAATGACCCGCAACGATGTCGAGGTAGTAGGAATCAACGACCTCTGCCCTGTCGATTATCTTGCTTACATGCTCAAGTACGATACAATGCATGGCCAGTTCCAGGGAACAATTGAAGCTGATGTCGAGAATTCTAAGCTCATCGTGAACGGCAAGGCAATCAGGGTAACAGCATGCAAGGATCCTAACGAGCTCAAGTGGGATGAAGTAGGTGCTGAGTACATTGTTGAGTCTACAGGTCTCTTCCTCACAAAGGAGAAGGCTCAGGCACATATCAATGCAGGCGCTAAGTACGTTGTAATGTCCGCTCCTTCCAAGGATGACACACCGATGTTCGTTTGCGGAGTTAATGAGAATACATATGTAAAGGGTACTCAGTTTGTTTCAAACGCTTCCTGCACAACTAACTGTCTCGCTCCTATCGCAAAGGTTCTCAACGATAATTTCGGTATCGTAGATGGTCTTATGACAACTGTTCACTCCACAACTGCTACTCAGAAGACAGTTGACGGACCTTCAATGAAGGACTGGAGAGGTGGACGTGCTGCTAGCGGCAACATCATTCCATCTTCCACAGGTGCAGCAAAGGCTGTAGGAAAGGTAATTCCTTCCCTCAATGGCAAGCTTACAGGTATGTCAATGCGTGTTCCTACACTTGACTGCTCTGTTGTAGACCTCACAGTAAACCTTGCAAAGCCAGCAAAGTACGATGAGATCTGCGCTGCTATGAAGAAGGCAAGCGAAGGCGAGCTCAAGGGCGTACTCGGATACACAGAGGATGCAGTTGTATCTTCTGACTTCCTCGGAGATACAAGGACAAGTATCTTCGACGCAAAGGCAGGTATTGCACTTACCGATACTTTTGTAAAGGTCGTTTCCTGGTATGACAATGAGGTTGGTTACTCCAACAAGGTTCTTGACCTCATCGCTCATATGAAGAAGGTCAACGGCTGATCAAAGGGCGATTTGCCCATCTTTTTGGGCCTGCTATCACAGCAGGCCTTATTTTTAAGGAGAATACAATGGTTCTACATACTGTCAAAGAAGCCGATCTTAAGGGCAAGAGGGTACTTATCCGTGTTGATTTCAACTGCCCTGTCAAGGATGGAGTTGTAACAGATCCGACTAGAATCAAGGCTGCTCTTCCTACAATCGAATACATCCTTTCTGAGGGTGCAAGCCTTGTCGTGATGTGCCATTTCGGCCGTCCTAAGGGAGAGAAGAAGATGGAGTATTCGCTTCTTCCTGTCAAGAATGAGTTCGAGAAGCTTCTCGGAAGAAAGGTTACACTCGCTCCAGATGTAATCGGAAGCGAAGTGGACAGCCTCGTATCTGCCCTCAAGCCTGGCGATGTCCTCATGCTTGAGAACGTGAGGTTCTACAAGGAAGAGGAGAAGAATGATCCAGAATTCGCCAAGAAGCTTGCAAGCTATGGTGATGTATATGTAAACGACGCTTTCGGAACTGCACACAGGGCACATGCATCCACTGAGGGTGTGGCTCACTATCTCCCTTCCTATGCAGGTTTCCTCATTGAGAAAGAAGTCAAATACATGGCACCACTTCTTGAGAATCCTGAGCATCCTTTCGTTGCGATCATCGGAGGAAGCAAGGTTTCAAGCAAGATCACCGTCCTTGAGTCCCTCGTCAAGACATGTGACAAGATCGTTATCGGTGGCGGTATGGCATATACATTCCTGAAGGTTCAGGGACACGAGGTAGGAAAGTCACTTCTCGAAGAAGATTACCTCGAGACAGCAGCCAGCTTCCTTGCAAAGGCCAAGGAGAAGAACGTCGAGGTTATTCTTCCTGTCGATCATGTATGTGCAAAGGAGTTCTCTGAGACAGCAGAGGCAATAACTGTTTCAACTGTGGACATCCCGAGCGATCTGATGGGCATGGATATCGGGCCAAAGACAGTTGAACTTATTACGAAAGCTCTCAAGGATGCCAAGAACGTAGTCTGGAACGGACCGATGGGAGTCTTTGAGTTCAGTCAGTTTGCAAACGGCACTGAAAAGGTTGCATTTGCGCTTGCCGAATCTGACGCAGTGAGCGTAGTAGGTGGTGGTGACAGTGTCGCTGCTATCAACAAGTTCGGTCTTGCTGACAAGATTTCACACGTATCCACAGGTGGTGGAGCATCTCTTGAGTTCCTCGAGGGCAAGACCCTTCCTGGAATCAAGGCACTGGAGAAGTAAAATGAGAAAACCATATATTGCAGGAAACTGGAAGATGAACATGACCCCAAGCGAAGGGGCAAAGTATGCAGCTGAACTCAGAAAGGCTGTCGAGGATAGCAAAGCCGATGTCAAGGTTATGGTAGCACCACCATTCGTGACTATTCCTGCTGTCGTAGAGGCTCTGAAGGGTTCTTCTATTATTGTTGCTGCGCAGAACATGGCAAACCACACAAGTGGTGCATATACAGGTGAAGTTGCACCTGCTATGCTCAAGGACCTCGGAGTGAATACTGTGATCCTTGGCCACAGCGAGAGAAGATCATACTATGGTGAGAGCGATGAGTTCATCAACAGTAAGGTACTCCTGGCTCTTAGCGAAGGAATGGACGTGGTTCTCTGCGTTGGTGAGACGCTTGAGGAAAGAGAAGGTGGAAAACTCGAAGAGGTTCTTTCTCGTCAGGTAACTGTAGGACTCAAGGGTGTTGAGCCATCACAGATGGCACATATCACTATCGCATATGAACCTGTATGGGCTATCGGAACCGGAAAGACAGCAACTCCAGAGGACGCAGATAGTGCGCATGCATATATCCGCTCTGTTGTTAAGTCTCTCTATTCAGATGATATTGCAGAAAATCTCATTATTCAGTATGGTGGTTCTGTTAAAGCTAACAATGTCAAGGCGCTGATGGCAAAGGAGAATATCGATGGGGCACTCGTGGGAGGTGCATCCCTTTCTGTCGAGCTCTTCCTGCCTATCATAACTTTTGACAAGTAATATCGGAGTTATCGAAAAATGGGAATTTTCAGTATTATCCTTTTGGTGTGCTTCATTGTAGTATCCCTGATACTTGTCTTTCTCGTTGCGATCCAGAGTGATGACAGCGTAGGACTTGGCGGTGTTTTCGGAGGCAATTCAGAATCTGCGTTCGGAAGTAACACTGTCAGTTTCCTTCATAAGGCTACTACAGTTCTTGCCATATTATTCATGGTACTTGCACTTCTTGTGTCTCTCGCAGGAAGGGCTTCTGGCGGACACGTTCTTGAGGCTCTTCAGGAAACTCAGACTGAAGCAGGTACGACATGGCTTGAAAGTGAGAATGCGACAGCAGCTGACAGCACAGCTCTGGAAGCAGATGCAGCAGGAAATGCTGTAGAAGCAAGCACAGCAGAAACAGGAAACAACTGATTTATACTGAATGGGTCGGGGAAGTCTATTTTTCTCCGATCCATTATTGTCTATGTATCTTTTGTATTCTTTTCTTTCAAAGGATGGATTTTAACTTCATTTAATGTAAAATCCTTTGAAAGATGAATCTATTTTTGTATAAAAAGGGGATGTTTTAATGAAAAGGAATTTATCAGAAAGGATTATCCTCCTCTTTATCCTTCTCTTCGTGTCATTTTGTGTATTTGCAGATCAAGCAACAACGATTGTCTCATCCCCAGCGGCAACGGTTAACTTGATCCGTAACCATGCCATTACCAATTCGGATCTCGATCAGGAAGTACAGAACTATGCAGACAACGGCATAAATATGTCTAGAGAGCAAGTTCTCGATATCATGATAAATGATGAAGTTTTCCTTCAGGGCGCTGCGAGGGATGGTATCAGTGTATCAGACATGCAGCTTGACCAGCAGATCCAGGCAATCCGCACTGAAGTGAACAGAAGTTTTCCAACTCCTCTGACAGATGAGCAGTTCGAGGCGATCATTGCCCAGCAGACAGGAATTTCTTATGCCGATTACAGGGAAGCGCTCCGCAACCAGATGCTCATCCAGCTCTATGTGATGCAGGAAAAAGGTGAGGAGATAAGGAATGCCAATATCACTCCATCAACAAAGGACATAGAGGATTTTTACAGGAAGAACAGACAGAACTTCTACTCACCTGAGAGTGTGAAGCTTGCACATATATACATTCCTTTCGTGACTGCGTCGGATAGTGTCACTGAAGAAGATGCTGCCAGTCAGAATGCGGCAAATGCAGAGCTCATGATTGATGTGGCAGCCAGAATCAAGAGTGGAGAGATTTCATTTGAAAAGGCTGTGCAGGACTATAGTCAGGACGATGGAAGCAAGAATATCGGCGGCGATATCGGATGGCTGAGAATTGACAACGAACAGGCGCGTCAAGGTTTTGGGGATGATTTCTTCTATGCTGTCATGGCAATGCAGCCGGGGGATGTATCTCCGATGCTTGAAAGCAATGTCGGCTATCATATTGTGAAAGTCTCAGTGCACACAGAAGGCAAACTTCTTGGAATCGATGATTATCTCAATCCTGAGTCCACTGTAACAGTCAGGGAGTACATATCCAATGTGCTGAGCAGCCAGAATCAGCAGACTGCCTTCCAGCAGGCTCTGGATGAGCTTATAACAGAGCTCAGAGGTCAGGCCAGGATCAGGGTCTACGTATGAACAAGGGATTTTCTTCCAGGACAAGGGCCAGGGAGATAGCCGTCTCCACGCTCTATAGTCTTGACTTCAACCATAACCTGGATGCGAATACAGATCTTCTTTCGTTTCCAGGAATGAGTGATGAGGAGATGCAAAGCCTCGGTGAGGAGGAGACTACTTATGCACGTCTCCTGATAAGGGGAACACTTGAGAACCTCTCTCAGATCGATGGGATCATCTCCTCATACTCAATCAACCGGCCTCTTGACAAGATCAGCATTGTGGACAGGAACATTCTCCGGATTTCCATCTTCCAGCTCCTCTATCAGAAGGATACGCCGGCTGCTGTTGTAATCGATCAGGCGGTAAAACTCAGTCAGGCACTTTCGAATGATGTTTCGTATAAGTTCATCAACGGAATACTCGATAAGTTCGTCAAAGATGGTGAATTTTCATGATAATGTTGAAAAATGAGAAGGAGATTGATGGGATCAAGGAATCTGGAAAGTATCTTAAAGGACTTTTCGAGGAACTTGATTCCAGGATTAAGGCGGGTATGTCTACTTTTGAAGTAGACAAGATTGCACATGATTACATGAAGAAGCACAATTGTGGCGCTCCTTGTCTTGGATACTATGGTTATCCTGCAGCAACATGCGTGAGTGTCAACGATACTGTGATTCATGGTATTCCTTCGCGTGACATAGTCCTCAAAGATGGAGATCTGGTTTCTGTAGATATCACACTTGAGAAGAACGGCTTCATCTCTGACAGTACACATACATATGAGATTGGGACAGTTTCTGATGAAGTGCATCTTCTGAACGAAAGAACCAGGAAGGCTCTCTATCTCGGAATTGAGAAAGCAGGAGAGAAAGGTTCCCGTCTCTTTGATATCGCATCTGCTATCGAGAAATACATCTCACAGTTTGGGTACGGAATTGTCAGGGAATACTGTGGCCATGGAGTTGGCTTCGAGATGCACGAGGATCCTCTGATCTATAACTATGTCTCTCCGAGGAACACAAATTCCAGGATCAAGAGGGGAATGGTGTTCTGCATAGAGCCTATGATCAACATGGGAACGAGCCGGATCAAAGAGCTTGATGATGGATGGACAGTAAAGACAATGGACGGAAAATGCGCCTGTCACTGGGAGCATACTGTAGCCATAAGGGAAACAGGACTTGAGATCCTGACATGAAGAAGGAGAAGTTAGGAATGGTTGAGAAAGAGTTCATCACCCAGGAAATGATCAGGGACGCTTCTTTGAAGCTATGCCACAGGATGTACAAGGAGGATGGATTCTTTCCAGACATTATCTATGATTCCCTTCGTGGCGGTGCCTACATGGCAAACGTCATGAGTGAATATTACAAGATCGTTGCGAAAAGCGCGGGAAAGAAGCCTGTGCTTTATGCAGCTGTTGTTGCCAGAAGCTATGGTTCTGTAAAGGAACATTCGAGCCACGTCGATATTGATGGCTGGACTGTGAAGCCTGAAGATCTTCCGAAAGACAGCAAGGTCCTGATTGTCGATGATATCTTCGATACAGGAATGACTGTAAATGCATTGGTTGGCAAAATGCTTGATGCAGGGCTTATCCGGGAGAATATCAAAGTGGCTGTCTATGATTACAAAGTACATGTCTATGACGACAATGCTCTCTCTGTCCATCCTGATTATTTTGCGAGGAAGCATATAATAGAAAGGCCCGAGGACTCAAAGTGGATCCATTACACAATGCACGAGTTCCTTGGACTTACTTCATCTGAGATTGACCAGCTTTATGACGATGAAGAAGTCAAGCACATTTTGAAGGAGATACTCTCACTTTGATCTTTTCTTGAGGACTGACGTCACAGAGATGATGTTCAGGATCAGGAATATCAGTACAAACAGAGGCAGGAGCGAAAGAGAAATCCTTTCTCCTATGAAGCCGAACAAGTTTGGCATGAGCGCAACGCTGACATATGATGCTGCCATCTCCAGGCCAAGGACAAATGAAGACTGCTGTGCTGGGAATATCTCTGCCGTCTGATAGACTAGCATCGGATAGATTGGCGCACACCCGAGGCCATATACAAAAATGGCAATCCATATTAGTTCCTCTGAGAGGAACAAGAGCATCAGTATGCCAACAAAAATCAGGATTTCTCCAGTTCTGATAAGTGTTTTAGGTCTGAACTTGTCTGAAAATAATCCTGTTGCAAGACGACCTACAGTTATGCCAAAAAACAGCATACCTCCAGTAGATGCCGCGATGCTCGAAGATAGGTTTCTTGAAAAGACAAGGAAAGTAGGGGCCCATAGCATCATGGTCTGTTCGACAGCACTGTAAGTGAAGAAGGAGAGCATAGCTGGAATGACTCCCTTCACATCCTTTATCCTTATCTTGGTTCTCTCTTCACCAGCATCCTCCTTGTATATTTCACCTTTTTCCTTTTTCCAGAGAGGAAAACTTGAAAAGACAATAATGGAAATGAGGATCTGGAAAAGTCCTATTGAGAAATAACCGGTGCGCCATGAAACACCATTGGAGAACAGGTGACTGAAAAGCAGTGGAGCAACCATCGTGCCTATGCCCCAGAATGCATGGAGGAACCCCATTACATTGCTTTTATAATGCTGTGATACGTAGTTGTTCAGAGATGCATCTACTGCTCCTGCGCCGAGACCCAGTAGGATCGCTATAGGCAAGAAGACAAAGAACGAAGTGGATATTGAAAACAAGAGGAGGCTGATGGCTGTCATCAGGATAGATATGAATGTAAGTACTTCTGTCCTTATCCTGTATGCGTTTCTAGAGTACAGGAGACTGGATATCACCGTTCCGATTGAGACTACAGTTCCGACAAGTCCCGCCACAGACACACCGATATTCAGATCTGTGTGCATAAGAGGCCAGGCCGTTCCCAGCATGGAATCGGGAAGGCCCAGCGATATGAATGAAATGTAGATTACGAAAAGGAGGAGGAAGTGACTCATGTCGTACTTGGTCTGGATGACTGTACAGTTCCGCTTTCAATGTCGATGTATCTTAGACTATGATTTCCAGTAGGGAAGAAGAAATATGACCCTGTATAGTAATAAAGTCCAAGAGCATCATAATGCGAATACCCCTGTATCGAGTGTATTGTAGCAATATTACTACTTTGTGACATATCAATACTGAAATATCTTCTCGTTGAACTCTGATTGAGTCCATATATCACATTGTTATATCTCACAAGCGGGAAGTTGACTTGGATGCTCTCCCCATATGAATCACCAATATTGGAGTTGTTTGCCCCGTCTGTCGTGAAAGGGGTATATTGGCCTCCTGTACGCTTTAATATCTGTCCATTCTGGGCAACGACAACACCGTCGGTAGCACTTCCATTGCTGTCATTGAAGAACGCTTCCACCAGAAGACTTGAATTGACATCTTTAAGATTATCATTGATTCCATCGACAGGAACTACGATATGTGAGGTCTTGTAATAATACGGATAGTCATCCCGGTCTGTAATGTCCGCCGATGGCGCGAAGAAAGAGTATGCACCCCTTGGCCCTATGATGCGTGGAACACGGTAGAGAACCTGCACGATACCTGAATCATCTGTGTATCGGTATTCATCTCCTCTGTCGATTTCCCCGCTGATGTACTCTACGTTAAAACCTTCCGCATCTGTATACGTTGCATAGATAGAATAATACTCTCTGTTGTCAGTAATTGTTCCATTGCTCTCGACTCTGCTTCCGCTCTGTCCGATTATCGAATAGCTTCTCGAACCAATGGTTTCATCATTCGATGATTCATAGTACTTGATATCGTAGATGCGTTCGATATTTGTACCAAGCACATCTCCTATATTGATATTGCTTTTTATTGCATCGGTTCTTTCACTGTCTGTAGTTGCAGCTATGTATGCATCAAGATCGACAGAAGAAAAAGACGTGGAAGAGCCGTTTATATCATGGAAATAGGCAATGATATTTCCGTTATCAGCTTTGTCGATGAAGTATGCGGCAATATGACTTCTTGGAAACACTCTGTCGCTTCCGATTGTTATTCCATTTACAGTCGAAAGAATGAGTTCGTTTTTATATTTCTCATTAGTTCCTGTATATCGTCCAATTACTCTCATGTAGTTGGCTGCATCATCAGGAACGTCATCGACAAGCTCAGAGAAAATACTTATGCCATTGTCCAAATTACAGGAGGTGAAGAGCAGTAGCAGTGAGAAAATAATCAATAGGAATTTCTTCATTTTTTCATCTCCTAGTGCCTGTAGGCCGCTGAAAGGGTTATCGGCATGTATGTAAACATTCCGCTGTCAATATTCTTCACATAGAACTCAGGGACGAACTGTATTCCTGTATGGAGTCCTACGCCCCAGGACTCTGTGATGTAGTATCTCAATCCGATTTCAAACGTTGCCATGAACGTGAATTTTCCACCATCTCTATAGCTCATGTATGAGCCTCCGACTCCAATTGAGATCGGTATTTCCCAGCGCCCGGTCTGCAGAGGGAAAGCAGAGACTTTCAGAAGGACAGGAACGTTTGTGAATATTTTGCCTGCATTTGAGTAATCGAACATGAAGCCGAGCTGGCCACCGATCGCAAAGTACGGATGCAGGAATACTTCATACGAAAGCGATGCATATGCACCAACTGACTGCCTTGTACCCTCAAGCCACCATTCAGTCCTGTTGTTCTCCTGAAACCATGTTGCAGAGACAGGGACTGTAGCTCCCGCATTTATTGTGAATATTTGGGAACCATTGTCATAATATGGAACCGCATAGAGAGGGCTGACTAGCAGCAATATAGAAAGAATCAAAAGAGCTGGTCTTTTTCTCATGCCCTCTAGGATAAAGTATTCGCCTCATTTAAGAAAGTATCGCTATCTGTAGATAAGATGAAAAAGGAATTGAGGAAAACGTTCAAAAATGCAAATCTATCAGTAGATATGAGAGTACTCTATGCAAAGGAAGTGCAGGAAAGCACAGTTGTTGAGCTTAAGAAAGAGGTCAGAAGGTTTGGACATCTCTTTTCACGTCCGCCTCTCCTTGCCCTGATTCTCCTGGGATCTGATGGGGCAAGTGTCACATATGTCTCCAATAAAAGAAAACTTGGAGATGAGATCGGAATTGAGCACAGGGATTTCTTCCTTCCTGAAGAGACGAGCGAAAGTGAGCTTCTTTCTCTCATCGATTCCCTCAATGGAGATGACTCTGTTGATGGAATACTTGTCCAGCTTCCGCTTCCAAAGCACATTTCAGAAGAGAAAGTCATTTCAAGAATAAGTCATGAAAAGGATGTGGATGGCTTTTCTCCATACAACATGGGGTTGCTTGCACTAGGTGAGGAGGCTCTTGTTCCATGTACGGCAAAGGGAATCATGACAATATTGGAATATTATAAGGTTCCGCTTTCCGGAAAGTCTGTCACGATCATCGGCAGGAGCAATATTGTCGGTCGACCGCTTTCCCTCCTCCTGTCAAAAAAAGGTGTCGATGCTACTGTCACGCTCTGTCATTCGAAAACAAAGGATCTCGAGAGGTACACAAAGGATAGTGATGTCGTGATTGTTGCTGTCGGAAGGCCTAAGTATTTTGACTCCTCAATGGCAAAAAATGATGCTGTGGTCATTGATGTCGGGATAACCAGAGTCAGCGACAGCAGCAGGAAAAGAGGCTACAGGATCGAAGGTGATGTTGATTTTTCCTCATTCGAGAACACTGATGCAATGGTCACTCCAGTTCCTGGAGGAGTAGGGGTTATGACTGTCACATCCCTGATGGAGAATCTTCTCAAAGCAGCATTTCTCAGGAAAGGAGTTGAAGCGTGAAGTATTATATCGAGACGTATGGATGCCAGCTGAATGTTGCTGAAAGCGATGCCATCGAACTGATACTCAAGGGCCTTTCTGTCGAGAAGTGCGAAAATCCGATTGATGCTGATTTCATTATCATAAATACTTGTTCAGTTAGGGCCTCTGCAGAAAACAGGGTATGGGGAAGACTTGGATTCTTTTCCTCATTAAAGAGGGAAAAGGGAAGCCTGAAGATTATTTTCACAGGGTGCATGGCCTCGCGCATCGCAGAAGAATTGAAAAAGAAAGCTCCTTTCATAGACTACATAATCTCGAACAATGAAAAAGGAGAAATCCCTTTCATAATAGAAGGAGGGAAGGAAGAGAAGAGAGAAAGCTATTCTTTCCTTTCAAGCTATTACAAGGAAGGTTCATTTTCATCCTATGTCCCGATAATGAACGGATGTAATAATTTCTGTTCATATTGCATTGTTCCTTATGTGAGAGGTCGTGAGGTATCCCGTCCCGTTTCTGAGATAATAAACGAAGTGAAGCATCTTGGCTCGAGCGGCGTGAAGGAAATAACGCTTCTTGGCCAGAACGTGAATAGCTACAGCAGAACCGATGAAGATGGTGTGAGTATTGATTTTCCGACGCTTCTCGAGCGGATACTGCCTAATCTCGGGTCAATTGAGTATGTGCGTTTCGAAAGTCCGCATCCGAAAGATTTCTCCGATCGTCTTATAAGTGTCATGGCTTCTTCCGAAAAGATTGCCAGGCATATACATCTTCCTCTCCAGTCAGGTTCAAGCCGGATACTCAAACTGATGAACAGGAAATACGACAGAGAGTCATTCATGTTCCTTGTAGACAAGATCCGCAAAGGCCTTCCTGATGTGACATTCTCCACCGATGTCATGGTCGGCTTCCCGACGGAGACTGAAGAAGAGTATCAGGAAACGATCTCGATGATGGATTATATGGAGACAGTCGAGGCGTTCATGTACTACTTCAATCCCCGTGAAGGGACGAAGGCCTTCTCTATGGATGGACAGATCCCGCTTGAGGAGAAGACCAGGAGACTCGAGGAGTTGATCAATAAGCAGCTGGATAGGGCAAGGAGAATAAAGGAGAGCCTCCTTCCTTTCACGTCCAAGGCCATTGTGCTTGGACGGACCCGTGATGACGATAGAAAGTTCCTTGCAAGGAATGAGCATAACTACATGATCTCATTCGAACCAAAGAAAGAGCATGGGGAAGGGGATATCGTTGATCTTCTTTTCCAATCACTGAAAGGAAATACTTTTACGGGAGTCGAGCTATGACTGACATTGGACCTTTTCTTAATCTATTGGGAAAGTCGAGGCGGATGGTCGCCCTTACGGGAGCGGGAGTCTCGACTCTTTCCGGTATACCTGATTTCAGAAGCTCTGATGGACTTTTTTCCGAGAAATATGGCTCTCTTGATGTGGAGACAATAGTCAGCATCAACTTTTTCAACAAACATCCCGATATCTTCTATTCCTGGGCCAGGGATTACTGGTTCAGGATGGAGACATTCGAGCCGAATGTCATACATAAGACTCTTGCCAGGCTCGAGAAGATGGGAAAGCTTACAGAGGGGATTTTCACACAGAATGTTGACTTTCTCCACAAGAAGGCTGGATCCAGAAAAGTCTATCCACTTCACGGGACACTGGAGCGTGGCTATTGTACAAACTGCAATGCATATTATGAATACGAATATATGCGCTCTTTCGTCGAGCGTGGGGAAGTTCCTGTCTGTTCGTCATGCTCATCTGTCGTAAAGCCAGACATTGTATTTTATGGGGAAAATCTTGACAGCACTATGCTCAGGAGAGCAGAGTCCGCATTCTCTTATGCAGATCTTGTTCTCGTGCTCGGATCATCGCTTGTAGTCAATCCTGCCGCCTCGCTTCCATACCTTTCGATAAGGGCAGGAAGCGACATAGTGATTGTCAATAGAGATAGTACATACCTTGATAAGTATGCTCAGCTGAGATATGAAGATCTTGGCTCGTTCTTTACGTCCCTTTCAGATGCTCTGGACGACGAGGCTCTTACTCGGTAATCTCGAATGTCTTCTTGAGGAGATCGATGTCTTTCTCCCCCTGGGATTTCTTTTCTGTCTCCTTTTCCAGTTCCTCTGTTGCTTTTTCCGCTTCCTTGATCAGTTTATCAACCTCATTAATGTTTGTGCTCTTTCCCATAATATCCACCTTGACATCAGCATATTGGGCATATGCAGATATAAACAAGGCTTTTTGTACTATTTTCCGATAAAATTATGTTTTTATTGGCGTTAGGAATGAATGTTTCCTGTTTTTATGGCTGTGGGTTATCTCCAGTTCACTGCGGTAGTCAGACAGCTCTTCAATCGTTGTCTTGAGACTGAGGACTATTGTTCCATCTTTCTCTTTCTGCATGGGCTTTATCATATCCCATTGTACCCTTGTGATCTTCTGGACTGCGGAGATAGGTATATTGAAGCGCAGGAATGCGCTTATCCATGCTGCGGCACGCTCACTTATCCTTGTCCCGGGATACCTGAATGGAATCTCCTCGCAGAATGTCCTTGCTCATTTCTGGCATCTGTAGCGATGGTACTCTATCGCCAGATCCTGCCTCGTCCCTGTATAGACCGGCATGTCACGCAGCCTCATGCTCAAGCTGCCCAGGATATGTACATGACCATTGAGTAGTGGTACCTTTCTTCTGCTATATCCTTCCGGCTTGCTAGATGCAGTATCAGCCGTTGCCCGTCTTCTGCTATTTCTGTATTGATGTATTCATAGGGTTTGAGTGCTGGGTTGTTTGCTATAATTTGTTCAAAGAGCATGTGTTCGTCCTTATGTTTTTCTGCTAACTAAATATTCGAACTCACATGCTCTCTTTTTCAATCTCTTTCCCTCATCCCTCAACTTTCCGTGAAGAACCTCTTTTATGCTTACTATCCTGTGCATCTCATGGTAATATAGATAGTTAGCACACTATTGTAATTGCTTATATTGCGAAGTCGGCCCCTGATATATGATAATTGGTTAAAAAGGAGAGATGATGTTAAGCATACTTATTGCAGAAGCGACTGTTTGTGATTTCAAAGAGGCACTTGAGGTGAAGAAGCCCAAAAGCTGGCTTAAAAGTGTCAGTGCTTTTGCAAACACATCCGGTGGTACTCTCTTCTTTGGTGTTGATAATGCTCACAATGTGGTTGGTCTGGCAGATCCGCAAAAGGATGCTGAATATATAAGCAGACTTATCAAAGAAAGGATTTCACCGATACCAAGGTTCATCCTTACCACTGAAATAGAAGATGGAAAGCCGATTCTTCTGCTCTCAATTCCCAAAGGAACACATACTCCTTATTACTACAAAGCAGATGGGATAAGGGAAGCTTATATACGGCTTGGTGATGAAAGCATCGTTGCTCCCGATCATATCCTACACGAACTTATCCTTGACGGAATAAATGAGTCTTTTGATTCTCTTGTTTCAAAGTATGATGCAAAAGACTTTGCATTCTCGTCCCTTAGAGCACGTTACAGGAAATGGACAGGAAAGAGTTTTGATGACAACTTCCTTGTTTCTTTCGGCCTAGTTGAAGAGGGTACGAACAAGCTTACCAATGCTGGTATACTCATAGCCGATGAATGTCCGCTGAGACAGTCAAGACTCTTCTGCGTAAGATGGAATGGTCTCACAAAGGCAGGAGGACTTGTTGATGCCATTGACAGTGCAGAATACACAGGGAGTCTGATTCTCCTGCTTGCAAATGGCATGAATTTCATCAAAAAGAATAACAGGATGATGTGGAAGAAAACTCCTACATCCAGAATAGAAATGCCTGAATATGCAGAGCGAAGCTGCCTTGAAGCACTTACTAATGCCCTGATTCATCGCAGTTATCTAGAGCTTGGCAGCGAAGTACATGTTGATATCTTTGATGACAGGCTTGAGATCACATCTCCTGGCGGGATGGTAAATGGGAAGAACATCCAGGATCTTGACTTGAGCAAGTCCATAATTTCAAAGCGCAGGAATCCTGTTCTTGCCGATGTATTCGCCAGACTCGGCTATATGGAACGGCAGGGAAGCGGTATTAGGAAGATCATAGAAAACTATGAGACTGAACCGAATTACAGTGCAGAATTGAAGCCAGAATTTTTCTCTGATTCTTCTCAATTCTCTGTAATCCTCAAAAACCTGAATTATGGGAAATCTATTGAGAATCTGGTGATTGACTCGAAAAACCAGGCTATTAGGGCTGAAGATCCGGCTATTGAATCCCAAAATCAGGCTATTGAGGTAGCTATCAACAAAATGAGTGCAAACAAAAACACGAGGAGTAAAGCAATGGCTCTATTCAGAGCATATGGCATTGAAGGTGTTTTTGGCCGCAGTGATGTTGCTACAATAACTGCAATATCATATTCAGCGGCAGGAGAATTGATTGCTAAATTAAAGGCCTCTAGCCTAATTGCAGAAGTCAGAGGACAAGGAAAAGGAAAATATCATTTCTCAAAAAAACAGATTTAGATACATAGTAAGCAGGATTGGGTTTTGTTGTTTTATTATCAAGAAAAACTTTATTCGATTCTCATGTCACATCAGTGACGAATGAATGAAACTTGATAAATTACAATTAGATGGTGGAGCGATAGACGTTCTAGCCGCTGACCAAGTTAATTTCTCCATCCCTTTTTTGATCTTTACATTCTTATTTTTTCAAAGTACATTTTTACTATCGGAAAACCGGGGGTGTTTTCTGGTTTCGACTAGCTTTGCCAGGTTATGGACTGCGGGCCAAGAGCTGACTTGTAAAACCGGCACAAAAAATTAACTGCAAAGAAAGAAGAAGAGATCGTTCTCGACGACAATCTTGCACTTGCAGCCTAATTAACGCTGCATGGTTACTCCGTGTGCTGTTCCTAACACGGTAATAACCATCATAAACAGGGACTTGCGCTGTGGAGGGCATCTTTCCACAGTGGACAATTAAGGATGCTGGTCATCTCCGCCGTTGGCATTTGACCTTAGGGATGGCAAGATACAGACAAGTGCCTATGCTCCGTAGACGTTCATGGATGGACTGTTAGGACGGGAGTTCGACTCTCCCCACCTCCATTTCTTGACAGGGGAGAGGAAAGCCTCTCCCTTTATTTTCAAAGAGGAAAACAGATTGGATAAAAGGGTAAAAAGTACAAAGGAACAGCTTTATATCAGTTTTCTGAAGATGATGAAGGATTTGCCGATAGAGAAGATCACCATCTCCTCTCTGTGCAAAGTTGCTGGGATCAACCGCAATACTTTCTATACCCATTATGAATCTGTCAGTGCGCTTCTGGTCGAAATTGAGGATAACTTTGCGAATCTCGTCAAGAAGGAATACTACGCCTCGATCGATCCATCTTGCGCGATCTCTGTAGAGGCTTTCATGGAGAAACTCCTCCTCGTTGTGAAGAACAACATGGAGATCTGCAAGCTCTTCTTCTCGGACAACGGAGACAGGACATTTGTGACGAAACTTCTGGGAGAGATCTTTCCAGAAATAAATCATCTCTGGTCAGAGATGGCTGTCGATGAAAAATATATCGGCATCGCGTATTCGTATATCGCAGGTGGGGCAATAAAGGTTATCGAGGACTGGGTACTCCGCGACTGTGATGACGATATAAAGCATCTTGCCTCTTTTTTGGATATGATGATCATGAAAGGACAGTCGGCGTTCTTTGCCTAGAAGCCGTTTTCCCTCATCTCCCTTCCCGCATCTCTCTTCAGATCCCTCTCCTTGATGGCATCTTTCTTGTCCCTGACATTCTTTCCTCGTGCAAGGGCAATCTCCATCTTCACCTTGTCCTTCTTCATGTAGATTGATATAGGTACGATAGTGAAGCCTTTTTCCCTGACCTTCCGGTCGAATTTCTTTATCTCCATCTTGTGCGCAAGGAGGCGGCGTGGCCTGTCCTGCTTGTGATTGAATATATTGCCATGGCTGTATGGTTGGATCATGAAGCCAATCAGGATCAGTTCCCCGTTCCTGATGACCACATAGCTGTCAGAAAAGGAAACACGTCCTTCCCTCACGCTCTTGACTTCGGTGCCAACCAAAGAAATACCGCATTCCAGTGTCTCCACCATTTCGTAATTGAAGAATGCCTTCCTGTTTCTACCTATTTCCTTTCTCTTAGGTTCATCACTCATATTTTACCAGCCTCATCCCGAGGTATTCCATCGAATCCTTCTTCATCACGACACCGATGGTCTCCTTGTCCGCCTCTTCGTCTATATAGCTCCCGCCTTTTACAATGACATCGATATCATGGAGCAGTTTTTCATCGATATCTTTTCCAAGATAACGGGAAAGGGGAACAAATGGGGTTCTTGTGAATTCCCAGAGGCCTCCGAGAAGATCATATGGAGTACTTTCTCCATCATCGTATGAATATGCCCTTCTTGAGATTTTCCCGGCTGAGAGGAGCGCTGCAATTTCCCATTCCTCGCTTGTTGGAAGATAATAATCCACTCCATCTTTCTTGCTCTTCCACTCGGTATACGCCATTGCTGCATAATAACTTATGTTCCTCACAGGCCTTTCAGCTGAAAAGGATGTGGAAAGGAGCATCCCGTCCAGGTAATGTTCGTCGACCAGACCCTCTCTGATCAGATTGTCTTTGTTCTCCCTGCTCCAGGATGGGTTCTCCTGAAGGAACTCTGCGAATTCGCTTTCGCTGACCATCCTGTTGCTGATGTAAAAACCATCTGTCGACACATCAATTCCCATTTCTGCGACTTCCGGGTAGCTTCTGCTGACGCTCCTGCCTATCCTGTAAGTTCCTGCAGGAACGAAAGAGAATCCATCCTCTGACTCGAGATGAACGTTCTGGTAATCAGCTCTCTCTTTTCCGATTTCGCCTGCATTATTGAATAATTCCTCGACAAGTGCACTGTCATTGGCAAATGGAAGAGTTCCTGCTGCACTCTTGTAGTCAGCAAGCATCTCTTCTGTCGTTATGAAAGACGAGGAAAGATCCCAGAGTTCGCTATCTTCCGCATTCAGGGCGATGTTGTCCTTTGCCATTTTCTGATAGATATCCTCATACCGGAATACATTGTCGTATGAAAGTATCCTGGATTCTTCGTTGAGTTTATTGACATAGCTTTGTTTAGTTTCCTGCCAAAGCATCTCTTTCTGGCTCTCCGGGACACTTATCTCCACATCCAGAGTTGGTCGCCTGAAGAGCGTGAATAAAACAGGATGATCTATCGTGACCTTCTCTTCCTGGAATGTCATTCCTTCCTTCACATAGGAGAAAGTATGCTCTCCGGAGGGGATGAATGTGTATGCACCTTCGCTGGAGTTCGTGTATATGCCGTCCACATATACCCCGATATCAGAAAGGGGAGATGTGAAGGAGACATAGCGTCCTCCCTTGACGATTCCAGGCAGAAGGCCGAAGAGGAAGAACAGAACCAAAAGCAATAGCAAAGCGGAAAATAGTATGCATAATCCGGGACGAAGACCGAAGTGGCTTTTTAGTTCGACCTTTTCGACCTCGGGAAGATTTTTCTTTCTGAACATGATGTAAAATTAATCTCACTGGAAAATAATTGTCAACGAGTTCAAAGCGAGTTGTTTTGTGCTATCATGTCCACATGGCCTCTTTGATACGTTTCAACAAACCGACTCTCCTCAGGCGAGACATGGATGCGGTTCTACAGACAATGGTCGATGAAAAGATCGGACCGGGGGAGAAGAAGAGGGAATTCGTAAAGAATTTTTCTCTCTACATAGGATGTAAGGATGGCATTGCCTTGAGAACATATCCAGATGCGATCCGCTTTTCGCTCAAGGCATTGGGTTTTTCAAGTGGTGACAAGATCGCCATTTCTGTCTTTTCTCCAGAGATTGTCTACTCAGTTCTTTCTGACTATGGTCTTGATGTGATGATCGTGGATTCTTCCAAGACTAGTCCTATCGATGAAGAAAGGTTAGCCGGGCTTAAGGATGAAGGACTCAAGGGGATCTACCTGTTCGATCCGTATGGATTTTTGCCGGAAGATAGCGAAGCTTTTTCAAATCTTTCCCTGCCCATCATAGAGGACATTTCGGAATCTCTTGGCTCATATTATGAGGAAGGACCTAAGGCTGGAAGTTTCGGTAGTGTTATAGTCACTTCCTTTGAAGAACGTTCTTTGGTAAGTACGGCAGGAGGTTCGGGAGTATTCTCGAGAAAAGATGAGATCGTCTCGAAGTTGAAGGAGGAGAGCAGGAAAAGCGGAAAGTATACTGATATGCCAGATCTGAATGCGGCCCTGGGAAACATACAGCTGATCAAGCTTGATGAGACACTTGCGATCAGGCGTGAGATGGTGAAGGCCTACCAGGCATCGCTGATGCAGGGAGAGGCCAAGCCCTTCCTTCCAAAAACATCCTCGTTTGTCGCTAATGGTTATGCGTTTCCCCTTATTGTTGAAGGAAAAAGCGAGGATGCAATTGATTTCGCAAAGAAGAATGGGGTTGCTGTCGAAAAGAGCTTCACAGAGGCTGTCGGGTACAGGTACAGGGAGAATTACAACCTCTATCCGAATGCGAACGCGGCTCTTTCAAGATCACTTTCCTTTCCCCTCTATCCTATGCTCAGGCGACAGGAGCTGGATATAATTGAAAAGGTGATAAGACATATCGGAGGCTAGAGTTGGTAACGCTTGGTCATGTGACAATAGTTGCAAATGGGGTGAAGAAAGAATCTCTCTCCGTCCTGAAGGAGATAACAGATTACCTCGATGGAAAAGGGATAAGGCATCTTGAGATACTGACCTATGAAAGCACAGAGGATTTCACCGTTCCTTACGATACGGATCTTGTGATCTCGCTTGGCGGAGATGGAACTGTGCTTTCCGTTGCACGCAAAGTCCACGAGATGGGACATGTGATACTCCCTGTCAACCTCGGAACGTTCGGTTATATCACAGAGATTTCCAAAGACGAGTGGAAGGAGGAGATCGAGAATTACATCAACGGCAAGGCAGTGATCTCAAGGCGTCTGATGCTGCGTGTTGCTGTGAAGCGAAAAGGGAGACAGGTCTTTTCCTCCTATGCGCTCAATGAGGCCACGATCAGTTCTAGTGGAATTAGCAAGGTGGTCAAGCTCGAATTGTATCTCGACAAGACCAAGGCAGGCATATTCAAGGCAGACGGCCTTATTGTGGCAACACCAACGGGTTCGACCGGTTATAGTCTCGCGGCTGGAGGACCGATACTTTCTTCTGAAATATCTGCATTCATCATCACCCCGATTTGTGCGTTCACCCTTTCCAACCGTCCGCTTGTGACAGATAGTTCAAGCCATGTGAGCATAAAGGTAATGCCCGGGCAGAGAACGGATGTCGTCCTGACCGTCGACGGACAGATAAGTTTTGTCCTTGAGGAAGAGGATGAGATTGAGATAGAGAAATCCCGTAGCCGCACGATCCTCCTTTCGAGCAACAGGCGTAACTACATGGAGGTCATCAGGGATAAGCTCAACTGGCTGGGAGAGATGCATGCTTGAATGGATTTCTATAAGAAACTATGTATTGATAGACTCGCTTGATCTTGAGCTTTCCGAGGGATTCTCGACACTCACTGGAGAAACGGGATCCGGCAAGTCGATCCTGCTCTCTTCGCTTTCCCTTGCCCTTGGTGGCAAAGTGGAGAAAAGTGCTATCAGGAATGGAGAGAAAGAATGTTCTGTTTCCCTTCTTTTTTCAGCTGTCCCGGATTCTGTCACCTCTTATCTGGAGGAACATGGAATAAAGAGCGAGTCCGATGGAGAGCTGATCATAAGGCGCATATTGAAGGAGAACGGGAGAAGCCAGTCTTTTCTCAATGGGGAGAGCGTCAGTGCACGAGAACTGGAGGAAATAGGATCATATCTTCTGGACATTTCCAGCCAACATTCGTATCAGAAGCTTCTGTCGAAGAAAAAAGAACTTGAGATGCTTGATTCAAGTGGTGGTCTCAATGAACTGAAGAATAGCGTGAGGAAGGAGTACAGCACATATTCGGATCTGATAAGGAGAAGAGACGAACTTATTTCAGAGAGGAAGAAGGGAGAAGAGGACAGGGAATATAATGAGTATCTCCTGAAAGAGCTTGAGAGTGCCAATCTGAAAATAGGTGAAGATGAGGAACTTGAAGAGAAACTTCACCTCTACTCTTCATCTGAATACATCGTCGAGAATCTGAATGCATCCCTTTCTAGCCTCTCGTCAGCTTCCTCTTGCCTTTCAGATGGCCTCTCTTTCATGCAAAAGGCAAGGAAAAAGGATGAGTCGCTTGATGAGTATCTGGATCGGCTGGAGTCTGTTTCGATAGAGCTCGAGGATATATCATCGTCACTTGGCTCGAGACTTTCGTCTTTTGATTTTGATCCATATGAGATTGAGAAGATGAATGAGCGCCTTGCCTTGTTGCAGAGGATAAGGAAAAGACATGGAGGCTCCATTGAAAATGCGATCAAGCGGAGAAATGAGCTTATATTGATCCTTGAAGATGGCCAGGCTTTCGATGAGAAGATCGAAAAACTTGAAAAGGAGATAGCAGGGGCGAAGACCAAGCTTGAAAATCTTTCTGAAAAGCTGACTGACAAGAGGAAGAAATGGGCAAAAGAGCTTTCCGGGAGGACTAGCGGCTATCTCAGGAGGCTTGGCATGAACGATGCCCTTTTCCTCATTTCCATAAAGGAAAAGGACCTCTCTCCTGATGGAAAGGATGATATAGAATTCCTTCTCAGGGCGAATAAGGGAGAGAAGATGCTATCGTTGGATAAAGCTGCTTCAGGAGGAGAGCTTTCCAGAATCATGCTCAGCATAAAGATGGCCTTTTCAGACTCTGATGATGTTCCTACGATCATCTTTGACGAGATTGATGCCGGGATAGGGGGCGAGACTGCAAATCAGGTGGCGATGCTTGTAAAGGAACTTTCTGAAAAGCGTCAGGTGATCTCTATCACGCATCTGGCGCAGATCGCATCAAAAGCAGATGTGCAGTTCAAGGTCGAGAAGAGAGAAGAAAAGGGGAGGACCATAAGCTTTGTGCATAAGCTTGACAAAGAAGAGCGAATACATGAGATAGCACGTCTCCTGAGCGGAAATGAGAGCGAACTTTCGCTCTCACATGCCTCATCTCTCCTCGAAGTTCAGCTCTGAGAACACCTTCTTTCCAAGTTCTGGGTCTATCTGTAATTCGAGTTCTCCTGTGTAATAGCGGTAAACGACATCCTGAAGATCGGTGCTCTCAGGCTCGAAGCCATGGGATCTTGCAAGGGAAAGAAGTGCTATTATCATCCTTGCCCTCGTATTGTCCAGGCTGCCGTCCCTGATTTCCTTTGCAATGGACCTTGCCTTTGCAGAAAGCACCTGACAGATTACACTCCGTTCAGATTTCCTTCCATTCTTGTTGATGAAGTCCAGTATCACTCCTATCTTTGTCATCTCATCGCTATTCAGTATTCCCATCCTCGTCATGACAAAGAACGATTTGACGATCTTTATCGCAATGCCAAGGTTCTCTAGAAGTTCTGTCTCCATAGGCATGTAGAGCCTGTTCCTCACTATAAGGGAATAGTGTGTGAGCGAACGGCTCATCCCGCTCAGTTCATTGTATGTGACCTGATTCATCGTATTGTCGATCCAGGAGGCTGCGTAGGAAAGGATAAGAGGGGGAATATCGTCATAGGTAACCCTCTTGTGCCTCTGGATATGGCTGTATGATGACTCTTCAGTCAAATAGAGACTCATTCCCAGCTCGAAACCAGAAGAGGACAGGATGCGGAATCTGAACTCCTCGAGACTCTCTGTGTCCACTATCGAGAGCTGTGAATCCTTGTTCACAGAAAAGTCTTCACCGATCAGGGCGAACTTTCCATAGCGCATCTCGAATTCCTCTTCGGTCGCGAATATCCTGTTCAGATAGAAGAAGATGACTGCCTCTACTTCTCCTGAGAGACCTTTCAGCTGGCTTTCCGCGATCTGCATCCCGTCTGTCAGTTCACTCTTGATCTTCCTGAGCTCTTCAAAGAACGGCAGGAGGATATCCTTCTCCTGATAATTCTGCAGAAGTGATACTGCGTAGCACGCGTTTTTTATAGACAGCCTTGTCTCCGGCGTGTCAAGCACAACATTGGCAAAAGAGGCGGAAGTAAACGCGTAGTTCATATAGACCCGTGCCCATATAAGCTTCAAGAGCTTTTCCTTCTCTTCGTCTTTTAGAGAGTACTCTTCCTTCATTCTCGAGAAGAACGTGTCCGCATTTTCCTTTTTGGTGACGAAGTCAGAACTCAATGTAAAAAACTGAGAGGGGTAGAGCCTGCCTGAAAAGAGGCTGATAACCTCTTTTGAGATTATGTCCTTTATACCTTTGTTAAGAATGTTCAGACTCTGCCTGTAATTCTCTTTCCATCTGAAGCGTGTCTTCTCCTCATCTTTACGGATGATGTGGAAAGAAGAGTAGGGCTTGTCCTTGCTCCCTTCTCGGTAGGTGAGGACAGCTGTCTTCTTGATCTCGAAGTGATCAAGATATTTTCCGTAGTTCGTGAACTCGATATCATTGGATGAAAGAACTTTCTTCTCAAGGGCGGAAAGTGCCATGTCCCCATATGGCTCGAGATGTCCGAATGCCTCTCCGTCTGTGACTATCTGCACGAGGTAATTCTTCTCTTTCTCTTTCCGGATCCTTTCAAGAAGCTTGTCTGCACTCTTCAATAGTCCCTTGTAGCCGACATCCTCTGAGAGTTTGTCGTTGTAGAAGAAGGCAGCGATCCGCTCCTTCCTGCCTTCGACATAGAAAGGCTCTGATGTGTTGACCTTCTCTTCCGGCATTATCTTGCCATTCATGTCAAGTATCAAGCCAACCTGTCGGGGTGAAAGGATGATGAACTTTATGCCAGAAGTGACAAGGAAATCTATTATGTCTTTGTTAACCGCCATATCTGGTAGCCAGAACCCCTCTGCTTTCCTGCCGAAAGTGTTTTCAAAGTGCCTCAATCCCCATTCGATTTCTATCCTTGCATCTTCCTTCTCGTCGAGGGGAAGTATGGTGTGGCTGAAACTCTCTGCGATCGCATTGCCATGACCGAGCTTGTCAAGCGAGTATTTGTCAGCATCAATGAGATAGGAGAGGAAGGTGGGATGTTTTTCCTTTATCCAGTTAAGCAGCGTCGGGCTGAAATTGAATGATATGTGCCTGTAGTTGTTGTTGATTGAGATAATCTTTCCTGAAGGGGATAGATAACGTGAAAATGCGTTTGCCTTGTATGTGCTGTTGTAGATCTTCTCATTCCAGTTCAAATAAGGAACGACCACATTGTCTTTGGGAACTTCACCTGTAGAGGGATTTTCTCTCGGTGGCTGGTGGAAGTGTCCGTGGATAATGAGATATGCTGTACTGTCCATGAGGGTATTGTACCATAAAAGAGGTGTTATCCTTGACTAAAATCATCTTAATTTAGTAACTTCATTAAGAGCAAAGGGCGTAACTGGATGATTTTAGTTAAGGTTGATTCGCTGTCCACGCAGGAGTTGAGAAATATTGCCGAAGAGGAAGGAGTTGTCGGGTTTGACGCACTCGACAGAGATGGCCTTGTTGCGGCACTGCGTGAGTATTTCGATGAGGATGAGGAGAGTGCTCGCGATTCTTCTGTAAACAGGCGTTTCCTTTATGGCCTTACAGATTACAGGGATATCGACAAAGAGATTGATAAGCTCCCTGGTGTAGTAGATCTTCCTGAAAGCTATCCGAATACAGAGATACACCTTCTTTACAAGAATCCTGACTGGGCATATGCCTATTGGGCGATTAGCCAGTTTGATCTGAAGAGGCTCGAGGAGTCAGGTGGTGATCTCTTTCTGACAGTACACGTCTCTGACAAGACAGGGGAGAGAGCATTCAGCATACCGATCACAATCGAGGATTCTGAGTGGAATGTCGCTCTCCCATCCCATGGGGGAACATGTTCTGTATTGATCACGACTGAAGTTGATGGGAAGAGTCTTGAATTGGCGCATTCGTCGCCACTGAAACTCATCGATTCATATTATCTCGAGAATCCCGATGAGGTAATCAAGAACGATAATCTGTTCAGGATCTATCTGTCACAGATAACAAACAAGGATGGAGAGATTGAGTATACACCATTGGTAAAAGAGATACTCGATCTTTACGAGAAGGAGGACAAGGAAAGATGGAAAGTGTGAACAATGTGAATCTGATTCTGCATGCCCATCTTCCTTATGTGCGCCACCTCGAATATCCGAGATTTCTGGAAGAGGACTGGTTTTTTGAAAGCCTCAACGAATCTTATATCCCACTCCTGAGGACACTCACAGAGCTTGCTGCGAAGGGTGTGAATTACAAGATAGCGATATGTTTTTCCCCGACGCTTCTCACTATGCTTCAGGACGATATGCTCAAGAAGAGGTTCATCAATTATATGAACCTGCATATAGAGCTTGGAGCGAATGAGGAAAAGAGGCTCTCTGGAAAGAGCGAGAATGCCAATATGAAGAAGCTCGCTTCAATTTATTTGAAGAGTCTGAAGGATAATCTCGCATACTTCGAAGAGCATAACAACAGCATCATCTCTGAGATCAAGAAGCTTTGGAATGACGGGCATCTTGAGCTTTTTACTACCGCAGCGACACATGCATACCTTCCACTATATCGCGAGTTCCCGACAGCTATCAGGAGTCAGGTGATCGTCGGTATAGAGACATTCGAAGAGGTTTTCGGCTTCAGGCCGGATGGCTTCTGGCTTCCTGAATGTGGTTATTATCCAGGTCTTGACGAAGTGCTTTCAAGGTATGGAATAAGATGGTGCCAGATTGCAAGCCACGCCGTTATCTCCAGCCGTGATAAGAGTCTTTATGGCGGTTATAAGCCCATCAGGCTTCCAAGTGGACTTTATGCGTTTGCCCGTGACTGGAATATTACATCGCTTGTATGGTCAGACCGTTCCGGTTATCCATGCGATGGAGATTACAGGGAATTCTACAGGGACATTGGCTATGATCTCCCTTTGGACTATATCAGGAAATATATCCATGAGCCAGAAGTGAGAGTGTTCACAGGCTTCAAATATTATGCGATTACCGGTCGCGAGAACGACAAGAGGGAGTATGACATCGAAAAAGCGATGAACAAGCTTTCTCTCCATGTCGACAATTTCATTTATCACATCAAGAGAAATGGGTTGATGCTCTCTGGCTTGAATGTTGAGAATCCTGTCTTCAACCTCTGTTTTGATCAGGAGCTTTTCGGCCATAGGTGGTTTGAAGGGATTGCTTTCCTTCGTGAATTCCTGATCCGTTCGTCAAAGGATGACAAGATCAGGCTCACAACCCCATCTGAAAATCTCAAGGATCCTTCGATAGGTTACGAGAAGCTTTATATCAATGAGTCTTCTTGGGGCAGTGGCGGTTATTCTGACGTCTGGCTCGATGATACGAATATCTGGGTCTACAGGCACATACACAAGGCGATCGAGAGGATGGAAGAACTCACTCAGCGTTTCCCGTCCCAGGGCTCTCTGAAGGGAAGATTCCTCAATCAGGCATCAAGGGAGGTCCTCCTCGCCATGAGTTCTGACTGGCCTTACATCCTTCACGACAGGACGAGTGTCACATATGCGGAAAAGAGGATCCGCAATCATCTGGGGTCTTTCAACGTCGTGTACTCCGCAATGTGCAAGAACACGGTCAATACCGAATGGCTTATAAAAGCAGAGCGCAGGAACGCGATATTCCCTAACATTGATTACAACATCTTCAATCCGATGAAGTGAAAAGGGGCGGACGCACCGCCCTTTTTTAATTTATGAAGTATTTCGGATTCTTCCTGTAGCGGATAAAAGTGCTCCTTGCAGCAAGAATGAAGATGAAGAATTCCAGGGAAAAATTGGACTGGAAATATCTTCCCTCCCTAAAATAAACCAGCTTGGCGTCTACGAGTGGCGATAGTGCGTCCTTTAGAAAATCACTTGGGATCATACCCAAGAGGGTCAATAGGTCGGTAAAGCATGAAATATGGAAGGATTCGTATCCTCCTCCGACCAGATTGAAAGAGTCCAAAATCTCCAGAAGTGCACTTGAAAACACGATAAAAAGCATCGGGTACAAGGCAAAAGACGGCCGCTTGAGGAGAAAGCTGAAAACAAACAACAGGAGAGTAAAGAGCGCAGGTTCGTCTGAAAATATGTAGTAAAGTTTGAACATATTTCCAGCACGTGGAGCAAGAAGGATATATGGATATGCATAAAGCAGTAGCGAGAGAACGAAAAGGAAGATGACAAGCTTCCTGCATTTTTCATTCATGATCAGGTAGAGGATGAAAACGGGAATAACCATTTTCAAAACCCACGCGACAAAATTCACGTATGCGCGCATATCTTTCATCATTGTTGTACCGTATTCACCCAACAATACTCCGACCAGCCATATGAGAAGACAAGCAGCCATCGTCTTTTTCATTCCCATTGCAGTTGAGAACGCCAGAAGGCAAATGCCGAATATGCCGAGAACCTCCATAAAGCCATTCCACTTTGCAATCTGGATTGCAAGGCATGTAAGTGCAATCAAAAGCAAGGACGAGAAAACTCCATACAATCTGGAATGCCTGACAATGCAGAAAATCGTCAATGCAAGCGATGCCAATGCAAATATTGCAAAAAATGCAGTTGCTATCTCTTCAGATAGTGTCTTTAGATAGAAAATAATGAGACCGATGACGAATAGAGTGAAAAAACCGCCCCCTGCGCTGACCAGAACGTATTCATTCCCCCAGTTATCCCTGACTGTATCTGACATGCAAACCTCCGGAGAAAAGCAATATCAGAAGAAATAATCTGATTGAAGCCTTATAGTCCGGATTCATGAAAGTGAAACAAAATATTTTCATTTTGCGATCGAGCTTCAAAAGTATGGATGTAACGAAGTGAAAATAATTCACATTCGAATTTTCTGGGCTATATCTAAAAGAGGATGATTCTGGACACCGAAAATTTTCGGTGTTTTTTATTGCGCTTAAATCCCAACTGGTGTAGGCTAAGTGGAAAGAAGTGGTGGGTTTTCCCATAAAGTGGTGCAATAATGAGGTTGGTTACTGGCATTTTCGAGTCGAATGTAGATGAGAAGGGGAGGTTTCTCCTTCCTTCCCGTATGCGCCAGGCCCTCGACACCAAAGTCCTATATGTCCTCCCGGGCTTTGATGAGAACCATTTGATGCTTATGACCCCATCTTACTTCGAAGATCGGTTTTCTCAGGCTGTGCTTTCCTCCGATGACGCCATGTTCAGCGAAGACAAGCGCAGTCTCATTAGAAGATTGTTATCCCCTGCGATCGAGATTGAGCTTGATAGTGCGGGGAGAATAAATATTCCGCTGAAGATGAGGGAAGAGTATGGAATTCTGAACAAGAGCCAGGTGACTCTTCTCGGAGTTGGCTACGCTGTGGAAGTCTGGAACAGCGAGACTTATGCGGAGATCCTCAAGAAAGAGGAGAACAAGGAAACCCTATCTGAGCTGGCAGGAAAACTGATAGCGGGGGGAAAGTGATGGAATTCCTCCACTATAGCGTAATGTATCGTGAGGTCCTCGAATATCTTGTACCTGCCCACCTGGATGGAACGATGGTCGATGCTACCACCGGAGAGGGGGGACACACCCGTCTCTTTCTGGAAAAGTATCCGAAGTTGAAAGTTATCGGACTCGACAGGGACGAAGGAATACAGCAGAAGGCAAAGGAAAGACTCAAGGAGTTTTCTCCACGTTTTACCCCTGTACTCACTTGGTTCGACGAGTATTTCAAGACAGCAGGAGATGAGAGTGTCGATCTGGTTCTCTTTGACCTTGGCATCTCCACCTATCACTATAGGGAAAGCGGAAGGGGTTTTTCCTTCTCTACAGACGAACCTCTTGATATGAGGCTCGATGAGAAAGCATCCTTTGACGCTTCCTATATAGTCAACAATTATAGCGAAGAGGATCTTAGCAATCTGATCTACCAGTACGGCGAGGAAAGGTATTCTCGCCGCATCAGCAGGGCGATTGTTAAAAAGAGGGAAGAGAAGAGGATAGAGAAAGCAAGTGAGCTCGAGGACATTATCTTTCATGCGGTACCAGATAGTTACCGTCATGGGAGGATCAGTCCTGCCACACGTACATTTCAGGCATTGCGCATTGCGGTAAATGGAGAGCTTGACAGGATCAAGCCCGCCCTTCTCGATGCGATAAGGGCCCTGAAGACTAATGGAAGAATGGGTGTGATCACATTCCATAGCCTTGAGGACAGGATCGTGAAATGGACGCTGAAAGAGAGAGAAAAGGATGTCAGGGATATAAAGATCTTGACTAAAAAACCAGTCAGGCCGACAGCGGAGGAGGAGAGTGAGAATCCACCTTCGAGGAGCGCGAAATTAAGAGTCGTTGAGAAGATAGAGAAAGAGGTGAATATATGAAACTGTTTTCAATCGAAAAGAACGGAATTGGGATTGAGTACAAGGCTCTCATCATTGTTTCAATTGTTCTTCTGTTCATCCTTGCCTTCATTCCGCTTTGGCAGATTGGAGTCAACCGGACAATAGAGATCAGTCAGGAGATGCAGAGTGAGAATATGCTCCGTTTGGCTGAAAAAGAGAGGCTGATCGAAGGCCTGATCGCAAGTGGGGAGAATAGAGCAGTAAATAGTGAGGAACTGTCTGCCATAGCTTCTTTGAACTAAATAATTAAAATGCTAGGATGGACTTGATGCTTGACAGAGAGGAAATGAACTACGATGACTTCACCTTGAGAGACGTCAACAAAGACGAGCTTTCCGGTTCGCTTGCCCCTTTCACGCTTTTAGTCATCGTGCTCTTTCTTACGGCATCAGGTTTTCTTGTATCATATAGTGCATCGTACGATGTGGCCCTTCGCTCAGGATCAGTCCACTACTTCCATTTTCTCGAGATGGTGTTCTTCTTCGCTCTGTCCTTCCTGACAGGTGTCCTTGTCTTCTTCACGAAGAAAGAGAAGCTGGAAGTGCTTCCATATGTGATATATCCGATCTCATCTTTTCTTCTCTTTTTCCTCAGCTATCTGCAGATCACAGGAAAGAGTGCGGAAGTACTGCCGTTTCCAGTAATAAATGGCTGTGATGCGCTGACATTTTCAACAGTTTTGATAGTTGCATCTGCGTTCCCACGTATAAGGAACAAGGAGAGGAGAGGTTGGTGGTATCTGCTGATCTCTCTTCTTGGAACAGCCTCGATTCTCCTGATGGTCGTGATGGGGGAGTACACATATGCGTTTTTGTACTTCGCAACCTTATTGGTCCTCTTTTACCTCGCACGTTTCAGTCTCAGGTTCATTTTCTTCTATGCGCTGTTCAATCTCACAGCGTTCTTGTTCCTATTCCTGATGATTCCATCGGCTATCGAGAACGTCTTTGCCCGTATTGCATTTCTAAACGGGGAAAGCCCAGATTCGGAACGGCTGATATATTCGATGAACGCCATCAAGGAGGGAGGCCTCCTTGGAAAGGGATTCGGAAACGGTTATTACAAGCTTGGTCTCATTGATGGAATAGAGGATGACTATGTCTTTGCAAATATCGCTGAGGAACTCGGAATCCTCGGCGCTTTCATCATTTTCCTTCTTTTCCTGTGTCTCTTTGCCATCGGGATGAGGACGAGCAATAGGGCTGAGCTCATGGGAGATGAGTTCATATCGATCACAGCTTATGGCTTTACATTCGTTATTGTCCTGAAGGCTTTTCTCTCTGTTTTTGTCACAATCGGCATTTTCCCATCAAGCGGAATAAGCATGCCGTTTTTCAGCGCCAATGGCTTTGAGCTTTTTTTCACGATTCTTGAGTGTGCGTTCCTGTATCGCTTTGCCCATATTACAGGAAGGAGGGGAAGATGAACGGAAAAGCAATGAAGAATATATGCATTTCTCTTCTTGTTCTCCTTGCATTCTCTCTTCTGATTTCTGATCTTTCCTTCCTGAAAGCGGATGATATAAGAGTCTTTTCTCTCTTTTCTGATGACATTGTTCTGACCTCCTCTGCTGTTATCTTCACAGATGGAAGTCTTTTCCTTTTATCTCAGAATGGGGGAATCGAGGTAGTTTCTTCCATTACAGCCAGTTCTCTTATGGAGAGTATGCCTGTTCTGCTAGTCGATGAGAGCCTGATTTCTTATTTTTCCATCTATGGGGTAAGTGATCTTCTGGCATATATCTCATCTTTGATAGTTTCCCTTGAAAACGAATATGGAAAGTTATTCCGGTTTTCATATTTCGGAGGAGTTGATGGGCGTCTTGGAGAGCTCTATATTGCGATTCCTTCGAAAAACATAGTGATCAATATACGTTCCTCGGTCGATCAGACTGAGATAAGAAATATCATAGATAAAGTTTTCTCGACTGGGGATGAGCTTACCATTCTTGAGAAAAATGAATATATCTATGAAGAGGGAAGTCTTTATTTCCTTCAGGGTGGTGTGTGATATGGCAAGCGACAAGACTTTACTGGGACTTGATGTAGGTACAACTAGCATAAGGGCTGTTATTGGTTCTCTTTCCCGTGAAGGGGAACTGATGATCGAATCAGTTGCCGAAAGAAGCAGCGAGGGTGTCAAGAATGGAAGTATCGTCAACATCGAGCAGACGCTGAAAGCGATCAATAGTGTAGTCTCTGATGCGGAACTTCAGAGCGGAAGCGAAGTGACATCGGTTATCCTTGGCATCGGTGGAGACCATATCGAAGGGATAAACTCGAATGGTGCGGTGGGAATCACAAACAGGGATCAGGAGATAAAGAACGACGATATCAGGAAATCAATCGAGATTGCGCGTGCTCATGATATTCCTCAGGACAAAGAAATTATCCATACTCTCGTGCAGGATTTCCAAGTCGATTCCCGTTCCGGGATAAAGGATCCGATTGATATGATAGGACACAGGCTTGATACGAGAGTCCTGCTTGTGACCGCATCGTCTTCGATATGTCAGAATCAGCGCAAGTGCGTGCAGAAGGCGGGACTTCAGGTGCAGCGTCTCTGTCTCCAGTCCCTTGCTGACAGTGAAGTCGTGCTTACGAGTGAAGAGAAGGAAATGGGCGCGATCGTCATCAATATCGGTTCTGGGACAACAAATATGATCTGCTACAGTCAGGGTAGTCCTGTATATGTGGGAGGAATTGCCATGGGAGGGGATATAGTCACAAGCGATATCGCCTACATGCTCCAGCTCCCTAAGGTCGCAGCGGAATCGATAAAGATTGAAAATGGGTCATGCCATACCCCGTCGGTCCCTGATGATGAGATGATGATCACACCAGCTGTCGGTGGAAAGCAGTCGTTCCGCTTCCCGAGGAAGGAGCTTGCAAAGGTGATTGAACCGAGGATGGCTGAGATATTCTCGATGCTCGAAAGCGAGTTGGAGAAAAATGAAGTCTCTGGTCCTTTTGGCGCGGGAATAGTCCTTGTGGGGGGTGGCTCTCTCCTTTCGGGCGTAACAGAGCTTGCAAATGAGATATTCCGCCTTCCCGTGAGGATCGGGTTCCCTGTAGCGATCAGTGGCCTTGACAGGCAGTACATCAATCCGAAGTACTCGACAGTCCTCGGCCTCGTCAGGCTTGAGGCGAAAAGATACAGGGAAATGAATCCGACCTCGATAGAAAGAAAGGAAAAGAGAGGTTTTGGTTCAAAGGTCAAAGGTTTTTTTGGAAAGCTGTTTTAGATCATGGAGGTGTGTGATATGGACTTTGATATTTTCGATATAGAAGACACAGTGGGTGCAGATCAGACTGCTCCCACGATCATAAAGGTCGTAGGTGTTGGCGGGGGTGGCGGAAATGCAGTCAACCGCATGATCGCAGCGGGGTTGAATAAAGTTTCCTTCGTTGCCCTCAATACAGATGTCCAGGCTCTCCAGAGATCTAATGCAGAGATCCGCATTGCAATCGGAAAGGAACTCACAGGAGGTCTTGGAGCGGGTGGAATGCCAGAGATCGGCGAAAAAGCTGCGCTTGAGTCAAAGGATGAGATCAGGGCAGCTCTTGAGAACGCAGACATGGTATTCATCACAGCCGGAATGGGTGGGGGTACAGGAACAGGTGCAGTCTCGGTCGTTGCAGAAATTGCAAAGAGCATCGGAGCACTTACAGTTGCTGTAGTCACTACACCGTTTGCCTTCGAGGGAAAGAAGAAGCTTGTGCTTGCAGAGGCTGGAATTGAGAAATTAAGGAAACAGGTCGATACTCTCATCCTGATTCCAAACCAGCATCTGCTTAGCATTGTGGACAATAAGACTCCGATCAAGCAGGCGTTCATAATTGCTGACAGCGCGCTCTTGCAGTCTGTACAGGGAATCTCTGACCTTATAACTGAACCTGGTGAGATCAATATTGACTTTGCAGACGTCAAGACGGTTATGAAAGGTAAGGGAGATGCGCTCATCGGTCTTGGTTTCGGAGAAGGAGAGGACAGGGCAAAGGAGGCAGCCCGCCTTGCTGTAAGCAATCCGCTTCTTGAGAATGCAAGCATAGTTGGTGCCAAGAACGTCCTTGTCAACCTTGCCGGAGGAGACAGTCTGACGATACAGGAGTATCAGGATGTGGTGGAAATTATCACTGAAAACTGTGCTGATGATGTTCTTGTCATTGCAGGCCAGTCCTACAATCCTAACCTTGGTGACAGGATAAAGGTCACTGTAATCGCGACAGGATTTGATGAAAGGAAAGACGTGAGGACAAGCGTGGATCCTGGAGTGGATGTCTTCAAGAAGAGGCCAGAGTCTTCCTGGGAGAAGAAGGAAGAGAAGATCGATGAGGTCAAAGAGGAAAAGCCGAAGAAGAGGGATGACAAACCATCCAGTTCGAATCCTTCCACTATCACAGTGAACCGCTGGCAGGATCTACAGACACAGCTGGGAAAGAGGGGAAGGGACAACAACGACTATTCGATTCCAGCTGTCCTCCGCTATTCACGTCAGGATGACGATGAATAAAGAAAGCATCATTGCTAGCTATGGTGAATACCTGATATACGGCGAAAGGCTTTCTGTGAAAACACGGGAGGCCTATTGCCGTGAAATAGATTTCTACCTTACATTTCTCGAATCAATCGGGAAGGATGAAAAGAGCGTTTCATTTTCAGATATCGATTCCTATGTGCTCAAGCGCAAGGAAGAGGATGGCGTCTCAAGCCGTACGCTGATGCGTATCCTTCCTACACTACGGTCATTCCATCGCTTTCTCGTGAGGGAAGAGATTAGGAAGGATGACCCATCCAGACTCCTTGAATCGCCGAAAAGGGAGACACACCTGCCAATCTCTTTTACAGAAAGCGAGATAGACAACTTGTTTTCATATCTCGGGACAAAGGATGATGTGCTTTCCAGAAGGGACCTTGCGATCTTTGAGCTCCTCTATTCGAGCGGAATGAGGATAAGCGAGCTCTGCGCACTTGATCTCTCTTCATACATGACGGGGGAGAAGAAGATGAAAGTGATGGGAAAAAGAAGCAAGGAAAGGGTTGTCTTCATTGGAGATCGTGCATCTGACTTGCTTGAAAACTATATCTCTGACGTACGCCCGCGCCTGTTGAAGAAGAGAAGGGAACGCGCGCTTTTTCTGAGCATCAGGGGAGAGCGCATTACCCGGCAGCAAGTGGAGAACAGATTCCATCAGGCTGCTGACGGCCTGCTTGACAAGGGTTCTCTCCATACATTCCGCCATAGCTATGCAAGCCATATGATCAACCATGGAGCGGGATTGAGGAGCGTTCAGGAGATGCTCGGTCACGAGGATATAGCGACAACGCAGATCTATACACATCTGGATACGAAGAATATCCTCGCGGCTTTTGATGAATTCTCAGAGGACTGATCCGTCCTTGATTATTATGGATGCATTTGAAAGCACATTTTCTGGAATCTCTATTCCAATGGCCTCTGCGACATCCAGATTGACATATATTTCAAGGTCCTCTGTGGAAAGGTACTGTACTCCGATATCTTCGGGTTTTGTCCCGTCAAGTACTTTCTCGATCAATTCACCTGTAAGGATTCCAGACTTGTAATAGTCAAAGCCTCCGGCGATGAGGACATCCGTGTCATAGCTGCTGGTTGTATCTGCACTGAAAAGAGGGACCTTATGGTTGAAGCAGACATCTGAAAGACTGGCGATCGCGGAAATCACAACGTTGTCTGTAGATACGTACATCGCATCGACTCTGTCTATTATGCTTTCGGCAGCTACGCGAACTTCGCTCGAGTTCGTTACCCCTGCGCTGATTACTTCAATTCCCTTTTCCTTTGCAAGAGCGGTCATTTTCTCTAGAACTGCAACAGCATTTGTTTCCCCTGATGTATATACAATCCCGAGATGCTTTATCGGTTTGAGTTCCATAAGAATCTCAAGATGGGACTCGATTGGAACCATATCTGATGTTCCACATACATAGGGCAGATCTGAGAGCCCCGCAGCATCAGGGTCTGTAACGGTTGCATATACCAGCGGCTTGTCCTGAATGAGGTTTGAAATTGCCTGGGCTGTCGGAGTTGCGATCGCGACGTTCAGATTTGTGTCAGCATCCTTGAATATCTGGGCAATCAGAGCCGCTTGCGTGAGTTCGCCATTCGCGTTCTGGTCATTGTATTTTATCTGATCTCTGTATCCGGTTGTCGCAAGGTAATCCTTGATACCTTCTTCAATCCTGTCAAGTGCAGGATGGCTCATGAGCTTTGACAATCCGATCGTTATATGATTTCCATCAGCAAATGCGATGGCGGGCACGATAGCAAAGAGCATTAGGACGATTAAGGTTTTCTTCATTTTGTTTCTCCCTGATGTTACTATAAAGAGAATCGCAAGCAGTGTAAAGATACTATTTAAAGAAACATTTGCTTTTCAACATGTCTAAGATAATAAAACTACCAGCCTATATTGTTTTATGCAAAATGCCTGTTTGTCTCACTGTTTTCTCATATGGAGAGGATCAGTTATCGGTACAGGGGAGAAAGCCTCAAGGGGAGGAAGATCGTTTCATTTCTCACAAATGATTATCTCGACATGGCAAAGGAAAGAAGCATTGCGCTTTCCATCATTGAGGCAAGTCTCTCTGGATACGACATCGCACTTATAGACAGGGGACGCATAATAAGCCTTGCTGAGAATCTTCTTCTACAGACAGGGGGAAGGCTGTATGTCTTTTCTGAGAATTTTTCGCAGAGGAAAAATGAGGAGCGTCTGTACCTGACAGGGGGAGGACTTATTGTTCCGGATGATATGAGCGGAACTTTCTTCATGCTCTCTGCCTCCAGCTTTGTCCTTATCACGGAACTGAAAAACAGTGAGCTTTCTTTCATTGCGGACAACCAGATAGACTCTGCGCTGCTTCGTCCTGCACTGAGAAATGAAAGGGGTGAAAGAGCCCATCAGGAGGGGATGGTTCTTGCAGATTCATTCTCATCGCTTTTCCATTTTCCCCGCATAGTCGCATATGAAAGCAGCTCGGGAAACATAACATCTCCATCTTTCCGGTTCGATTATCATCGCTTCAAGTGCTAGAATCAAATGACATGGAGTATATATATTCTTCCTTTATCTCATACCTTAAGGGGATGAGGAATCTGAGTGACAACACGATCAAGAATTACAGCATAGACATCACGCATTTCGAGGACTATGTACAATCCGGGAATTATTCCCTCGAGACGTTTTCCGTGCACGATGCCAGGACTTATGTCAGCAAACTGTCTGAGGAGTACGACGAAAGTTCGGTACGGCGCAAGATAACCACGCTCCGGCGTTTTTTCAGCTTTCTTGAACGGAAGGAGATCGTGAAGACAAATCCGTTCATGACAATATCTTTGAGGAAAATCGAGAAAAAGCTTCCTTCTGTGCTTACTCGCGAGGAGGTGGATGCGCTCCTTTCATATAGGGAAGAGGGGTTTATTCCTCTGAGAAATCATATTCTCTTCCTTTTCCTGTATACGACAGGTGCGCGTATAAGTGAAGCCCTGAGCGTCGATGTCGGCGATATCGAATGGGCAGAAAGGAGGATAAGGATAGAGGGAAAGGGCAGGAAGGAACGATTTCTTTTCCTCACGAAGAAGACTGCAGGTGAACTTGAGACATACATCAGAGAGAGGAACAAATACCTCACTGCAAAAGGAAAGGAAGGGGAAAATGCGCTCTTTATCGGCTCAAGAGGCTCTCGCTTGCCGCTTTCAAGTGCGCATATTATCTTTGATGAGTACAAGGGCAAGGTCGGAATAACGAAAGATTTCTCTCCCCATACACTCCGTCACAGCTTTGCAACACACATGCTTGACAGAGGAGCTGACATCAGGTTCGTTCAGGAGCTTTTGGGGCATGAAAGCATTTCCACGACCCAGATATACACACATATCTCCCTTGAAAAACTTAAGAAGGTCTATGAGGATAATCATCCCCATGCCCATGAGGAAGAGAAATGATGCAGGGAACTACGATTTGCGCAGTCAGGAAAAACGGTTCTGTTGCCATTGCCGGTGATGGTCAGGTAACACAGGGAAATACTGTCGTAAAGGGAAATGCCCGCAAAGTGCGCAGGCTGTATGACGGTAAAGTCATTATCGGTTTTGCAGGTGCCACCGCAGATGCTTTTACCCTTTTCGAACTTTTTGAAGGGAAGCTTAAAGAGTTTTCCGGTGACCTCACACGCGCGGCTGTCGAGCTTGCAAAGCAGTGGAGAATGGATAAGCAGCTCAGGAATCTCGAGGCCATGATGCTTGCATCTGATGGGAATAAGATGTTCATGATCAGCGGAGTCGGTGATGTCCTTGAGCCGGAAGGGGATGTTATGGCTATCGGAAGTGGTGGAAATTACGCGGAAGCTGCTGCGAGGGCTTATCTTGACGCTGGAGTTGATCTGAGCGCGGAGGAGATTGCGAAGCGCAGCGTGAATATTGCGGCAGACATCTGCATCTATACAAACCACAACATCATTACGGAGGTGCTCTGATGGATATGAAGAACAGGCGCAAGCTTGATGATATGACACCAAGGGAGATCGTAGCATCCCTTGATGAGTATGTGATCGGACAAGAAGATGCGAAGAAGATGATCGCGGTTGCGATAAGGAACCGCGTCAGGAGAAAGGCCCTTCCTGATGAGATCAAGAATGAGGTTACTCCAAAGAACATAATAATGATCGGCCCGACTGGTGTCGGAAAGACTGAAATCGCAAGACGAATCGCCCGGCTTGCATCAGCACCTTTCATCAAAGTCGAGGCTACAAAGTATACAGAGGTCGGATACGTCGGAAGGGACGTGGAGTCCATGGTCCGCGATCTTATGGCATCCAGCCTGAACCTTGTCAAGGAAGAATTGTACAAGACCAGGGAAAGCGAAGTGGATCACAAGGTCGAGGAGAGGCTTCTTGACCTGCTCCTTCCCGAAGTCGAGAGAGAAAAGAACGGACAGGTCTCAGAAGATGTCATACAGACTAGGGAGAAGTTCCGTGATATGCTCCGTCGCGGAGTCTTTGATGACAAGGAGATCGAGATTGAGGCAAAGCCTCAGATGAGGATCAGCGGAGTAGGAGTGTTTCCCGCATCTGACGGACAGATGGAGGATCTCAACAATATGATCTCTGATCTCGGCTCTGTATTTGGAAAGGGCAGGGGACAGAAGAAGAAAGTCACTATAAAGAGGGCAAGGGAGATCATCAAGGAAGAGGAACTCGACAAGCTGACCAATAATGACAACGTCGTTGAGGAGGCCAGGAAGAGGACTGAGGAGATGGGAATCATCTTCATCGATGAGATTGACAAGATCTGTTCCAAGGGCAGCCACAACAATCAGGATGTCTCGAGAGAGGGTGTCCAGAGAGATATACTGCCGATAGTGGAAGGAACGAAGGTATCTACAAAATGGGGTGTGATCGACACCACCAACATCCTCTTCATCGCAGCAGGTGCCTTCAGCATGTCAAAGCCGTCTGATCTCATTCCAGAACTTCAGGGGCGTTTCCCTCTGCGTGTGGAACTCAAGGATCTCACTGCAGATGATTTCTATCGCATCCTCCAGGAGCCAAGCAATGCTATGGTCAAGCAGTACAAAGCACTTCTTTCGACTGAAGGTGTGACTCTCGAGTTCACGGATGAAGCCCTCAGGCGCATAAGTGCGATTGCGGAAGAAGCAAACAAGAGGACCGACAACATCGGTGCAAGAAGACTCCATACAGTCATGGAACGTCTGCTTGAAGATATTTCTTTCAATGCTGACCTGAAGAGGGGAGAAACTGTGCTTGTGACAGAAGAATTCGTCGATGAGCGTCTTGGTGGTATAATTGTAGACCAGGATCTCACGAGGTACATTCTTTGAAATACATAACTGTCACAGCATCCTCTTTTGAAGAGGCAAAGAAGAAAGCGGAAGATGAATACGGGAAGGATGTGAGGATCCATTCCCGCAAGGATTATACTGTAGGAGGCGGACTCTTCTCCAAGAAGAAGAGCCGCTGCGAGCTCACTATCTACATTCCCGGAAATGTACGGGAAAAGGCAGAACGTACAGATGAGGCTGCGCTCAGGGAGTTCGAGAAGGAAGCACAGACCCCTGATCCTACTACGATATCACGCAAGGAAAGGCTGGATACAGAGATATACAGGGGCAAGTTCGATGAGAATGCGATCGAAAAAGGTAGATCGCTTCTCCTTGCTGCCGGAATTACGGGCGGTCTCGAAAGTGAGTTGCTTTCATCCTTGACACCAGATCTCGACATTCCAATCCATATTGCAAAGAAATTATTGTCGCTGATAGAGATTGAGCGGAACGAGCAGATACATCCGAAACATTTTCTCGTTCTTGTCGGTTCTACCGGCTCTGGGAAGACGACGACATCTTTCAAGATCGCATCGATATATAAGAATCAGGGACTCAGGGTTGCTGTCCTCACACTCGATTACTACAGGATGGGAGCTTTTGAGCAGACTAGAGGGTTTTCCCAGGCTCTTCTGCTTCCGATCGAGGTTGTGTCCACAGAGGATGAATTCCTGCTGATGATGGAGAAATACCATTACTATGATCTTGTCATCGTTGACACGATGGGACTCAGTCCAAAAGATACTGAACTTAATCTCCGTCTCAGCGGAATGCTTTCTACGATGGACAGGGAGAATTCTCATTTTTCCCTTGTTGTTTCTTCAAGCACGAAGGAAGAGGACTTGATGCTGCAGCTAATGCGCTATAACTCATTTGCTCCTGATTCTCTCTGTGCCACGAAGCTTGATGAGACAGAGAGTATCGGCTCTGTAGTCTCCTTTTCCTATAGGAGCAAGCTCCCGCTTCTTTTTTTCACGAACGGACAGAAAGTGCCTGAGGATATAGAACTGGCATCGAGCGTTGCGATCCTCGAGTATCTCAAGGGTTTTGATATCGACATGGCCAGATCAAAGGGACAGGTCCGGAACTGATGCAATGAGCTCTGTGATGGCAGATCGCAGAGCCTCCTTTTCTGGAGAAAGCCCGACGATGATGTATTCTTTTCCATAGACATAGCAGAGTACGTTGCCATTGTATGGAAGTATCTCCAGCTGAGATATAGGATCAATCTGGCACACATTCTCTTCACTGACTAGTTTTGCGGCCCTCCCTTCGCTGTATGCTCTTGAGAGTATATCCATATAAGAGGGATCGAGAGTGGAGTTTGTTGAGATTGCCCTTATCCCTCCATCGTTCTTTCCTAGTACGGCTATCATCATCTCTTCATTGTAACTTGATACTATATTGTCACTTACAAGGAAGATGTCCATATCGAGTGAAAGTGTCAGGTCATCTCCTGTTATTTCACCTTTTTCCAGAACAAGAGGACTTTCTAGCATTTTGTCATATTCAGTCTCAATATTCGAAATATATTCGCTCTGATGATCACCTAGTGGATTTATCCTCTTCATCCCCCGCTCAAGCCTGATTGCGCTCTTCAGCCCTTCGCTCTCGACAAGTGAATTGAACTCTCCGATTTGTCCGAAGACTATAGTGCTCTCAAAATGGACTTCCCTCTGTGAACTTGAAAGGAGATTTGTTATAGAGAGGGTATCAAGTGAAGTATAGTCTGCTATGACGGATGCAACTCTCGCTGGGGAATTCACCCTGTCTGTGTTGACTACAATCTCATATGATGGAACATCGAGAGCAAGTATGTTGTTATTCCTGTCATAGATTGTCCCACGATAGTAGTCGCCCTCGATTTTCGGATCCTTATAATTGATCCAAGGCTCATTTACTGTAAGGTAAAGATCAAACAACCTTATGAAAATCAAGAGAGAGAAGAGAAGGAAAACAAGGGATAGAATCCTTCCGTTCTTTCTTGTTCTCTTTTTATACATGGATAAAACTATAGTTTTCTATCAGAGAGATGGCAAGAGGATTCCTTTTTCAAGGTGTGAAGATGATTTTGCATACAGGTGTTTTCCTTAAGGGTGTAATAGGGATTTCACAAATTTTCTTTGAATGTCTTTTTTTGCTTTTCCCATACACTGCAGTAAGTGCAAGAAACTGCCTTAAGCTTCTATCTTGCTCTCTTTTGTGGTATAAGGAAAGCAATGATTGACGCATAGAGGTGCAGTATGGGAAAGGGACGCTACGATGATATGGACATGAAGGAAGAGAAGAAAAAAGTGGGGCGAAAACCTATCTTCTCGTCTTTGTTTGTCCTTCTTATTCTTCTCTTTGCGTTTCTTTCCTGGTCTGTCTTCAAAGATACAAGGGATGATGACCTCCTGTTGATGCTTGGAAAGAACCCTCTTCTTTCAGAGCGCTATGAGATGAAAAAGGGGGAGACCCTTTCTTCGATTGCATCTGAGCGCGGCTTGTCTCCTATGACACTTGAAAGTGTGAACGGAAAGAGGTCAGTAGAGGAGGGCTCTGAGATAATAATTCCTGAAAGCGACGGACTTTTGTACTATGCAAACAGTCTGGATGATCTCTCTTCGTATCTCTCGTCTCTTTCAAATGCACCCTCCCTTTCTCTTGTTTTGATTGTGAACGATATGGACGAAAGCACTTTCGAGCCTTCATATGTTTTCATTCCACTTGAATTCTCATCAGGAGAAATATCAGAACCTGAGGTCATGGAAGAAGAGGCTCCACTTGTCAGCGATGATGCTGTTTCAGAGCCTCTTGTCACAATATCTGCAGAGACAGAGGCTCCTGCAGTTTCCGCATCAGGCTTTGTCTTTCCACTTGAGACAGTGAGTGAGAAGGATGACCGTTATTCATTCGGCTCTCTTTATGATGGTGTTGTTCTGGAAGGCAATGCCTATCCTATAATTCCGGGAGAGGGTGTTGTAGCAATTTCTGACGGGACTGTAATCAGGGCAGGAAGTGAAGAAAAGCGCGGACGATATCTGACAATCAGGCATGAGGATGGTTTTGAAAGTACATATTATTCCCTTGAGACTATCTATGTCACGATTTCGGACAATGTGAAGAAAGGGGATACGATAGCATCAATCGGAAGAAGCTCTGATTACTTTCCTTCCCCAATGCTGTTCTTCGTTCTCACGAAGGATGGAGTTGCCGTAGATCCAGACGAGTATCTCTAAATGGCAACGACAATCATCGGACCTCTCTGGTGTCGATGGCGTAGGGGTGATAGCTATAGAGCGTGGCGTTGATAAAGTGATCTGTATCTGACTCTGCCGTCAATCCGCTCTGATATCATCAGGTCGAAATGTTCGACTTTTTCTATGATCCTATCAAAATCCATAACTGGCATTTCCTCCAGATCTGTCCTTCTCGATAGTGTCACATGAGCTTTGAACTTCCTGTTTTCAACCCCGATTCCTCTTTTTCTGAGGTTCTTTCTAAGTTCCTTTGAGAGTTCTTCGAGCTCTTCGCTTACATCGCATTTGGCATACCAGAGATCTCCCTCTGGCCGCCTGAAAAACGCAAGTGAAGAAAACGAGATATAAAAAGGGGAGAATGACACATCATCCATTGCCTTTTTGATATTTTCCATTTCACACTCATTGCACTCTCCGAGAAAGTCAAGTGTAAGATGCAGATTTTCCCGCGGCGTGAGAGAAGAATGCCTACTGCACTTTCTGACAATCCCTTCCAGACTATCAAGTGCAGCAAGACACTCAGCGGAAAAATTGATTGCTATGAACAGGCGCATCTCTACAGGTTCTTTCCGCAGCAATGCTTGTATTTCTTGCCGCTTCCGCAGGGGCACGGGTCGTTCCTGCCGATCTTTGGGTTTGACCTGATTATCTGTATGTTCCCGCTCTTGTTCGCATTCTCCATCTTCACTCCTCCCTTGTCGTTCGGACTCCTGTGAAGCATCTGGAGCTTGACGCTGCTCTTTTCCCTTTCGTCAATGATCCTGACTGTGACGACCGTACGGGCAACCTGCTCTGCGATAGAGCCGAGCATTTCATCGAATGCATCGCTTGCTGTATTCTTGTATTCCACGAGCGGGTTTTTTTGCGCATAGCTCATCAGATGGGCCGACTCCTTGAGTTCCTCGAGGTCATCGAGATGATCTACCCATCGTTTGTCGATGTAACGCAGGAAAACGTATCTGATGTAGGCATTGAATCTCTCTTTTCCTATCAGACGCTCTTTTTCCCTGAGATTCTCCTCGATTTCGCTGTAGATATCTTCTTCTGCATTTTCCCCATCGAGGTGGAAGAATGTGATTGCCTTGTTTCTGTATTCAGATCCTTCATCTTCCTTCATGTACATGAGGATGTTCTTCACATTCTCCAGCACACGTTCAATGAGATTGTTGTCTTCAAGGATCTTGTCCCTTTCGGAGTAGATGTAATTCCTCTCCTGATTGAGTACGTCATCATATTCAAGAAGATGTTTTCGTATTTCGAAGTTCCTTGCCTCGACTCTCTCCTGAGCCTTCTCGATCGCACCATCCAGCATCTTGTGCTCAATTGCGCTGCCATCGCTCAGTCCGAGTCGTCCTATCATCTCCCTGAGACCCTCGCGTGCAAAGAGCCGCATCAGAGGATCTTCGAGCGATACGTAGAAACGTGACGTGCCAGGATCTCCCTGTCGTCCGGATCTGCCTCGCAGCTGATTGTCTATTCTCCTTGACTCGTGACGCTCACTTCCGATGATATAAAGTCCTCCGAGAGCCTTCACCTCATCCCTTTCTTTTTCATATTCGCCACGTGTCTCCTCAAGAGCCTTCCTGTATTCTTCTATTCCCGCTTCTGTCCCGCATTTTTTCCATGCGAGGTGCTCAGGAGATCCACCTAACTTGATATCTGTGCCACGGCCGGCCATATTTGTTGCTATAGTGACCGCGCCTTTCCGTCCTGCCTCTCCGATGATGTAGGCCTCACGTTCGTGATTCTTTGCATTGAGTACCTCATGCCTTATTCCTGCGCGCTTGAGAGCGTTCGAAAGTGCCTCTGATTTCTCAATCGATACAGTACCTATCAAGATTGGCTGGCCGGTTTTGTGGATTTCAATGACATCTTTGACGATTGCATTGAACTTGCTCTTCTCGTCATAGTAGATGAGATCCTTCAAGTCCTTCCTTATTACAGGCTTGTTTGTCGGAATGACAACGACATCAAGATTGTAGATCTGCTTGAATTCAGTAGCCTCTGTGTCTGCTGTTCCTGTCATGCCGGAAAGCTTGTCGTACATCCTGAAGAAGTTCTGGAATGTGATGGTAGCATATGTCTTGCTCCTTCCGAGAACCCTCACATGCTCTTTTGCCTCAATTGCCTGATGCAGTCCGTCTGAGTATCTTCTTCCATGAAGTACACGGCCTGTGAACTCATCGACAATCTCCACTTTGCCATCGTTTACCAGGTAATCGACATCTTTTGTGAAAAGGCGATGTGCGCGGACAGCTTGCGTGACATAATGCACAAGCTCAAAATTCTCCCCATCGTACAGGCTGTAGATCGTATTGCCATCCTTGTCCTTTACAGGGGATAGGGCTCCGATGTTCTTCAGCAGTGTCTCGATGTGTTTCATTCCCTCTTTTGTGAAAGTTACACGCTTTGCCTTCTCGTCGAGCTTGTAATCACCTTTCTCATCGAATGACAGTGCATAGTTCCTGTCGAGCTTGTCCATCTCACTCAGTTCGTAATACTCTCCAGTCTCAGGATCTTTCTCGCACTCTTTCAGCAAGGGGACAATCTGATTTGCACTCTGGACTTCCTTCGTATCATCCTCTCCCGGACCAGATATGATGAGCGGGGTCCTTGCTTCGTCTATGAGGATGCTGTCTATTTCATCGACGATTGCATAGTGATGTTTCGGCTGGAGCTTCTCGCTGTATGAGAGCTTCATGTTGTCCCTGAGATAATCGAAGCCGAATTCATTGTTCGTTCCGTATGTCACATCAGCGCCATATGCCTCGATCTTCCTCTTCATGTCCATGTCGTTTGTGATGACACCGACAGTCAGCCCGAGGTATTCATATACTGGACGCATCCATTCAGCATCGCGTTTTGCGAGGTAGTCGTTGACTGTGACGATATGGACACCCTTGCCCTCGAGTGCATTGAGATAAGCTGCAGGAACACAGGCGAGAGTCTTTCCCTCTCCTGTCTTCAGTTCCATGATCTTACCCTCATGGAGCGTTATCGCTCCCATTATCTGCACGTCATAGTGCCTTTCCCCGAGAGTCCTGTATGCTGCCTCCCTGGCGAGTGCAAATGCCTTGGGAAGGAGTTCAGAAAGGCTCTTTCCGCCCTTTACCTCTTCCTTCCATCTATTCGTCGTTTCTCTGAATTCTTCTGCACTGAGTCCCTTTGCCCAATTCTCTTCTCTGTTGACACTCTCAAGAATTGGCTTGAGGTGACGCATGTCCTTGTCATGTTTTGTCCCTCCGAAGAGGGCACTTAGGAAATTAGCCATACAAGAAGAATAAGAAAAAGTAGGCGATAGGAAAAGACAAGTACACTTGATTAATTGAAAATGCTAGACTCAAATACATGAGTATACTCGATTTGATACTTGCCCTCATTCTGATTTTCTCCCTGATTCTTGGCTTGATGAGGGGATTGATCAAGAGTATCAGCTGGCTTCCCGGACTGATTCTTGGTTTTCTCGCAGTCTTTTTCTTCAATAAGGACCTTGCGCTTCTCATCGACAGGGAAAGCACACTGGGCCCGATGATTTCTTCATATGTTTCTGTCATCCTCCTCATGGTCGGTACGTACATGCTTGTAAGGATAATACTCGTCAGCATCTCAAACGCGTTCAAAGGTACGGGACTTGGCGTCATAGACAATGTTCTTGGCGCTCTTTTCTCGCTTGCCCTTGCCATGATAGCAATCGGGCTAATCTGTTCGCTCATAGACAGCCTCCCGTTTCTGGATGGGGTGAAAGAGGCTTTTTCCTCTTCGTTCATTGTTTCAAATTTCATCCGTCCATTCTATGCTGAGGCGATAGATACCTGGAGGCAGCTCTATTGAATTCGTTTCCTGAAACGGAAAGCAGTAATGAGATATTCAGAAGCATAAGGGAAAACAAGTTTCCCCAATCGACGCTTCTTATAGCTGAACGTGACTCGTTCTCCCTTGAGATAGCTCTCTCCATTCCCTATGCCATGGTGGAGGGGTTTGATGGGTACAGGAGGGTATATCCGGATATACTTCTTTCTCCTTTTGAGGATATGCTCCTTTCTTTGGATGCTTCTTACAAATACTACACCAAGAGCAGGAATGACAGGGGAAAGAGATTCTTTGCAGAAAGTGTCAGGCGCATACTCCTTTCATATCATCAGGCGTTCATGAAGGATGGACATGACCAGAAGGAAAAACTTTTTGCGAAAGCAAGCGATGTGGATGAGAAACTCTCTCTCTTCATAAATGAAGAAGATGGAGATAAGGCAGAAAAACTGGCAGATGAGATATACAAAGCAGCTTCCGATAGTACTTTTGTAACCAAAGACAAGAAGAAAGCCGGACTGACGATGGAGGAGCTGAGAAGCTTTCTTGCTTACACAGGCAAGAAGAGTGGAAAGAAATTCCTCATCCTCGAGAACATTGAAGATCAGAGCGAGAGTGTGAAGAACGCACTTCTGAAGACGCTGGAGGAACCTCCTGAGGGACTGTACATAATACTTATTTCAAAGAGCCCTGAGAGAGTGATGAAAACTATTCTTTCCCGTGTCCGCAGGTATGATATCCCGCACCCCGATGCAAGAAAACTGAATGATTTTCTCAGGAAGTTCTACTTCACGAAGAAAGATTATCAGAGCCTTTCTGAATTCTATATGGACTATTCCCTCGATGACGATGAGAAAAAGAAGCTTGAAGAGCTGTCTGTATTCTTTATCGGCGCATTGAAGAAAAATGAGATGCCTTCCTCTCGAGATATGAATGAGTACCTTTCGATCCTTACTCCCAGGATGACGAAAATCTTTCTTTCTGCTTTTTCCCTGTCAATTCGAAAAGAAGTATTATCTTTTAATATTGAAGGGTGGAAGGCAAAGAGGATCATCGATGCGTTTTCCTCTGCCCTTTTTTCATCTACCACCTATTCGACTAATATCCGGGCTGCGCTCGATACGGCCCTGAGGGAGGCTATAAAATGTCGATGAGAATCCTGAAGAAGATACTTCTCGATGATTATTGGCTTGAAAAGGATCAGATGAGGGAGTTCATCATGGGAGCTGTCAAGAACTATGACCTCCTCTATGAGCTTCTTGACAGGAGTGATGATGCTCACCTTGTAATTGAAAGGGAGAGCGGAAAGGTCAAGATATCCAACCGTGTTCTCAGGACCATGGTCCCGATTTTCAAAGTCTCCAATCATGAAGGAAAGGAAGTCGGCGAGATTATCAAGGATAGGGATGTCGTTGCATTCATCAGCGATGTTCTTGAAGGAAAGGAAGGTTTCCACCCTAGGGATTTTTCCTATGGGGAGGGTGATATAAAGACAATAAGGGTCTCTTTTTTGCCTTTTATGGTAGATGACAAAGAATTCCTCGATGTCAGGTTTTCTGACATAACGGAAGATTTGAAGAAAGAGATACGGATGCGGAACTCGGAGGCGCTTGCGAGCATGACTACAATGGCTGCAGGCGTTGCACATGATATAAAGAACCCGCTTGCCGCGATGAAGATATATCTCGCTCTTCTCCGCAAGGCAGTAACAAGCGGGAAAAACATCGAGAAGGCATCATCCTTTATAGATATAATCGAAGATGAGACTGAGCGTCTCAATGAGATTGCTGTGGATTTCCTGTTCGCTGTCAAGCCAATGGATGTCGAGCTCAAGATGTCGAATATAAACGACACAGTTGAGGATCTCATCTCATTCATCAGCCTGGAGACAGAAGAGAAGGGAATAGATCTTCAGTTCAGGAAAGGCAATTTCCTTCCATCTATCCTCCTTGACGCAAAACTTATGAGGCGTGCTCTCCTGAACATCGTGAATAATTCGATTTCGGCCCTTTCTGGGAGGATCAGTCCGCATATCATCTTTGAAACCAAAGTGGATGGTAACTTCGTTGCTCTGAGTGTAGAGGATAATGGCTCTGGGATGAGCGAGGAGGTCAAGGAGAAGATATTCGAACCATACTTCACGACGAAGACACAGGGGGGAACGGGCCTTGGTCTTACTGCTGTTCTGAAGATCATGAATGCGCATAAGGCAGAAATTGGAATAGAGAGCAGGAAAGGAGAGGGGACGAAGTTCACCTTTTCCTTCCCGATCCCTCAGTCAGAAAGGAAGGGACTTGAAAGTTGAGCACGATACTTATTGCAGACGATGAAGTCAACATTCTCAGTGGCCTGAAGCTTGCATTCGAAGACGAAGGATATTCTGTAATTACTGCCAAAGATGGACTTGATGCATGGAAGAAGGTGAACGCGCACAATGTCGATCTGGTGATCACCGATCTCAGGATGCCTGTCCTTGACGGCTATGAACTTATAAAGCGCATAAGTTCTTCTTATCCTGCTCTTCCTGTCATTGTCCTCACGGGTCATGGAACTATCGAGACTGCTGTCGAGACGATGAGGGATGGCGCTGTAGATTTCTTTACAAAACCAGTAGATCTCGAAAAACTCATGCTTGTTGTAAAGAAGAGCATTTCCAACAGTGTCCTCAAGGAACAGAACAGAAGGCTTTCTGAAGAGATCGACAAGCTCAAGGGGGAGAAGAAATATCAGAAGATCATTGGCAAGAGTGGAAAGATAGAGCAGCTTATGGCCCTGATCAGACAGGTTGCGCCTACAAAGGCGAGTGTCCTTATCACAGGGGAAAGCGGAACAGGAAAGGAGCTCGTTGCATCTGCCATACAGAATCTTTCCCCACGCAAGGACAAGCCTTTTGTGAAAGTGCATTGTGCCTCTCTTTCACCGACATTGCTGGAATCGGAATTGTTCGGACATGAGAAGGGAGCCTTCACAGGGGCTACAAGCCAGAAGAAAGGAAGGTTTGAACTTGCTGATGGAGGTACGATATTTCTTGACGAGATAGGGGAAATAGATCTCACGACACAAGTGAAGATCCTTCGTGTGCTACAGGAGCGTGAGTTTGAGCGTGTAGGTGGAGAAAAGACCATAGAGGTCGATGTGCGCATAATCGCAGCGACAAACAGGAACTTAGAGGAAGAGGTCAGAAAAGGCAACTTCAGGGAGGATCTGTATTATCGTCTGAACGTGGTACATATAAACGTGCCACCCCTCAGGGAAAGGAAAGAGGACATCGAGCTGCTCGCAATCGAATTCCTCAGAGAGTTCAACGAGGAAGATGGAAAGAGCATCAGGGGATTTTCCCCGCAGGCGAGGAAGGCGATGATGTCATACTCATGGCCCGGGAACATAAGGGAACTGAAGAACTCGATAGAAAGTTCTGTCGTGCTTGCGAAAGGAAATATAATAGACGTCGATGATCTTCCTCCGGAGATAGGAGAAAAGGGTAAAGAGAGAAGTCTTGTAATCGATTTGCCGACTACACTGGAGGATGCGGAAAAGCGCGTTATCCTGGAAATGATTGCTTTCTCAGGTGGAAACAAGAGCAAAGCAGCGGAAGCCTTACAGATTGGGCGGAAGACGCTGCACAGAAAACTCGCGGAATGGAAGATGGAAGATCAGAATGGATAATCTAGAAGATATTTTCGCTCCAGGCGGTCTTCTGGACGAATCCCTCCCTGATTATGTGTTCAGGCCTGCACAACTTGAACTTGCCACTCTTGCAGATAAGGCATTTTGCGAAAAGCGGAATTTCATCATGGAAGCCGGGACCGGTACGGGAAAGTCATTTGCATACCTTGTTCCCGCTATTCTTGCGATCAAGAAGGACGCGAAGACCAGAGTCGTTGTCGCTGCCAGTACGAACGCACTATCGAGACAGCTTTTTGAAAAAGACATTCCATTCTTGTCGTCACTCCTTTCTGCTTCCTTCAATGTTGAAATTCTCCATGGCAGAGGAAATTATCTTTGTATTAGGAAGCTCATTGAGGAAGAGGACAAGCTCTCACTCCTGAAAGACGAGGATGATGAGATCAGTACTCTCTCTTCATGGGCGAGAAAGACCTCTGACGGGGTCCTCGGGGACTCGCACGCCTCGTTGTGGCTTGTTGACAGAGTCAGGAGTGAGCAGAAAAGCTGCATGAAGCTCAAATGCCCTTATTTTGAAGATTGTTTTTATTTCAAGGCACGAAAGAGGATGGAGAAGGCAAATCTTATTGTCACGAACCATCACATCTTCCTCATCGATGCAAAGCATAGGGAAGAGCTTGAATTGGACTACAGTGATAACTCCATCCTTCCTGCATATGATTTTGCCATCATAGATGAGGCTCATCACCTGGAGAGGGAGGCGACGGACCTTCTTTCTTATACTTTCGATCCTGATGAGGTTGTCTACGAGATAGACCAGCTCCTGAGAAAGGACAAGAACGGATCGGGATTAATCGAGAAACTCAGGGATTATGCAAACGATAAGAATCAGCTTGCGCAGCTCGAGAAGATGCTGAGGGATATGAAGAAGACGCTTTCAGATGCAAAAGAGCTGATCAGCGTAACGTTTCCGTGGAAGAACAAAGAGTTCCTCATGACCGAAGAGCTGTACGGAAAATATGCGCCATTATTGGGAAAGCTCAATGCGATCGGAAAAGAACTGGTGAATCTTGCATCCCTCATTGTCGCGGTTTTTTTCGAGGACAAGCTTCCTGAAGAGAAGAAAGGGGAGTATGAGATGCTCGAACTTTCGTCTTCCTTCATTTCACAAAAGGGTTCCAATCTCATTCTCTTCTCTTCTTTCGCTGATTTCGATGAGATGGCAAGTTATGTCCGCATTGGCAACAAAGAGTGCGCGTTCATAATTTCTCCACTGCTTGTCGGGAACAGGCTCAGCCAGCTTCTTTATGGGAAGCTTCCTTCAATCATATTTTCTTCTGCGACACTTTCCCTCGGAGGGGAGTTTTCACATTTCAAAGATGCCATAGGACTTTCAGATGATAATCTCCTTGAGTTCTCGTCTCCATCCCCATTTGACTTTGAGAAGAACATGATGCTCCTCTCTCCCCGTGACGGGATGGAATATGATTCAGATCATGAAAGTGAATATAACGAGTACGTGGCAGATGTGGTGACGAAAGCGATTGTCGCAAGCGGAGGGGGTGCTCTGGTGCTTTTCACATCCTGGGCGATGCTCGATGAAGTTGAATCGAGAGTGAGGAACAACCTTCCAGATATGATGATACTCAAGCAGAAGAGGGGAGATAGCAGTGCGTTGAGGACATTTAAGAAGGAAGCAGACTCATCGCTCTTTGCCACAAGCACTTTCTGGGAGGGATTCGACGCTCCTGGCAATACTCTGCGACTTCTGATAATCACAAAGCTTCCGTTCTCACCTCCAACTTCCCCGATGCAGAAAGCACGTGCTGAGTACTACAGGAGGAGAAATGAGAATGCATTTGCCAAGATATCGATGCCTGAGGCTGCAATCAAATTCAGGCAGGGTGCTGGAAGGCTGATAAGGAAAGAAGGGGATAGGGGTGTTGTCCTGGTTCCAGACAGCCGCATCGTCAGAAAATATTATGGCCGGTACTTCATTTCGTCCCTTCCGAAGTGCTATTTCCCGGAAGACACCACAATGGAAAATTTTGAAAGCAAGATAGAGAATTTTCTCTATTGATGAAAAAACGGGCCATCGCTGGCCCGCTTGTAGAATCAGATTCTTTAGCGGATGATTGCAAGGATATCCTTGTAACTCAGGATGAGGTACTCCTCTCCGTCGTCCTTGAACTCAGTTCCGGCATATTTGTCGTGCAGGATCCTGTCTCCGACTTTTACATTGATCTCCTTGGAATCTCCGACGGCAACAACGCTTGCTGTCTGTGTCTTCTCCTGAGCAGCCTGAGGAATGTAAAGTCCTCCCTCTGTCTTCTCTTCAACCTTTTCCTTCTTGACGAGAACCCTTTCACCCAATGGAATGATTGTCATATACATTCTCCTCTTATTTTCAATTTTCCACATTAATATACAAACGGGAATGCAAAACGGCAAGGAAATATGGTCTTTTTTCTCTCCTGTAACAGAATGGTAAAGACCTCTTTTCTTTTTCTGAAAGATTATTATTTTTCAGATAGGAGGAAAAAGATGGACAAGTGCAAGATAAAAGAGCTGTACACTCTCGGACTTGAAGAGCTTACATCAGGAAAGATAGAAAAAGCATTCAATCTGCTTTCTTCTGCTTTCTTGTTCCGTCTTTCTGATCTTTCTCCAACTCTTGAGTTTGTACTCTATTTTCGCTATCAGTTCGCGCGTTATCTTTCGCTGAAGAACAACCATTACATCTCTTTCCCGGAAGGAGATATGGTCTCAGACATGATCAGGGACTCCTATAATGAAGTCTGTACGGAGCTCGAATCAGGGGATCTTGAATATACGGAGGACGAAAGGGTATTTATTCTTTCCCGTTCAGGCCCTGACTTTTTGTGTCCGATTGACTCTATGACGCGTTGCAGGAAAACAAAAGAGTCAAAATGACCCAATATGGGAGATATATCCTCCACTTGGGTTAAAATGACTCAAAACAAGTTTAATCTTCACATCATGATTTATAATAATTCTTTGTAATATAAATAATTATAATATTTGGCACGGATGTTGCTTTCTATAAAACAGGAGGCAAAAGATGTCAGAGAATGTTTATACATCAAATTATATCGATCAGGATGACGAGGTGCTTTCAATCTATCTTGAAGAGATAAACGAGATCCCAATGATCTCCCATGAGGAGGAGTACGAGCTTGCCGTACGCGCCAAGAATGGAGATAGAGTTGCTTTCAATAAACTGATCAATGCCAACCTCCGTTTTGTAGTCTCTGTCGCAAAGAAGTACAGGGGACAGGGGCTTCCGCTTTCAGATCTTATCAATGAAGGGAATATCGGGCTTATCACAGCTCTCGAGAAGTTCGAACCGGAAAAGGGTTATCATTTCATTTCATATGCTGTCTGGTGGATCAGGCAGTCGATCCTCAAGGCCCTCAGCGAGAAGGGACGGCTTGTTCGTCTCCCTCTCAACAGGACGAATGAGTACATACAGATCAGCAAGGCAAAAGAGAAGCTTGCCCACTCTAAGGAGAGTGATGAAGTATCGACCAAGGAAATTGCGGAAGAGACAGGTCTTGAAGAGAGCCTTGTCAAGGAACTCCTGCAGGTGACCCAGGACACTGTGAATCTCGACAGCAAGATCAAGGGAAAGGATGAGAGCGAGACCACATTTGCGGAATTCCTGATCGATCCCAATGGAACTCCAGAAGATGAGATCGTCTCATCAAGTCTCAATGAGGAAGTCAATTCCCTCCTTTCTGTCCTCACTGACAAGGAAAGGAATATAATCTCGCTCCGCTATGGCCTTACAGGAGAAAAGCCAAAGAGCCTGAAAGAAATCGGTGACAGCTATAACCTCACGAAAGAGAGGATCAGGCAGATCGAGAAAAGGGCGCTTGAGAAACTCCGCAAAGAGGGTACAAGCAGAGGACTTGAGTGTTATGCGAATGCCGTTTGAGGCAAAAGTGTGAATGTAGTATCAAACCGTTGTCAGAAGTGGCAACGGTTTTCTTTTCAGCGCCATTAAATTGTTCAAATAATCTGCTTTTTTTTCATGATATACTCTGAAAGAGAGGAAATATGGACAATAAGGAAATAGTGAAGTTCTTTTCAGAAGACAAGAAGGCATTGGATGATCTCATTTCATATGCATATGATGCCTACAACCGAGAAGAATACAGAGTTGCTGAATTATGCCTGGACATTGCATGTTCTGTCTTTTCAATTACAAAGAGCAAGAATCAGGAACTTGAGAAAGAAGTGTTCTATCTTGCAGGTTATTCAGCATTTTTTGCCAAAGACTATACAAGAAGTAAAGTGTATTTTGAAAACTATATCGAGAGACGAGGCCAGATATTTGCTGGAAAAGATTTGGATAGGAATTACAAAGTACAGATGATTCTGAATCGTCTTGGTTGGTATAGATATAGCGAAGGAACCATTACATATGATGAAGAGAAGATCAATGAGAGTATTGAACTTTTTCAAGTTGAATATGAGAACGATAACTATGATAAAGCGATCAGATTACTGGAACCTGCACTCTCAGATGCGCTTTTCTTTCTTGGAGAAGACGACGAGACAACACATATTCTGATGTACAATCTTTCACTTCCTTATTTCTACAATGGAAAATATAGCATTTCTTATATTTTGCTCTTTCTTCTTTTGAAGATAGTGACAAAGCTCGGCACAGACGATGAATATTTCTCTTCAGCTTTTCCTCTTTTTATAGAAAGCGCATTGGAGTTGCCTGAAAAAAAGAAGGAAGGACTCGAATATGCTCTATATTATTTCGATGAGATAAAAAAACGTGGAGAAGATGAGGATATCCTCCAGGCTTTGTTCCTTGTTGCAAAAGCATATTTCAGCAATGGAAAGCTTGCTGATGCTGAAAAAATCGTGAAGTTTGTCATTGAAAAATGCAACTCTGACACTGAGGAAAAAGAGGATATATATATCAGATCACTTGACTTGCTTGCAGATATTTACATTGATCCAGATAGCGAACAAAAGTATCTTCCTGTGATAAAGGCTCTTTATGAGACGAGAAAGAGTATTTTTGGAGAAAATGATGAAAGAACTATTGAAGCTCTATGCAATATGGGAACAAGTCTGAACAATCTTGAAAGATATGATGAGGGGCTCAGAGTATCAAAACAGTGCTATTCCCTTGCAAAAGAAAACCTTGGAGAAGAAAACAAATATACTTGGATTTCCCTTTATGATATTTCGCGGGCATTGTTTGAGCTTAAAGAAGAATCAAAGGCAATAGAATATGCGAACTATGTATATGAAAAACAGTGCAAGATCTTTGGCGAAGAGAATGAAGATACGCTCGAAACGCTTCATCAACTTGCATATTTCTATAGCAACAAAGAGGCCAATAATCTTTCCTTAAAACTTAATGAAAGATGCTATAAGTCAAGATGCAAAGTACTAGGTGAGATGGATAGGGATACTCTCAACTCTTTGTACAATCTTGCTGTTTCTTATCAGAATGCAAATAATATCAAGAAGGCAAGAGAACTCTACTACGAGTGCTATACAAAAAGGAGAAGAACTCTTGGAGAAAGGCATAAGGATACAATAGATGCAAAAATGGCTTACAACGATCTTCTTGATTGTTGATGTATATGAGAACTTTTCCATTTGAATGTTGCATTTCTTGTGTTCATTACTTTTGGGTGTTAGTATGAAAACAAAAAAGAACTTAAGGATTTACGAAAATGCCAGAGAAAAAGAAGTATGTATATTTCTTCGGTGACGGAAAGGCCGAAGGAAGTGCAGATATGAAGGGACTTCTCGGCGGAAAAGGTGCAAACCTTGCTGACATGACCTCCATCGGACTGCCTGTACCACCTGGATTTACAATCACGACAGAAGCATGTGCCTATTTTGACAAGCACGATGGTGCTTACCCTGAAGGCATGAAGGAAGAGGTTCTGAAGAATCTGCACAAGCTGGAGAAGCTTCAGAATGCAAAGCTTGGAGACAGTGAATCTCCTCTGCTTGTATCTGTGCGCTCGGGTGCTGCGCAGTCGATGCCTGGAATGATGGATACCGTCCTCAATCTCGGACTGAATCCATCTTCCCTCGAGGCCCTCATAAAGAAGACTGGAAATGAACGATTCGCATGGGACAGCTACCGGAGATTCATCCAGATGTTCGGTGACGTAGTCATGGGAATTGAGCACAGCAAGTTCGAATATGCCCTCCAGTCTGTAAAGGATGAGAACGGAAAGCATTTTGACACTGAGTTGGATGTCCCGATGCTCAAGGAAGTCATCAAGCGCTACAAGATCATATACAAGAAAGCGACAGGCGAGGATTTCCCGACAGATCCAGAGTACCAGCTGTTCAAAACTATTGATGCTGTATTTAAAAGCTGGAACAACGAAAGGGCAATCAAGTACAGGGTCATGAACGATATCAGAGGATTGCTTGGTACTGCTGTAAACGTTCAGACAATGGTATTTGGAAATATGGGAGAAACCAGCGGTACAGGTGTGGCCTTTACCCGTGATCCTGCGACTGGAGAGAACAAGTTCTATGGTGAATACCTGATGAATGCCCAGGGCGAGGACGTTGTTGCTGGAATCAGGACTCCTCAGAAGCTTGATACGATGAAGGATGTCAATCCTGAGGCGTACAAGGAACTTACAAACATCCGCAATATTCTTGAAAAGCATTACAAGGACATGCAGGATCTGGAGTTCACTATCCAGGAAGGCAAGCTCTATATGCTTCAGACAAGAAGTGGCAAACGAACCATTTTCAGCTGGCTCAGAAGCCAGGTCGAGATGGTCGAAGAAGGGCTTATTGACAAGAAGACTGCTGTTTCCCGTGTTCCTGCAAGTGAATTCAGCAAGCTTTTTGCTCCAGTTTTGGACAACAAAGTAATACGTGATCTCGGACTTAAGGAGGCAACACATGGCCTCAATGCATCTCCAGGCGGTGCCTCTGGTGAGATCAGATTCAATGCAAAAGATGCCGAGAAGGCAGCAAGCGAAGGAAAGGATGTTCTTCTTGTAAGGGTTGAAACCAGCCCTGAAGATATCGGAGGAATGGCTGTCAGCAAAGGCATTGTTACATGCAGGGGTGGTATGACGAGCCATGCAGCTGTTGTCGCCCGCGGTATGGGATGCCCGTGTGTCTCTGGGTGTGGAGATATCATCGTCGATGAAATCCACAAGTTCCTGACAATTGGTGATGTGCGTCTCAACGAAGGTGACTACATGTCCATTGATGGTTTTACTGGAGCTGTCTATGCACAGAAGATTCCAGTGAATGATTCAGAGATCATGCAGGTCCTTTCTGGAAAGATGAGGGAAAGCGAATCCCTTCTATTCCAGAACTACAAGAAGTTCATGGGCTATGTGAACGAGCTCAAGACGATGGGTGTCCGCACGAATGCAGATACTCCGCAGGATGCGCGTCAGGCTGTTCAGCTCGGTGCTGAGGGTGTTGGTCTTTGCCGAACAGAGCACATGTTCTTTGGCGGCAACAGGATCATCTCGATGAGGAAGATGATCCTTGCAAACAACATCAGGGAGAGGCAGAATGCGCTTTCAGAGCTTTTGCCGATGCAGAGGGAAGACTTTGCCGGTATTTTCCGTGAGCTCGATGGCCTTCCTGTAACAATAAGACTTCTCGATCCTCCTTTGCATGAGTTCTTGCCGAATGATCATACAAGCAGACATGAGATGGCATTGCAGCTTGGTATATCTGCCGAAGAGATTGCCCAGAAGATCAACAGTCTGCACGAATTCAATCCGATGCTCGGTTTCCGTGGTTGCCGTCTTGCAATCATCTATCCGGAGATTCTTGAGATGCAGGTACGAGCTATCATCGAAGCGGCTATCCTCGTCAAGAAAGAGGGAAAGAAGGTCAGGCCGGAGATCATGATTCCTCTTGTAGGCATCTGGAAGGAATTCCATTTCTGCAAAGAAAGGGCTGACAAAGTCATCAACCAGATCTTCGAGGAGCAGGGTTTGAAGATCGATTACAAGATCGGAACGATGATCGAGGTTCCTCGAGCTGCGATCACTGCAGATGAGATTGCAAGGGAAGCCGAGTTCTTCAGTTTTGGTACAAATGACCTGACTCAGATGACCTGCGGTTTTTCACGCGATGATGCAGCATCGTTCCTCACTCATTATGTGAATGATCCAGACAAGCAGTTCTATGAGTACGATCCATTCGCAACTATTGATCAGGATGGAGTTGGCAAGCTGGTCAAGATGGCTGCAGAACTTGGTCGAAAGACAAGGCCAGATATCAAGATGGGTATTTGCGGTGAGCACGGAGGAGATCCGAAGACGATCGAATTCTGCCAGAGCATCAGACTCAATTATGTCTCCTGTTCTCCGTTCAGAGTGCCTATCGCCAGACTTGCAGCAGCACAGGCTGCAATAAAGGAAACAAAGTAAACTTTCCCCAAGTCTGAAATTCAGAAGCTGCTGTTGTCCAGTTTGGCAATGGCAGCTTTTTTATTAAATTCCCTCGTCCTGATTTTGTAAAGAAAACTATCTATGAAGCAGTTACGAATAATATGCGAAGTTCAAAGAACATCTGACATGTCCCATTTTGTTTTGTCAGAAAAATATAACGAATTCATGTGAGAGCATGCCTATTTTGTTGTAATGCGAATACTTCTATGAAAAAATAAGAAAAAGAAAAGGGAGTTTGGCGTGTTCAATAAACTTATCAGGATTCTATGTTTCGTTTGTCTGGCACTTGTTCTCACAGGCTGTTTCAAGCTTGATCCCTATAAAGAGTTCGACAAAATGAATAAAGTTGTCACGGGCTCCGGATCATTTAAGGAAGCTCAACGTGCATATGGGAATTTCATTGACAAGATGGTCGAGGAATCGCTCTCTCTTGCGGATAAAGATTTCAGCAGAGGTCTTTCAGAGGATGAAGCAGCTCTTTACTCTGATATCAGAAGTGTCATCACAAGGGCTACAGGACAGTACGGCTACCTTATCAGCAAGGCAAAGAAACTTGATTCGATAGAAGATAAAAAGGAAGCCGCTCTCTGGATAGAAGAGAAGACTTCATGGCCTGGGCCTGATCTTCAAGTCATTCTTGATGGCAGAACGATTCATGATTTCAGCTATGACGGGGATGACACGACGATAGACATTTCCCGCATTATTTCTGTTCTGGGCGATATGGGACTTGAATTTGCTGGCTTTGCTGATGGAAGCGAGTTTGGATTGTCTGCATTTCCAATATCTGATCCTTTTGGAGAGGAAGTTGAAATTTCTGCAGTAATGCCTGTCAATCTGCATTATCAGGGGTATGGTGGCAAAGACACAGAAATAGTCCGTGTCACGTATGGTGATGATGTAATGCTGCCTGATATAGGCGAAGATGACAGAAAGGTCTTTTGTGGATGGGCAACAGAAAAAGGTGACTATATCGTAGGGGATTATTACCTTTCCTATGTAAAAGTTAATCCCGATTCTTATGTCAAGGGAAATGCTGTTAGCACGCGCAGTTTGGAAAGTCCTGATCTGTATCTCATCTATTCTGAACTGCAGGCGGAAAAACCCTTGATCTTTGATGGAGAGTATTCAAATTCGGGAGTGGCAAATCCTGGCGAGATTATCAAGATGATTCCTGTCGTTGGAAATGTCGGAAAGACTAGAGAGTCATTTGAGATTGCACTTGGCAAGCTGGATGAAGCAAGCTCAAGTTATGCAGTTGTCAGGCAGAAGGGAACATTTGCCAGCTATAGACAAGAGTCCGGTTATGGCGATTTTCCTCTTTACCCGGGGAAGAAGATGGCTATCTCCAGCAATACAGACAGTGTGCTGATGGATTCCAATATCAATATGTCTGAAAGGTATTCAGATGCCTATATTGAAATTGTCATTGATCCAGATACTCCTTCTGGAACTGTATTGCACATTCCAATGACCATCACTACCGATGAAGGAAAAGATTTTGATGTCGTTTACGATGTCCTTGTTGAAGAAAGTGATTTCAATCCCGTGCTGAGACAATATGAGTTTTCAGACAAGGCTGGAAACGGAGATGGAAAGATCAATCCTGGAGAGACGATCTATCTCGATATTGTTCTTGAGGGGAGAGGAAAGATCGATACAGGACGCTCCCTTCGTTCGATCCTATCTACAGAGAGTGAGTATGTGGAATTCACTTCCAGCCTGATTGAGGATGAATATCTACGGCCAGGGGAGTATGCAAATGGAACGTACTGCAATTACAAATCCCTCGAGAAAGCTGTCAAAGGGCTGAATCCAGTTAGGGGAAGCAATATGTTCAGCTTCACCATAGACAAGGATTGTCCCGGAGGTACTGCAATACCGTTTATGATAACGACGACAGACAAGACGGGAAAGGAAAAGGTGAACACATTTGAACTTCTTGTTACCGAAACTGATGCGAGGATCATTTTCAATAAATACGGTATCAGGGAGAAATCTGGCGATGGGGATGGAAAGGTAAACCCGGGAGAGACATTCTCGCTTGATACGAGTTTCCGGAACGTTGGTTCATCTACTCTTGAAAATCTCTACGTATCCATCTGGACAGAACAGGATGGTGTGTCCTTATCGACCAAAGGTGATATCTGGGAAATCGGAGATGATGGAAAGCAAGCGTCAAATACTTGGAAAGAGATAAAGAGTAATTATTATATTAATTCAAGATATTACAACGACAGAAGTTCTGATACTTATGAGAGTATCGATGATGCGATTCTCGTTACACTCTCTCCTGATTATGATGTGAAAAAGCCGATAACTTTTAACTGGAAGGCGACAGGGGATGGAAACACTTCAGGCTGGAAAGGTTCCTTCAGCATTCCTGTAAGAAAGACTTCTGGGAATATTTCGCTATCTGGCTATGCCTTTGTAGACAATGGAAACGGCAATAGTATGATCAATATCGGGGAGACAGGTTATCTCGACATCAGAGTATTCAATTCGGGAACCTCGACTGTAAAAGGTCTTAAAGCCACATTGTCAAAAGTTGAAGGTGATGTGATCGTCACGAAAGGAACATATGATTTCGGAGATATCTCCGCAAAGCGGTACAAGACGATAAGAAGTGGATCAAGATCATATCAAGATAGGACAGAAGCTGCACTTTCAAGTCAAGGCAGGGTAGGAAAGGGCTGCTTTGAGATCCGTCTTCCAAATGATGCATCAGAAGGAGAATATTCTCTTCTGCTCCTGGAGTTTGAAGATTCATTCGGCAACAAGTGGAATCAGGAATTGAGATTCCTTCAGGAAAAACCACTTCTGGGAGTGGATGCATCGATCGGGTATTATGATAAACCATCATATGAATTCGTTTATCCTGGAGAGGATCTCTATCTGCGTGTGGAGGTGAAGAACACATCAAACGGAATGCTCTCAGGCCTTAGTGGAGTTTTCTCAACAGACTCGGAATATGCAGATCTGTCCGATGAGCCTTTTGTATTCGGGGATCTTCGGAGCGGATATTCTGATGCGTTGAGGCACAGGAAGGATAATCCAATAAAGATATCTGCAAAGACGCCACTGGGAGAGACAATCTTCATAAATTTCACGATGAAGGACAGCACGGGGCTTGAGCGTACTTTCACTAGGGATTTTGTAGTTGGTGCAGAACGATTTGATCCTACTGTGGTAAGAGTGAAAATATCTGGTATTGCGCCAGATGGATCAATGTCGGTAAAGAGTGGTGGTTATGCATATCTTGATGCGGTACTTTATAATGTTGGTCCAGTTAATGGTGAAAATGTCACTGCAACATTCTCTTCCGATAGTCCGTATGTTTTGATCAATACTGAAGAGATCAGCCTTGGAAAGATCGGAACAGGTCGGTACAAGAGCATAGGATATCCTCAGGGTTCCATTTCAGGTTATCAGAAATTGGATGATGCATCTTCCCATCTTGCAGAAGGGTACGGAGCTGAACTGAAGATCTCTGATAACACTCCTTCAGGAGAGAGAGTGCCTGTAAAGATGACGATATCAGAATCTGGTGTTCCTCTCTACGAATATCAATTCAGCGTTACTGTGATGTAATTGTTTCTGATGCAGTGTTGCACGAATGATGTGACACTGCATTTTTTTTGATATCGTTTCTGCTTCTCAATATTTCAATGAGAAAGTTGTCAAGATATATGCATTTTCAACGGGAGAGTTGTCGAAAAGGAAATGAAAAAAGCACCTCATCGGTGCCTTTCTCAACCTCTGCTGGCGGTACTTCAACAACTGGAGTTGTATTTCAACGACCAGAGTTGTCAACCGCCAATGCCTCTTTGTGTTTTTCTTAGCCAAAGATGGGAGTCGAACCCGCGACCTGCTCATTACGAGTGAGCTGCTCTACCACTGAGCTACTTTGGCATATTGCAAACATTAGAATATTTATCTAATTTTTTCAAAAAATTCAACCCTTACTTCCAGGAGTCTCCATCTTCTAGGTTCACTTGAGAAAATACTCGCATTGGATTTGTTTTGTCGGCGAGAAGGAAAAATAACTGCTTACAATAAAATGCATTGTTTTCGTTTTGTTGTTTTCAGAATAATTTCAATGGAAATTTTCTTTGATTTCTTTCTTGACTCATGGCATTATTTACCCTAATTTTCAATTAGGCAGGAGGAATTTATGGATCCAGACATGAAGCTAGATTTAGAGATGAAGATGCCAAAACATTTCAGTCTCCCTCCTACGTCATCTTATGATGATCGTGTGAACGTGGGGGAGTTTTGGACAAAAGAAGTATTTGACTATATTTTCGCCCAGAATATGACTCCAAGCGCTGTTCGGAATTTTCTTACAGATTCGTATAACGCATCCTGTGAGGCGTACGTAATCAACGAGATAAACAAGAGGTTCCTATGATAGTTCTAGGAATCGAGACAAGCTGTGACGAATGTTCTGCAGCTGTGGTCGAGAATGGAACGAAAATCCTCAGCAACATGATTGCAACGCAGATAGAGTTGCATAAGCCTTATCAGGGAGTTGTCCCTGAACTGGCAAGCAGGTTGCATACTGAATGGATTGAACAGGTTGTATCCAGTGCGATCAGCAACGCTGGAATCAGAAAGGAAGATATTGACGCAGTGGCGTTCACCAACAGGCCAGGGCTTCTCGGATCCCTGCTTGTCGGAGTCAATTATGCAAAGTGCTTTGCTGAAACGCTGGGAGTGCCATATATCGGAATTGATCATATACGGGCACATCTCTATGCGCCACAGATAGAGAATCCTCTCGAGTACCCATATCTCGGCATCCTTGTATCTGGTGGCCATACTGTCATATCGGTAGTCAGAGGATACGATGATGTTGAAGTTCTCGGTACAACTATCGATGATGCAATAGGGGAAGCTTTCGACAAAGTCGCAAAGTTTTACGATATGGGATATCCCGGAGGGGTTGTGATCGACCGGCTCAGCAAGGAAGGAGACCCTCTGAGTTTCAATTTTCCAGGTCCTTCCATGGACAGGGACAAACATCCTTATGACATGAGCTATTCAGGTCTCAAGACAGCTGTCATCAATCAGAAAGACAGATTCCTGAACCCTGGAAAAGAAGACAATATAGCCAACATTGCTGCCTCTTTCCAGCGACAGGCTGTGAATATCCTGATGAACAGAGTCAAGAAGGCTTTGAACGATACTGGATTGAAGAAAGTAAGCGCTGGGGGAGGAGTTGCGGCAAATTCTCTTTTGAGAAAGGAACTGAAAGATCTTGAGAAGGGAGGATATACTGTAACTTTCCCATCCTTGAAGCTCTGTACAGATAACGGTGCGATGGTTGCTGCCCTTGCATACAGATATCTTGAAGATGGCTATAGGGATAATGAGAGGGTGACTGCATCGGCCAGAGTTTCCGCTTTCAAGAAATTCTAGGAATTTGCAAAATGTTTATTGACACTATATCTATCTTTAGTTAGGATACCAAAAGTGCTGATGGGATGTAGTGTAACGGTAACACTGCAGATTCTGGTTCTGCCTTTGGGGGTTCGAGTCCCTCCATCCCAGTTGAGCGGTTCCTTCGTCTAATGGTTAGGACGGGAGATTCTCAGTCTCTAAATAGGGGTTCGATTCCCCTAGGAACTAAAAGACGGCTGAAAAAGCCGTTTTTTTTTATTGTTGTGTAACGAAAATGTCCGATGAAGGCATCTTCGCTCTCTGAGGAAGATTATTCAGAAAAATAGATGTTAGGTATGTAAAGAACTTTACATTTTTGAAAAACTTCTCCAATCTTTCGCTGAAGCTGATTCTCTATGCGGATGGAAAAATACGTGCTGCTGATATCTATATCAATTGTTTTCGTATTTCCTATCTGATATGATTTTAGTCATGAAAAAGGTCCTTCTGTTTCTATTCTTCTCTTTGCTTGTCGTTTCAAGTCTTTTCTCTTCATATTCAATTTCGCTTGGACAGAATGAGTATGGCTATGTGCGCATTCTGGATGAAGGAGGGGATGTCATATCCCTTGATGACTCTGTCTGGTTCAAGAAATGGAATGGACTTGTGCTTGAACGGATAGGTACATGGAACTACAAGATCACGGAACCTGACGGAAGCCAGCTGATAGTGATTACGAGGCGGGGAAATTTCAGTGATGTCGAGTTCGAGCTCAGTTTCTCCTCCTGTCGTCTCCTTGTTACAGAGAGAATGCTCCCATCCATTGATGCATTGGAAGGAAGTCCTGTTAAAGAGATAATAGTACCATTCAGGGTGGACGAACTTACAAGAAGGACATATGCGGCAAATGGTATAAAGATAACAGAGATACGTCCGTCAGATCTGATTGATGTCGAGAATGGTATCTATATTCCTTCTTCTAGCGATGTAGATACAATATTTGTCCGCTGTCCAGATTGCGGAAGGATGATTGAAGTACAGCTCTGACTTGCCCGAATGCGTTTTTTACTGTACCATCATTCCGGCCAATCTATTTATGGCATTTAACTTTATACATTGGTGGCGAGATGATTACAGCATCAAATATTTCCCTTTCCTACGGTACGCAGGTCCTTTTCAAGGATGTCAACATCAAGTTCACGCCAGGCAACTGTTATGGCATAATCGGTGCAAACGGTGCTGGCAAGTCAACATTCCTGAAGATTCTTTCTGGAGAGATTGAGCCGGATACAGGAGAAGTCATCATCACTCCGGGAGAGAGGATGACGACGCTCAGGCAGGATCATTTCGCATTTAATGACTACAAAGTCATCGATACTGTCATCATGGGACACAAGAAACTCTATTCGGTGATGAAAGAGAGAGACGAGATCTATCAGAAGGAAGAATTCACTGAAGAAGACGGGATCAGGGCCGCAGAGCTGGAGGGGGAGTTTTCTGAGCTCGGTGGCTGGGAAGCGGAGTCAGATGCAGGTCAGATGCTGGATGGACTTGGAATTCCACAATCCCTGCATGAGAAGATGATGGCAGATATCGAGGACAATCTGAAAGTACGCGTTCTGCTTGCGCAGGCACTTTTTGGAAATCCAGATATCCTACTTCTCGATGAACCTACGAACCACCTTGACCTGGAGAGCATCCACTGGCTCGAGGAGTACCTTGAAAACTTCAATAATACAGTCATCGTTGTCTCTCACGACAGGCATTTTTTAAATACAGTCTGTACTCATATCTGTGATATTGACTTTGGAAAGATCCAGCTATATGTGGGAAACTACGATTTCTGGTACATGTCCAGCCAGCTTGCGCTCAAGCAGATGAAGGATGAGAAGAAGAGAAGGGACGAGAAGATTGCAGAACTCAAGGAATTCATCCAGCGCTTCAGTTCCAATGTAGCGAAGGCAAAACAGGCAACAAGCAGGAAGAAGCTCATCGAGAAGCTGACGATCGATGATATCCGTCCATCATCACGACGTTTTCCATACGTGGCATTCAAGCCGAATAGGGAAATAGGGAACAATGCCCTTGAGATCAAGAATCTTACAAAGACGATTGATGGGGTGAAGGTGATAGACAATCTCTCCCTTCTGATCAATCCGACAGACAAGGTTGCTTTTGTAGGTCCCAACCACTATGCGAAGACTGTACTTTTCCAGATTCTTGCAGGTGAGATCGAACCGGATGATGGAACATACACCTGGGGTGTCACCACGAGCCTTTCATATTTCCCGAAGGACAACAGTTCCATGTTTCAGGACGGGGAGAGCATTGCAGACTATCTCCAGAAGTTCAGCAAGGAAGATGACGACACATATGTCCGTTCCTTCCTCGGCCGCATGCTTTTTTCAGGTGATGAGGCACTAAAGCCTTGCAATGTACTCTCAGGTGGAGAGCGGGTAAGGGTGGTTCTTGCGAAGATGATGCTCGAAGGTGCCAACTGCCTGATATTCGATGAGCCGACAAGCCATCTGGATCTTGAAGCGATCCAGGCTCTCAACAATGGCCTGATTGATTTCAAGGGTGTGATCCTGTTCAATTCACATGACCATCAGTTTGTCGACTCTATCGCCAACAGGATAATAGAATTCACACCAGAAGGTGTGATCGACAGGATGACGACGTTCGATGCATACCTCAACGACGATAGCGTCAAGGCGCTACGCGAGAAAGCATACAAGAACGAAAGGAACGTTGTGCTTCTCTGATGAAAGTTATCGTTGATGTAGGAAATACCAACATAGTCCTTTCCGTCTCTGACGGGGAGGACTTTCTATATACATTCCGGGTGCATACAGATCCCAAGCGGACAAGCGATGAGTATTATGTCGTTTTCAAGTCGCTTCTCTCCAGTCACGGCGTTGAACTTGAAAATGTCGAGAAGGCCGTTGTCTCTTCTGTCGTTCCGAACCTTACCAGAGCGATATCGAAGGATATGGAGAAGCTTTTCGCAATAGAACCGCTGATTGTCTCGAGAAATCTTGAAACAGGACTTGTGAGTAATTCGATTCCAGAAGAAATGGGATCTGATCTCATTGCAAATCTCGCTTATGCCCATCATATTCATAAGGACAAGAACGTGATGGTTGTCGATTTTGGAACGGCGCTTACATTCTCGAGCGTGAACAGGAAAGGCGAGGTTCTTGGAGTTGCCATCACCCCGGGGCTTATCACTGCGGTCAACAGCCTGTTTGGATCTACTGCCCAGCTTCCTCAAGTCGAGCTCAAGGTTCCTTCCTGTCTCATAGGCAGAAACAGTGAGGATTCGATAAGAAGTGGCGTGATGTATGGTTTCTCATCTATGGTGGACAGTCTGGTGGAGCTTACTGAAAAAGAGATAGGCGAAAAGCTCTATGTTATCGCCACGGGAGGGCTCTCAAGTACGATCTCCCCACTTTTGAAGAACATTGACAAGTTCGATATCCTCCACACTCTGAAGGGTATCAGTCTTATCGGCGATCTCAATTGACTTTTCATAGTGCCGGAAAAGCCAGCATCATTCCTGTTGTTCCGATGAGTGCAAAGATGATAGCAAGGATCATCGGTCCTTTGAATAATGACGTGAGGAATGCGATCACGATCCCAACAAGACCTGCGTACCACATCGCGCCGAAATCGGTAAGTGCAAGGGGAAAAATAAGAGCACCGAGAGCAGCAAGCGGGAGGAGAAGCATGCATTTCCTAACGAATCTAGGCAATTTAGAGAGCGCTGAAGACGCAAAATAGGGGATGATGCGAGGAAGCATGGTGACTGATGCACATAAGACTATCATCAGGAGTTTATTCAATTCCGACCTCCTTGTCCGTATATATCAGGGCTCCGAAGAGTGTTGCCAGTATCATTGAAATAAGGAAAGAGAGACCTGTGGAAAATGAGAGGCACAGTATGAGAATGGAATTGAGCAGTGCTGATAGGGAGGCAACCAGAAGAGCTTTCGCTTTCCATCTGACTTCAGAGCCTAGAAGAGATGCGAACATCGCATATACAGTGATCACAGCTGCTTTCTGCACAACATCGGGAAGGAATGTTCCCCCGAGATAGCCGACAGCTGTTCCCGTTGTCCACCCTGCATAGGAAGTGAAGATCAACCCAGCCATGTAGCTGTATGAGAGTTTTTTGCCTTTGAATGACGCTACTGTGAAAACCTCATCGACCGTCCCAAATCCGCACATCAGACGACCTGATACTGAGGATGGATCTGCAAGACGCTGTGACAGAGAAGATGCCATGAAAATATATCTTGAGTTGATGAAAAAGACAGATACAACAATGGAAAGGAGCATTGAGCCCGCGTTGTAGAGATTCATCATCAGAAACTGTCCGGAGCCTGCAAATGTCATGAGACTTGTAAGCAGTCCTTCGACGAATGTGAAGCTGCTTGATCTTGTGAGGAGTCCGAAGGCAAGAGCTGTGGTGAAGTACCCGAGAAAGATTGGAAAGCCATCTCTTATTCCTTCCCTTACTTCTTTGCCTTTGTTCTCCATTGCTTTCCTCCGTGCCGAGATCGTCTATGCCCGCGTACGGAAAAACGACCCCTTTGTCGTACATTTTTTGGGGATGAGAATCCCTCTGCTGGAAGAGATTGCCATATCAGAGAGTGTTTCATCCATCCTGATTTCTAGTCTTACCTGACGCTTATTATTCCATCTTCAAGGATATATTCCCCTTCGTCTGTCACAATTGATGTAGTGCTTTTTCCCACTGGTATGAAAAGATTCGAGAGGCTTTCTCCGATCTTGTCTCTCTCTATATCCTCCTCCTTTTCATACAGAAGGCTTTCAGCTCTTGGGGAACCGAGTGTTATCCCTGTAGTACGCATCCTGTCCCATTCCGCATACGCGAAGAGAGGAATTCCAGATGCCCTGTTATTCTCTTCTGCAATCACGATTTCTGCTATGCGTCTGTTGTCAGGGTCGAGGGAAAGGAACTTCTCGAAATATTTTGCACTCTCTTCATCGGTCTCGAATCTAACGATTTCTCCCTTCTCGAAGAAAAGCGTGATGTTGTTCACTATGTGCCCGAAGAGCATGAAGGGAAGGGAAGAAGATACATAACCTTCTCCGCTTCTCTTGTCCGTTGCCCTGAAATATCCAGATGCGCAGAGAGCTGGAAAGAACACCCTTCCACTCTGGCTTCTCATCCTGTCAGATGCAAAGCGTGATTTTTCGGCAAAAGAGAAGGATAGGTCCGAAGAGCCTTCGTCGTCATAAAGCCTGCATCTTATTTCCCCATGGCTGTTCAGATTGTCCTCGTCATACTGGATTGTGTCATTGATGTCCTTGTTATACCTGACGTGATCTTCTTCGTTGAGTCCAAGGAGGTCTGAGATCATGACAGCAAGCAGCCTCTCTCCGCCATCATCGCTGTCAAGCAGGTTTCCCCAGTACTCGCTCGGGACTGGAACAGATGCGAAAGGTATTGATGGTACAGGGAGAAAGAGCGGAGATGAAAGGTGCCTGTATAGCTGTATGTCCCTTGCACTCAGATTCTCTTTTTCAAGAAATGAGGAAGGAAGCTCCTCATATTTCTGCAGGTGAAGGAACAGAGTAGGGCTTTTTGTCATCTTGAAATCGGAATAGAGTTCTGTCATCTCGCCCTCCTTTCCGTTTTCAAGGATCATCAGATAAGATCCGTTACCTGTGATTGCCTTTGCCTTCTCTGCAATAAGGCGTGCAAACTCGACATTATCTTCTTCTGTATTTATAGAGAGGATATCATCCTCGTGCAAATCAAGTGCTACGTGAAGTATTACATCTGCATAACGATTATAGAAAGTGTTCATGACGCTGAATATTATGTATCCTTTTAACCATATATGGGAAGAATTGACAGGAAGAAAGAACTTGCAGAGGGTTTCAAGAACCTGATGCAAGAGATGGATTTTGACAAGATTACGATTCAGGAGATCGCCATCCGCGCAGGGATAGAGAGGAAGAACTTCTATTATCACTTCAAGGACAAGATCGAACTTTGTGAATGGATACTTGAAACTGAATTCGTTGCAAAGCTTACTGAAGAAGAGAGGAATAATACTGCTCTCTTTCTCGATGTTTTCCTCAACTACCTCTATGACAACAGGACTTATTACAGGAAACTGTTTATCGCATATAGAGGCAACTTTTCGTTCATAAGTTCTACTTCGCGTGCCTATTTGTCCCGTCTTCTCTCTCCATATAGGACCATAAGCTGTCCCACATACGGACACAATGCAGAGCGGAGTTTCCTGGCCTCGTTCTTCTCGGATGCTCTGATGCTGTCAATCTCGAACTGGATGATCAACGACGACGGCACACCACCTGCTGTGATGTCAAAAAGGTTCAGATATATCTCTGATTTACTGTTTCCGGGTGATACATTTTGACTAAAGAGTTAATTTATACTATGGTTTGTGGGACATTTTTCTCAAATTGTCTGATGTCAAAACATTTTTAAATTCTTATATTGTTCGGTAAGGAGTGTTAACCTTATGAAAATGACTGACAAGGTAAAGGCCACAGCTCTGTCGGCAGCTATCAATTCTGCCCTCGCTTTCTTGGGAGATGACCTTGAGACAAACAGCATCAAGCTTCTTGACCTGATTGAGAAGTTCGTTTCCCCGGATTGGTTCGGCCCTGCCAGATCGATGATCAGAAAGAGCATCGAAAGCAAAGACAATTGGTATCGTTTGATGGAGAGGATGTGGAATCTTGACAAGAATGTCAGGAATACACTTTTGAGAAACTTCCTCGTCAATTCCGCACTCATCGGTAGCGCAAAGGAAAGGGAAATTTCCGAAAAAGAGGGTTGCAACGTCCCATGGGCCATGCTTATCGATCCGACAAGCGCATGCAATCTTCATTGCACAGGCTGCTGGGCTGCAGAGTATGGCAACAAACTCAACCTTACATTTGATGAGCTTGATTCCATCATTTCCCAGGGAAAGGAACTTGGAACATACATGTATCTTTTCACAGGTGGAGAACCTCTTGTGAGGAAGGATGACATAATCAGACTATGCAAAAAGCATAATGATTGTGTGTTCGTATCATTCACAAACTCAACTCTCATTGACGAGGCATTCATCGCAAAGATGAAGGAAGTGGGAAACTTTGTTCCTGCAATCAGCCTTGAGGGTTTTGAAGAGGCAAATGACTTCAGAAGAGGTCATGGTGTATATGCCAAGGTCAGGAACGCAATGAACCTCCTGAAGAGCAATGGCCTTCCGTTCGGCATCTCGACATGCTATACGAGCAAGAATGCGGAAGACGTATCTTCTGAGAAGTTCTTCGACATGATAATCGAGCAGGGTGCGTACTTCATCTGGCTTTTCCATTACATGCCAGTCGGAGCAGGCGCTGTCACCGAGCTTCTTCCAACTCCTGAGCAGAGAGCGCATCTGATGCACAAAGTAAGGGAGTACAGGAAGACAAAAGACATCTTCAGCATCGATTTCCAGAACGATGCGGAGTATGTAGGCGGATGTGTTGCTGGAGGAAGGAAATACCTCCACATCAATGCAAAGGGCGACATCGAGCCATGCGCGTTCATACACTATTCAGATTCCAATATCCGCGAGAAGACAATCCTCGAGGCACTGAAGAGTCCTCTCTTTATGGCATACCACGATATGCAGCCGTTCAATGAGAACATGCTTCGTCCTTGTCCGATGCTCGAGAACCCTGAAAAGCTTGTTGCAATGCAGAAGAAGAGCAATGCATACAGCACAGAGTACGAGTCACCTGAAAACGCAGAGGATCTGGCGAAGAAGACAGAGCCGTATGCGGAGAAATGGACTCCGACAGCTGATGATCTCTGGAGCCAGAGCCCGAGATGCAAGTGCAAGAAAAACGCATAAAAATGTCCAGTGTTATGGCAGCCTGTAAAAAAGGCTGCCTTTTTCCTGATGAACAGGAACTCTTCCTGATGCTATAATCTCCAAGGGGAAGAACCGGAGGAACAACTTTTGAGGAAAACATTAATTCTATTTTTGTCTGTCCTTATGGCATTCGCATTCTTTTCATGCGACACATCAAGAGACTATTCATCTGCCCAGAGTTTCAACATTCAAGTAAGAGCTGGAGATCATACTGATTCTTCTGTTATTGATAATTATAATAATGTCAAAGTTTCATTCAGTTACAGTACAATAACTGTTGAAGTTGTCAAAGATTTAGTTCCTTCAGACAGCACAGCTGGCATGGGAAATGGTGACTGGGTCGCCCTGCTGATAGATATTGGTATCAACGATCTGACCAACGTAAGTTTTGAGGGAGAATTGCTTGGATCTAATGGTGGAGCAAGTGAATATCAGTATTTTGTAGGTGGAAAATCAAGCGAGATAGTCCTCTGGATCAACGCAGCGGACAATCAATACATTGATGGCAGGGATGTAAAAATCTCTGCAGATGGATTCAGGACCCGTACACTCAAAATTGTTGTCACTGATACAGGAACAACTACTGAAATATAATTTTTGAAATGTACTTGACGAGAAGAGGACAAATCCGTATTCTCTTCTCTGTTGCGCGTCTGTTGTATAATGGCTATTACCTCAGCCTTCCAAGCTGAAGATGCGGGTTCGATTCCCGTCGGACGCTTTGCTCCTTAGATTTAGGGAGCTTTTTTTGTAAATGAACAGGAGCTTTCATATGGGCGAAAGAGGTGAGGTATTTTCCTCAAGACTTGTAATAAGGGACGACAGGACATACTTTTTCAACGTCAAGGAAAACTACATGGGGGATCTTTATCTCAATATTGTCGAGTCCAGGGAGACTGATACTCCGGGAAAGTTCATGAGGCAGTCAATCATCGTCTATCAGGAGGATCTGGGTGCATTCGTGCGCGAGATGCAGAAGTCACTTGACTATATCCAGATGAATGGAAAGAAGGTGACTGGCAGGGCTATAAAGGAAAGAGAAGAGAGGAAGAATCAGGAGAAGGAGTGATCTTTTCTCTGGAGAACGTCATCCTCTCGATCTTTGATGGTCCGTACATCCTTATTGCCTCATAGTGTTTCTTAGTCGGATATCCTTTGTGTATTTCAAAACCATACAGAGGCCATTTCTTTCCGCATAATGTCATGATCCTGTCCCTCTCGACCTTTGCAAGAATGCTGGCTGCCATTATCTCAGGCACTTTCTGATCTCCTTTGACAATCGCTCTCGTGATGACTGGCGATGCTGGAACCTTGTTTCCGTCGACATAGAATACATCAACACGTGTCAGCTTCATTACTTTCTCAAGTGCTTTTTCCATGGCAAGAAGAGATGCGTTGAGGATATTGATCTCGTCAATCACGAGGTGTGAGAGACTGACAATCGCGTATGCCTTTGCCCTTTCCATGATGATCTTGCTTATTTTGATTCGCTCTTTCTCGCTCAATTTCTTCGAGTCATTCAGGATACTTGTCGGAAAGTCTTTTCCCAGGACAACTGCTGCTGCAGTGACAGGTCCTGCAAGCGGACCCCGGCCAGCTTCGTCTGAACCACATATGATATAGTTTTCCTCAATCATTTCTTTGAAAAGCTCTTCTTCCATAACAACTTTCCTAGATGCTATACTTCACAGTAAACCTTCTCAAGGGAGTATATCCAGTTGTTTCTGAAATCACTTGACATGTACGGCTTCAAAAGTTTTGCAGACCGGACTCATATTGACTTTGCTGACGGGGTCACCACATTGCTCGGTCCTAATGGATGCGGAAAGAGCAATATCGTAGATAGTATCAAATGGGTACTTGGAGAGCAGGGGACCAAGACACTCAGGGCAGGCAGGATGGAGGATGTCATCTTCAATGGAAACGACAAGAGAAAGCCGATGCCGTATGCTGAAGTCGCCCTCACGATCGACAATAGTCAGGGAATACTGAAAAGTCCGATCACTGAAATCGAGATCAAGAGAAGGATATACAGGGAAGGGAAGACAGAGTATTTCATCAACCGGGAACTTGCCAGGCTGAAGGACATAAAGGAACTTTTCCTCGATACTGGAATCGGTAAGAGCGCATATAGCATCCTCGAACAAGGAAGGATCGAGCAGATTCTCACAATGAGCCCTGAAAGCAGGCGAATCATATTCGAAGAAGCTGCAGGTGTAACGAGCTATAAGCTCAAATGTCAGGAAGCAGAGAACAAGATCCTCCGGACGGAAGAGAATATAAACACTGTCGGCATAACAGTAAGGGAAATCAAGAAGACATACGACAGAACGAAGGGTCAGGCAGAGAAAGCAAGGGAATACAAGGCGCTAAAGAACAGGAAATTCACGCTCGAGGTCGAACTCAGCTGTTCCAAGATCCAGAGCTTCCAGCTAGCAAAGATGGCAAGGAACAAGACAATAGAGGAAAGCGAGAAGAGGAAATCTGAAATTTCGGAACGTCTTGGAGAAATCAGCATTGAGATCGGGAGCAGGGGAGATGAGCTGACTGATGAGAACAGGAAGCTCATGGACATGCGCACCGAGAAGACAAAACTTGAAGAGAGAGTTGCGTCAAGCAATTCTGTTCTCGACATGCTCTCCGAGCAGATGAAGGACAATGATGCATCTCTTCGCACGTTCCTTGAGAACGCAGAGAAGGCAAAGAGGCAACTGGAACAGAGTCAGGGACAGAGGGAAGAGCTTGAGGACCGGATTGAGGAGACAATGGATTCCATCAACGAGTTGGAAAACCATATCGAAGAGGCCACAAGACTTTCCCGGAAAGAACAGGAGAAGACAGGGGAAAATGACAAGGCTATCATTGCTCTCGAGAAGGAGACGCATGCCCTTGAGGAGGAAATAATCTCTCTTGGGGATGATCTCAAGAATGTCATTGACGAGTTGCTTGGAATTGTGACAGAAGAAGAGAGCTTCTCTTTTTCTGACCTGAGGGAAAAGGAAAGAGGAATCAGGGAAGGCCTTAAAAAACTCATGTCAATTTCCAGGGAGAAAGGCAAGGACTTTGCGAAATTCTCGTCAATCCTTGATCTCGTCCTTTCTGAATTCGACAGTTATGTGTCTCTCTTCTCTCCAATACTCGAAAAACTGTTTTCTTCTGAAGGTGTTGTCGAGAGGAAGAAGGATATAGACGAAAAAGGCAAGAGTGTGCGTCGCCGCCTTGCTGAGTGCCGCTCTGAAATAGAGAGAAGGCGAAGTGAAAATGCGGAATGCGAGGAGAAGATCAGAAATTACTCTGATCTCATCACCCGACTGGGTGAAGAAAAAGCGCGCTCAAGCGCTGATGTGAAGGCGAGAAGGGAACAGCTCCAGACCTTCAGGGAGAGCGAGCAGTATCTTTCTTCCCAGTATCAGGATGCGGTATATGACAGCGAGAATGCGCGGCGGAAGATAGAACGCATCAGCAAGGACATGAAGAATGAAAAGGAGAAGTTCGACAAAGCCAAAGAAGATATCAAGAAGCTCTCGGAGGGTATTGACGGACTTGAGAATGCCCTGAGGGACAAGAATAGCGCTCTTCAGCAAAAGCGTGACGAGAAAGAAAGGCTTAACAATGAGCTTGTCACACTGATCGGAACAATAGAGAGCGAAAAGAACCTCATAGCATCGGCCGATTCTTCGATTGCGGATGTGATGACAGACTTCTACAACTCTACTGGCCGAAGCCTATCTGAGTTCAAGGAAATCATGGAGAAGGAGGATCTGAACAGGGAATTCATCTCCAATGAACTGATGGATGTCAACAGAAAGATTGACAGCTATGGATATATCAACCAGATGGCAGAAGAAGAATTTGCTGAGGCTGAGAAGAGTTATAACTTCTATCAGAAGCAGCTTGATGACCTTGAGAAGGCAAAAAAAGATTTGGAGGAGGTCCTTACTGAGATCGAGGAGGAAAGCGGGAGGCTGTTCCTCGATGCATACAACAAGATCGGCGTGAATTTCCAGGAGATGTTCAGGAGAATATTCGGAGGTGGAAGAGCCGAGCTCCAGCTCATAGATGAGAACGATATCCTCAACACTGGAATAGATATCATCGCCCAGCCACCAGGAAAGAGACCTACCAACCTTTCTCTTCTTTCTGGTGGTGAAAAGAGCATGACAGCGGTTGCCCTTCTTTTTGCAACCTACATGGTCAAGCCATCTCCATTCTGTATTCTCGATGAGATAGACGCGGCCCTCGATGACAGGAACATCGGTTATTTCCTCTCAATTCTGGAGGATTTCGGAAAGGACAGCCAGTTCATCATCATCACCCACAACAAGCATACAGTCAGCGCAGGTGATCAGCTTCTGGGCGTTACACAGGTAGAGGCTGGGGTCTCTATAACCGTAAGCTACAGGCTTGATGAGAGGGAAGGAGAGCCTGTGATACTCGATGAGAACGAGAATGAAATCGTAATAGACGATTGAAAGCGCGATTTTGCCATGAGGTGATGAATACTCTCTCCTGTTTATGACTCAAAAGAATTGACAGGAAAGGGCCTAACATGGCAAAGTAGCATTGTTGTCATGACAACATGGGATGAATTAGATGTTCGATAGCTTAAGCGACAAGTTCTCGTCAATCATACGGGGACTTTCCGGAAAGAGTAAGATCAGCGAAAAGAATGTTGAGGACGCCGTAAGCGAGATAAAGGGCGCCCTTCTTGATGCTGACGTAAATTTGCGTGTCGTAAGAAGATTTATAAACCAGACGATGGAAGAAGCCAAGGGCGAGAAGGTCCTCAAGGCAGTAAATCCTGGGCAGCAGTTCACAAAGATCGTCTACGACAAGATGGTAGCACTCCTTTCATCCCCTGAGGGCAATGCTCTGAAACTCAAAGGTAAGGACACGACAAGTGTCATCCTGCTGATGGGTCTTCAGGGATCAGGAAAGACGACATTTGCCCATAAGCTTGCGTACAGGCTCAAGAAGGAAGGGCGATCTGTAATGCTTGTCGCGGCAGACTTGGTTAGGCCTGCAGCCATTACCCAGCTTGAACTTCTTGGCGAAAAGGCAGGTGTTCCTGTTTTCAAGATCGAAGGGGAGAAGAATCCCGCAGTTGTCGCAGCCAGGGCAATCCAGAAAGCAAGGCATGATCTGATCGATACTGTCATCATAGATACTTCTGGACGAATGAACGTCTCTGAGGAACTGATGGATGAGATCAAGAGGATCAAGGATGCATCAAACCCTGACGAGACTCTCTTTGTCGCAGATGCGATGACAGGACAGCAGGCAGTCGAGATAGCAAAGGACTTTGAGGAGAAAGTAGGGATCTCTGGCGTCGTGCTCACGAAGTTCGATTCAGATACCCGTGGCGGTGCGGCACTTTCGCTCCGTTCTGTTGTCGGCAAGCCTATCAAGTTCATCGGAACAGGTGAGAAGATGGAGGACCTCGATCCCTTCTATCCGGAAAGGATCGCTTCCCGTATTCTGGGCATGGGCGATATCGTATCGCTTGTAGAGAAGGCTCAGGAACAGTACGAAAAGGAAGAGGCCGAAAAGCTCCAGAAGAAAATTGAGAAGAATACTTTCGATCTCAATGACTATCTTCTCCAGCTTGAGAAGGTGAGCAAGATGGGTTCCGCGGATAAGCTTCTCGAGATGATTCCGGGTGCGAAAGGACAGATCAATGAGGACGATATCAATATGTCCGAACTCTCTTCAGAGAAGGCGATAATCCAGAGCATGACACGTTTCGAGCGTTCGAATTACCGCATCATCGGACCTTCGCGTAGAAAAAGGATCGCAAAAGGGTCTGGTACATCGGTTGCAGATGTCAACAGACTGTTGAAGAAGTTTGAAAAGACGAGCAAGCTTATGCATAAGGTTGCTACTAATAAGAAATACCAGGCTTCCATGATGAAGATGTTTGGCAACATGTGAGGCCTTCACGTAGTATAAGGAGAGACTAGAGAATGAGCACAACAATGCGACTGAAGAGGATGGGATCTAAGAAGAGACCGTATTACAGGATCGTTGTACAGGACAGCAGAAGGGCAAGTACAAGCATCACGATCGACGAGGTCGGAACATATCATCCGATCGAGAAGGAGAATCAGATCAAGGTTGATGCAGAGAAGGCCAAGAGCTGGATTCAGAAGGGTGTGACTGTTTCTGACACGGTGAAGGAGATCCTTAACAAGTCAGGCGTTACCCTCGATAGAAAGGCTAACTGAGTAGGGGAGGCTTTTGATGGAAAAAGAACTTATCGAGTTCGTGGTCAAGAGCCTTGTTGATGAACCTGAAGAAGTTAGCGTGAACGTAGTAGAGGGCGAAAAATCCATCGTCCTCGAACTCCACGTTGCAAAGGATGATGTTGGCAAGGTCATTGGCAAACAGGGCCGAATCGCAAAGGCAATCAGGACGATCCTCTCTGCAAGTGCGACCAAGGACGGCAGACGCGCGAGCCTGGAGATTCTAGACTGAGATGGATGAGCGTGAATACCTTTCGACAGCAAAGATCGGAAAGACACATGGCCTTGAGGGTTATGTGAGGATCTTCTCCCTTTCAGGGGAGACTGAGCATCTTCTGAAGCTCAAGGAAGGCAGAGCCAGATTGAAAGACGGACGAACAGTCGATGTACGCATCGCGTCAGTCCGTCTTCTTGATTCTGATGTGCTGATGAAGTTCGACACATTCGATACTCCGGAAAAGGCGAGAATCCTATCTGGGGGAATACTCCAGATCAGACGTGAAGATGCACCTCCTCTTGAAGAAGGGGAGTACTATATGGCAGACCTTTTCGGTCTCAGCATCGTCTCTGATGGAAACATTGTCGGCACAGTCGAGGGAATTGGCGAAGGTTCTCAGGCCCCTTTGCTCATTGTCAGGAAAAAAGACGGAAAGAGTTTCCTGCTCCCTCTGATGGAGCCTTTCTGCGATCATCCTGATTTTGAGAAAGGATCGATCGAGCTTTTGGAAAAAGACCTCCTTTCCCTATGAGAATAACTATCCTCACATTATTTCCTGAAATTATCGAGAGCTATCTCTCTTCTTCCATAATGAAAAGATCGAGAGATAAGAATATCGTTTCCTTTGAGGTGGTCAACATCAGATCCTTCTCTATAGGGGCATATAACAAAGTCGATGATGTGGTCTATGGAGGAGGAGCTGGCATGCTCCTCATGCCTGGGCCCTTGACAGAAGCTCTCATGTCTGTGGAGGCAAAAGGGAAGAAAGTCATCCTGACATCTGCGAAAGGAAAGAAATTCGATCAGAAAAAGGCCAGGGAACTTTCCAAGCTCAATGACATAGTTATTGTTGCAGGGCACTACGAGGGCATTGACGAACGAGTTCGGGAAGAATTTGACGCAGAGGAACTGTCTGTTGGAGATTATGTTCTCACAGGCGGTGAGCTTCCTGCGTTGATCATTGCAGATTCAACAGTACGCCTCATTGAAGATGTCATAAGCTCGGAAAGTCTTGAAGAGGAATCATATAGCGCATCGCTTCTGGAATATCCGCAATATACTCGGCCTGAAACGTATTGCTCAAAAAAGGTTCCTGCTGTATTATTATCAGGTCATCACCGACATATTGCCGAGTGGAGGGATGACCGACGGCTGGAAAATACACTGCTCAACCGGCCCGATATGCTTCGAGATGCCTCTCTCAGCATCGAGATGCGAAGAAAACTCATACGCCTGTTAGACAAGGCAAATAAGGATTGATGGAAAGATGGACATCATTAAGGCAATTGAAGCAAAACAGATGAAAGAGAATGCGGAGAACTTCTCCGTTGGGGATACAATCAAGGTTTACTTCAAGATTGTAGAAGGTGCGACAGAAAGAATTCAGGTTTTCGAAGGCATTGTCATTGCCAAGAACAACTCTGGAATCCGCAAGACCATGACTGTTCGAAAGATCAGCTATGGTGTCGGAGTTGAGAGAATCTTCCCTATCCACAGCCCGAGAATTGAGAAAGTCGAGGTTGTTCGTTATGGTAAGGTTCGCCGCGCAAAGCTTTATTACCTCAGAAGCCGCGTAGGAAAGGCTGCAAAGGTAAAAGAGCTTATCGTGAAGAAAGCCAACTGAGTGATGGGCCCTGCTTAGCAGGGCTTTTTTTATGTCCCGAAATTGAATATTCTATTTTCATGGCAAAGAAAGATAATCAATTCTTCAGGAAGAAGAACGAACATAGAGAAAAGAAGAAGAGCAGCAAAGGTCAGGACAAGGGGTTTTCGAACTTGAATCAGGTGACAGGGGTTCCGAAACGCCATGCCTTTCATTCTGCAATTCCTGTCGAGGAACCGAAGAAACTTAAAAAGAGTGATGTACTCTGCCCGATATGTGGAGAAGTGGTTGAGGACATCGCATCATCATTTCTTGATGACTCTTCACGTCCGATGCATTTCGAATGTGTAATTTCAATAGTAAGAGAGAAAGAGAAAGTCAGGGAGGATGAGACCCTCAGTTATATCGGCAAAGGTAATTTCGGCATTTTCAGGAAAGATGAAGAGGGGCATTACCATCTTGAACGGACAATTCCTTTCGAGAATGCAGAGAAAAATTCCGAGATGAAAGAGTATATCGGGGGTTTGAAGGAATGACAGGAAAGGCTATGTTCGCAGGCTCATTTGATCCTCTGACGCTCGGCCATGTGAACATCATCGAGCGTTCATGCCGGCTATTTGATGAGCTGCATGTAGTTCTTGCAGTCAATATGGAAAAGAAATGCCTCTTTTCAGAGGAAGAAAGGCTTTCTTTCCTCTCTGCAGCGCTAGCAAAGTTCGACAATGTGAAAATAGCAAGCTACTCTGGCCTGATGGTCGATTACGCGAAGGAAAATGGAATAGGTATAATGATCAGGGGAGTAAGGGGACTCAGTGACTTTTCCTATGAATTTGAACTTGCAATGAACAACAAGATGATCAATAGCAGTATAGAAACATTGTTCCTTCCTACAGACGCATCATTTTTCCTTCTCCGGTCAAGTCAGATAAAAGAGATGGCAAGCTACAAGGCAGATGTTTCCAATATGGTTACGAAAGAGGTAAACGAAGCTCTTCTGAAAAAGTTTTCCTGATGTCTTCTTGCAATTGCACTGAATGAATCAGAGAGAAATTTTGAAGAAAGTTCCAATCATATATTGACTAGTTTCTTTCTTTTAGCTAAAAATACATAGGTCAATATTGGAGAGGTTCCCGAGCGGCCAAAGGGATCAGACTGTAAATCTGACGGCTATGCCTTCGAAGGTTCGAATCCTTCTCTCTCCAGGATAGCCTTCCTGAAAATGGAAGGCTTTTTTTGTCAGAGGTTCCTTGTGGAGAGATGTTTTTCCTGCCAGATGTGTTCTCATTGCTGTTCTGGAGAACCAGGTTATGTTTTTTTATCACTTGCAGACATCAGGCGTGCATCCGGATATCTGGAGGTGAAAGAAGAGGAATTCCTTTCAATTTACTGCAGGAAACTTGATTATGGCACATATTACATTTACTCATTGAAGGAAAGGGATGACTTTAGCTGCATATTCCTGAGGGAAAAAGGATGTACTATCTATCCTGCCAGACCTCTTCAGTGTTCCACATATCCCTTCTGGAAAGGGCTTTTTGACGACGATGAGGCATGGGAAAGAGAAAAGCGATCATGTCCTGGAATAGATATTGGAAGGATCTATTCAGAGAGTGAGATGAATGCACTTTCTACTATGACGGTTGAAAACGATATATATAAAGAACCTAAAGAGGGTGACGATTCACTTTCGTATTAATATATTCTTTCTAGGAGGAGAAATTGGCCCGGTTTTCTGAACGCGTGATAGAAGAGATAAAAAAGAGTGTGAGGCTGAGCACCCTGATCTCTGAACGCACGGAAATAGTGAAAAAAGGCTCTCGCCTTTGGGCCAAGTGCCCTTTCCACGGGGGTGGCAATGAACGTACTCCATCATTTACTTTCGATGATGAGAGGGGGACATACCATTGTTTCGGCTGTGGTGAAAGCGGCAATATCTTTTCCTTTGTAGAAAAAACTGAACATGTGACATTTCCTGAAGCTGTTAAGATACTTGCAGAAAAAGCATCCATCCAATTGGAAGAAGAGACTCCAGAAAGTCAGAGGAAAAGCAAAGAAAAAGATAATCTCAGGGAACTGTATAACAGGCTTACAAAAACATTTGAGTATTTCCTCACATCCAGGAATGAGGGAAGGAATGCGCTTTTATATCTTGAAAAGAGAAATGTCAGTGAAGAGATGAGGAAGAAGTTCCTTCTTGGCTATGCCCCGAATAATCCGGATTTCCTTTATTCGTTTCTGAAAGAAAAAGGATATTCTGATGACCTTATGATGCGTAGTGGGCTTTTCTCAGCAAGGAAGTTTCCTTATCCGCTCTTCACAGATCGCCTAATGTTTCCGATCAGGGACCTTAGGGGAAATGTTGTCGCGTTCAGTGGAAGGGATCTGTCAAACAGAGATGGAGCTCCTAAATATATTAATTCCCCTGATACTCCGCTTTATTCGAAAAAATCACTACTATTCGGGGCATATGAATCGATTAACGCTCTCAGGAAGGATGGATCCGAGGCAATACTGATAGAAGGGAACTTTGATGTCATTGCCATGCATCAGGCTGGGTATGAGACAGCGATGGCACCTCTTGGTACCAGCTTTACAGATGAACAGAAGGATCTCATAGGGCGTTATACGCATAAAGTATCGCTTCTCTTTGACAGCGATGGGGCAGGGGAGAAAAGTACGGAAAAGGCTCTGATGATGCTTGTGCGTAGTGGCTTTGAGGTGAATGTCCATCACCTTTCGTCATACAAGGATGCATCCGAAACACTTGAGAAAATAGGTAAGGAAGGACTTGAAAAAGAGTATTCTGCATCCCTTTCCCCATATAACTATCTTGTAGAAAAAAATATTAGGCGGTATAATATCACGATGCCTAGGGGAAAGTCTGACTTTTTGAAGTCACTCATTCCATTTCTTTCCGCACTAAACAGTTCGGTAGAGAGGGACGGGTATATCCAAGATATCGCAATGAGGCTCAATGTTTCCGAGAATGACGTCCGGCAGGATATCAGCCGAGGGAAATTCTTTGAGGAAGATAGCGGAAGGAGAGAGAAGGAAATAAAAGATTCCTATCAGGATAATAGTCTGAATGTTGCGAAAGTGAGCATGGATCTCTATGCGATGCTCATCCTTTCGAATCACAGGGACCTTTTTCCGAGCTATAGGAACAGACTAAGGTTCTCCGATCTTGCCGACAATGATGCAAAAGTCATCTATACGGTACTGGAGAATGCAATGAGGGAAGAAGTTGAAAGCGATGAGGTTTTCCTCTCGCTCATAGGCGATGACAGATTGCGTAATTACGTTTCGACCTCCTTCTTGCTCGATGAGTTCAAAGAAGGAAGCGTCGTCGTACTTGATGAAATAGTTGATAGGATCACGCTTCGCAGCCTTGAGGAATCACGCAAGCTTCTGAATAACCAGATTGCCCTTATGTCGTCGAACATATCTCAAAACGAGCTGAGTGAGCTTGTTTTGCGCAAAAGCAAACTGGATTTGGAGATTAACGTGTTTCGGAACAGATTGTTCCGGAACGAGGAAGAGATTTGATGGGACAGGAAGATATCAAAAACCAACCGTTTTACATTGAACTTCTTGAAAGTTCAAAAGAGACAGGCATCGTCACATTCGATGACCTGATCCAGGCAATAAAGAAGTATAAGGCACAAGTAAGTGACATTGACCAGATCGTCTCTCTCTTGAAGGAAGACGGCGTCAATTATACGGAAGAGGGGGACGATTCTTTCGATGTTCCATCCCCTGAAGATCTGGAGAATGAATTCAATCCCGATGACGAGCTCGTCGACGAGGACGAGGATGATGTTGGAGAAGAGAGCTCTGATGAGGATGTTCCGTCTTTCCTTGATGACAGCGATGTAGATGATGAGGAGAGCGAGGAAGATGAAGATGAGAAGGGCTCCGATCAGAAGGATGATGAGGATGAAGATGAGGATATCGACGATCTCTCTGACGAGGAAAGCCAGGAAGAGAGCCTTTCTGATTTCAAGGGAACTGATGATGAGAGTTTCGGTGGAGAGAGGTTCATTGATATTTCCAACTTCTCTGAGCCTGGAATAGAACATAAGAGCCATCAGAGCGGAAAGATAGATACCAGCGTTGATGATCCTATCAGACTCTATTTGAAGGAGATCGGAAATGAGAATCTCCTTACCGGTGATCAGGAAGTCGAGCTTGCGATGCAGATGGAAAGGGGAGCTGAGATAGTCAACTCCGTGATCCGTGAGAGCGGAATCCTGCTCTCTTTCTTCACAAAGGTTCTAGATCACATGCAGACAAAGATCGATGATGAGAACGAAGAGCAGCTCTCGACAGAAGATCTGAAGGAATTCCTCTCTGTACAGAAACGTTACAACGCGAACTATCGTGAGCTCCTTAACAAGGAAACACAGAAAGAACTCAGGGACTACAATGAACTGAAGGGAAGACTTACTATTGGCGGCGAGAATGCTGAAATGGGTGAAGAACTTCAGAAACTCAGGGAAATTCTCCTGGATAAGTTCGGTGGCCATCCGGATGAGGATAGTCCGATCTACAAGGGAAAGAAGCGGTCAGATTTCCCCACACGCGAGGAATGGCTTGAGTATTGTCATGTGATGACGAAAGAATCCTACAAAGAGGACTTGGAAAGGGAGATGAGAGACATCAAGAATGAAGAGGCCCAGATCAACCATAACATCCAGGTGGAACTTGAGGAGGCAGACAGGGAGCTTGAGAGCCAGAACCCGAATATGAAGAAGAGCGAGCTGGAGAAGGAGAAAGCCAAGCTCGTGAAGAAGATAAAGGACGACTACGCTCAGAAAGAGCAGGTGCTTGCACGTCGTTATCATGATATCAAGCGCGATGAAGATAACATCAGAATGGGAAATTACATCCCGATCAGAGACTGGATCACACCTGTTGTGATCCAGCAGGAGGAGATCAATGATCTTACCGAGATATTCATCAGCTCGAAGAACAAGATCAATGAGTGCATTGAAAAGCGCGACAGGGGCATCAAGAGACTCAACATCACATCGATGAAGGAACTCAGACAGCTCGGACGTGATCTTGCAACACGCAGCAAGGCAAGCCAGATTGAAGAAGCCCTTTCGATGACAAGCGATCAGATCAAGGAAGAGATAAAGGATCTCCAGCTTACTGAGAAGGAACTGCGGAACATTGAATCTGATTTCGAGGCTCCAATCGCAAAGATCCTTGAGTCAGTGAAGCATATCGAGTACGGACAGAGGATACTCAAAGTTGCAAAAGACAGGCTCATCAAGGCGAATCTACGTCTTGTAGTTTCGATTGCAAAGAAATACACGAACAGAGGTCTTCAGTTCTTCGATCTTGTACAGGAAGGAAATATCGGACTTATCAAGGCAGTTGAGAAATTCGAATACAAGAAAGGATATAAGTTCAGTACCTATGCCACGTGGTGGATCAGACAGGCTATAACAAGAAGCATTTCCGATCAGGCCCGTACGATCCGTGTTCCTGTGCATATGATTGAGCAGATAAATAAGGTTGTCCGTGAATCGAGGATCCTTATGCAGCTCTATGGAAGGGAACCGACTGACAAGGAAATCGCGGAACATCTTGACTGGCCTGAAGCGAAAGTCAAGAACGTGAAGAGCGTTGCCCGTGAGCCTATCAGCCTTGAAACCCCTGTCGGAGAGGAAGAGGACAGTGTGCTTTCCGATTTTATTGAGGACAAGGATGCCGATAATCCTGCAAACAGGACGGAATTCGTCCTTCTGCAGGACAAGATAAGGGAGCTTCTTGCGGATCTTCCTGAACGTGAACAGGAAGTTCTGAGAATGCGTTTCGGCCTCGATGATGGATATGCGCTCACACTCGAGGAGGTCGGCCTTTACTTTGACGTTACAAGAGAGCGTATACGTCAGATTGAGGCAAAGGCGCTGAGGAGACTTCGCTTCCCGACAAGGAGCAAGAAACTCAAGGATTGGAATGAGTAGAAAAATCTATTCAAATTCGATAATATCAATTGGTCATATAGACGAAGGAAGAATAAAAGTATGAACGATAAGCTCGAATGTCTGAAGAAGTTGCAGGAAGTGTTGAAAGAGAAGTTCTCGCTTGAAGACGAAGTCAAGTCAATTCCTGCGCATCTGAGGGAAGAGGAAGCGAAACTCGAATCGGATAGGAAGAAGTATGAGGAACTTAAGGAAAACCTCGAGAACCTTACCAAGGAACACAAGTCCCTTGCTATCCGGTATGAAGACGCATCTAGCCAGCGGATCGGATATGAGAAGCAGGTAGAGTTCATCAATACCCAAAGAGAGTTCGAAGCTCTTGCAAAACAGCTTGAGGAGGCAAAGATCCTTGAGCAGTCACTTCTTAAGCAGAGAGACAGCAAGGAACAGGAGCTCAAGGCTCTTGAGAAGGCTGTTGCCGCTGCTGAGGCTGACTTCAATTCCCAGCTGCAGGTCGTTGAGGACGAGCACAAGAAGGTTGATGGAAAGCTTTCTGACATCGAGGAGAGCATTTCGAAACTTGATGCAGAATGTGCGTCGATCAAAGGTTCTGTGATTTCCGATGAGCTTTTTGACAAGTTCTCAAACATCGTCAGGAAGAAGGGTGGGGATGGTGTTGTTCCTGTCTACGGGCAGGTATGTACTGGATGTGACCTCATCCTCCCAATGCAGTTCGTGATAGATCTGCAGATCAAGACACAGAACGGCGATATCGAGTATTGTCCATATTGCTCAAGGATCATCTATAAAGAAGAGCTTGATGAGGATATGGAGAAGGCTTACACGTTCGAGCAGCTTGAGCCAAGCAAGGCAGAAGGAAAAGGCCAGGACAAGAAGCAGCAGGATGGTGAGCAGGGAGACGAGGACAGCGGATTCGACAGTACTCTCGGCGGAGATTTCGAAGGATTCTGATTCCGTATTCTTCAAGGCCTTTGAAGTAATCGCTATTTGAAAAAATAGAGGAAAGTCCGGGCACCTCAGGACATGACGCTGGCTAACGGCCAGGAGCAGTAATGCTACAGATAGTGCAACAGAAAATATACCGCCGGCAACGGTAAGGGTGAAATGGTGGGGCAAGAGCCCACCGCGCATCTGGTGACAGATGTGGCATGGTAAACCTCGTCAGGTGCAAGGCCAAGCAGCAATCTGGGTTGTCCTGTCCATAAGATTGCGGGTAGGCTGCTGGAGAAGATGGGTAACCATCTTCCGAGATAGATGATTACATAAACAGAACCCGGCTTATCAAAGACCTTGATTCTTAATAGCAAAGGAGGAGATGTGTGAAAGAAAAGAATGTTCTTCTGCTTCTCCTCCTTTTTATCCTTTTTTCGTGTTCCCGCAACTCTTTTGATTACAATACCGCATTTGCCAATGGTGATTACCAGGCAATTCTCAATCAGGCGAGAATCGATCTTTCCTCGTCTCTTGATGATGAAGCAGTATACTTCCGGGCAAAGGCGTATTATGAACTCGGTGATTATCACAACGCACGTTCAAGCACTCTTTTCTATCTGCTCATCTCATCGTCAGGTGAATACACTTCGGATTGCTTCCAGATCTTGCTGCATACCGGGACGGAAGATGAAAGGATCGAGGCCGGACGATATCTTTTTGAACATGGAAAGCTTTCTTATCCGGATATGGTTGAATATTTCAGTATTCTGAACAGCGAAGGAAGACGCGATGAGGCGACAGAGTTCTATCTGTCAATTAAGAGCAGCCTCTCCATGCGGGAGGAGCTTAATCTCCTTCTTGATGGTAGAGGGGAGAGTGCCCACATCTTGCAGGCATTTGAAAACATCTACAAAGATGAGGGCCTTTCGAGGACTTTTACTTCCAATATGATCAGGGCAATCGGAATCTTTTCTGACAGGAATGAGAGCATGCTGCTTATGCCATTGGTCAATTTGGGCACAGGGGGCGACAGTGAATATGCGCTTGCCAGTGGTGATTTCTACAGATCGGTAAATGAGCTGGACAAGGCATATGAATCGTACCTGGAGGCATATGACCGTTATCCACAGCTCACCCGTCCACGCCTTATCAGGCTCAATCGCCTTGATCAGATTCGTTATCCACTTCCTCAGTCCTAGTTTTTTCTTCTACCTTAGCTTTTTGCCATAATCTTTCCATCTCGTCGATGTTTACCTCAGAGGAGGCAAGTCCTTCTTCTTTCAATAGTTCCTCCATCCGCAGGAATCTGTTCCTGATCTTCTGGTTTGTCCTCATCAGCGCGCCAACAGGCCTTATCTTCAACGCTCTTGACAGATTGATGACAGTAAAGAGAAGATCTCCGATTTCCTCCTCGATATCATCAGGATTTCCTTCTGCAAAGGCTGACTTTACTTCCTTAAGTTCTTCTTCGACCTTTTCAAAGACTCCGGATTGATCTGGCCAGTCAAAGCCAGCTTTCCTCATCTTCTTCTGTATCTCATAACTTTCTTCAAGAGGAGGAAGGCTCTTTGGAATATTGGAGAAGAACCCGTCATCATGCCGTCCTTCGACCTTTTCCTTCACATCATTCCAGACTTTGATCACCTCATCAGGAGAAGAAACATGTATATCTCCAAACACATGCTGATGTCTTCTGATAAGTTTGTCTGCAGCATCATTGACAGCATCCGAAGCGCTGTATGCTCCTCTTTGCTCTGCTATGATGAGGTTCATCATCAGATTGATAAGAACATCTCCGATTTCCTCTCTCATATGCCTGTCATCGCCTTCAATGACCGCATCCATATATTCGTAGCATTCATCGAGCAAAGACTCTGTTGCACTTTTCTCAGTCTGTATCCTGTCCCAAGGGCAACCTTCTGGGGAACGAAGTATAGTCATTACATCATATAGACGTTCAATACTATCTTTCAGACTGTCTTTTCGTTCATTGATATTCATCGCCATAGAAATAGAGTCTGGGAATTCCCTTGGTATCACTCCTCAATACTAAGTTTTTCTTCAATCTTTTTTACTGTAGATCCAAGCTGATGGACATCGTCATGGAGTTTTGCAAAAATAGCCAGTGTCACAAGATATAGCCATGCGCAAAAGAGCACAAGCGCAACAAGAAGGAACGCAACAATAAGGCCGAATACAAAACCTCCGGCACCACCAATAGAAGCAGCAACACCTACCCATGTGATCAAGCCGAAAATGACTGCAAAGACAATGCAGATAATGAAAATGATGTTTACAGCGCCAAGGAGCTTCTTTCCCGGATTATCAAAAATTTTCATATCAATACTCCTGATAAGAAAATTATAGTTTAGGGCATATCATTGTTCAATGCGTTACTGTATATAAGAACAAAATCAAGTGATCAGAAGTTTATCAATATATTAATTTTAATTTTCAATTTATATATTATTATAATATATGTAAAAATGATATTTTCAAATATTATCGAATTAGAATATATTGACAATAGTTTATTTTAATATGATAATATCATTACAAGGTCAGGAGAATGTACGACGTAGAACGTTTCAAGAGGATATTCGCATCATACAAATATTTCATGCGAACCACGGAGTTGTCTCGCGAAAAGATATTCCATGAATATATAAAGCAGCTCATGGATGATGGATATGTCGAGAAGATACGTACAGGGTATTATCACTGGAAGGAAGGCAATTCCCTCAATGAGGTCGAGCTTCTATCCTATATGTTTCCTGATGGAATTCTGTCATTTGAAAGCGCTATGTATTACTATGGCTACATAGATGAGGAGCCTGAGTATTGGGCTCTTACTTTTCCACAGAATTCCACAAAGAGCCGGTTCGAGTTCAAATATCCGCCTGTCAAACCGTATTTTGTTACAAGAGATAAAATTGATATAGGCGTGATAGATACCGACTGGGAAGGAAAAAAGGTCAGAATAACATCCAGGGACCGTCTTATGATCGATGCACTGAGGACCCGTAACAAGATGAACAGATCTCTGTTTTCAAAAGTCCTTAAAGGGTATGTGAATGATCCCTATAAAGATATAAGCAAGATGCTTGAGTATGCTGAGAGCTTCAGGATGGTTAAGATCGCTATGGAGAGTGTAATGATATGGCTATGAAAGTTGATAAAATAAAAGTGCTTTTTATATGTCTCGGGAACATATGTCGTTCACCAATGGCCGAATGTATTTTTTCCAATATGGTAAAGAGTAGGGGAGAAGAGGACAAATTTGAAATCGCAAGCAGGGGAACAAGCAATGAGGAAGAAGGAAATCCAATCTATCCCCCAGCCCGTAACGCACTTATCAGGCACAATATTCCTGTTCTCAAACACAAGGCACAGAAAATTTCACAAAATGACCTCATTCATTATGACGTGATCTTCTATATGGAAGAATATAATAAACGAAGTCTCGAGCGTGCTTTTCCAGGTGATCCTAATCTCCATAAGCTTCGACCAATTTATGAAAAGGATATTGATGACCCATGGTACACAGGAGACTTTGAGACAACATATAACGAGATAGTCGATGGACTTGAAGCCTACCTCAAGGAAATTGATGTTGATTGTCAATCTGAAACTCCTTAAACTTGAACGTAGGTTAGATATCCCTATTGGGCTGAATCATTGTTTTCTAATGCGGAAAAATAGTTCAATTTGACAGAATATATATTATATCCAATTTTTCTGTAGGGATTTTTATCATCTTTTAACATCAAATAAATCGTAAATTAGTGCATTATTATAATAATAAATTTTTATGTTATTCGATTGTATTTCGATAATATCAAATTTAAATTATAAAATTATCTATTATCATAGTATTTTATTAAATAAATATTTTTTATCATTATCATAATACTTTGTATTATATTTTTCACCAACAAATTTGCTTTTGTCACACAGATGAGAATTTTGTAATCTCAATTGAATGATATAATGAATCGGTAATTGCAGATGTAGAAGGCGGATAGAAAATTATCCTGTTTGAGTATCCTTCAAGTGTCACATATAGAAATGGAGTGATGATGACATGAAAATTGCTTGGATTATAAATAATAGATGATGAAATATCTGTCTGTGTGGAGCTAAAGTTTGATGCATTGTTAGCAAATGTATCATTTGTGGCTCTTACAAACTCTATGCTATCGATTTCATTCCGGTTCTGATCCAGAAGAGCAATACGAATAGATGAATTTACATGCGTATAATCAATATAATATACGCGTGACTGACCATTGGGGATACCTGAAATATCAAAGCCAGCAGTACTGATTGTCGAGAACGCATAATCAGGGGGTGAGTTTATAGTCCTGTCCTGAGAGTTTCGTAGTGAGAGTATCCTATACTCATGTGAAACGTCATTCTCAGTACTTGTATAAGTTCCTAGGACCGAACCTGGACGCGGAATATAATTAGCGTTGTACTGAGTCCCCCAGTCTATTCTATTTCTTAGATTAGAAATCAGACTCCGTTCGTTAATAGAGAGCTGGTTGTCGTAGAATGCATACAGAAATCCAATGGAGATGTCACACTCGTTCATCCTGTGAACAGCATCATCTGTACTTAATTCTACGTTCCTTACTGTGATCTGGGTTGCAGTTATTGTTATCGGGTCATCCTCATCGTTCTTGAAATTGAACCAGTTAGGAATGCCGCATGATAAGTTTGTGAACAAAAGAAAAAGGACAAAAAGAACAATTAATCCTTTCTTCAGATTATGCATTCTTCCTGTCCTTTGTGAGAAAATCAGAGCGTGAGAAGTCTTGAGGCTGCAAGAGCCGAATAGCTCGATGAAGGGAACTCTGTTGTAAGCTGCTCATAGATTGAGCGTGCAACCTCAGTATCCCTACCCTCTTCTATCCTTGCCTGATTGAACAGTGCGCGAGGTGCTAGCGGTGAAGATGAACCATAGACATCAAAAAGAGATGAATATGCATCATATGCCGCATCTGTATCTCCCATGTTCTCAAGTGCTGCAGCTGCATTAATAAGCGCAACAGATCCGAGGTAGTCACCATTATGGCTATCTGCTACCCTCTGATAGTTGTCATATGCATTCTGCCAGTCCTCCTCGAGGAAATATGTATCAGCGAGAAGCATAGTAGCCTTTGCACCTGCATAGCTTGATGGATCATTGGCACCAATGAAGATGTTTGCTCTTTCAATGAATGCATCAACATTTCCCTGATACCCTTCACTTGTAGAGTCAGCATAGGCAATGTTCGTATTAAAGTCATTTTCAAGAGAAAGAAGCTCCGAATAGATCCTTTCACTATTTCTGGAATTGACAGTACTTACAATACCAAAAACGATAAGAGCAACAACAACTACAGCAACAACAGCAATGAGGATCTTTGCATACTTTCCGACAAAGAGGTCAACATGTCTTGCTGCCTTCTCGTTGATCACAAGCTTTTCTCCATCTGTATGTTCTAATTTCATAAAAACCACCATTTTAGACAATGGGGAAGAGTTCTACCCCTTCCCCATCATGAATATCAGAGAACTGTTAGTTGTTCTCCTTGTCATCCTTCTTGCCCATGAGGGCTGCAAACGGATTGTATGTATCCTCATCTTCTTTGTCATCTGCCATGTACTTAGCCATTTCAGATTCCTGATTGCGCTTGATCATCTCCCTGATGGAGAGATTGAGTTTTTGAGTCTGAGGATTGACATCAACTACCATAGCGGTGATCGGCTCACCGATCTTTTCCTTGTAAGACTCGAGAACAGAGTCGTTATACTCTTCATCCGGACCTACAAGGTTGAACTTGCTGATAAGTCCCTCGATATCACCGATAACCTTCACAAATACGCCGAAATCAGTAACAGCAGATACAGTTCCTGTGATTGTCGAGTATTTCGGATAATCCTTCTTGAGAGTCTGCCATGGATTTCCTTCAAGAGCCTTTACAGAAAGGCGGATGCGATGCATCTCAGGTTCTACCTTGGAAACCTGAACTTCAAGCACATCACCTACCTTGCAGAACTGATCCATGCTCTTGAGCTTCTTTGTCCAAGAAACCTCATCCATGTGCAAGAATCCATCAATACCCTCTTCAAGCTGGAGGAAAGCACCGCTGTTAGTGACCTTTACAACCTCAGCCTTGAGAACCTTTCCAACCTGATAGCGTTCAGCGATTGTGTCCCAAGGATTCTCCTGAAGCTGCTTGAGACCAAGGCTTACTCTCTTCTTGTCCAGATCATATCCGAGGATCTTTGCAGAAACCACATCGCCGATATTGAGGACTTCCTTCGGATTGTTTACCTTCTTTGTCCAAGAAAGTTCGGAAATATGTGCAAGACCTTCAATTCCTGGCTCAAGTTCAATGAATGCACCGAAGCTTGTAAGCTTTGTAACAGGTTTTGTGATCACATCTCCAACCTGATACCTTTCCTCGAATGTCGACCAAGGATCTGGAGTCATGTGCTTCAGTGAAAGATTTATCTTCTGAGTCTCTGGATCGATATTGATGAGCCTGAGTTGAACAATCTGTCCCTTCTTCACGAAATCCTTTGGCCTTGTGACATGGCCCCAAGACATGTCGTTGATATGCAACAGTCCGTCAAAACCGCCAAGGTCAATGAAAGCACCGAAGCTTGTGAAGCTCTTTACCTCACCTTCGACAACATCCCCGATCTGTACAGTCTCGAAGAACTTCTTCTTGTTCTCTGCAATCTTCTGCTCGAGATATTCGCGTCTTGAAACAACACTCTTGAGCTTCTGTCCGCCATGGAACTTGTCAATAATGAAATAGTCGGTCTTTCCGATAAGGGAATCCGGCTCCTCAACGCGATTTACATCAGCCTTTGAAAGAGGACAAAAACCTTTGTAGTCTGCTCCGAGATCAACCTCGAAACCACCCTTGATGACCTTGATGAATTTTCCAAGCACAGGTGTCTTGTCTTCTGCAGCTTTCTTGAGAACCTCAGTCCTCTCCTTCGCTTCAGCCTTCTTCTTAGATACGACAACCTGTCCGCCACTACCCTCTTTCTTGATGATAGTAACGTTCACCTTATCTCCGATCTGTGGAAGTTCGATGAATTCATTCACGGGGATCCTTCCCTCGCTCTTGTAACCAACATCGACAAGCACATAGTCGTTATTTAACTGAACTACAGTTCCGGTTACGATCTGACCGTCTTCAATTCCAGCAAATGACTTCAGGTACTGCGTCATCTGAGTTTCATTGTCCACTTTCGCTTTCTCCTACCAAACAATTTGTTACTTTTCAATAACTTTCAAAACTCTCTCACAAACTTCATTTATCGTCAAGTAAGTTGTATCTATATATATAGCGTCATCAGCAATTTTCAGGGCTCCGTATGCTTTGTTTTTATCATTTTCATCCCGTTTCCTGATTGCAGCTATCACTTCTTCGAATCCGGGGCCGTCAGGATGCTCCAGAAGTCTTCTTTTTGCCCTCACTTCAGCAGAGGCGTCAAAATAGAATTTGTAGTCCGCATCTGGAAACAGCAGAGTTGTCGTATCCCGTCCTTCAGTGACGATGTCCATTCCTTCTGTGGCCTTCCGGAGTACCTCATTGACGTACATTCTGAGGTCCTGATCGACAGAGATGGCAGATGACGCCTTGTCTATTTCAGGGTTGTGAAGTTTATCCTCCACATCATTGCCATCCAGGTTGAGGCGACCATTGATGAATGAAAGATCATGCTTTCTTGCATTAGTGAGCACCTTTTCCCTGTCATAGATGTTTATCCCCTCTTCTATGGATGAAAGCGCGATCGCACGATAGAAAGATCCGGTATTAAGGAATGTATAGCCAAGCTTCTCTGCAATGAGCTTTGCTATAGTGCTTTTCCCTGAACCGGCGGGGCCGTCAATAGCTACTATCACTTTCTTTCCTCCTCGTCTTCTTCTGCCTTGGCCTTTCTCCCTTCTTCTCGTTCCGGAAGTGCAGAAGGTCATCGATCTCTTCCCTTCGGAGATTCCTCCATTCCCCGACTTCAAGATCTCCGAGTTCGACTGTGCCGATACGGATTCTGACAAGACTCTTCACATCGTATCCCAAGTAGGAGAAGATCTTTCTGATTTCCCTGTTCTTTCCTTCTGTCAGAGTAATACGGATATAGAGCTTTGTACGTGGCACAAAGTCGTATCTTCTTATCCTGTAAGGCTCTTTCGTGTCGATATATATCCCGTCAAGCGCTTTGTTGAGATCCTCAATGAGGCATGGTCTGTCAAACTTCACCAAATACTCTTTCTCGAGCTGGAATCTCGGATGCATCATCTTGTTCGCAAAATCCCCGTCATTTGTAAACAGGATCAGTCCGCTCGATTCCTTGTCTAGTCTTCCCACGTTGAACAGAAGATCCTTCTCCCTCATTGAAATCAGATCACGTGCGTACTTCTCTTCATTCGGATCATAGTTCGTGCAGACATATCCACGCGGCTTGTTCAGGGCTATGTAGTACTTGTTCTCAGAGAGTTCAAGGGTAATCCCATCGACCTGCACAATGTCATCCTCATTTACTTTTGTTCCAAGTTCCCTGATGACCTTGTTGTTGACCATTACCCTGCCCTGGAGAATAAGATTCTCGCTCTGTCTTCGAGACGCAACACCCGCTTTTGCCATATAGGCCTGCAGTCTCATCGGAAAATCACTCATCATTTTCTTCCTTTTCTTTCGAGAAGCGGCGTTCTACTTCTCCCAGTTTCGGAAGATCCGCACTCGATTTCAGATTAAATTCAAGCAAAAATTTACGGCTTGTGCTATAGAGCCTAGGATGCCCCTTCTCATCGCTCCTGCCTGTGATTTTTATGTAATCCCTCTCCCTGAGCATCCTGATCACATTGTCTGAGTTGACGCCACGGATCTTCGTGACATTCTTTCTTGTTGTCGGCTGTGAGTAGGCAATAATTGCAAGAGTCTCCATGCAGGCCTTTGAAAGCCTCTTGTCCACTTTCCGTCCGTATGCCTTTCTCAGAACATCATACAAATCCGGAGAAGGAGCGAACGAAAAACCTTCTTCATCCTCATCGAGCACAAGACCCCTGTTTTCCGCAATGGAGCGCTCCTTGAGCTCCTTGAGGGCAGATTTCACTTCTTTCTCTCCAAGACGAGAAAGTTCAGAAATCCTTTCTATTGAGCATGGCTCGTTCTCAATGTATAGAATTGTCTCCACGATGCGGGCATTTGGGGAAAGCAATTTACTCTTCGTCATCGTCGTCCTCCAGATCTATCTCTTCTTCTGAGCCATAGATCCCATCGTCCTCTTCTTCTGAATATTCCGTCCTCTGACGGTTTTTCTCCCTGTACTCATCCCAGACCTCATCGTCGTCAAGAGATGAATATTCCGTTGTTTCATTTCTCTTTCTTATATAGATGTTTCCGTTGGGCTCATACTGAGCAATGGTAATCATCCTGTCTTTTGTAGCCTGCAATATTGCCATGAATGAACAGAGTATGTGTTCCCTGCTCTCCGGATGTATGATGATATCTTCTATTGTTATCTCATCACGAGTCTCCAAAAGCTCGAGGATGAGTGTTATCTTCTGTTCTACCTTGACTTTCTCGAATGTGTTGTAGATCTTTCCAATCGGATTTCTCCTGAGCACTTCTTCGAAAGCTTTCCTCAGGTCATCGACAGTAATGCCCTTGAAAAGCTCCTGATCTTCAAAAGGTATTGAGAAGTAACTTTCATGGCGTGGAATGTAAAGTTTTTCTGATGTGGGGCTTCCCGATAAGAACTCCGCGTATTTCTTGTATTTCTGATATTCGATAAGCCGGTCAACAAGTTCCTTTCTCGGGTCTTCATATTCCTCATCGAACTTGACCTCGACAGGCAGGAGCATGCGGGATTTGATCAGGAGAAGATCAGCTGCCATGTGATAGAAATCCGCCATATCCCTGATTTCCGCCTCGTTCTGATGCATGTAGTCAAGAAACTGCTCGGTAATCAGGGCTATCGGGATGTCATAAATATCAATGTCATTTTCCTGGATGAGATAGAGAAGCAGTTCCAGGGGTCCGTCAAAAGCTGGGACATGGAAACTGAACTTCCCTTCCTTGATCTCTGTATTTTCTTCAGGCATTGACAAAGATTATATTTATCTTTCTCTCATGGGGCAACAGACTCACTGGTTGCTTTTTCCCCAAACATGATAGATCTCAGCTTCTTCTCCAGATCATCTGCAACATCCTTGTGCTCCTCGAGATACTCGATCGTCTTTTCCCTTCCCTGCCCGATCTTTTCGCCTCCAAGGCTGTACCAGGCTCCTGCTTTCTCTATCAGATCATATTTCAGCGCAGCATCAAGGATTGATCCGACATGGCTGATTCCAGTACCGAACATCAGGTCAAGTTCACACTTCCTGAAAGGAGGAGCGACTTTGTTCTTGACGATTTTCACCTTCACTCTATTTCCGGTTATGTCGTCATTGTTCTTCCCAATTGCCTCGCTTTTCCTGACGTCCATCCTGACAGAGGCATAGAACTTAAGTGCATTGCCTCCTGTAGTCGTTTCCGGGTTTCCGAAGAGTACTCCTATCTTCATCCTTATCTGGTTGATGAAGATTATGGTGGTATTCGCTTTTGATAGAATTCCTGTGAGCTTCCTGAGGGCCTGACTCATGAGACGTGCCTGGAGACCCATATGCGAATCTCCCATGTCCCCCTCTATCTCGGCCTGTGGAGTGAGGGCTGCAACAGAGTCAATCACGATGATGTCGACAGCACCTGAGCGTACGAGCGATTCAGCTATCTCAAGTGCCTGTTCACCGTTATCTGGCTGGCTTATCCATAGCTCATCTATATCAACGCCAAGATTCTTTGCGTAAGTCGGATCGAGAGCGTGCTCGGCATCAATGAAAGCTGCGATTCCACCCTGCTTCTGGCATTCTGCGATCGCATGAAGGGCAAGCGTTGTCTTTCCTGATGACTCTGGGCCATAAATTTCAATGATCCTACCCTTCGGATATCCGCCTACGCCAAGTGCCTCGTCAAGAAGAAGGGAGCCGGAAGGAATGACTTCGATATCGAGTCTTTCCTTGTTGTCTCCGAGCCTCATCAGCGAACCCTTTCCGAATTGCTTATCTATCTGGATCCGGGCACTCTCAAGTGCTTCAAGCCTGCCCTTTTCCTTCTCTTTTTCCTTTTCTTTGTCTTCTTTTGCCATAACAGTTATCCTTATTTTCTATTAGTCAGACAGATCTCGTTACTGTCTATCTCCTGATACTCTTGATCTTCTGGCTTTCCAGCATGAATGTGCAAGGTCCGTCATTTATCGATGAAACAAGCATTCCAGAACCGAAAATCCCCTTCTCTACCTTATAGCCCAGAGAACGGAGGTATTCGATAGCTTTTTCATAAAGACTTTCTGCTTTTCCAGGATTCAGGCATGTCTCGAATCCTGGCCGGTTACCTTTATAAATATCACTGGAAAGCGTGAACTGGCTGATAAAGAGGATGTCTCCCCCACTTTCTTTCAGTGTAAGATTCATCTTCTTCCCTTCATCTTCGAAGATGCGGAGTTTCAGAAGCTTGTCAAGAAATGGAATAAGGATATCTTCCTGATCTGTAAAATCCAGTCCGAAATAGCATAGGATACCCTTTCCAATCTCTCCGACAGTCTCTCCTTCAACAGTGACAGAAGCAGAAATTACCCTCTGGACAAGTAACTTCACCTTGCTGCCTCAGCAAGCTCAGAAAGTGTTTCAACAAACTCTTTCGGGTTTTCTGCATTAAAGAAGGCAGAACCGGTAACGACCATGTCAATACCAGCTTTTGCGACATCACTGATGGTTTTCTCGCTTATACCTCCATCAATATTTATGAGGAATTCGTATCCCTCTGTGTCCCTTATCTCACAGAGTTCAGAGATCTTGTTTGTAGACTCCTTGATGAACTTCTGTCCTCCGAAACCAGGGTTGACACTCATAATGAGCACATAATCGACGAAAGGGAGAAGCGCAGAGATTGCAGAGACAGGTGTGCCAGGATTGATTGCTATTCCCGCCTGGAGACCAAGTTCCTTTATCTCGGAAATATCCTTGTGTGCATGTCTGGTTGCCTCCTGATGTATCGTGATGATATCACTTCCTGCATCAGCAAACGCCTTGATATACCGTCCAGGCTCCTCAATCATGAGATGAACATCAAAAATAAGGTCTGTATGTTTCCTCATGTCCTTTATGAACTTCGGGCCGAACGTGATGTTCGGAACGAATGAACCATCCATGACATCTACATGGACATAGTCTGTTCCACTGTCCTCAATCTTCTTCAACTCCTCAGAGATTGCTGAAAAATCTGCAGAGAGAATAGAAGGTGCTACTAGCAAAGATCTGTTTTCCATACTTTTGGAATTATAAACAAATGGAAGAGAGAATGGAAGAAAACAAAAAGAGAAACGAAAGCCTTGTGCCCTTTGTTTTTCCATTTTTCTGTGTTAATATAATTACAAGAGTTAAAAACAACATTCCGAGCGGGTGAGATACTCCGCCCGGTTTTGTTTTATCTTGAAAGGATAAGAAATTTTTCCCTCAGGAGGGTTTTGATATGCTCGATTTGAAAATGAGGATGCAGGATGAGAAAAGTCTGGGAAAGAACCCTGCGATCAACTATAAAGTCAGCACGTTCCAAGAAATAGATGGTGAACTATTTAATAAACGGACAACTACGAACAAGCTGATGAAAATCAGGAAGGAGGCAAAGAAACTCCTCAATGAACACGAATCTCTTGTTCTCAGATATATAAATGGTCGCATAAAGCTGAATCTGAATCCACATGAATTCAACATGGATCTCAACAATACATTGCTTGCATTCTATGATGCGAGGAACTGGGATGTCGTTAGATTCATTGCAGAGATGATAATCAGCAAGAGTTCCAATCCGGTTGCATACCGTGTGCTTGGTGATGTTGAGCATGAGGATGGCAACGATGGGAAGATGTGGTCCCTTTACGAACACTATGCAGTATCAGATGCAAAGGACAGGGAAATAATAATCCGTGTTGGAAATCACATAGCAGAATCAGGTGATCTGAAAAAGGCTGCGTCTTTCCTGGAAAGGGGATTGCTAAGACAGGTGCTTCCGGAAGACAGGGAAAGGGCTGTTGCTGTCTTTTCTCGTCTCATTGAGATCGGCAAGACCGATTTCCCTTTCCTCAACAGATATATCATAGAGTCCAAAGATAAGGACAGTGAAACGGCAAAGAGATGCGGAAAGCTTCTGAAGGAGAATCTTGATAAAGCATATAATGCCCTGAAGGCGGAAGGTGGCAGGGACAGCGAGGAGGATAAGACACTATCAGATATCATTCTCGTACTTTCAGAGATCCTTTCCTCCTCTCCTGAAGATTCAGAGACACGGGAGATGCTGATCACAGCTCTGAAAGAAAGGTACAAGAAAGCGCCAAGGCTTTCTGAATGCCTGAGAAAATATGATATTCGTCGTTCGAGTGATGTCCTTTCTTCCCTTTCTCTCTTTGAAAAGGAGATTTCCTATACAAAGGGTTCTTTCTTCATTCACAAGAGGACAGGAAAGGTTGGTATCATCTCTGATATCTCGAAAGACAGTGTAATGATAAAGTACACAGGAAATGAAGCCCCGACAAAACTTACTTTCCAGGTTGCGTTTGAGACGATCGAACCTATTACAAAGCAGCATATAAAAGCAATCAAGAAGGGTGTTCCGCCACAGAAAATCAAGGAGAGAATCCTCTCCGAAGGGGGAATTGCCTGGTTGACAAAGACACTTCTCTATTCCCTTGCAGATCCGGAAGGCACGCTTCTGAAGGACATGAAGGCGGAAATGGTTCCTTCTGTACTCTCTGAAAGTGAATGGAAGGGAATAAGCGAGAAAGTAAAGGCAGAACTGAAAAGTGATCCATACATCAGGGCACTTCCTGGCGCAACTGAAAGGTATATGCTTTCCCCCTACCCGATGACTGAAGAGGAAAAACAGCTTTCATATTTCCTTGCTACAACAGATTTTGACGAGAAGCTCAACTGCTTCATACGTTCTATCAAAAGCAAAGATGTTGACAACACAGCAGATAGCACTGTGAACATGATGAGCTACTTTGCTGAGATCGTTAACGAAGGAAAAGCTAGTTCTTACCAGATCATCTCCTCTTCTCTTGCCCTGGACATGACTGGCGATGAGAGCGACATGAACATCGAAGTAAAGAAGAGCTTTGACGAGATCTATTCCATTTATAGTGAACAGGACATGATCGATGCTTTCCGTAAATTGCCGAATGTGGATATGAAAAAGGCATTTGTTGACAAGGTTTCGATCATTGATGAGGATCCAGAAGAGATCCTTTCGGAGCTGGTCCAGTATTATCCTTCATATGTTCCGCAGAAACTGAGGAAACTTTCTGATGGAAGTGCATATTTCAATTACCTGAAGAAGGTATTTGACTTTCCACGCCAGAACACAGATGTATTCCTCTATTTCATGGATACTGTATCTTCTGCAGACCTGAAGGAAATTGGATTTGATGAGAAAAAACTCATCAAGACAGAGCTTACTGTACTCTCTTATGTCTCCAGGATGGATGAAGGAGCAGAGAAGAGAAAGAGGATGCAGAGTCTTCATAAGTCACTTATCGATGGAAAGAAGGCAGAAAAGTATATCTCTCTTGCAAGTGATGAGGATAAGGATGATCTCAAGACTGTGATCCTTTATAACGATGGCCTTGAGACTGAGGAGAAGAATGCGCTGAGGAAAAAACTTTATCAGCGCTGGCCAGATCTTGCCCCATCAGCAAACAAGGAAGAGGTCAAGGTGGTACGTACCCTTTCTGGTTTCCTCTGTCTGCGGTCCTCATATGACAGGAAACAGCAGGAACTCAAGGAAATACAGACTGTGGACATGCCGAATATCCTCAAGGAGATCAATACAGCCCGAGAACTCGGAGATCTGAGGGAGAACAGCGAATATCAGTATGCCAAGGAACATAAGAGGGAACTCGAGAGGAGAATTGGAGAACTCAATAGCGATCTCAATACGGTACGCATTGTCAGAAAGGAGGATGTCCTTCCCGACTACATCGGATTTGGGACAAAAGTAATCCTCGAAGACAAGGTAAATGGCGGAGAGTGCACTTATACTTTCCTTGGACGCTGGGAAAGTGATCCAGAGAAAGGAATAATTGACTTCAATGCCCCACTTGGCAAGGCGCTTGTCAATCATAAAGTCGGTGATGATGTGAAGTTTGAAATCAATGGCAGAGCATATGACTATGTAGTCAAATCGATTGATGTTGTCATCTGAGGAAAGCAGACATCAACGCAAATGGCCTGAAGATGTTTTTTCATCGGAGGGCCTTTTTCTATAATTAATATAAAGAGAGGTTGATGATGCTTAGCATTGAATTCATACTGCCCTACACCAAACTGGCACCGACAGTTGAGCAAGTCTATAACGAACATCCGAAGAAGAATAAGATCTCGATGAGAATGTCTTTCATTTCACACGATCAGGTGAAGTCTTCTGAAATAAAGAGTGATATCGTGATTGCAAGGGGACTTACAGCACTTTATCTGAATCAGCTTCTGAAGGGAAAGTTCACAGTCCTTGAGATTCCGATGACAGGCTATGATGTGCTCAGGGCACTCAAGAAAGGGTACATGGAATATGGGAATATGGATGTCGCCCTGATCGCTCCCGAAAGTGTCATATATGGATTTGAAGAACAGATGAAAGGTGTTGACAGCAAAGTGAGGACATATGAGATCGACTTCAATTCAGACTTCCAGCAAGTACTTACAAAGGCACATGACGACGGTGCAGGTTTCATGATAGGAGGAAATGAAGTAATCTCGATTGCCCATAAGCTTGGCTACAAAGGAATAAGGATCGACACGGGAAGACAGGGAATCAGGCAAGTGTTCGATGAGGCCTGGAACATCCATATCTCAAAACTCGACGAGGAACTGAAGACATCTAGATTCAAGGCAGTAATTGAGAATATTGACGAAGGGATAATCGCATGTGACAGCGACAAGAGGATCACTATCTCTAACGCATGCGCAGAAAGTCTTCTCGGACTACCAAAAGCAGAGCTTATCGGAAAGAAGCTGAGCGAGATCAATGATCTTTTCGACAACCCGCCCTTTGAGAATGTTTCAAACGCGAAAACAGAAAGTTTCATCAAGCTAAAGGGTGTTCCTGTCGCAATGAACCGTATTCCTCTGAGGATCAACATGAATTTTGAGTCCGGAACAATAGTCTTGCAGAAACTTGACAACATTCAGAAGATGGAGGTCGCAAGTAGGAGCCTTGCTTCTGAGAAGGGACTTGTAGCTAACCATGTTTTTTCAGATATTATCGGAAGCAGCAATAAGATGAGGGAGACAAAACAGCTTGCAATGAACTACTCACAGGTGAATGCAAATGTTCTATTGCTCGGAGAAACTGGATCTGGCAAGGAGATGTTTGCGCAGAGCATACACAATGCAAGCGAGAGGAAGAATTATCCGTTTGTTGCAGTAAACTGTGCTGCTCTTCCTGAGTCTCTTCTTGAAAGCGAACTCTTCGGTTATGTGGAAGGAGCTTTCACTGGCGCTTCCCGCCACGGGAAGATAGGTCTTTTCGAATTGGCTCACCGCGGTACGTTGTTTCTGGATGAGATCAGTGAGATGAGTTATTCCCTTCAAGGAAGACTTTTAAGAGTTTTGGAAGAAAAATCTGTGATGAAGCTCGGTTCGGACAAGTACATCCCTATCGATGTGCGTATAATTGCAGCAAGCAATCAGGATATCAATACTCTCGTCAAGGAAAAGAAATTCAGAGAGGATCTGTTCTATCGTCTCGATGTCCTTCGTCTTACAATTCCCCCATTGAGGGAGCGCATAAGTGACATTCCAGAGATAATGAATCATTTCATTCAGCATTTCGACAATAAGAACAGAAGGATAAACCACATGATCGATCCAGCGGTATTCGAGATTCTCAGGGAATACAGCTGGCCGGGAAACATCCGGGAGCTGAGGAATCTATGTGAGAGGCTTTCTGCGATTGTCTTTGAATCAATCATTACAGTCGAAGCACTTGGTAAATGCTTTGACTTCCAGAAGAGAGAACATTCCATTGCCTTTGACGAAAAAGATACTATCGTGGAAGCGATGAGAATGTATAAGGGAAACAAGAGCAAGGCCGCAATGTATCTGAAAATGGACAGATCTACTCTTTACAGGAAACTTAGGCATTATGATTTGTTGCATTAGCCACAACAATGCAACAACAATATACCACAAAAAGCATCAAACATAGAAATCTAAGTTCTTTTAATATTACGATTTTTTTCCTTTGGCATAGAACTTGCTTATGAACTGCTGTAAAACAAAAGGAGGAAAACATGAAGAAATCTCTTCTCGTCATCCTGATGGCAGTACTCATCATCACAAGTGTATTTGCCAATGGAGCTCAAGAGGAAGGAGTATATCCTTCAAGCGCAGTTGAGTTCGTGGCTCTCGGAAATCCAGGAGGTGGATCCGATGTTCTTGCCAGAAACATTGTTGAGGTAATCAATTCAAACGACATGTGTCCTCAGCCGGTCAATGTCATCAACAAAGGCGGTGGCGGCGGTGCTGTAGGAATTGCATACTTCAATCAGAAGAAGGATGCTGATTACGGTCTGATGACGATCAACTCCACTCACTGTCTCCTGATACACACTACTGATGTCATCCCTGCTGGTGTAAAACCTTGGACACCTATTGCAGCTGTCGCAACGGACCAGCAGACACTTGTGACAAGGGTTGAGAGTCCATACAACTCATGGGCAGACGTTGAAAAGGCTATCAAGGAAAATCCAGGAAGCATGACGATCGGATGTTGTGACGATATTGATGCCATGACTCTGAATATCCTTGAGAGAGAAACCGGTACACAGTTCAACCATACTGCATACTTTGCTTCTAGTGAAATCTTCACATCCCTTCTTGGAGGTCATGTTGATTTCGCAATCGCAAACCCGTCCGAAATCGTCGGACTTCTCGAAGGTGGCAGGGTCAAGGTGCTTGGAACATTCTCAGCTGAACGTATTTCTGGACTGTTTGAGGATATTCCGACATTTACAGAACTTGGTTATCCAGGATGTCTGGTCGAACAGATGAGAGGTGTTGTAGGCCCTGCGAACATGTCTAGGGATGTACAGCTCTACTGGTCTGACATCATGGAGAAAGTCTGCCAGACTGAAGAATGGCAGAAGAACTATATTGAAACAAATTACCTTACACCCAACTTCATGCCGGCTGATGAATTCACATCTTACCTTGAACAGCATGAAGCTGATCTCGTCGCTTTTGCTGAACAGAGCGGCATGAAAGTAACAAGATAATTGTTCTTCCCGTGGCCACAGCAAAATGTGGCCACAATTAAAAATCAGGAGAATCAAATGTTGGTTTTAGAGATTATAATGATGGCTTTCTCTGTCCTTTTCATGGTCGTTGGAGTCAGGGACTATGGTATATGGACAGGACAGGCCCCTGGAGGCGGTCTCTTTCCTCTCATCGGAGGCGGCCTGATACTCATCTGCTGTATAGCAGATATCATAATGAGAATAGTCAAGAAGCAGTCGCTCAATGGAAGGATGTATGAGGGAGAGGACGAGTATATCATGCTTGGATTCGTTCCACGTCGCTTCAGACCACTTGCCGTAGTTATCTATGGCTTTTTCGGTATCCTTCTGCTTGAATATGGCGGCTTTGTAATCTGTAGTTTCTTCACATGCTTCATATGGCTTTTTGCCATCAGCAAGAGAACACTGCTCAGATCTGCATTGATTTCATTAGCAACGACAGCCATCCTTTATGGTATTTTCGTGGCATGGCTCAATATCCCGTTTCCCAGGGGAATATTCTAAAAAAGAGAGGCCGATATGGTAGAAAACATCCAGAATCTTTTATTTGGCTTCCAGAGTCTTTTCACTTTCCAGAATCTGATGATGACATTCATCGGTGGAACCTTAGGTATCATTGTTGGGGCAATGCCTGGAATCGGAGCTGCTGCGGGAGTTGCATTGCTTCTTCCTATGACGTTCAAGATGGATCCTACAACAGCGATCATCATGCTTGCCGGCATTTATTATGGTGATATGTTTGGCGGAGCTTATTCTGCTACTCTGCTGAACATTCCAGGTGACTCTTCTGCTGTATGTACATCTCTGGACGGTTATCCACTTGCACAGAAAGGAAAAGCAGGAAAGGCACTATGCACATCGAATGTATCGTCCTTCATTGGCGGAACAATAGGAATTCTGTTCCTTACATTCTGCGGTCCAGCCCTTGCTGAGATCGGACTGAATTTTGGTCCTGCTGAATCTGCCGCCCTCATATTCTTTGCAATGACCAGCATCGGCTGGATACTTGGAGACAATCCACTCAAAGGACTGATTGCAACAGGTCTTGGAATCATGCTTGCGACGATCGGCACGGACTCGGCAACAGGTCAGATCCGCTTTGCCTTCGGGAACTACAACCTTTATTCAGGCCTCACATTCGTACCTCTGATCATAGGTATGTTCGGTTTCAGCCAGCTTATTGATATGGCAACAGCGAAGAAAGAGAACAATGTAAGTGCTGTGACAAAGATCTCACTCAAGGAGAGCCTTCTTACAAAGGATGAACTGATAAGCATCCTTCCTGTCAGCATCAGGAGCAGTCTTCTTGGAAACTTCGTCGGATTTCTTCCTGGCGCAGGTGGTACGACAGCTGCATTCCTTGCCTACATACTCGAGAGAAATGTGGGGCACAGAAAGGAATTCCTTGGTACTGGTGAAATAACGGGAGTAGCTGCATCAGAAGCAGCGAATAATGCTGCGGCCGTCGGATCGTTCGTCCCTCTGTTGAGTCTTGGCATTCCTGGCTCTTCAACATCTGCAGTCCTGCTTGGCGGACTTTTGATGTGGGGCCTTCATCCCGGCCCGCTGTTGTTTGAAAGCAACCCTGAATTCGTATGGAGTCTCATCGCTTCGATGTATATAGGAAATATAGTATGTTTCATTGTGGGAACACTGATGATCCCTGCCCTTGTCTCCATCCTGAAAATCTCGGGCAAGACCATGATTCCTATCATAACGGTCATTTGTATAATTGGTTCCTATTCCTGCAACAATAACAGCTTCGATGTGCTTGTAATGCTCATTTCCGGCTTTGCGGCCTTCTATCTCGAGAAATTCGGGTTCTCGACTGCACCGCTGTTGCTTGCATTCGTACTTGCACCAACACTTGAGCTCCAGCTCAGATTGGCTCTGGGAATATCACAGGGAAATGCAATGATATTCCTCACCCGTCCTATATCTTGCGTGATTGTGATTCTGACTGTACTCATGCTCTTCAGTCCGCTGATTAAGAACAAAGTAGTCAGGAGAATGAAAAAGGAGAAATGAGAAATGATAAACTTCGGGATTTTGCTTGAAGAAGCAAAGAAAAAAAAGAAATGCAAAGTTGCTGTCCTAGGCTCAAATGGAAGTTTTGGATACACATTCCTTTCCCAGCTTCTTCTCATGGAGGATTTGCTTGATATCAGGGTTGTCTGTGATCTCGACATCGAGAAGACAAAAGAAGTCCTCAAGGAACAGGGATATGATGAAAAGAGATTCTATCCTTGCAAGAGTGAAGAGGATATCAGGAAAGCAGGTGATGATGCGATCATCATCATTGACAATGCAAGTCTTGCCAAAAAGACAGATGCTGACGTCATTGTGGAAGCCACTGGAAATCCTGAAATGAGTGCCGTTCATGCAGAAGAGGCACTTCTGAGCGGCAAGCATGTCGTCATGGTATCAAAAGAAGCTGATGTGATCGCAGGGCCATACCTTTTTAAGCTTGCAAAGGAAAAAGGTCTTATATACTCGATTGCAATCGGTGACCAGCCTGCAAACCTCATCAACTGGATCTCATATATCAAGGCACTTGGAATGGAGGTCATCTGCGCTGGAAAATCGAGTGAATATGATTTTGTATATGACCTTGATACAGGTGATTTCCGCTATCGTTCAGAGAGTGCCAATATTCCTGAACTCAAGAATTACTGGCATCTGGGAAGCGATATGAGGAAGACTCTGGAGATGCGTAGCAAACTTCTGGACGCTTATCCCCAGTTTGCAGTTCCTGATTACAATGAGATGAATGTGATTGCGAACGCAACAGGCCTTTCTCCTTCGCAAAAGCATTTCCACTACCCCATCATCAATGTAACCGAGCTAGCTGATGTCTATGCTCTTGAAGAGGATGGTGGCCTCTTAAGTCACAAGAACTCGCTCGATACATTCAATTGCCTTCACCGTCCGGATGAGGTGAGCTTTGCCGGTGGTGTATTCGTGATAGTAAAAAGTCACAATGCTACAATCACGAGAATACTGAAAGAAAAAGGACATGTAGTCAGCAGCAACAGCAAATATCTTGCGTTGTATCTCCCGTATCATTACATGGGAATGGAAGCACCAATGTCTGTTCTTGAAGCATATTACCTCGGGATATCGAGTTACGAATCCTGTGAAAACAGGGCAGTAATGGTTTCAAGGACTACACGGGACTTCAAGAAAGGGGAAGTGCTGTCGCTACATACTCACCACCGGTGCATAATGGACCTTGATGTCACACTTGAAAAGACAGAGGATGTGGCTCCTGATACAGCTCCCTACTACCTGATTGCAGAAAAGAAGCTGAAGAGGGATATTCCCAAGGGAACTGTAATCACAACAGATATGGTCGACTTAGAGAATTCCGAACTTTACCGGATGATCAACAGCTGAAAACAAAAAGTGCTGCCGTCGCATGTTGTTTTGCGACGGCATTATTTTTCCTAGAATCCCATTCTTTCATGTAATACGTTAATAATGTAATCGTTTATTTAGTAAAAATTAATAAAAACTACTAAATATGATATAGTTTATATATTGATAACGTTAAATCTTTGATAATTATGCTTTCTTGCTGGATAATGCTTTGCTGAAATCCTCAGCAACCTCAAGAACAAATTTTCCGAGGAACTTCTTCCTGTGCATCTTTGTTCCTATTGGAAAATCATAGATCTCATTGCCGTATGAAACTCTGACGACTACCCTTTCGATTTTCTCTGAAGACTTTTCCGAGACAATGACAGAGCTTGAAAGCGCTTTTTCATCTGGAAAACTGAAGAACTCATCCTCACAAGCGACCCCCTTTACCCCTGTTTTCTCATTGATTGCAACAAGAAAATTCGCTCCAGCATCAGATACAAAGTGTCCGATTTTGATATCATCCGCCTTGCCCATCTTCCCAATGTTCTCCTTGAGGACCCTATAAGTCCTCGCTTTTCTTTCCTCCTGTGCCTTTTTTTCATGACGGCCGACTAAAAGATAACGGATATTGAGAATTGTAAAAGGAATAATTATAATCAGCAGAATAATTTGCAATACACTCACGTCAGTTCTCCACTGAAGAAAGTCTAACATACTACTCTCTCTTCTCCTAGCATATTGGAAACAACATCATTAAGTGCAGGGGGAAAAAGACTTTTGCTGTATAATGATCATCATGAGCATCAGAATAGATTATTCCTCCTTTCCTGACAGGGAGAGGAAAAGTGCTTTTACAAATAAGCTGATCCCTGAAAGTCCTTTAAAAAGTGCCGGAGTGTCAGTTCCACATTTGAGAGAGATTGCAAGAACAATTTCAAGCGATGACATTGAAATCGTGTATATTGAAGATGTTGTCATCAAAGGAATTTGCATATTCTCAAGAAAGGAAAGTTTTGATGAAAAGAAGGAGAAGATAGAGTCCTTCCTTCCCTTGCTCTGCAGCTGGATGGTGACAGATATCGTCTCCTCTTCTCTGTACTACAGGAAAAGTGATGAGGAGAAAGTCTATTCTTATTTTCTTTCACTGATTGATCGGGAAGAGGAGATGACAAGGCGTCTTGGCATAATTGCCCTCATGAAGAGACAATTCATGGAGAGGGAAAAAGGAGATGAAATTTTGTCAAAGCTTGTCAGGATACACACTGACCACTACTTGTTGCAGATGGCGATAGCGTGGTATTTCGCGACAAGCTATACGTATTTCCCCGAAAAGACCCTTCCCTATTTCAGGAAACTAGACATCCCGATACAGAAAAAAGCCAGATCAAAGTGCAGGGACTCGAGAAGAATATCAAAAGAAGGAAAAGAGAAGCTGGATGAACTTCTCACTCTCCCTTCTTGTCAAAACGATCCAGATAATCTCTCTTGAATTGAGTGAACCTATCTTCCCTTATTGCACTTTTTACCCTTTCCATGAGGTCAAACAAATATGTGAGGTTATGCTCAGTCAAAAGCATTCCTCCAAGCATCTCGTTGCATTTGACCAGATGATGAACGTATGCTCTGGAGTATCTCTGGCAGCAAGAACAGCGGCAGTTCTCAACCAAAGGTCTGTGGTCATCCTTGAATTTCGCCTTCTTCATGACCATATATCCGTCATCTGTAAATGCAGCGCCGTTACGAGCCATACGTGTTGCTAGAACGCAGTCAAAGAGGTCAATACCATTCTCGACAGCTTCGAGAATATAATCAGGACTTCCGATTCCCATCACATATCTTGGTTTTTCAAGTGTCACATAACTGGCCGTGTGATGAAGGAAATGCCTGAATTCGCTTTTCTCTTCACCCACCGACAATCCACCGATGGCGATTCCCGGGAAATCCATTTCTGATATGACTTCCGCACTCTCTTTTCTCAAATCTTCATAGAAGTTGCCCTGACAGATTCCGAACAGGTTCCCCCTGAATTTCCCTTCATCAAGAAGTCTATTACGCTCTTCGATCGATCGCTTTGCCCACGAATGCGTTATCTCCATTGCCTCTTTTGCATTCCTGTAGTCGATCTTCGGAGGTGTGCATACATCAAGGCACATCGCGATATCGCTTCCTATTACGCTCTGTATGTCCACTACTTTCTCAGGTGTGAAGATATGTCTCGAACCATCAATATGAGACTGGAATTTCACCCCTTCTTTTCCGACCTTCCTGAGACCTGAGAGAGAAAAGACCTGGAAGCCCCCAGAGTCGGTAAGGACATTTCCCTGCCAGGAAGAGAAATTATGTACTCCATCGAATGAAGAGAGTACCTCAAGCCCCGGTCTCAGGTAGAGATGATATGTATTTGCAAGAATGAGGTTATACCCCATTTCCTTTATCTTCTCATGATAAATGCCCTTCACTGTCGCATTCGTACCGACAGGCATGAACATAGGTGTGGAAACACTTCCATGTGGAAGTGTGAGCGTACCGAGGCGCGCATTAGTATCCTTGTCTTTCTTGAAAACACTGAAGTCAAATCTTGTCATATTCTTTTTCCCATCAATGATAGCATATAAGAAAGGAGTATTGTCATCACCATAGGCGCAAGGACAGAGAAAAGAGGGGCCGTGAGCCCTTGCTCGGACGTAATGGAGAATACCATGTCCGCAACGTAATACACGACGGCAATGACCAATGATTCCACTATTGAGAAAAGAAGGACATTCTTCTTGAATGTATAGTTCATTGACATGCCGATCATCATCAGCACAAGTATTGTAAATGGCTCAAAAAGACGGGAAAGGAATTCAGTGACCTTTACCTGATAGTTTTCCCCGTCGAGAGAACGCAAGGAGCTGAGATAATCGATTGCCTGGAAGAAGTCCATCGTATCCATCTGCATGTTCTGACTGAGGAACATGTCACTTTCGACAGTGAATGAGGGTTCCACATAGCTTGAATATGTGCTGACACTGTAACTTCCGTCACTATTCATCCTGTGGATCACCGCATTTTCAAATGTCCAAATTCCACCGCTATATGAAGCGCTAGCTGCCTCAAGCCTATAGACTGGCTTTCCTCCCTCCACAAGAATAAGGCGCGGATAAGAGAGCCTCTGATTGTCCTGATTGTATCTGTCTGCATGCACGACAAAACCGCTTTCCATATCGCTCAGGCTCACGTTTGTAGCATCCTGAGTCCCACTTCGTCCGAAGAGTTCTGTCGAGACGACATCACGGCCATTTTTCCATCTGAGGCCGAGATTCTCGTTGAAAAGAAGCATCAGGAGTGTGATGAAAATTGCGAAGAAGAAAATCGGCAATATTATCCTTCTTTTTGAATACCCTGCCGTATAGAGGGCTATGAGCTCATTGTTGGCAGAGAGGTTCGAAAGGAAATAAGAGACAGAGAATAAAAGGGAAACAGAGAGGAGCAAGAGAAAATAATCCGAAAGAGAGAAGAATGCATATAGTGCCATCTCCCTGAGCCCCAGATTATTCTGGATGAACCTATCCATATTCATGAATGTCTCAACTGCCATGACAAGGAATGAGAAGATCAGGAAGGCCACCGTGGCAGTGACTGTTATGCTCTTTATCGTATAGCGAGTGAAGATCCTCATCGAGCTTTCCTCATATAAAGGTAAAGGGCAAATGCCAGTGCGCCTATTACAAGATTAGGCGAGAAGATCAGGAGATATGGGCTTGAAGTTATATTGAATATCTCCATCTGTGCAAAGAAGAGCATATACCAGAAACTGACTGCAATGAGAAGGGAAATTGCAAATCCAGCAAGCTTTCCATATTTCAGTTTTATCAGCCCAAGAGGGAGAGCGACCAGAGAAAGGAAAAAACAGGCCGAGGAGAGCGAGAATTTCTTCATCAGCTCAGCCTTGTAATACTGCCCGTAGAAATTTGTCGGAAGATTATTCCGGTTCTCTAGTTCGTCAGTATATCCGGAAACAGCATCAGAATGTGCCTCTCCTGTGCTGGCGTACTCTTTTATTGCAGATGCAATCGAAAGCTTTATATCCTCCCTCTCCCGATGGAAATTCTCCCTGTCCCTGTCCTGTATCGCGTTCCGCTCCCTGATCTGGCTGAGAAGCTCACCAGACGAGAGATTTGTCGGACTTGTACTGGTCAGGGAAGGAACCTGGTCTGAGAAGTCAAGGAAAAAGGAAGCGCTCTCACTCTCTGCAGAAAGAAAACGTTCAGGATCGGTACTATCAGTCATGAGGATCACAGGACTTGCAAGATCGAGGCGATAGATGAATGAAACATCATCAATGAGCTCAAGAGAGCCGTGGGGCGAGACGATTGTCTTGTTTTCATCGCTCCTGTCTGTATTCATAAGCACAACATCGCTGATCGAAGAACCGGAGACTGTTCCATTGCTGAGCATTATGTTACCGACAGTATTTATGCTATTGCTTTCGAGCTCGAATGTCGGCATATCTCGCATCAAGAGCGTCAGGCGCTCACGATATATCCTGTTTGACCAAGGGTGAAGCACATCTGCCACAAGAAATGTAACAAGTGACAAGATGACTGCCCATATGATGATAGGTCTGAATATTGAACCGAGTGGGACACCACTTGACCTGAATGCAAGGAGCTCGTTGTTGGAATTCATGTCGCCAAGGACCATTGACGCTCCGGAAAGAGTCGCAAAGGGAATGGTGTAGATTAAAAACTGAGGCATGCTCAGCGCAACCATCTCTAGCATTGTCATGAGCGTGATGTTCTTCAATAGGATCCTCTGAACAAGAAGAAGGATGCTGTTGACAAAGAATATCAGGAAGAAGAACACAAATGCGACAAGAAAAGAGATCAGGAATTCCCTTGAAATATACGAAAACAAGAGCGATGGCCAGAGGCGTCTTTCTTTCACTTTTCAGACTCCTGTTGACCCGAATCCACCTTCTCCCCTGCCGCTTTCTGAGAGTTCGCTCACGATCGAGAAATCCATCCTCTCCACTTTCGAAAGGACAATCTGGGCAATCCTGTCCTTGTCATGGATGACAAAAGGTGTATCAGAGAGGTTGATAAGTATTATCTTCACCTCTCCTCTGTAATCACTGTCTATAGTTCCCGGAGTATTGAGGACAGTAATGCCATTTCTGATTGCAAGGCCACTTCTCGGACGTACCTGTATCTCATAGCCTTCAGGAATCTCGATGTAAAAGCCTGTCGGAACCAGCACACGAGAGAGAGGAGGAACGGTAAGCTCCTCCTCCAAGTGTGCATAAACATCCATTCCACTAGATCCTTTTGTGGAATAGGAAGGGGCTGTCGCCCCTTTTATGAGCTTTAACTTCAAGTTCAAGTCAGTCAGCCTTTCCTTCACTTGTCTGTGCATCGATATAAGAAAGGTTGAGTCTTCCCATCCTGTCGATATCGATAAGCTTCACATCGACTTCCTGTCCCTGAGTAAGGACATCGCTTACATTCTTCACCCTCTTCTTCGAGAGCTTGGAGATATGGCAGAGACCCTCTTTTCCTGGAAGGATCTCGATAAAGGCGCCAAAGTCAACGATCCTCTTCACTGTACCATGATAGATCTTGCCAACTTCCGGCTCCTCGATGATTGCGAGACAGAGCCTCTTGGCATCCTGGGCAACAGCGTTGTTCCTTCCATAGATCATGACTGTTCCATCATCATCGATGTTCACCTCAGCACCACTTTGCGCGGCAATGCCCTTTATCGTCTTTCCGCCAGTTCCGATGATTGCACCGATCTTATCTTCAGGAACCTTGAAAGAAAGGATCTTCGGAGCTCTTTCAGAAATCTCGGCTCTAGGACCGGCAAGGGTTTCTGTCATGATGGAAAGAATGTGCATCCTACCATCTTTTGCCTGCTGGAGTGCTTTCTTCATGATCTCAGGTGTGACTCCCGCAATCTTGATATCCATCTGGAATGCGGTAATTCCATCTTTTGTTCCAGCTACTTTGAAATCCATGTCCCCGAGATGATCTTCCTCGCCAAGGATATCGGAAAGGATTACGTACTTTGAATAGTCAGCACCTTCTGTTATGAGTCCCATTGCAATGCCAGCAACAGGCTTTGAGATTGGAACTCCAGCATCCATGAGCGAAAGACAACCGCCACATACAGAAGCCATTGAAGAAGAACCGTTGGACTCCATGATTTCAGAAACAACCCTGATTGTGTACGGGAACTTGTCTTTCTTTGGAACGACTGCTTCAAGTGCTCTCTGAGCAAGATGGCCATGCCCGATTTCCCTTCGCCCTGTCGTGAGCCGTCCGCACTCGCCTACTGAGTATGGAGGGAAATTATAGTGAAGCATGAAATTCGAATAGCTCTTTTCTCCGTCTATGTTGTCGAAGAGCTGCTCGTCCTGAACAGTGCCAAGTGTGGTGATTGCAAGAGACTGGGTCTCTCCACGTGTGAAAAGTGCAGAACCGTGGGTAGATGGGAGCAGGCCGACCTCACATGTGATCGGTCTTATTTCAGTAACTTTCCTTCCATCTGTCCTTACACCATCATTGAGGATGCTCGAACGAAGTATCTCGTACTCCATGTCCTCGAAGAGTTTGTCAAGTTCACCTTCCCTCTTCTCATCCTCTTCAAGAAGTGCGCTATATTTTTCCTTTACATCCCTATGTACTTTATCAAGTGCTGCATATCTGTTGGCCTTTCCCTTCACAAATGAGGCCTCTTTCTCCAGCGGATATGCATATTCTCTGATCTCATCCATCCAGGATGTATCCTTCTCCTCAATGGTCATAAGAGGCAGCTTTTCCTTTCCGCAGAGCTTCTGCATCTCCATCTGGGCTTCACAGATCTTGCTGATCACAGGCTGGGCAGCTGCAATGGCTCCGAGCATAGCATCTTCGCTCACTTCCCTAGCTCCACCTTCGACCATTGTGATTCCATCGTGCGTTCCAGCTACTACTATATCGAGCTCTGCCTGCGGGATCTCCTGGAAAGTCGGATTGATAACATACTTGCCATCGATCAGAGCGACTCTTACTGCTGCAATAGGTCCATAGAACGGAATATCACTGATAGTGACTGCGCAAGATGCTGCGTTGATCGCTATGATGTCCGGAGTATTGATCATATCTGATGAGACGACTGTCGGAACAATCTGGATCTCTCTTCCGAAAGCCTTGTCGAAAAGAGGACGCATCGGACGGTCAATGAGACGGGATACGAGGATCTCCTTATCCTTTGGCTTGCCTTCCCTCTTCAAGAATCCACCTGGGATCTTTCCTGCCGCATAATACTTTTCGTTGTATTCAACGGAAACAGGAACATAATCAATCGGTTCACTCGGCTCTTCCCCACAACAAACTGTAGCGATTACTGCCGATCCCTTGTAATATGCATAGACTGCACCATTTGCCTGCTTTGCGATTTTCCCTGATTCGAAAACCAGTTCGCCGTCTCCGATCTGAACGGAAACCTTCTTTACATCAAACATACACTAATTCCTTATTCTTTGTTCTTTCTTTGTTCTTTTGAGAAAAAAGCGGAAAGCAACAGGCAATTGCTCTCCGCATTTTCATTACTTTCTCAGGCCGAGATCGGAAATGAGCTTTCTGTACTCGTCAATGTCCCTCTCCCTGACATACTTCAAAAGGCTCCTTCTCTGTCCAACGAGCTTGAGTAGTCCGCGGCGAGATGCATGATCCTTTGGATTGGCCTTGAAATGAGCCTGGAGGTCATTGATTCGTGCAGTGAGGAGGGCAATCTGAACCTTGCTGTCTCCTGTGTCCTGTGAGTTCTTTCCGAACTTCTCGATGATTTCCTTCTTCTGTTCGCTTGTGATCATATCCTTCTCCTAATTACGAGCGAAATGTAGTAATCACTCCTCCCCTCAGCCTCAAGCGAAAAATAGAATTTCCCAAACGTCCTATCCAGAAACAGAAGTCCAGGATAATCTTTCTTTCCATCATTCAGGCTAGCCTCGTAAGTCCCTGCCAACGGCAGGAGCTGGGGCAAGGTGGAGAGATCCAAAAACAGTACACCAGAGTGGTATGAGGAAGGAAGAACCTTCATATCCACCATGTATGACTGGCCGGAGAGGAGCGCATATGCCTCCACATTCCCCTCTTTCAGCTTCTTTCTAACAAGAGTTGATGAAATCCTTTCTCCGGTTTGAAGGAGAGCATAATCCACATAGGATACCTTCACTTCCTCTTTACCATCTGAAAGGGATTCTGCAAGCCCTGTTCCATCTAGCTGGGATTGGGGAGCGCCACATCGGAAATCCCTTCCGACGACCAGACGAGATACTCTGATCGAAGATGAAAGGAGAGATGCAAACTCCAACGCCGACATTGTAGCAAAATCAGGGGAAAAGTCAATTACTGCAAGAAAATCTATACCCAGCGATGAAAACTTCTCATTCCTTATTCTCTCTGTATCCATGAACGGCAGATGTATATTCTTCGGATTGCGGTCAAACGTGATCACGAGGGAAGCACAGTCGTCCTTTCTCGAGAAATCTATTAGGCTGTTTATTATCTTCCTGTGACCAAGGTGCATACCGTCAAACACACCGATCGTAATGTCAAATCTTCTGTCCTTGAACTTCTTTTCTCTGACAAGTTCGCTGAAAGATATTCTTTGCATAACGTTTCCTACAAAAGGGCTATCCTCCTGAGCCTGCCATTTTCAATTTTTCCAATTGCATACGGCAAGGTTGAGAAGGAAAGGATTTTGTATTCCTTCTTTTCATCACTATCCGAGATGATCGCAGCCTGTGGTATATAGCCGTTCTCGATTACTTTTCTGTAGTGAGCATCAAGCTCAACAGATGAAAATAGAGAGGACTTTTCAAGTATCTCCATGGTATCCAGATCCAGATCAGAGAGAGTATACGGACCAATTGAAAGACGCCGGAGCTTTTCAAGTCTGGCGGAAGAAGAAAGGCGCAATCCAAGATCACGGGCAATACTTCTTATATAGGTTCCCTTTGAAACAGAGAATTCGATATCGAGATCCCTTCCGTCATAGGAAATGAATCTGATGTCATGGATCGTTATTTCCCTTTCATCCATCACGACCTCTTTTCCGCTGCGTGCAATCTCATATGCTCTCCTGCCACCGACATGGAGAGCTGAATAGAGAGGAGGTCTCTGCATCTGATGACCTAGAAAAGATGGAAGAATTTCCCTTATTTCTCTTTCAGATGGGCAGTCTGTCTTTTTTATGACAGTTCCTTCTGGATCAAGAGTGTCTGTCTCCTCTCCGAAGCGCACCAGTGCCCTGTAGCTTTTCGAGAACGAGGAAAAAACAGGATTGAGTTTAGTACCGTTTCCGATGAGGACGATCATGAGACCTGAGGCGAACTTGTCGAGAGTTCCGGCATGGCCTACCTTCTTTCCCCTATTCTCCTTCTTGACGGAATAGAGGGAAGAGAACGACGTCTCTCCCTCCTTCTTGTCCATCAGTCTTATTTCAAGATTGCCCGTCATTTTCATCTTTCACGAGGGAAGAAATCAGCTCATTCAGCTTCTCTCCCTCCCGGAAAGCAGAATCAAGCTTGAAAGTGAGAACAGGAGTATTCCTTGTCTTGAGGATCTTTCCAAGCCTTCCCTGAATGAACGAAGATGCGCTGTTGAGTGCCTTCACTGACTTCTCGACAGACCCGTCAGAAAATGGGGATGAGACATACAAAGTCGCGTATGCATAGTCAGGACTCAGAGTGCAATCCGTGATTGAACAAAGGGTATTCAACCTCGGATCCTTGATCTCTCCGCTGATTATCATCATGGATACAGCTTCAATGATTCTAGTCTTTATTCTTTCCCTCTGTACTTCACTCATTCGTTTCAAGCGTCCTCTTGATTTCCTCTTCCTCTACGATTTCAAGGATATCCCCGACCTGAAGATCCTGCCAGTTCTCGAGTCCGATACCGCACTCATAGCCTTCGCTGACTTCTTTCGCGTCGTCCTTGAATCTCTTCAGGGAAGCGATCTTTATGAGATTCTGGTTCAACTGGATGCTGTCCCTTATGACGCGGACAAGTGCAGAACGCATGACTTTTCCTTCAAGCACATAACAACCTGCGATTATGCCGACCTTCGGGACCTTGAATGTATCACGGACCTCGACCTTTCCGATATCAACTTCCTTGATGTCAGGAGAAAGCATACCTTCCATAGCGCTCTTGATATCGTCCACAACGTCATAGATGATGTTGTACTTCTTGATCTCGACCTTCTCTTTCTCTGCAAGGGCCTGTGCTTTTGGCGTCGGACGTACATTGAAGCCGATTACAATAGCGTCTGATGCACTTGCAAGCGTGATATCGCTCTCAATGATCGCTCCTGCGCTGGCTCTAAGTACAGAGAGTTTGATTTCATCGGTGCTGAGTTTTTCAAGAGCACCCTGAAGCGCCTCTACAGAGCCCTGGACATCACCTTTGATGATGACATTGAAGTTTGTGACTTTTCCTTCCTTGATCTTCTCATTGAGGTTCTCGAGTGTGATCTTATTTCCTCCGCGACCCTCTCCAAGGCGTTCAAGCTCCTGTCTCTTTGCTCCCACCATCCTTGCCTGCTTCTCATCTTCAGTAACCTGGAACGGATCACCTGCAGATGGAATGTCTGAAAGACCGATGATCTCCACTGGATCGCTGGGACCTGCTTCCTGGATCTTCTTTCCCTTGTCATCGAACATCGCCCTAACGCGACCTGGATAGATTCCTGCTACATAGTAATCTCCCTGATGCAATGTTCCCTTTTCAATGATTACAGTTGCAACAGTACCACGCCCCTGATCAATACGTGATTCGATGATCTTTCCAACAGCCCTGCATTTCGGATTTGCCTTCAATTCGAGCATCTCTGCTTCAAGCAGTATCGTATCGAGCAATTCATCGATTCCTTCCTTCTTGAGCGCGGAGATCTTAACAAACAAAGTCTGGCCACCCCACTCTTCAGGCATCAGTCCGATTTCCGAAAGTTGCTGCATGACCCTCTCTGGATTCGCCTCAGGAAGATCGCATTTGTTTATTGCGACAATGATTGGAACATTTGCTGCCTTTGCATGGTCGATAGCCTCTCGTGTCTGGGGCATCACGCCATCGTTTGCCGCAACTACAAGAACAACGATATCCGTAACCTGCGCTCCACGTGCTCTCATCATCGAGAATGCAGCATGGCCCGGAGTGTCCAGGAACACGATGTTGCCTTTGTCCTTCACATAGACTTTATATGCTCCGATATGCTGGGTGATCCCGCCGAACTCGTGGGAAGCGACATCACTTGATCTGATTGCATCAAGAAGCTTTGTCTTTCCGTGGTCGACATGACCCATGATCGTAACAATTGGAGCCCTGGGAACAAGGTCTTCCGGCTTGTCCTCCTCACTCTCGATCACAGTCTCGTCATAAAGCGATACAAGATGGACATCACATCCATACTCTCCTGCAATGATAGCAGCTGTCTCATAATCGATCTGCTGATTAATCGATACCATCATGCCCATCTGGAAAAGCTTCGAGATGATGTCAGAAGCCTTGAGGTTCATCTTCTTCGCGAGATCTGCAACTGTGATGTTCTCCATGATGTCGATCTTCGAAGGAACAGCGAGAGTCCTGTCAGCATGTTTTTTTGCCCTGAACTGAAAATCTATCTCCTGCTGCTCCTCACGGTTAACTCTGTCAAAGTCACGTTTCTTGTTTGCGCTTGGATTTCGCTTCTGGCTTCCCTTCTGGTTGAGTTCCATCGGACTTGGCTGTGCATTCTTTGCACCAAAACCAGGTCTGAACTGTCCGCCCTGACGATTGAAAGTCCCCTGCTGTCCCTGATTTCTTCCAGGACTGTAGGTCTGCCCATTGCGCATCTGACGCTGGCCGCTGAACTGTCCGCCCTGTCTGTTCTGTCCCTGATCTTTCTGCCTTGGCCTGAACTGTCCCTGCTGTCTGTTTCCTCCGACAGGACGTCCTCCGACAACTCCAGCCACTCTTGGGCCCTTATGTTCTGGCGTATCCACCTTCTGGCCCGGAACAGGAGGTAAGTTCGAGCTCTTGATGATCACTGGGCCATTGTGCAGAGGCGATGATATCCTCGTGCTCTGTACCGGCTGAGTATTTCTCGGCTGGAAGGTGTGGCGACCAATGACCTGACTCTTGTCGATCTCACTCTTCGCTTTTGAAGAAGGAGAAGAGGCTATGATGGACACCTTCGGCTCTGCCTTTTCCTTCTCGGGAGCACTTTCCTTCTTCTCGACTTTCTCTTCCGGAATCTGTTCTTCCTTTACTCGGACTTTTATTACGGCGGGCTTTTTCTTGATTATTATTTTCTTTTTTCCGTCGCTTTCCGAAACTCTTACGTTATTGTTCTTCTCTTCTGCCATTTTCTACCTTGTATCACTCGAACTCGAATTCAGCACCACAGTAAGGACAAACTGTCGAACCCTCAGGCACCATCTGATGGCAAGCCGGGCATTCGAACTCATTCTCCTCTTCGATCTCCACGCTGTCGTTCACTTCCTTGATCTCTTCTTCAGAGATTCCCTTTTTAAGGAGACTCTCCTCGTCAAGGTCGAAGAACTTCTGTACCGAATTGATGCCTACACTCTTCAGTTTCTTCGTAAGCTCTGGACTCAGATTGAGTTCATCGATTGACATCTCATCTTCCGAAAGTTCCTCTTCATATGTCTCTTCAGGCTTTTCATCCATCGCCTCTTCTTCAACAGATGCAACAGCCGCTGCAGCTGGAACGCTTTCTTCGCTAACAGATTCCTCATCGTTGAAAAGCCCTTCTGCCTCTGTGTAGATCTTCCTGATCTCGCTCATCTGGTCAAACTGCTCTGGAGTCTTCACTTCAATGTTCCAGTCAGTTATGGCCTTTGCAAGCTTGACATTGACACCCTGCTGTCCGATAGCAAGACCGAGCTGGTTATCATCGACGACAGCGACCACATGCTTGCTGTCAAGATCTATGATCACAACCTTCTCAATCTGTGCAGGAATCAGGGCATTAGCAATGAACTCGAGAGGATCCGATGAATAGCGAACGACGTCGATCATCTCGCCTTCGCACTCGTTCTTGACTGTCTGGATGCGTGATCCTTTTGCACCTACCACTGCTCCGACTGGATCTATATCTGTCTTCTTTGAATCTACTGCGATCTTTGTCCTCACGCCAGCCTGACGGACAATTGCCTTGATCTCAACATCCCCATTTCCGATCTCCGGAACTTCATTCTCGATGAGGGCCTTAATGAAATCCTTGCTTGCTCTTGTGAGGTAAATTCTTACACCACGCTGGCCTCTTCCCCTTCTCCTGCCTTCCTCTGCCTTTTCGTTCGGACTATCTGCCTTCTCTACGCGCTCGACGAGGAATTTGTACTTCTGCTGTACAGAATAGGTCTCCCTTGGAGACTGGGCCCTAGGTGGAAAGATCGCCTCGATTTCCATGTTGAGGTTTACTGAATAACCTCCGTCATCACGTTCATGGGTGATCTCTCCATAAATGAGCTTGCCTTCCTTTCTCTTTGCATCTGCATAGACCTTGTCATTGTAATATTCCTTGACGATCTGCTGGCCTCTCTGCTTAGCGGACTGCACTGAGCTTGTCTCGAATGTCTTAGGATCGAGTTCTATCTCAACTATATCCCCGACCTTGACATTTCCTTCTCCCAACAGGGCTTCTGCGTCATCAAGAGGAATCTCTGTATGCTCGCTGTACCAGTTTTCTTCTTCAACAACCTTCTTGGACTGAATTACGCGCATAGTCCTCTTGTCATCTTCGAATACGATCTTCACATTCTCATCAGTACCGAATTTTCTCCTGTATGCGCTCTTGATCATATCTTCAATCAGGGAAAGGACCTGTTCTTCGTCCATATTCCGCTCATTGATCATCGCATCGATTTCTTCCTTAAGGTTCAAACTCATTACTTAAGCCCTCCGTCAAGCTTAGCCTTGGCAATATCTGAAAATGGGATTGTGATCTCTTTTCCCATCTCCTTCTTGTCTACAATAGTATAATCGTTCAGAGTGACCGACTCATCGTCTGAAGATGAAATCACACCTGTTATATAAGATGAGTGTGCATTTGAATATATGCGCACATTCCTGTTCTCAAATGCCTTGAACTCCAGGGTATCCTTGAAGTTCCGATCAATTCCCGGACTAGAGACCTCCATCTCGAGATCGCGTGAAATCAATACCTGATAACGTGGATATACTGCATTATAAACATTTTCCAAGTCCTCAGTACTAATTGCACCGTCTTTCTTGTACAGGATGACACGCATGGTGACCTTGCCCTTCACATCACTCCTGTTTACTTCTATCAGAGTAAGGCCGAGTGGTGAAATCAGTGCTTCAACCTCCTTGAATAATGGAAGGTTTTTTCCACCGCTAGATATCATAATCCTCCAAACATAAACAAAGGGACCCTAACCGGTCCCTTAAATTACTTTAATGAAACTTGATTTGAGCTTACCGATATACTATTTTCTTGTCAATCGGATTCTAATTAAGTCTCTTCTTCAACTCGAGCAAGAACATCAGAGCATCCATAGGTGTGGAATTCTCGATATCATATGCGGTTATCTCGTCTGCAATATCCTTGTAGTCGTCTTCTTTCTCCTCTTCCTGAAAGAGGTTTCCCTGACCTGAAGAGAGAGAGTCAAATGAAGGGAAATGCCTTTTCTGGAAACTGCTCGCATCCCTTATAACTTCCCGAGGCAGGCCAGCTATCTTTGCGACATGTATGCCATATGAACTGGTGGCAATTCCAGGCACTGCCTTTCTCAAAAATCTCACTCCGCCCTTCTCTTCATCAACCTTCATTGTAAGTAGCTGTATTCCAGTCGGATCAAGTCCTGTAAGTTCATGGTAATGAGTAGAGAAAAGAGAAATCGCTCCTATCTTCTTCAGATAGTTCATTATCGCATAGGCAAGCGCAAGCCCGTCTTCTGTACTCGTTCCGCGTCCGATCTCGTCCATTATCACCAGAGATGAACGTGTCATGGAACGGAGTATTTCAGCACTCTCTGACATCTCAACAAGGAAAGTGGACTCACCTCTCGCAAGGTTATCCGATGCTCCTACACGGGAAAAGACCTTGTCGAATACAGGTAATACAGCCTTTTCAGCAGGTACGAAAGAACCGATCTGCATCATTATCGCAATGAGTGCAATCTCTCTGAGATATGTTGACTTACCTGCCATATTGGGTCCTGTAATGAGGGCAAAGCGACCGTTTCTGGAAGAAAAAGAGTTAGGGACGTAATCGCTTCTGTTCATGTAGCTTTCAACCACTGGATGACGTCCTGAGACGATTTCCATCTCTCCATCGGAGGAAAGCTCTGGCCGGACATAACTCTTTTCACGAGCAAGGAAAGAAAGGGACGAAAAGAAATCGAGGGTGGAAATGAGTTTCCCTACAGCCCGTATATCATTCGACAGATCTCTGGCTCTTTCCACAAACGACCTGTAGATCTTCTTCTCAAGTTTGAACGTCTTCTCTTTAGCGTCATTTATTCGCTCTTCAAGAGCAGAAAGTTCTTCTGTAGTATATCTTTCTCCGGAAACCAGCGTCTGTCTCCTGATGAAATATTCAGGAACCTTCACACTCTCTCTTTTCGAGACCTCCAGGAAATGCCCAATTATCCTGTTCTCCCCTATCTTGATGCTCTGTATCCCGCTCTCCTTTTTTACCTTCTCCAGATATTCCTCAAACAGTGCGGCACTTTCAGAGAGGAGAGAAAGATTCTTGTCATATTCTTCATCATATCCTCTGAGGATGATCGTCCCCTCGTTCTGCAGATTCGTGCATTCCCTGTTGATCCCTTTCTCGATATCAAGTGAAAACTGTACAAGATCATCGAGGTTCACGTCAGAAGAGAGCGAAAGCAAATCGTTTTTCTCCTCTACAAGGCCAATGAGGGCGAAAATCGAGTCAGAAAAAGCAATCAGGTCCTTTGGCTGAGTCTTTTCCATCTCCATCCGGACAGAAATCCTCTCAATGTCAAACATTGAGGAAAGAGCTGCACGTATGCTCTCAAGTTCTTCTGGATTGCTGTAAAACCTCTCGACCCAGTCAAGCCTCTTTCTGATCATTTCCACATTTGCAAGAGGAGACAAGATCTCTTCCTTGAGTCTCCGTGCTCCCGAACTGGTCTTTGTTCTGTTGATCGCAGAAAAAAGGGTCATGTGTTCCCTTCCATCGCTCTGGTTCCGGACCAGCTCCAGACTCTTGATAGTAGCACTTGTCAGGAAAAGGTGATCATCTCCTCTATCCCATTCAATTATCTTGAGCTGTGGAAGCTCCTCTTTCCTCATTTCCTTCATATATCTGAGGAGAGCTCCTGAAGAGCGTACTACCGGATCTTTTTCTCCAATATTGCGAGAAGAGAGGATCGTAGCTGAAAATTGTGCGCAAAGTTCACGATATCCATCCTTCTGTGAAAAATAGAAAGAAGGAAGACGCGTCACCATCGCTTCTGAGTTATCAATTATTTCCCGGAGCTTCTTCTCTCCGTAATACAGGTCATCTTCAATGAGAATCTCTTTCGGATTGATTCTCATCATCTGGTCGAGAAAAAGCGAATATGTCCTGTCCAGAGGCAAATGCGATACCTTGAAACTGGCATCTGTAATGTCCGAATAGGAAATATATAATCCGCTCTTATCCTGAAAAAGCGAGAGGATGTAGGAATTTTCAAAAGATGAGAGAAAATCATCTTCCACCACTGTAGCTGGTGTGTAGATCGCAATCACTTTCCTCTCGCAAAGTTTTCTCGGATCATCAACCAGATCTGTCTGTTCGCAGATGGCAACCTTCTTGCCAACATCCAGAAGCCTTTTGATGTAACTCTTTGCCGCGTGATATGGAATTCCGCACATCGGAAAAGCCCCGCGATGTGTGAGCGTTAGGTTCAATAGTCTGGAAACCTCAATCGCATCATCTGAAAACATCTCATAGAAGTCACCAAGGCGGAAGAAGAGCACCTTGTCCTGGTGCTCTTCCTTTATAATCTTGTATTGACGCATCATCGGCGTCAGTTCATCACTTTTTGCACTCATCTCACATCAGGGATGTCGATATGGCCAGTACTAACTTCATACCGAAGATGTAACCATCTTCCCACTGGAAATCCCCATTACGGAGTGTAGCATTCTTTACAAGGTAAAGTCCAAGAGGGAAACCAGGAATTGCAAGCTTGAAACCCGCACCGATTGCCATATACCAATCAATATTGTTGAAATTAGAAAGCGCAACGAGGGTGCTGGTCGCACCAGTCATCGATGCAAACGCTTCCACGTTCACAAGGTCTATTACAACAGGGAAAGAGAGATCGATCTGGTTGTGCCATAGGAACGAAAGATCGGTGATCGTATCAAAACCACGTCCGATGTTCATTCCATCAATGTAGAGCATCTCGTACTCTGTCGCGCCCTGACGCGCTGTATATCGTCCCCATACTCCGTTCCTGTTCCAGTACTGGTCAAACATGAAGGAAACATTTGACGTGAGAGAAAGCACAAGACTCCTGTTCCTTTCCTCTTCGTCTATGTAGCTGTAAAGCGGAATAAAGCCCTGGGCACCTACAGAAAGCCTGTTGTAGTTCGAAAGGCCTCCGAGGAAACCGCCCGCATACATATAGTTTACAGACAAGAGATAACCTTTTGTTGTATTAGTGACGAAATCACGTGCATCCCATACAACCCTGAATGACAGCCTGTTCGAGAACTGCCAGTTGTCATGATACTTCAGGATAAGGTCGTTATATGGATTATACTTGTCATCGTAGAATGCCCTATTCAGACCGATCGAGATTCCCGCGCCGAGCGTGAGATTGCCCTGGAGGAAATTGAACGTGTATCCCGTATCATAGCCAAGCGCGAACCTGAGATAGTGATATTCCATCAGATACTCGTCCGTCGGGTACTCCATATCAGATCCATACCACTCTTCCGCGCTCGAATAACCAAGTGGATAGGTGACTTTTGCGTCATCGCGTCCATCGTAATAAGCACTTCCGTCACCTCTTTGAAGTTCATCATCAATAAGCTGATGAGTGAACGTGAAGGAAATGCCGTTCGACCACCTGTGGTCCCCTACCCAGCCGTTGCTTATTCCGATAGTCGCAGACTGGGTATCTGGAGAAAGTGTTGTCGAGATAGAAAGTGTCCTTCCTGTTCCACCAAGGTTCTTGTCAGACCACTGCAGGAAACCTGAGATCGGAAAGCCGTCAACAGTTCCGCCGAACGTCGCGCCGAACTGAAGCTCCATCTGATTACCCTCTTCTACCTCAAGCTGGATAATTATTCCATTTTCCGTCTCGCCAGGATAAAGCTCAAGTCTGATGTTCTTTATCAATCCAGTGTTATAGATGTTCTGCTGGCTGCGTATTACCTGACTTCTGTCAAAGATGTCACCTTCATGGATCGTCAGCTCACGCTCAAATACATACGGCTTTGTCTTTGTGATGCCTACAATCCTGATCGCCTCGATTACAGTCTGTCCCCCTTCAGTGATATTGATGTGATAAGAGACCGTATGATTCTCCTCATCAAAAGTCGGGACAGGGACAATATTTGCATTTATGTATCCGTTATCGTAATAAAGCGTGCTGATCTGGGCAAACACGTCAGTAAGCTTGCTCTGATCATGGATATCACCTGCACTGATGTCAATAAGATCAGAAATCTCGCTATCTGAGAAACGTTCATTGCCGGAGAAAGTTATTGGACCGAAATACCACCTATCACCTTCATCGATGGTGAATACGATATTGAGAAATCCTGTCTTATCCTTTTCCTCCGTCACATCTGGCGTATCGACAGAAACAACGCGCATATTCATATATCCTGCATTGAGATAGTGTGTCTCAAGTGCACTTATATCACTGGACAAGTTGGCTTCGACGAAATTGCCTGCAGTGAAGAATCCCTTCCTCTTGCTTGTGAGGAGCTTGTTGAGGTCCCTGGCTGAGAAAGCGCTGACACCTTCGTAGACGATATCCCTGACTTTGAACTGCTGCCCCTCGTTCACGGTAAAATGGATAGTTTCTGTGTTCGTCGCTTCATCAAATGCGCTTTCCCCTGTAACAGTCGCATCCTTGTATCCTCTGGCAAGGTAATAGTTCCTTATTGCTTCAGCGCTCTGCGGTACATTGTTCGCACCAAGGAATGATCCGACTGTATAACTCTGTTCAGAAAGAAGTGTTCTTGAGTTATATGAGTTGTTTCCTGAGATAGTGATCTCGGAAATCATAGGATACTCGAGGAAATTGAGGCGTACGATGAGACCGCCATCTGTCTCATCCCTCTCCGCATCCATCGTCGCGTACTCCATCCAGCTCTGGCCATATAAGGTACTGAATATGCTCTGGAACGTATCGTTATTGAATATCTCTCCACGGTAATCACGCATGAGACGGTCAACCGTTGAAACATTCACATTCTGCAGTCCGGTATATTCAAAATCCTTGATCGGCATTCCCTCATACCATGGAGCAGAAGACGAAGCACTTGCCTCTTCTGAAGAAGGATTCTCTGTCGCTGTGGCGCTTGCTGAATTTGCAGAACTCCCCTCATTGATAGTTATCTCGAAACTTTCTGTGTTCGATACCACGTCATAGCTCAACCGGACAGAACAAGTCACACCATCATATCCGTTCTGGCGATAGTAGCCTTCTATGATCCTTGAAAGGGCATTGACATCCACGTTCTTCAGATAAGAACCGACTGAGTAGCCCAGAACTGATGAAAGCTGCTGTGAAGAAAAGAGCGTATTGCCGGTAATATTAATGCCAGAGAGTGTCGGTGTCTCGAAGATCTCCAGAGTAAGCACGAGAGAATCATCGCTTCCCCTTGTCGCACCAAGAATGAAATAGTCAACGTTATCAAGACCCTCCAGATAAGACGAGATCTCACTCTCTGTCTGACTGTCAAATGGCTTTCCTACGAAGCTATCAAGAAGTGAGGAAAAAGCACTCTCATCTTCCACTCCTGTGACAGAGAATGCAGAAATGGGCAGATTCCTGTACCAATCTGTTGCCACCTCGCCCTGCTGCACAGTACTTTCAGCTGAAGCCATCTGACTCGGCTGGAAGAAATTGAGATCCTGACCTGTCTGGATCTGTCCTGATATGTCAGTGTTTTCCCCTTCAACCTTCCTCAGGTCAAGTTCAACAACAACCCCATCGCCGCTATTTCTTATATCGCTGACTGTTATCGAAGAAAGGAAAGGAAGATCTGAGAGAAGTACATCAACTTCATCAGAGAGGCTCTCATCGTTGATGTCCCTGCCAATGTATCTTTCAAGCTCTCCATTGACCAACAGACGTTCTCCCTCGGTAAGCTCATCACCTGTGAATACGAAAGATGATATTGTCGTTGGAAGAGAAGAAGAATCCGCATTAATGGTGACTATATAATCACCATCTTCATTCTGATCAACACTTGAAACATACAGCGAAGAGAGGGAAAGCCTCGAATTTATTTCATTCTCCGCATTCGAGATAAGCTCATCATTCAAGCTCTGATCCCGATACAGGTCCAAAATGGAATTGAGGTCCGCCCTGTCCTCTTCATTCAAATTTCCTTCTATTATTACATCCTTCAGGAGTCCCTCTGCAGAAAGCGTCAAGACGAAGGATGAGAACAAAATCATTGCCAGTGAAAGGATTTTCCAAACTCTCATCGTTGCTCCTTCGGACACTATAGCAAAAAACAGATAGAATCGAAATATCTTTTAAAGGAGTACACGCAAACAACACCCATCAGAACTGGAACTGTTTTGTGACGCTGAAGCCGAGAGAGTCAATGATTTCGTAAAAATTGAAATTCTCGGGTGCTGTGAATATCTTCACCTGACACATAGGATTTGTCCATTCAAGGGATATCTCGGTCTCAAGTATCAGATCGTTTGAAAGGAAGCTTGTTCCGCTGGAACTATTGCGCCCCCACCTGTTCTCATGCCTCCTCAGTTTCCCGCTGTCTGATGAAAGATGGAACAGAGCCTCGAAATATACTGTCGGAGAAATATATTTGCCGAGATAAAGTGATGTACCGTCAAGATAGCTTGCAAGCGGACTGATGCGGCTGCTGTCTCTCCTCGTGAATGCCTCATACACCATGTTGCCGAGAATGTTCGTATGTATGTTCACAGTATCCAGATCGAACGTTTCGCGGATAGATTCCCTGATTCCAAGGCTGCCTGTAGGAATATAACCAAAACGTGAGAGGGCCCCTACTCCGGTATTCACAAGAGAGACGACGGAAGAGAGTCCCGTGCTGTTTGGATCGTTGGATATTATCGCATTGCCGAGGACTTCCATAATCTCGCTCAGAGGACGCTGCGGTATGGACTCGAATGTAGGATTGAAATTATCTAGCGTTGCCTCCCGGAGCACCAGATAGATATTAATCCTCTCACCGTTCGTGTCATAGTCACGAAGTTCGGCGCGCAGATTTATTACAGGTTCAAGTCCGAATCCAGTATCCCTGAAAAGAATTCCTCCCTCACGGATTATGAACGAACGCTGGAAGTAGTAGATCTCACCTGCACGGAAATCGAGCTGCCCTGAAGCCCTGAATCCGTTTTCGTCACTGGTGAACCTCACATTCTGATCCTCCCTGAACGAAGCGGAGAGGATAGGATTTGGCCCGAGTGGGAATATGAACGAGGAGTTCTCGATCAGATGCATGTTGAAATCAAACTCGACGTGGGCTGTCGGACGATACCAGAATGGCAGTTCGTGAAGACCATACGAGAGTTCAAATCTTGTAGAATCAAGCTCACCTTTGAGATCGACATTCCTGTGCCCATCCTGATAAAGGGAGAAATGTCCGGAAATATCTCCGAGGATATCGATGTTCATACTCCTTAGCGGGAATCGGAAATTAAGTTCATTTCCTTTCTCTACATATGCATCAACCGTATAGTACTCAAGGCCGAGCGATGATGTGAGACTGAATGTCACGAGAACCTTTCCTCGCTTGATCCTCTCTCCCCCATTCTCGATTACAGTGACATCGGTCATGTTTGACTTCACATGGTTGTCCCATATGGACATATAGACATTGTTTGCAACAAGGTGTTCGCCAGGAAGCCAGAAGACGTCCATTCCAAGCCTCTCTGTCGTAAGGTATCCATATGTATGGAAATCGCCTGGACTGCCAGAAAGGATTATCCTTCCATCCACGAACGTATCATCATCTATTACCACAATAGGTCCGCGGAAGAACGGATTGAGAACCTCTAGGTCAACGTTGAAAATATCGATCGTCAGATCACTTTCATCGCCAAGAACTCCAGAAAGCACTATGTCGCCCAATGGCCTGAAGAATAGCGAGAGATCAAAGGAAACGAGATCCGAAATGCCAATTCTTCCATCGATCAGAGAACCGGCAAATGACAATGTGTTTCCGCTATAAACAAAATCTGATGAACTTTCATTTATCAGAGACATGTCATCAATTGACATGCCGTAGATAGTGATGTTTCCTCCAATGCCACTCAGATTATCAAGGTTTCTCAATGTCGAGATGAACGAAAGGAAATCATTTTGCTTTTCGAATGTGAGGTTCAAAAGTCCAGAAAGGGAGAATGTATGGTTCCTGTCGAAATTTATGAGCGTCCTCTGATAATCAAACGGGAAATTCAGTGTCCCCTCGTCGAGCGAGAGCATGAATTCACTCAGCTCAAGTCTGCCAAGGCCATCTTCATATATCACATCGTCAAGATAGAGAGTGTCCTTGTCGATGAATATATCAGCATTGATCAGGAATGGATCAGACTCCGAATCGATATTCTCGGCGTGCAGATTTCCATTGAAAGAGAGTGTATTGAGATCCTGTCCTCTTCCTATGAGCGCAAGTGATAGCTTCTTCCCGGGGAAAGAGAACCTTCCGAGATCCAGATTCTTTACGCTCAAGAGTCCAGAGTAGAAGTCCGCATACTCTGAAAGGGACAGAAGTATCTCCTCATCTCCACCAGAAAGTATGAATGCCACACTGCTATCTTCACTGGAAAAATTGAAGTTTCCGCTGAGATCTGGATAATCATCACTTGTGATGAGTATATCATTCACACGGACTCCCGACTTGTCGACGTCTACTGAGAAAGAGAGATCTGGGTATGAAGGAATGAAAGTAAGGTCCCTGATGGAGAAATTTTCAGAATAGAGATGATACTCCTGACTGACTATGTCGAAAGAGAGAGTGAAGCCGCCGTTGATGAGACCTCCGTTATCAAAAAGACTTGAGGGAAGCTCGAAAGAATCAAATGTCAGATCGGCATTGATTCCATCCAGCCAGGAAATACCAAAGAATGCCCGCTCGTTCTCGACTGTCATCGTCTTGTCATCAAAGCCAACATTGATCCGGAAGTCCATATCCCTGGAATAGATATTGAGATGCGCATCTGAAAATAGCGTGTTCTCATTCTCCCCCAGACCAAGACTGCCATAGAGCCTTCCATCTCCGAGAACAGGGATACGGAAGTCAAAATCAACAGCATCATCCCCTTTTCTGTCCATGTTGAGGTTTATTATCTCGTTCTCCCTCGTCGAATAGATAATGATGTCAAATGAGGGCAAGAGCGTCCTGAGACTTATATCACCATTTGCCCAGATCTGCATGAAAGGAAGAGAGAGCGAGAGGTTTTCGATTGTAAGATAGTCTCCTTCCTTAACAACTCTGGATGAAATGGAAGTGTCAAACGGTATTCCGTTGAACGTGAGGGAAGAGAATGTGAGGGAAGCTGTGGAATCAAGATCAAAGCCATCCTGGAAATCTCCGCTTCCGGTGGCTGTTCCGGAGAGAATGGAATCCGCACCGATATAGTTCTCGATTGCAGGAAAGAAGAAAGTGAAAAGCGAAGAAAACGGATAGAGGCTGCAATTATTCATTGAAAGAGAAAAATCAAAACCAGAATCGAGTTCTGCGCTGAAGCTGAAACTCTCACCAGAGCTGATAGAGAGACTTCCCTTCCCACCTTGGTAATCGAGCATGATAGCAGCATCCTTCTCTTCGTCGAGATAAAAAATGCGCTCATCCTCTATTGAGAGACGCTCCAAGTTGCCATTGTTGACAAGAGCATTCAATGACAGTTCGACAAGAAGAGAATCCAGAGCATCGTCGCCAGAAGAAAGGGAAAGAGTCAGAGACGCACCTAATCTTCCATCATCGCCATAAGTTCCCGAAAGTCCAGAGAGATTGATGCTCCTGACCGAGCCGCCTGAGAACGAAAGGGAAAGAGGAAGGGAGACAAGGTCTGCTGAGAAATGGAACAGATCACCATCAGACCTATTCAGGATAATATTCTCGAGTACAACAAATGGATCAGTGTTCCTATAGATAACCCCTTCATCGAGGAGGAGAGAAATATTCCCGCTTTCAGCAGAATAACCGAAAGAGGAATTGCTGAAATCGATCACATACCCAGAATAACTTCCGACAATATGATTGAAGTTTGCCTCCACATCTGATCCGTCGTATGAAAGGAATAGATCAGACGTGGAGAGAAAGAGGTCATCCCCCATTTCGAAAGAAAGGGAGGAAAGTGACAAGGCGATCGTCCTGATATCTGACAAAGAAGAGAGAGATGGGAATTCGACCGATGTCGAGAAGAGTTCCAGCTGGATATCTGCACCTCCTGCAGACAAGGAAAGAGATGGGAAAGAAAGCGAAAACAGATACCCTTCCTGTGCACTTGCAATTCCGAAAGAGATGGAGGGAAGAGAGAATGAGTAATCAGGACGGGAGAATGAAACATTTCCAAGCTGGAGTGAGAATGACTCGACACCACGCGCACTGTGTATCACAGAACTGAGGGAACCACCCTTTGTCAGGACTGTATCCTCATATATGAGAGAGACATCCGACATCCTCACATCAATAAGGATACCACCTGTCTCCGTAGTAGATGGCAAAGCGGTCCCGGATGTATCTTCAGGAAGATTGACTGAAGAAAAATCCAGAAGTGAAAGGTTTCCAGATCTGAGGGAATCGAGAAAACCTGAAAAGAGAAGGAAGAGATCATCGATCGAAGAAGGAGGAACGTAGAATGAGGACCCCTCTGTCCTTATGCTTATGTTGCCATCCTTTGTGATCAGGGACTTCAACGCGGAGAAGATCGTCTCTCCAAGCTCGAGATTGTCAAATGATGCGACAAGCTCTTCCTGGAAAAATACGTCCACCTCCCTCAGTTCCATCTTTGAAAGAAATGTTCTGTCCTTGAAACTGAAAGCTATCCGCCAGCCTCCGAATCCTTGCTCGAGCTCTGTAATCACACTCTCAGAGAGCTTCATCGCAGGTGTATAGGGACCATAGATGTACAAGATGGAAGATACCACGACGAGAAAGACGAGGATCAGAGAAACTACAATGGCAATGATCATCTTCGGAGTGTGGTATTTCATAATGCTATCAAGTGCGATTATAATCTATGTGACAATACTTTTCACTCAGGTAGTTTTTCATATGAATCAAATCCTCAAAGACTTCATAGTTATCGAAGGAATAGATGGTGCAGGCACGACCACGCAGTCAAAACTTCTGAAAGAAAATCTGGAACGACGTGGAAAGGAAGTATTCCTGACCGCAGAACCGACATCAAGCGACATAGGAAAGCTGATCAGGAATGTGCTTTCAGGAAAACTTGACTTCCCGAAAGAGACACTGTCCCTGCTCTTCTCGAGCGACAGGAGCCTCCACCTGTTCGGCAAGAACGGAATCATCGAGCACCTGGAAAGAGGTTGCACCGTGATTTCCGACCGTTACATGCAGTCGACAATCGCCTATCAAGGGCTCGATCTGCCCCTTTCCTTCATAAGGGATACAAATCCGTTTCCTTTTCCTGAGTATTACATCTTCCTAGATATATCCACCGATGATGCAATTTCCCGGATAGACATGAGGAAAAGCGAGAAAGAGATCTACGAGAAGAGAGAAATCCTTGAGAAAGTGAGGATGAACTATCAAAAGGAGTATCACCGTCTCCCTGAAAATGTGAAGAAACTCAGACTCGAGGGAAAACTGTCGATCAGAGATACCGAGGAAGAGATCCTTTCCTTCATCCTTTCCTGATGAACATCGCATCCCCGTAGCTGAAGAACCGGTATTTTTCCTTTATTGCATGCTCATATGCATTCATTATGTACTCTCTTCTGGAAAAAGCTGATACAAGCATCAGCAGAGTCGATTCGGGTGTATGGAAGTTGGTGAGAAGCTCATCGACAAACCTGAACCTGTACCCTGGATAAATGAAAATGTCCGTCTTGTTTATTCCAGCTTTCAGAAGTCCATCAGCATCACTTGCACTTTCAAGTGTCCTCATGCTCGTAGTACCGACAGCAACTATCTTCTTTCCTTCCTTCTTCGCACGATTCAGGGAAGATGCGACAGACTCGCTTATCTCATAGCTTTCAGTGTGCATGTGATGATTCTCGATATTCTCTGTCCTCACAGGCAGGAAAGTACCGGAACCAACGTGAAGGGTGACTTCATATATTTCAATGCCCTTCTCTTTTATCTCAGAAAGAATTTCAGGAGTGAAGTGAAGCCCTGCAGTCGGAGAAGCGACGCTCCCTTCCTTTTTCGCATAGATCGTCTGGTATCTGTTCTCGTCTGAAAAGAGATCTTCCCTCTTGATATATGGAGGAAGGGGAACGTGCCCTAGCTTGAGGAAGAAGTTCTCATCAATGGCTTTGTCAAACGTGAGAACCTTTGTCCCATCCTCGTTCTCCCCAGTCAGTGTCGCAAAGAAAGAGAGGCTTTTGTCGCCTGATGAGAATAGGTATCGCTTTCCGATCTTCTGCTTCTTTGCCCGTTTCGCCATCACATTCCATGACAAGTCAGGATTCTCGGAAAGGAATAGGAATTCTACAGTTCCCCCGCTCTCGCTTTCAGCAAACACGCGGGCTTTGCGGACTTTACTGTTATTGACAACAAGAACGGAATTCGCAGAAAGGAGAGAAGGAAAATCCCTCATCATCCTGTCTGTGTAGCATCCTGTATCACGGGAAAGGACCAAGAGACGCTCATCACCGCGTCTTTCGGTCGGGAACTGGGCAATCAGTTCCTCAGGAAGATCAAAATAAAAGTCCTTGGTCAGCACCACTCACCTCGATTTTCAATAGTTCATAAGCCTTTTTCGTTACACACCGTCCCCTTGGAGTGCGTTTCAGATAACCTTTCTGTATAAGATATGGTTCATAGAAGTCCTCGAGTGACTCAACAGCCTCCCCTACAGAGATGCTCAGGGTGTCTGCCCCGACAGGCCCTCCCTGATAGTACTCGATGATCGTCCTCAGTATGTTCCTGTCCATCTTCTCAAGGCCATTCTCGTCGATACCGAGTCTCTTGAGTCCTTCTTTCACAGTCTCTTTCGTGATCACTCCGCCACTCAGGTATGTCGCATAGTCCCTCAGTCTCCTGAGAAGCCTGTTTGCAATTCTCGGAGTTCCCCTCGAGCAATGCGCGAGAAGAAGGAGCGCCTCGTCATCAATCTCTACAGAAAGGATCCGGCTTGAACGGCGGATGATCGCAGCGAGCTCTTCATCCGAGTAGAAATCGATGTGGATATTTATCCCAAAACGGGAAGAAAGAGGACTCGAGACACTTCCTGCCTTTGTGGTTGCCCCCACAAGTGTGAAATGAGGAAGAGGGACACGCATCGTACGTGCAGCTGGCCCCTGTCCGATGACCCAGTCGATCTCGTAATCCTCCATTGCAATGTAGAGCATCTCCTCAAGTGCTGGCTTGAGACGATGTATCTCATCGATGAAGAACACTGTGTTCTCATTCAAGTTCGTGAGGATTCCAGCAAGATCCTTCGGCTTGTCGAGTGCTGGCGCGCTCGTCATCCTTATCTCAGCATGCATCTCCTCTGCGATGATCGATGCAAGTGTAGTCTTTCCAAGACCGGGAGGACCGACTATGAACGTGTGATCCAGCGCTTCATTCCTCTCTTTTGCAGCATTGATGAAGATCCTGAGATTCTCTTTCATCTCCTCCTGTCCCTGAAAGTCCTCAAGCCGTGAAGGGCGGAGGATGTTTTCATGAGAATCCTCGTTTTCCACATATTCCTTGCGCATGAGTTTGTCTGCACCAAGTTTTTCAAGTTCATCAAGCTCGCTCTCGAAGTCGACGACCATCAGTACCCCCTCATCACAGCCATCAGGATCCTGTCCTCCTTCTCCTGATGTGTAAGAGGAGAGAGCTCTTTCTCATGTTCCTTGACGTACTTCATGACCTTTTCCCGCGCAAGTCTCCTCTCGTATCCAAGACCAACTATACTTTCGATGATATCATCATACTCTTTCGTCTTTGAGCCGAGTGTCCTATTTTCCGGAATACTATCATCTTCATCATCAATGACAAGTACATTCCTCAGCTGCAAGACAAGTTTCTGTCCTGTCTTCTGCCCTACTCCAGGAATTTTCGAAAGCTTCCTGACATCCTGATTGTTCAGAAGCTTTATGAACTCTTCGACAGTAACAGAGGAAAGGATCTTGAGGGCCTGCTTCGCACCGATTCCGTTAACACTCAGAAGCTCAAGAAAGCATGTCCTTTCCTTTTCACTCGAAAAAGCATAGAGAAGCATCGCATCTTCCCTATGTATCAGATGTGCAAACACCCTGACCTCATCCTCTTTTTCGCTAAGCTCACGGAATTTCACTATGCTGTTCACAGATGCTTCCATGGTAAATTCAATACCAGAAGAGGAAAGAACGACTACACTTCCCTCTCTGTATTCAACTATCTTTCCCCTTATGGCGTTTATCATTTCATGCCTCTAGTCAGTCTGTTGTTGTGTGTGACAAAGCATATGCAATCTGCAAGTGCATCTGCCGCATGATCAGGTTTCGGTATCTTCTCAAGGCCGAGATGTATTCTGACCATCTCCTGTACCTGGCGTTTGTCTGCAGTTCCAGTTCCTGTGACTGCAAGCTTCACCTCGAGAGGAGAATAATAGCATATTGGGATATCCATGCTCATCAGCTTGAATGTGATTGCTCCGATGACTTTTGCAACAGGTACAGCACTCGTTATGTTGCGTGCAAAATAAATATCCTCAATAGATGCTGCCGCGATCGAGTATTTCCTCGCGATCGTGGCTACATCCTCCCCGAGCGTATATATCCTCTTTTCGAGTGCATCTTCTTTGTCGGTCTTGATTATTCCAAAAGAAATAGGCCGGATATGCCCTGAAATTTCTTCCACGACACCCCAGCCCGTCTCAGCAAGACCTGGATCAATACCCAGGATCCTCAATCACTCCTCCTGGAAATCATCAGGCAGATCAAGGTTTGTAGATACCTGTTGCACATCGTCAAGGTCCTCGAGGCGCTCGACAATCTTGAGTACCTTGTTGGCCTTTTCATTATCGAGGGTAACTGTCTGATCAGCGATCTTCTCGACATCAGCGCTATCCTGTTCAAAGCCAGCAGCCTGCATGGCTTCAAGGACGGATGCGAAATCATTAGGAGCTGTTGTCACTTCGATGACGCCATCGTTTGTTGTGACGTCTTCTGCTCCGTTCTCAAGAGCGGCCTCAAAAATCTGCTCTTCTGTATACTTCTCTGCATCGTATGTGATTACACCTTTTGACTGGAACATGTAACTTACACATCCGGTCGAACCGAGAGAACCACCGAGCTTTGTAAGCGTGCTTCTGACATCTGCAGCAGTCCTATTCTTGTTATCGGTAAGGGTATCGATGATGATAGCAACTCCGCCCGGAGCATAGCCCTCATATGTGAGCTCGTAGAAATTCGCAGCTCCCATTTCACCAGAACCTTTCTTGATTGCCCTTTCGATGTTGTCCTTAGGCATGTTCTCTGCTCTTGCCTTCAATACAGCAGTTCTCAGTCTGGCATTGGATTCAGGGTCAGGTCCGCCCATCTTGGCAGCTACTGAAATTTCCTTAATTAGCTTGGTGAACTTCTGTCCACGCTTAGCATCCGCAATACCTTTCTTATGCTTGATGGTTGCCCATTTACTGTGGCCTGACATTGATTATGTACCTCTTATCTTGAATCAGAAGGCGATGCCCCCTGTTGGATTCCAATCAAATCTACCACAATGGGAAAAATTCAGTCAACATCAGAGACCAAGTTAGATCTCGTTCAGCTATAAGCCTCTATATCATCACAGACAAATGCAATTCGTCATATTTATTATGAAAATCAAATTATTCTCGTCGTATGACGTAAAAATTTTGTCATGCTAAGACGTAATAATGCATAAAGGAAAATCCTGTCTACTAGAGGTAACGAGCGGAGACAATAACAAATCAAAATCTCTGGAAACTGTCTTATCCAATCCGAAGTATGCCATAGATCAAGCGATCAGGCTCTCAAGACGTAATGTGGGAGAAATGGACGGCATTCTTTCCATCCCGCTTTACATGGTCATGTTTCTTGAAAGTGAGAACAAACTATCTTTATCCCGAAATTGGCAAGAAGACTCCATCTTCTACAGGGTGGAGATGAATTGCCTAACATAATTGAATATGATACAATAAATTATGAATGAATCGGCACGCATCGTGAAGAACAATATGATAAAGGAGAAGGGAAAGGAAACCCGTCTCCGCCATGCCTCGATGCGCCCTGTCTGCGTGGAACTGAAGCTTAATCTGAAGTGCCTCAATAAGGCTGAACAGGAGAAGCTCTGGCACTACTTCACAGAGTGCAGATGGCTCTGCAACTACCTCATCTCGCTCGATGCCGATTCCTTCAGGACATTCAACACAATGACAAGGGAGATCACATCCCTTGATAAGGACGGCAATGCTGTTGTCCGCCAGCTCACGTTGCCTGCCAAATTCATCCAGTCGGTATATTCCTCCATCAAGCAAGATATGGCATCCCTTGCTAGAAAGAGGAATAAGACAGGAAAGAAGAACGGGAAGCTGAAGTTCAGGAGCGGATACAACGCAATAGATCTTAATCAGTATGGGAACACCCACTGGATCTGCTACAGGGATGAAGGCAACAGGAACGGGAAGTACAGGAATACTGTCCACATAGCAGGTATCAAAA